>NZ_VMNW02000079.1 GCF_007713735.2 Amycolatopsis acidicola | reverse complement strand
CCCCAACGCCCCGCACCACCGAACCTTCCCCCGGAGGCAACCACTTGCCTGAGTGGAAAGTGACCTGATACTTTCCACTCAGGCAAGTGGTTGAACCGACGGAAAACCAGGGGGACGAAGATGGCTACCGAGCCCACTCCGGAAGAGGCGGCGAAGGCACTCGGCACCGTCGGGCAGGGGCGGGGTCAGGCCCGCACCGCGCTGGCCAGTGGCGCGCGCTGGCTGGACGTGGTCACCGGCATCGTGATCTTCCTGTACAGCGCGTCCACCGACTTCCTGCCCGGCGCGTCCTGGCCGGGCCTGGTGTTCGCGGCACTGGTGCTGGTCTACCTCGCCGCGGGCAGGACACGCCGCGGCGCCGCGATGTTCGGGCAGCCGGCGCGCGTGCACCGGGACGCGATCTCACCGCAGTTCCGGCGCGGCACCCACCTCCTGATCTTCGGCCTGATGCTGCTGTCGATCGCGGGAATACTGGTACTGGGCGTGATCCGTCCGGACGGCGTGCACGTTCCTTACCTCAGCACGATCTTCGGCGCGGTGCTCGCCCTGCTGCTGATCGCCTTCGGCCCGCACCTGCGCCGCGGCCTGGCGAAGGCGGCCATCCCCGGAGGAAGCACCGTCGATGGCCGAAGCTGAACTTTGCCCGCTGCTGCTCGACCCCACCCGGCTGTCGATCGTCTCGCTGCTGGCGGCCACCGAGTGGGGCGAGTTCGGCTGGGTCCGCGATTCGGTGGGGCTGTCGGACTCCGCACTGTCCAAACAGGTCACCACGCTCAGCAAACCCGGCTACCTCGAGGTCCGCAAAGGCTACGTGGGCAAACGCCCCCGGACTTGGCTCAACCTCAGCGAATCCGGGCGCGACGTGCTGCACTCGCACGTGAAGGCGTTGCAGGGCATCGTCGAGGAGTCCGGGCGCACGGGCCGCGAACGCCGTTCCCTCACGGATTGACCGCCAGGAACAGGAAACTCGCGAAGAGAGCCAGATGCACCCCGCCCTGCAGCAGGGTCGCGCGGCCGGGCACGACGGTCAGCACGCCGGTGATCACGGTGAGCGCCAGCAGCACGAGGTGTGTGCTGCCCAGTCCGAGCACGAGGGTCCCGGGTAGCCACACCGAAGCCAGCGCGATCACCGGGATGGTCAGCCCGATACTGGCCATCGCCGAGCCCAGCGCCAGGTTGAGGCTGGTCTGGATCCGGTCCCGCGTCGCCGCGCGCAGGGCCGCGATCGTCTCCGGCAGCAGCACCAGCAGCGCGATCACCACCCCCACCACGGCCTGCGGGAACCCGGCCTTGCTGACCCCGTCCTCGATCGCGGGCGACACCACCTTCGCGTCGCCCACCACGGCGAACAGCGCGACCAGCAGGAGCAGCAGGCTGAGCCACGCCGCGCTGGCCTTCGGCGGGTCAGCGTGTTCCTCCGTGCCCTGCTTGACCGGCAGGAAGTAGTCGCGGTGCCGCACGGTCTGCATCGCGACGAAAAGCCCATACAGCACAAGCGAAGCGACACCGGCGAACGCGAGCTGCGCCGGCGAGAACTCCGGCCCCGGCCGGCTGGTGGTGAACGTCGGCAGCACGAGGCTCAGCGTGGACAGCGTGGCGACCGTCGCGAGCGCCCCGCCGGTGCCTTCCGCGTTGAACACCGCGACCCGGTGCCGCCACGCGCCGACGAGCAGCGACAGCCCCAGGATCCCGTTGCAGGTGATCATCACGGCGGCGAACACGGTGTCCCGCGCCAGGCTCGCCGTCTTCGCGTCGCCGCCGATCATGAGGGTGACGATCAGGCCCACCTCGATGATCGTCACCGCGACCGCGAGCACGAGAGACCCGAACGGCTCGCCGACGCGGTGCGCCACGACCTCCGCGTGGTGCACCGCCGCGAGCACGGCCGCGGCCAGGCACAGCGCGACCAGCAGCACCACCACGAGCGGCAGTTTCCGGCCCCACGTCAGAACGAGCGCGAGTACGGCGATCAGCGGGCCGACCACGGTCCAGTCGGTCAGCCAGCTGCGGATCCGGGAAGCCACGGGCTCACGATGCCACAGCGCGCCCCGTCCGGCCTGGTGGCCGACCGTGCACAGTGGACTCAGGGCTGCCCGGGCAGCAGCTCCACGAACAGCCCTTCGGCGTCGGCGGTGAGGTGCTCGCCGTCGTAGAGCGCGCACGTCAGAAACCGCTTTCGCCCCTCTACGCGGGCGATCTTGGCTTCCACGCGCAACTCGGTGTCGAGCGGCGTGATCCGGTGGTACTCCACCTGCAGGTACTTGGTCCGGGCCCGGTTGCGGCCCGCGTTGGCCAGCCTGCCGAGCATCTCGTCGAACAGCACGGTGATCGCGCCGCCGTGCGCGGCGCCGTTGCCCCCGAGATGGAAGCGGTCGAACGTGACGCGCCCGCGCAGGTGGGTCTCGTCCCGCTCGTCCAGCCACAGCGGCGGAAGCAGTGGCTGGCCGCGCCCCGGCAGATCGTCGCGGTGCCCGCTGAGCTGCTCGTCTTCGCCGACCAGGTAAGGCTCGAGCGCGCCGGCCACCGTCTCGAGGATCGCGCCGACCTCGGCGGAGACCTCGGGCGGGGGAGCGGCGCCGGTGATCGCGGCCTGCACGGTCCGCAGCGCCTCGATCATCCGGCCGAACTCGGGCCCGCCCGGCTGCCCGGCGACGCCGGGCGTGGCTGAAATCTGGTCCATGACCGTCGATTGTGGCCTACGCGTTGGTAGGCTTTGCCCGCTATGGGTCCCGACGTCTCCGTGCTACTGCACGAACCGCTCGTGATCGTCCGCGCGGGCGAGCCCGTGCCCCCGCGTGGCGACCAGATCCTGGTCGGGGTCGGCGAGTTCCCTCGCGAAGCCGCCGCGCGGCTGGACGTCACGCTGGTGCCGCCCGGTTCGAACGCGGGACCCGAGTTCGTGGTCTCGGAAGATCCGGTGGCGGACGCCGAATTCCTGCGTGCCGCCGCGCACGACAACCCGCAGGCCGCGCTCGTGCTGGCGCAAGTGCTGCGCGCGGGCGGGGGAGACGTCGCCGCGGCCCTCGATCTGGAGTCCTTCGCCTACTCGACCCTGCTCGGAGGCGCGGAGTTCGCGCGCTGGCTGGAGAAACGCGGGGAACGCCCCCTGCCGCCGCCGTCCACGGAGCCCGTGCTGGTCGAGCGTGACGGGGCGCGGCTGCTCATCACGCTCAACCGGCCGGAACGGCGCAACGCCTACGGCCGTGAAGTGCGGGACGCGCTCGTGGAAGCGTTGCGGCTGGCCGAATTGGACGACAGCATCGAGCGCGTCGTGCTCACCGGCGCCGGGCCGTCGTTCTCCGCGGGCGGGGATCTCGACGAGTTCGGCACGACGCCGGATCTGGCCACCGCGCATTTCGTGCGCACGCGCGGCGGCGCCGGTCTGCTGCTGCACAGGCTGGCTGAGCGCGCCGAAGTCCGCGTTCAAGGCAGTTGTGTGGGCGCGGGCATCGAGCTGCCCGCTTTCGCCGGCCGCGTGATCGCCCGCGAGGGCACCACGTTCCGGCTGCCTGAGGTCGGGATGGGGCTCATCCCGGGCGCGGGCGGCACGGTCAGCATCCCGCGCCGGGCCGGCCGGTGGCGCACGTTGTTCCTCGCCCTGTCGGGCCGGCCGCTCGGCACCACCACAGCGCTGGAGTGGGGCCTGATCGACGCGGTGGAGTGACTCCTCAGGCTTCCCAGTCCGACAGCACGGCTTCGGTGTCGGCTCCCGTCTCGCGCGGGGGAGCCGGTTTTGCCGCCGGGGTACGGGAAAACCGCGGCGCGGGCGCGGCCTGGGCCACCCCGTCGATCTCGACGAGCGTGCCGCGTTCGGCCAGGTGCTCGTCCGACTGGGCCTCGGCGAAGGTCAGCACCGGCGTCACGCAGGCGTCCGTGCCCGCGAAGATTTCGGCCCACTCGTCGCGCGTCTTGCTCACGATCACCTCGGTGAACCGGGCACGCAGCGTCGGCCAGCCCTTCGGATCGGTCTGCGGGGGAAGCTCCTCGCCGTCGAGACCGAGCCCCTTCAGGAACTCCGCGTAGAACTGCGACTCCAGGCAGCCGACCGCGATGTACCGGCCGTCGGCGCAGGTGTAGGTGTCGTAGTAGGGCGCGCCGCCGTCGAGGAGGTTCACGCCGCGCGTGTCGCTCCAGGTCCCGGCGCCGCGGAAGGCCCACATCATCTGCGACAGCACGCTGGCCCCGTCGACCATCGCCGCGTCCACCACCTGGCCGCGCCCGGAACTCTGCCGCTCCCACAACGCCGCCAGCACCCCGGCCACCAGGAACATCGAACCGCCACCGAAATCGCCGACGAGGTTCAGCGGCGGCACCGGCCGCTCATCCACGCGGCCGATCGCGTGCAGCGCGCCGGTGAGCGAGATGTAGTTGATGTCGTGCCCGGCGCGCGGCGCCCGGGGACCCTCCTGGCCCCAGCCGGTCATCCGCCCGAACACCAGGCCCGGGTTGAGCTCGTGGCAGGCGTCCGGGCCGAGACCGAGCCGCTCGGCGACCCCGGGCCGATAGCCTTCGAGCAGCACGTCGGCCTTCGCGACCAGGCGTTTGACCAGCGCGAGCCCTTCGGCGGACTTGAGGTCCGCGGCCACCGAGCGCCGGTTGCGCAGCAGGTGGTCCGGGCGTTCACCGGTCGGGTCGAGCCCCTTGGCCGGGCGTTCCACCCGGACGACGTCGGCGCCGAGGTCGGCGAGCACCATCGCGGCGTGCGGGCCCGGCCCGATCCCCGCCAGCTCCACGACACGCAATCCCTGCAACGGTCCCGGCACGTTCGGTCCTTTCTGTTCGGTCTTCGGGTTCACCAGGTGCCGGAGTAGTCGGCCGCGCGCCGTTCCGCGAACGCGCGCACGCCCTCCCGTCCGGCGGGGCTCGCGGCGCATTCGCCGATCGAGCGTGCTTCCTCGGCGAGCTGGGCAGGCAGGTCGCGGCCGGCGGATTCGTGTGCCAGCCGCTTGATCCGGCCGAGGGACCCCGTGGGTCCCTTCGCCAGCCGGCCCGCGATTTCCCGGGCTTCGGCCAGGACGTCTTCGTCGGCCACGAAACGCGTGAGCGCGCCGAGCCGCGCCGCCTCCTCGCCCTCCAGGACCCCATCCGTGAGCAGCAGGTCCCGGGCGCGCGCCGGCCCGATGATCCGGGGCAGCGACCACGACATCCCGCCGTCCGGCGAGAACCCGATCGACGGGTACGCCGGGCGGAGCTTCGTGCCCGGCCCTCCGACCACGATGTCGCAGGCGAGCGCGATGCTCATGCCCGCGCCCGCGGCCCACCCGCTGACCGCCGCGACCACCGGCACCGGCGCGCGCGTGACGGCGAGGATGAACTCGTGGAACGTGGTGGCCAGGTCCGTGACGAACGCGCCGGGATCCTCGGCCGAGCCGAACGCCTTCACGTTGCCGCCGGTACAGAAGTTCTTGCCCTCGCTGTGGATCAGCACCGCGCCGACCTCGCTCGCGCCCTCGCCGATGGCGCGCAGGAGTTCGGTGGCGCTCGCCATGCGGGCCTCGTCGAGCGAGTTCCCCGCGGCGGCCGTCGCGATGGGGCAGCGCAGCACCCTGTCCCGCAGTTCGACGTGCCCGGAATGCTTGTCCAGCAGGGCTTCGAACGCGCTCACCGCGGCGACATCCGGATCGCGCCGTCGAGCCGGATGGTCTCGCCGTTGAGCATCGGGTTCTCCACGATGTGCTTCGCCAGCGCCGCGTACTCCGCCGGGTCGCCGAGGCGGGCGGGATGCGGGACCTGCGCGCCGAGCGCGGAGATCGCCTCGTCCGGCAGCGCCGCGAACAGCGGGGTGTGGAAGAGGCCCGGGGCGATGGTCACCACGCGGATGCCGAGGCTCGCCAGGTCGCGGGCGATCGGGAGGGTCATGCCGACGATCCCGCCCTTGGACGCGGAGTAGGCGGCCTGCCCGATCTGGCCCTCGAAGGCCGCGACGGAGGCGGTGTTGATGATCACACCGCGCTCTTCGCCCACCGGTTCGGCGTGCGAGATGCGCTCGGCGGCGAGGCGGATGACGTTGAAGGTGCCGATCAGGTTGACGGTGACGACCTTCGTGAAGTCGGGCAGCGGGAAGGCACCCTTCTTGCTCACGGTCTTGATCGCGTTGCCGATGCCGGCGCAGTTCACGACCGTCCGGAGCGGACCGAGTCCGGCCGCGGCGTCGAGCGCCTTGGTGACGTCGGCTTCGCTGGTCACGTCGGCGGGGGTGAACACCGCGGAGTCGCCGAGTTCCGCGGCGATCTTCTCGCCCTCGGACGTGGGCAGGTCGATGATCGCCACCTTCGCGCCCGCGCCGTGCAATGCCCGCACGGTCGCCAGCCCGAGGCCCGACGCGCCGCCGGTCACCAGCGCCACACCGTCGGAAACCTTCACGTTGTCCTCCTCACTGCGCCATACTTATCGGTCGCTCGGTAGGTTAGCCATCCACGGCGGGCTTGACCACCGTGGCGATCGTGATGAGTTCCGGGCTGTCCGCGGTTACGGGGCCGCCGCCCCAGTCCCCATAGCGCTCGACGGCGCGCAGGCCCGCTTCGGCGAGGAACCTGTCCAGCTCGGCCTCACCGGTGAAGCGGAGGACGCTGGTGCTTCGGTCCTCCCAGCCTGCGCCGGTGTACGTCGTGGTGAAGCGGACGAGCCCGTCTCGCGGCGTCTCCGCCTCGTGCGCCATCCGGACGGTCTCGCCGCCGACGGTGATTTCCCTTGCGTACTCAGGCGTCCAGCGCTCCCACGCCCGCGCCGCCGGGTTGCGCGTCTCGAAGGCGAAGCGGCCGCCGGGCGCGAGAGCGGCGCGGACGGCGGAGAGCGTCGCGCGCAACTCCTCGTCGGTGCATAGCACCTGGAACGCGTGCCCGGTCATCACCACGAGATCGAACTCGCCCCGGAAGGGTGTCGAGAGGAGGTCGCCGAGCACCCACTCGACGCCCTCGTGACGGCGGGCCTCGGCGAGCATCGCGGCCGCCGGGTCCAGCCCGCACAGGCGGCCCTCGTGCCCGGCCTGGCGGGCTTCGCCCAGGAGCGTGCCGGTGCCGCAGCCGACGTCCAGCACTGCGGTGGCGGACAGCACCAGGGGCAGGTAGAACTCGAGGTCATCACGGCCGGAGTTGAGCGCGTCGTACCACGCGGCGAGGCGTTCGTCCGTGAACGCGTGGTCGGCCATGCCGCCGATCATGCCTTCCCCGGCCGGGTCCCGGCCGTGTAACCCGTCACTGATCGTTTCCGACTTCAGACCAGGACTACCGAAGGAGAATCACCATGCCCTCCCGCCTCAACCCCTACATCAGCTTCCGCGACAACGCGCGCCAGGCACTGGAGTTCTACCGCGACGTCTTCGGCGGCACCCTCACGCTGAACACCTTCGGCGAGTTCGGCCAGGCCGACGCCCCGCACGCGGACAAGATCATGCACGGCATGCTGGAGACCGGCAGCGGCTACACGATCATGGCCGCCGACACCCCGCCGGAGATGGAACACCAGCCCGGCACGAACATCTCGGTCAGCCTCAGCGGCGACAGCGCCGACGAACTGCGCGGCTACTGGGAGAAACTGGCCGAGGGCGGCACCATCGCGGTCCCACTGGAGAAGCAGATGTGGGGCGACGAATTCGGCTACTGCACCGATAAGTTCGGCGTCCAGTGGATGGTGAACATCAGCGGCTGAGGACGGCGCGGGCTCGGCAGAGGACGGTGAATATCGGCTGCCCCAGCGCCTCGCGCCTGCCATGATCGGCGGGTGTGCGCATCCCTGAACGTCGCGGTGGCCCAGCCGGTGTCGCTCTCGCACGCCGTCGAGGCGAACGTGGCGGAGCACGCGCGGCTCGTGCGGGCGGCGGGCGCCCGGGTGATCGTGTTCCCGGAGCTGTCGCTGACCGGCTACGAGCTGGGGGCGGAACCGATCGCGCCCGGAGACCCGCGGCTGGCGCCCCTCGTCGACGCCTGCGCCGAGACGGGCTCGCTCGCGCTCGTCGGCGCGCCCGTGCCGGGGCCGCACATCGCGCTGCTCGCGGTCGACGGGACGGGCGTGTCGGTGGCGTACCGCAAGATCTACCTCGGCGGGCCGGAGCCGGAGCACTTCCGCCCCGGTGACACGCCCGCGGTCCTCGACATCGACGGGTTCCGCGTGGGGCTGGCGATCTGCAAGGACCTCGGGGTGCCGGAGCACGCCGCCAACACGGCCGCGCTGGGCATCGACGGCTACGTCGCCGCGACGGCCGAGACGGTGGAAAACAAGGACCTGCAAGAGAAACGAGCACACCGCGTGGCCACCACGCACGGCGTGTGGGTGGCCGTCGCCAGCTTCGCGGGGCACACCGGTGGCGGCTTCGAGCCGGCCACCGGAGGCTCCAGCATCCGCCGCGCCGACGGCACGATACTGGCGCAGGCCGGGCCGGCGCCGGGGGAGTTCGTGCGCGCCGAGCTCAGCTGACGTTCGGCAGCAGGAAGTCCACCAGGTCACGCGCGTAGCTTTCCGCCGAATCCGCCAGTTTCGCCTGCGCCGAGGGCGGGGTGGCGTGCACGTGGTTCACGACCGCGCCGCACAACGTGTCCAGCAGCAACGTGACCGACGTGCCTTCGGGCAGCTCGCCGCGGCGGATCGCCCGCCGCACGATCGCGCGGGCCGCCAGGATCTGGGACTCGCGGATCTTCGCCCAGTGCCCGGCGACGGCCGGGATGCGATCGGCGTCCAGGGCCAGGCGCATCGCGGCGCGCCCGGTGTCGCCGAGGTAGTGCCGGAACAGCTGCAGCGCCAGCCGGATCAGCTCCTCGCGGACCGAGGTCGCCTCGATCTCGGTGACTTCGCCGACGTACTGCCGCACAGCGTCCAGCAGCAGCGCTTCCTTGGTGGGCCAGCGCAGGTAGATCGACGCCTTGCCCACACCGGCCCGCTTGGCGACCGCCTCGATGCTGAACCCGGACCAGCCCTCCGCGCCGAACAGGCCGATGGCCGCGGCGGCCACCCGCCGGTCGACCTCGGGGTCGCGCGGGCGGCCGGAGCCTGCCGAGCGTGGCATGGACCACCCTCCTGTTTACTGAACGGTAGCCGTCAGTATAGCGTCCGGGGATGTTCGAACCCGATCCGCGCACCCCCGTGCTGGTGGGCGTCGGCCAGTTCGCCGAACGCCTCGACGATCCCGGGTACCGCCGCCTCTCCGCGGTCGGGCTCGCCGCCGAAGCCCTGCGGGCCGCGCTGGAGGACACCGGGGCGGACCCGGCGGCCGTCGCGGCCGCCGCCGACACCGCGGCGGGGGTCCGGCAGTTCGAGATCTCCAGCCCGCTCGGCCACGCGCCGCTGGGCAAGTCCGACAACTACCCGCGCTCGGTCGCCCGGCGTGCCGGCGCCGATCCGGCCCGCGCGATCCTCGAGGTCTCCGGCGGGCAGTCGCCCCAGCATCTGGTCACCGAACTCGCCGGCACGATCGCCGCGGGCGGGTCCAGGGTCGCGTTCGTCTTCGGCTCCGAAGCCATCTCCACGGCCCGCGCCTTCGCCGGTGCCGAGGGCAAGCCGGACTTCACCGAACACGTCGAAGGCAGTCTCGAAGACCGTGGCTTCGGGCTCAAAGGCCTTGCGGGACAACAACTCGTGGCGCACCAGCTGATCGACGCGCCCAGCCAGTACGCGCTGTTCGAGAACGCGCGGCGGGCCCGGCTCAAGCAGTCGCGCGAGGAGTACGCGCGCACGATGGGGGAGTTGTTCGCTCCGTTCACCAAAGTCGCCGCGGCGAACCCGTACGCGGCGGCGCCCGTCGAGCGCAGCGCCGAAGAGCTGGCCACGCCGACTGAGCGCAACCGCCCGATCGCCGACCCCTACACCCGCTTTCTGGTGGCCAGGGACCAGGTGAACCAGGGCGCCGCGGCGGTGCTGATGTCCGTGGAGGCGGCGCGCGAACTCGGCGTGCCCCCGGAGAAGTGGGTGTTCCTGCACGGCCACTCCGATCTGCGCGAGCAGCACCTGATGGACCGCGTGGACCTGTCCACCGGCCAGGCCGCCGTACGCTCGGTGCAGCACGCGCTGGAGCTCGCCGGGATCAGCGTCGCCGAGCTGAGCACGATCGATCTCTACAGCTGTTTCCCGATCGCCGTCTTCGCCGTGTGTGAGGGAATCGGCCTCGCCACCGACGACCCGCGCGGGCTGACGCTCACCGGTGGCCTGCCGTTCTTCGGCGGCGCGGGCAACGACTATTCCTTGCACGCCATCGCCGAAACGGTGCAGCGCCTGCGAGCCGAGCCCGGCGCGTACGGGCTCGTCGGCGCGAACGGCGGGATGCTCAGCAAGTACTCCACCGGCGTGTACTCCACGACGCCCGCGGACTGGCGCGCGAGCCGGGACGCCGGGCTGCAGGCCGAAATCGACGCGCTGCCCGTCGTCGAGCAGGCAGTGCATCCGGACGGCTGGGCGACCGTCGAGACCTACACGGTCAAACACGGGCACGGCCGGACCGGTGTCCTCATCGGACGGTTGGAGGCCGACGACCGGCGTTTCGTCGCGCTGGCGGAGGATTCCGAGCTGCTCGACCAGCTCGACCTCGGTACGCGCTTTTTCGTGCGCTCCTTCGGGTTCGGCAACCGGGCGGCGCTGACCGAGGAGCGGATGAACGAGCTGCTCCCGCCGCGCCCGGTGGGGTTCCGCGAGAGCTACGAGTACGCGCAGGTTCGCCGCGACGGGCACCTGCTCGAGGTGACGATCAACCGCCCGGACGCGCGCAACAGCCTGCACCCACCCGCGAACCAGGAACTCGACGAGATCTTCGACGCCTACTTCGCCGACCCCGACCTGTGGGTCGCGATCCTCACCGGCGCCGGGGAGAAAGCGTTCTCCGCGGGCAACGACCTCGTGTACTCGGCGTCCGGGAAACCCTTGTGGACGCCCAAGAACGGGTTCGCCGGGCTGACCGGCCGCCGTGCGCTGCCGAAACCGGTGATCGCCGCCGTGAACGGCTACGCGATGGGCGGCGGGCTGGAGATCGCGATGGCGTGTCACCTCGTGGTCGCCGACGCCGCCGCGCAGTTCGCGTTGTCGGAGGTGAAGGTCGGGCTCGTCGCCGGCGCGGGCGGGCTCGTGCGGCTGCCGCGGACGGTCCCGGAAAAGGTGGCGACCGAGATGATCCTGACCGGCAGGCGGATCGGCGCCGAGGAGGCGCGCGATTACGGGCTGGTCAACCGCGTCACCGAGGAAGGCAAGGCACTCGAAGGGGCCCGCGAGCTGGCGGCGTCGATCCTCGAGGGTTCGCCGACGTCGGTCCGGCTGTCGCTGCAGATCATGGCCGAGACACGGGGCATCGCCGACACCGTCGAAGCGGTCAACCACCCGACCGAAGCGCTCGACGAACTGCTGGTGAGCGAGGACGCGCTCGAAGGGATCACGGCGTTCGCGCAAAAACGTCCGCCGGTGTGGCGTAACCGCTGACCCTTCACGCGACGGGAAGCCGGGCCTCCACCGCGAGCCCGGTGCCCGGCGCGGGCGTCGTGCGCAACTCGCCGCCGACCGTCGCCGCCCGCTCACGCATCCCGAGCAGTTCCGGGCCGTCCGGCGACAAGGGGCCGGCGTCGGAGATCCGCACGCGCAGGTCGTCGCCCGTGTAGTCCAGCTCGACCGCGACCGGGCAGCCGTCCGTGCCGGCGAGCGACTCCTCGACGATCCGGCACGCCGCCAGTTCGACACCGGGATCCAGGCCGGTGACCGTGCCGTGCACGATCAATCTCGCGTCGGCGCCCGAGGTTTCCCTTGCGCCGTCGACAAGTTCGAGCATCTGGCCGAGTCCGGTATACGGCCGGATGGGCTCGTGCCCGGCGTCCGGGCGGAGTAACTCCTGTACCCGCCGCAACTCCATCAGCGCCGTGCGCGCCGTCTCGCCGATCACGTGCAGCCCGGCGGTCGCCTGCTCCGGGGTGCTCAGCCGCGCCGACTCCGCGCGCGCCGAGATCAGCGAAATCCGGTGCGCGACCACGTCGTGCAGCTCCCACGCGATCCGCGACCGCGCGCCGCGAACTGTCAGCTCCCGCAAGGAGTCCTGCATCGCGTGCTGCTCCGCGCGCCCCGCACGCAGCTGCCCGACGTGGGTGCGCGCCAGCACGGAACACACCGCGGCGAGCGCGAGCAGCCCCGTGACCGCCGGGAAACCCCGGAAGCACAAGGAAGTAAGCGCTGTCGCGGGCGCGATCACCAGCGCCGCTCCGGCCGCGTGGCGGGTGGCGAACGCCAGCGGCACCGTCGCCGCGAGCCCGATCACCACCGCCGCGGTGCCCGCTTCCCCCGCGCGCGACAGGGATTCCCCCGTCGCGAGCACGCCCAGCACGATCGCCGCGGGAAGTGGCCAGTCCCGGATTGCCGTCATCCGGCCATTCTGGCGGTCACCGGGTGCCTTGCGGGACCCTTTTCGGCGAACAGGGGCGGGCGCGGCGGAGCGCCCGGGAGCGGGGTTCGTAGTCTCTCGGGCATGGATGCCACCATCGAGGTACGCGGGCTGCGCAAGCGCTACGGCACCGCCGTGGCCCTCGACGACCTGACGTTCACCGTTTCCCCAGGTCACGTCACGGGGTTCGGCGGACCGGCCGGAGCGGGCAAGACGACGACGCTGCGGGTGCTGCTCGGGCTCGAACGCCCCGACCGGGGGATGGCGCTGATCAGCGGCCGCCAGTACCGCGAACTCCGCGTGCCGCTGCGCGAGGCCGGCGCCGTGCTGTGGGGGACGGCGCCCCATCCCGCCTGCCGCGCGCGCACGCACCTGCGCTGGCTGGCCCAGTCGAACGGCCTGCCGGCCACGCGGGCGGGCGAAGTCCTCGAACTCACGGGCCTGTCCGCGGTGGCCAAACGCGCCATCGGCACGCTGGACCCGGCCTCGCGGCGCCGGCTCGATCTCGCCGCCGCGCTCCTGGGCGATCCGCCCGTGCTGCTGCTGGACGAACCGTTCGACGGCCTCGGCCCGGACGACGCCACCTGGCTCCGCGGGCTGCTGCGGGAGCTCGCCGCGCAGGGCCGCGCGGTGCTGATCACCAGCCGCACCATGCGTGAACTGGAGGAGACCGCCGAGCACGTCGTGGTGGTCACGCGCGGCAGGCTCCTGGCCGACGCGCCGCTGAAGGACCTGCTGGCGGCCGTGTCCGATGGCCTGGTCGCCGTGCACACCTCCCACCGCGAGGAGGCGATCACCGTGCTCGCGCACGCCGGGGCGACCGTCACCGCCGGGGGCGGCGACGAGATCACCGTGTCCGGGCTGCCCGCCGACCGCGTGGTCAGCGTGCTCAGTGAAGGGGTCGTGCCCTTTTCCGGGGTCAGCGAACACCGGCCGTCGCTGGAGGAGGCGTACCTGGAGCTGACCAGGAAGACCGCCGAGCAGGTGCCCGCATGAGTTACTCGAGCTCGGTGCCGCGCGGCCGTGACGGGTTCCCGCAGCTGTTCCGCGCGGAGTGGACGAAGCTGCGCTCGGTGCCCGCCTGGGTGGCCACCATCGCGGCCGCTTCGGTGCTGACCATCGGCACGGCGGCGCTCGTCGCGGCGGCGTCCACGCCGGACGCGCCCGCGCGCACCGCCGGTTCGCTCGGGCAGTACGCGGACAGCGCGAGTTTCCTGCACCGCACCATGACCGGGAACGGCACTGTCGTCGCCCGCGTGGTTTCGCAGGACGAGCAGGACACCGCCGCCGGGGCAGGGCTGATGATCCGCGCCTCCGCCGACGCGGGCGCGCCGTACGCCGCGCTGATCGCCGCGCCGGGCCAAGGCCCGCGGCTGGTCACGGATTTCGCCACCGAGGCCACCGGCAGCCCCGCCGCGCGCTGGCTCCGGCTGACCCGCACCGACGCGCTGATCACCGGGTACCAGTCGGAGGACGGTGCCACCTGGACCCAGATCGGCGTCGTGACCGTGCACGGGCTGGGGGAGCGGGTCGAGACCGGGTTGTTCGCCACCGCCCCGGGTTCGGTGGTGGTGAGCCGCGGGCTCGGCGGCGAAAGCATCGAGGAGAAGCCCGGGCCGGTGCCCGCGGTGTTCGACAACGTCGCGGTCACGCCGGTCCAGGCGCAGACCCTGCCGCCGTGGAGCCAGCCGGTGGCGGACGGGCCGGCGCTCACCGTGCGGGCGTCGGGTGAGCTCGGGGCCAGCCGGTACGCGGGCGACGCTGCCCGGGATCTGTTGTCCAGCATCATGATCGGCCTCGTGGTGCTCGTGGCGCTGGCCGTGTTCACCTTCTCCGCGGAGGCACGCGGCGGCCTCCTGCGGACCACGTTCATCGCGGTACCCAGACGCGGCCCGCTCCTCGCGGCGAAGGCCGCGGCACTGGGCACGGCGGCCTTCGCGGGCGGACTCGTCGCCGCTCTCGGCGCTTACCTCGTGGGCGCGAATGTGGTGCGAGGTAAGGGAATCTTCGTCCCGTCGCTCGGTGAACCCGCGGTGCTGCGGGCCGCGCTGGGTTCTTCCCTGCTGGCCGCGCTGACGGCGGTGTTCGGGCTCGGGGTCGCGATGTTCGTCCGCCGCCGGTCGATCGCGATCGGTGCGGTGCTGGTGCTGGTCCTGCTGCCGCGGATCATCGGCACGACGTTGCCGGTCTCCACGGCGCAGTGGCTGGAACGGATCACCCCGTCGGCCGGGTTCGCGATCCAGGAGACCGTGCAGCGCTACGACTCGGCCATCGCGCCCTGGGCCGGGCTAGGCGTGCTGGCGCTGTACGCGGCGGCTGCGCTGGGCGTGGGAATCTGGTGGGTGCGGCGACAGCCGGCTTAGTCCACTTTCGACAGGCGTCCGCCGGCGGGCCGGGTTACTCTCCCGGGCAGCCGGTGAACGGAGGACGAGTGGCGGCAGGGGTTTCCCGGTGGTGGCACGGGGTGATCGCGGTCGTCGTCGCGGGGTCGCTGGTGGTGCAGCTCGTGTTGCTGGGCACCGGTGGCGCGGACGCGAACTCGGGCGAGGGCGCCGTCGTGAGCCTTGGCGTGCGGATCTGGCGGCTGTTCAGCTACTTCACGATCCAGAGCAACCTGTTCGTGCTGGCCGTCTGCGTCGTGCTCGCCGCCCGGCCGCTGTTCGACGGGCCGGTCTGGCGGGTCGTGCGGCTCGACGCGCTGCTCGGGATCCTGATCACCGGCGTCGTCTACGACCTCGTGCTCGCGAACCAGGTGCACCTGACCGGCTGGGCGCACGTCGCGACGGTCGGCTTCCACTACGTCTCGCCATGGGCGTTCGTCCTCGGCTGGCTCCTTTTCGGGCCCCGCTCCCGGATCAGCTGGGCGACGGTCGCGGCCGCGTTCCTGTGGCCCGCGGCGTGGCTGGTCTATATCTTCGTGCAGGGCGCTTTCACGCACTGGTATCCGTACCCGTTCCTCGACGTGACCCGCATCGGGCTCGGCACGGCGATCCGCAACGCCGTGTTCGTGGTGCTGGTCGCCGTGGTGCTCGCGGTGCTGGCCCGCCTCGCCGACCGGCACCTGCCTGCGCTGGTGAGCCGCCCGAAGGCGAAGATCCCCGTGAACTGAACCGCGGTGGGCATTGCCGGGCAACGGTTTCAGCGTGTGGTGTGTGCTCCGCCGTTGACGTGCAGGGTCTGCCCGGTGATGTGCCGCGCGCCGGGTGAGGCCAGGAAGTACGCGGTTTCGGCTATGTCGTCCGGCTTGCCCGCGCGCCCGTCGTGGGTGGCGGCGATCAGCCTCGCCCGGCGCTCGTCGGTCAGTTTCCCTTGGAAGAACTCGGTTTCCTCGATGAGACCGGGGGAAATGACGTTCGCCGTCAGTCCCTTCGGCCCGGCCTGCGCCGACAGGCCCGCCGTCCACGCCGCGAGCGCCGCTTTCGCCGCGCCGTAGGAGGAAACGGCGTACTCGGCGCCGATCGAACTGACGTTGATGATCGAGCCGCCGGGGCGCAGCGCGTCCAACAGCGCCGTGGTGGTGAGGACCGCGCTGAGCAGGTTCGCGTCCAGGTTGGCGTGCCAGGCCGCGCGGGTGTCCTCCAGCGTGCCGGTGGCTTCGCGGGTCAGGTCGGTGTTGCCGCCCGCCATGTTGACCAGCACGTCGAGCTCGGGCAGGTCCGCCGCGAGCCGGGCGACCTGCGCGGGATCGCCGGCATCGCAGGGAACCGGGCGCGCGCCCAGTTCGGCCGCCGTGGCGCGCAGCCGGTCCTCGCGGCGGCCGGTGATGACCACGGTGTCGCCGTCCGCCCGGAACCGCGCGGCGATGGCCTTGCCCAGTCCGGTGCTGCCCCCGGTCACGAGCACGATGCGTGTCACTGACTTTCCTCCCGTGTTAGATTTAGCGCTAAACGTAGCAGCGAGGTGAGTGAGTTGTCGAAACCCGGGGATGAGGTGCACGCGGTCTCGACGTGGCCCGCGGCGGACATCGCGGCGTCCTGGCGGCGAGAGCTGCCAGGCGTTCCCACGGGTTCGATCGAGATCGTAACGCCGGTCTGGCGGATCGCGAAGGTGCTCGCCGACGACCGCCGCCGCACGCTGGCCGCCCTCGGTCTCGACCCGGCGACGCTCGATCTGCTGAGCGTGATCCGCCGCGCGGGCCCGCCGTACGAGCTGACCACGCGGGAGATCACCGAGCGCACGCTCGTCACGGCGGGCGCGGTGTCGCAGCGGGTGGCGCGAGCGGAACGAGCCGGCTGGGTCGAGCGCGCCCCGTCGACGGCGTCGCGCCGCGCGGTCGCCGTACGGCTCACCGCGGAAGGGCACCGGCTGATCGAGTCCGCGGTCCGGCGGCTCCTGGAGCACGAAGCGGAGTCCATCGCCGCGCTGAGCGAGGACGAGCGAGTGGTTTTCGCCGGACTGGTGGGCAAACTGGAGGGCGCGCTGGTCCCGCAACACGGATCTGACACCGGCGCCGTCTAGAGTTTTCCCATGCATGACAGACGCGGCCGGCGCGCATGACCGGGACGGGGCCGGGCCCCGTGGCGCTGGGCGAGTTCGAAGTCACCGCGCGGGAGCTGCGATTGTCGCGTGAACCCGCGGGCGCGGCCACGGCGCGAGTACTGGTCCGCTCACGCCGGCACGTCCTCGGCGAGCTGGAAGTCCCCGTACGCCAAGGGAAAGTGGACGAGGAACTGCTTCGTGCGGCGACCCGTGATCTTCCCACGGTGTCGGAAGCGGACGGCTTCGCGCGCCCCACGGTGAGCGTCGTGATCGCGACGGCCGGGCGCGCCGAGGAGGTTCGCCGGTGCGCGGGGTCGGTGCTCGCCGGCGATTATCCGGTACTGGAAATCCTGCTCGTGGACAACCGGCCGGGCGGCCCGGAATCCTTGCGGCTCAAGGAATTCGCTGGCACCGACAGCAGGCTCCGGTACGTCGCCGAGCCGCGCGCCGGTGTCAGTTTCGCGCGCAATCGCGGCGCGGGGGAGGCGCGGGGCGAGATCGTCGCGTTCACCGACGACGACGCCGTGCCGGACCCGCACTGGTTGAGCGGACTCGCCCGGGAGTTCGCCGATCCCGACGTCGGCTGCGTCACCGGGCTGGTGCTCCCGCTGTCGCTCGACACCCCGGCGCAGCAGTGGTTCGAGGACTGGGGCGGGTTCGGAAAAGGCTTCCACCGCACCAGGTTCACCGCCGCCGACGAAGGCCGCTCGGCGCTGTACCCGTTCGCCGCGGGCCTGTTCGGCTCCGGCAACAACATGGCCTGGCGCGCCACCGGCTATCGCGCCCTCGGCGGCTGCGACCCGTTGCTGGGACCAGGTACTCCCACGGCGTCGGGGGAGGACCTGGAGCTGTTCATCCGGCACGTGCGCGGCGGCGGCGTGCTGGTGTACACGCCGGACGCGGTGGTCCGGCACGAGCACCGGCGTGAGGTCGGCGAACTGGCCGGCCAGCTCCACGGGTACGGGGTGGGGCTGTTCGCGTTGTTCGCCGTCTACATCGGACGGAGGCCGGGGGAGCTGTTCCCGATCCTCCGGCGGTTGCGCGGTGGGTTCGCGCACCTGCTTTCTCGTGACAGCGCCCGCAACGCCGGACGCGGCGCGGACTTTCCGGCCGTGCTGGCGCGCGCGGAACTACGCGGCCTGCTGGCCGGCCCGTTCCGGTTGCTCAAGGCGTTGCTGCGCCGTCACTGAGGTTCAGTCCTCCTGTACCTCGATCGCCTGTGCCGGGCACACCGACGCGGCTTCGCGCACCTCGCCTTGCAACGACGCCGGGGGAGAGTCCTGCAGCAGCACCACGATCCCGTCCTCGTCGCGCTGGTCGAACACCTCGGCGGCGGCGAACACGCACTGGCCCGCCCCGACGCACCGGTCCTGGTCGATGGTGATCTTCACCGGGTCCTCCTCACCACGTGACGGGCAGCTCGTGCACGCCGTAGACGATCATGTCGTGCTTGAACGGCAGTTCTTCCAGCGGCACCGCGAGTTTCAGGCCCGGGAGCCGCCGGTAAAGCGTGCTGTAGACGACCTGCAGCTCGATCCGCGCGAGCGGCTGGCCGAGGCACTGGTGCACGCCGTAGCCGAACGCGACGTGGTGGCGCGCCTTGCGGGTGACGTCGAGCCGGTCCGGGTCGGGGAACGCGGAGTCGTCGCGGTTGGCGATGTCCCCGGCGATGATCAGGCCCTCGCCCCGGCGGATCACCTGCCCGCCGATCTCCAGGTCCTCCGTCGCGACGCGGCGGCGGCCGGAGTGCGTGATGTTGAGGTAGCGCAGCAGTTCCTCGACGGCGTTCGCGATCAGCGCTTCGTCTTCGGTGTCGCGGACGGCGGCCAGCTGGTCCGGGTGCTCCAGCAGCGCGACGGTGCCGAGCGCGATCATGTTCGCGGTGGTCTCGTGCCCGGCGACGAGCAGCAGCTGGCCCATCGCGCCGATCTCTTCGCGGGTCATCGCTCCGGTGCGCAGCTGTTCGACGGCCAGCCTGCTCAGCAGGTCTTCGCCCGGCTCCTTCTCCTTCGCCACCGCGAGGTCGCCGAGGTAGTCGAGCAGTTCCTGGGTCGCGGCGACGGCCTGCTCGGGCGTGGTGTCGCGGGCGATGATGGCGCGGCTGGCGCGGTGGAAGAAGGCGCGATCGGCGTAGGGGACGCCGAGCAGCTCGCAGATCACCAGTGACGGCACCGGCAGCGCGAAGGCCTCGACCAGGTCGGCGGGGTTCGGCCCGGCGATCAGGTCGTCGATCAGCTCGTCGACGATCTGCTGGATGCGCGGGCGCAGGGCCCGCATCTTCCGCACCATGAAGTCGCGGGTGAGCAGCCGCCGCGCGGCGGCGTGCTCGGGGTCGTCCTGGCTGATGAAAGCCTTGGCGCGCTTACGGCGCGCGGCGGTGGCGGGGGAGACGTGCGGGTAACCGGAGCGGTCGGTGTCGGCGCTGACGCGGGGGTCCGCGAGCACCGCGCGGGCGTCCTCGTACCGGGTGATCAGCCACGGCGTGCTCCCGTCCCAGAGTTCGACGCGGGACACCGGCTCTTCGGCCTGCAGCCGGGCGAGCTCGGGCGGCGGGTCGAACGGGCACTGGCCGCGGGTCATCGGATAGGTGGGCGTGGTGGGCACGAAACCTCCTGTAGCGCACAGTTACCAAACGAATGTTCGGAGACTTCCTGAACACATGTTAGGCAAACGGGTGGGAAGTTGGCCACCTCGCCACCGGAATGGCGTAGTTTTTGTTGGTAGCAAAGGGAAAAACGGGCTCAATCGAACACGAGCGAGAGCAGTTCGTCGATGAACGGGCGCACGGAACGGGCGCTGCGCTCGCTCGGGTTGCTGTGCAACAGGGCGACGCGCCCGTGCGCCCCGACGAACACCAGCACCGCGGCGCGCTCGCTGGGCACCCGGAGGCTGTGTCCCGCCTCGGTGCACCGCTCGAAAGCGGCCGTGAGCAGGGCGATGACGTCCATCAGCGGCCCGTGCGGCGCCGGGGACTCGGACCGGTTCGTGCCGTGGTTGAGGATCAGCCGGTAGTGCCCGGGATTGTCGATGGCGAAGGCGCAGTAGGCGTGGAGCTGGGCGCGCACGCGGCCGACGGCGTCCTCCGGGTCGGTCTTCTCGTCCGCCTCGCGCATCGCCTCGCTGAGCCTGCCGGTCTCGTGCTCCAGCAGCCCGCGCACGAGCGCGGTGCGGTCGGTGAAGTGCTGGTAGATGCTCGCCGGGGCGATCCCCGCGGCGCGGGCCACGCCGCGGATGGTCAGCCCGTCCTCGCCGCCGAGCCCGGAGAGCAGGCGGCTGGCGGCGTCGAGGATCTCGCCCCGGAGGCGCTCGCCTTCGCCCCAGCGGTTGCGGGTGCGGGCGGGCGCGGAATCGGTCATGGGGACATTCTCACCCAGACCACCAGATGTATAACGACCTATACGCGGCGCGTTGTAGCGGGAACCGCGAAGGACCGGCGGTCACCTGCCCATGTGGTCCCGTCAAGGCTACGGAGGTCTGAGGTGCTGAGGGCGAGATCGGCGGCGGCGATGTTCTCGGCGAGGCGGGCAAGGTTGCGCGTGCCGGGGATCGGGACCACGTCTTCGCCCTGGGCGAGCAGCCACGCGAGCGCGAGCTGACCCGCCGTGCAGCCGAGTTCGGCGGCCAGCGCGTGGAGTCGCCGCGCCTGCCGGAGATTCGCGTCGAGTTCGTCGCCGCGGAACCGGGGATCGTCCCGGCGGAAAGCGCTCTCCGGAGCCGTTTCCGGGGTGAGTGTGGCGGTGAGCAGGCCGCGGCCGAGCGGGCTGTAAGGGACCAGGCCTACGCCGAGGCGCCGCGCGGCCGGCACGAGATCGAGTTCCGGATCCCGCCACAGCAGCGACCATTCGAACTGCACCGCGGCGACCGGGTGCACGGCGACGGCCTGTTCGAGCTGTCCGGGGGTCACTTCCGACAGGCCGAGGTTGCGCACCTTTCCTTCCCGTACCAGATCCGCCATCGCGCCGAGGGTCTCCGCCACCGGGATCTCGGGGTCGACCCGGTGGAGGTAGTAAAGATCGAGTGCGTCGACGCCGAGGCGGGAAAGCGATTCCTCGCAGTGCCCGCGGACGTGCTCCGGGCGGCCGTCGAGGTGGACTCCGTCGCCGGTCCGCACGATCCCGAACTTGGTGGCCAGGGTGACCTCGTCGCGCCGTCCGGCGATCGCGCGGGCCAGCAGCCGTTCGTTGTGGCCCTGTCCGTAGCTCATCGCGGTGTCCAGCAGGCGCACTCCCTGATCGAGCGCGGAGCGGACGAGCGCGATCGCGTCGTCCTCGTCCACCGGGCCGTAGCCCTGGGACAGGCCCATGCACCCGAGTCCGAGCGCGGAGGTGGTCAGTTCGCCGAGTCGTCGTTGCCGCATGTCCTCCAGCTTCGGCGCGGCAGATTGATAAGTCCAAGAGCATCTTGTGCTGGCGTCTATCGCGGATCACGATAGATCTGTGGAGCTTCGCCAGGTGGTCTACTTCGAGGCGGTCGTGCGGTGCGGAGGGTTCAGCCGCGCCGCCGAACAGCTGCGGATCGCGCAGCCCGCCGTGTCCGCCCAGATCAAGCGGTTGGAACGGGAACTGGGCATCACCCTGCTGGAACGCACCACGCGGACCGTGCAGCTCACCGCCGCGGGCCGCCTTTTTCTCGCCAGGGCAAGGGAAATCCTGGCTCAGGTCGAGGGGGTCCGCGCCGATCTCGACGAGCTTTCGGCCGTGCTGCGCGGATCCCTGCGCGTCGGGGTGACGCAGGTGCTGGGCTCGCTGGAGTTGCCGTCGCTGCTCGCCGGGTTCAGCCGGGCCTATCCCGGTGTCATGCTCGAACTCCGGACCGGGCTGATCGCGCAACTGCTCGCGGAGCTCGACGCCGGCACGGTCGACGTCGTGCTCGGGCCCGTGCACGCCGATCTGGCGAGCCGGTACTCCGCCGAAGTGCTTGCGCCGGAAGAGATCGTGCTGATCACCCCGCCCGGCGGCCGCCGGGTCAGCTCCCTCGACGACGTCCGTGGCGAGCCGTTCGTCTGCCTGCCCGAGGGAAGCGGGCTGCATGAGATCTTGCGCGCCGCGGCACGGGGGTTCGAGCCGGAGATCCGCTTCCAGACGCACAGCGCGGCGAGCATCCGGGAGCTGGTCGCGGCCGGACTGGGCGTCGCGTTGGTCGCCGCTTCGGCGGCCCGCGCGCCCGGGCCGCCGGTCGAGGTGCATCGGCTCGATCCGGCGCCGCCGCATCCGCCGATCGGGCTGATCTTGTTGCGGGACAAGGAACCCGGCGCCGCCGCGCGGGCGTGGGCGGACGCTTGCCGCGTCGCGGCGGGTTTTCCGGTCACCCGGCCGGGGCAACCCTGAGGAATGACTGGTGCGCTTTTCGTGGAGAGAGAGCGGAAATTCGAGCTGGATCCGGGGCGGGCGGTCCCGGACCTGTCCGGGGTCGGCCCGATCGTGACCCAGCGGTCGCCGGAACTCGCGACCCTGGAAGCGGTCTACTACGACACCGAGGACTGCCGGCTGCTCAAGGCCGGGGTCACGTTGCGCAGACGCGCGGGCGGCGGCGACGCGGGGTGGCATCTGAAGGTGCCCGCCGGGAAGGACACCCGCGAGGAGTACCAGCTGCCGTTGTCCGACGAGCTGCCCGCCGAGCTTCGCGAGCGCATGGAGCCCTACGCGAAAGGCGCCCGGATAACGGAAATCGCCCGGCTGAAGACTGAGCGCTACACCTACGAGCTGTGCAACGCGGCCGGGCGGCGGCTCGCCGTGCTGACCGATGATCATGTGACGGGGGAGAAGGCGGGCGCGGAGGTCCATCTGGACGGCTGGCGGGAACTGGAGGTCGAACTCGAGGAGGGTGCCGACACCGGGCTGCTGGACACGTTGAGCGAGGAGCTGACGAACTCCGGGGCGCGGCCGGGGCACTGGCCCTCGAAGCTGAAGCGGCTGCTGGCCGACTGGCTGCCCGAGGACGAGGACGTCGGACGGGGTTCGACCGCGGGTGAGGTGGTGCTGGCGTATCTCCGTGATCAGGTCGACGCGGTGCGCCGCTGGGACATCGGCGTCCGGAAGCAGGAGGAGGACGCGGTGCACCAGCTGCGGGTTTCCTTGCGCCGCTTACGAAGCGCGCTCAGGTCGTTCCGGCGCGTGCTGGACCGCGGACGGACGCGCGAGCTGGCCGACGAGCTGCAGTGGCTGGGGCGGGTGCTGTCCGACGCCCGTGATCTCGAAGTCCTGCGCGAGGGGCTGGCGCGGCAGTTCACCGGTCTGCCGGGGGAGACGTCGAGCGCGCGACGCGTCGTGGACCAGCATTTCGAGCGGGCGGAACGAGAGGCGTGGGATTCGGTGGCGGCCGCGCTCGACAGCGCGCGGTATGCGGCTTTGCTTGGTGCGCTGGAGAAACTGACGTCTGAGCCGCCGCTGACCGAGAACGCCGGGCTGCCCGCGCGTCGCGAATTGCAGCACGCGTTGGATCGGGCCGACCGGCGGCTCGTGCGTGCCGTCGACGAGTTGTCCGACGCCGAGGACGAGGACTCCGCGTTGCATTCCGTGCGTAAGAAGGCGAAGCAGGCGCGGTATGCCGCGGACGCGGTGCGGCCGGTGTTCGGCCGTCGTGTGCGAGAGTGGCGGCGCGGCTCGAAGCGGGTGCAGACGACGCTCGGCGACCACCATGATCTCGTGGAGACCCGGAAGTTGTTGCGCGATCTCGCGGGGATGACCGGTCCGCGCGAGGCGTTCGTGCTCGGGGTTCTGCACGAGCGGGCGGCCGTGCGGGGAGAGGAGCTGCGGAAGCGGTTCCTGCGTGAATGGGCCGGCGCCGCGCGACTTTGATCATCCCGTGATGGAGGGCACCTTCCGATTCGTCCCCTCGCCTGGTTAGGGTAGCCAAAGCTTAACGTGGAGGATGGCTGGGATGAAACGCGCTTGGGGTGCCCTGCTCGGGGTTCTGGTGATGGTGCTGGCCGCGTGCGGCACGACGACGTCCACAGAGGACGGGGCGAAGACGGGGAGCTCCGATGCCGGGGCGTTCCCGGTGACCGTGCAGACGCAGTTCGGTGACGTCACGATCAAGAGCGAGCCGAAGCGGGTGGTCGCTTTGGGTTGGGGCGACGCGGAAACCGCTGTCGCGCTCGGCGTGCAGCCGGTGGGTGCCGCCGACTGGCTGGCCTTCGGCGGTGACGGCCTCGGCCCGTGGATGACGCAGCGCTACACCACCGCGCCCACCATGCTCGGCACTCTGGACGTGAACCTGGAGCAGCTCGCCGCGCTGCACCCGGACCTGATCCTGGACACCCGCGCGAGTGGTAAGCAGGACCGCTACGACCAGCTGTCGAAGCTGGGTGTGCCGGTGGTCAGCGTGCCGAAGGGCGCGACGGCGTACTTGACCAGCTGGCAGCAGCAGCTCGATCTGGTCGGCAAGGCGCTGGGGCGCACGCAGCAGGCGGACAAGCTCAAGGCGGACCTGGACGCGAAGTTCACCGCCGCGGCGGCGCAGCACCCGGAGTTCAAGGGCAAGACCGTGGCGGTCGGGTCGAAGACGGTGAACGGCTACGGCGGCTACGTGAACGGGGACGGCCGGGTCGAGCTGATGACCAGGCTTGGGTTCGTGAACTCGCCGAAGATCCAGGCGGAGGCGGGGGACAGCTTCTCGGTGACGGTGTCGAACGAACGGCTCGATCTTCTCGACGCCGATCTGACGATGATCTTCCCGATCGGCGTGACCGCGGATTCGGTGACCGGCGACCCGCTGTTCAAGACGATCCCGTCGGTGCAGGCGGGGCGTTCGATCGTGTTCGACGACAAGACGGTCTCGACGGCGATGTCGAGCGCGACCGTCCCGGGGATCACCTACGCCCTGGACAAGATCGTCCCGATGGCTTCGTCGGCGCTGGCGCACTGACGTGCCCACGGCGGTCTGTTACGCGACGGTGCTGGCCGCCCGTCGCGTGACCCCGGGGATGCTGCGGCTCACCTTCGGCGGTCCGGAGGTGAGCGGGCTGACCAGTGGTGGGTATGACCAGCGCGTGAAGCTGTTCATCCCGCCCGCCGGGCAGCTCGTGCCGCGGCTGCCGCTGGGCGAGGACTGGTATGGCGAATACCGCGCGATGCCGGTCGAGGCGCGGCCGATCCTGCGCACCTATACGATCCGCGCGCACCGGCCCGAGGCCGGTGAGTTCGACATCGACTTCGCCGCGCACGGGCACGACGGCCCGGCCACGGATTGGGCGCGGCGCGCGCGGCCTGGCGACATTCTGGGCATCGTGGCCCCGGCGAAGGGCACTGTCGCGCCGGCGGGCGTGGAGTACCGGCCGGGCGAGGCGGACTGGCAGTTGTTTGTCGGGGACGAGACCGCGTTGCCGGCGATCGGCTCGATCATCGAAGCGTTGCCGGAGCGGGCGAAGGCGCTGGCGTTTCTGGATGTCGCGTCGCCTTCGGACACGCAGCGGTTCACCACGGCCGGCGACGTCCAGGTGAGGTGGCTGCCCCGTTCCGCCCGGGGCTCGACGACGCTGGAAGCCTTGCGTGCCACCGAGTTCCCGGCCGGGCGCCCGTACGGCTGGGTGGCGGGGGAGGCGAAGCTGGCGCGCGCGGTGCACCGGCAGCTGACCGAACGCGGCTGGCGGGACGACTGGATCTACTGCGCCGGGTACTGGAAGGGGAGCCCGGTCACGGAGGTGGCGTCGGAGGCCGAGTTGCGCACCATAGTGGAGCCGCCGCACGAGGCGATCGCGGAGAAGTCGATCTCGTACGTGGACCCGGTTTCGGCGGAGTTCCTGGCTCGGTCGACGTTCTTCCTGCTCGCCACCGGGGGCGAGGACGGTGCGCTGGACCTGTCGCCGCGGGGCGATCCGGCGGGCAGCATCGTGGTGCTCGACGAAGGGCGCGGTATCGCGATCGCGGACCGGCGCGGGAACCGGCGGCTGGACAGCATGCGGAACATCCTGCGCGACCCGGGCGTGGCGATGCTGTTCATCGTGCCGGGGATCGAACACGCGCTGCGGATCAACGGCCGCGCGCGGATCGTGCGGGAGGAGTCGTTGCTGGCGCGGCTCGCCGACCGCGGGAAGCCGCCGGAACTGGCGCTGGTGGTGGACATCGACGAGCTGTTCGTCCACTGTGGACAGGCACTGAAGCGCTCGGCGCTGTGGGAGCCGTCCCGCTGGCCGCGCGGCCCGGTCCCGACGGCGGGTGAGCTGTTCAAGAGCCACACCGGACTGGGCTGACCAGGCCGCGGCGCGGGTCGGCCTGTGTGGCCGGGAGCGGCGGCGGTGATGGGCGGCGCTTGTGGGGCGGCGGCCGCTGTGGTGCCCGGTTTCCGTGGCGTGTATCGGCGGAGGGGCGGTGGTGTTTTCGGGCTAGTCGGCTAGCGCTTGTCTCGGCAGCGCGCGGCGGTGCTCGGTTTCCACGACTTTGCTTCGCCGGGGGCCTGTGTCGGGATAGCCGGGCGAGAATTCCGTCGATGGCGGCCGCGTCGGCCTCGCTGCCCGGTTTCCACGGCCTGCTTGGGCGGCTGGGCGGTGGTGTTGTGTCGGGCCCGTGGGCTGGCAGCGCCCTCGGCGCGGCGGGCGCTCCGGTGCCAGGCTCCCGAAGCCTGTCCCGCCGCAGCGATGGGGGTCCTGGCGCCGCCCGGCCCGGTGGTATTCCTTCACCCGCGATATCGCGATACCACCCCCAGGTGCCCGGTTTCCGGTAGTTTGAGTGGTGCCGACCGCCTGGGGGAAGGAGTCCGGTTTGGCCGCGCTGGTGCTCACCGACGACGCCACGTTCACCCCGCCCACGGCACGGGATTTCGATCTCGGGCCCCTCTTCTGGGGGCTCACCAAGCCGATGCTGCTGGTGCTCTGCTCGGTCGTCATCGTCGCCGGGTTCTTCCTGCTCGCGTCGCGGCGGTTGAAGATCGTGCCGGGGCGTGTGCAGTTCGCGGCCGAGCTCGCCTATGAGTTCCCGCGGAACACGATCGCCCGCGAGCAGATCGGCACGGGAGAGTTCCGCCGGTTCGTCCCGCTCATCCTCGCGCTGTTCAGCTTCGTGCTGGTGAACAACCTCTTCGGGCTCATCCCGGTCCTGCAGTTCCCGACGATGGCGCGGATCGGGTTCCCGCTCGCGCTGGCCGTCCTCGTGGTGTACCCGGTTTACCACTACGCGGGGGTCCGCAAGTACGGCGTCGGCGGGTACTTGAAGCGCACGCTGTTCCCGGCGGGCGCGCCGAAGCCGGTGTATTTGCTGCTGACCCCGATCGAGCTGGCGCTGAAGTTCGCGCTGGACCCGGCGCTGCTGGCGATCCGGGTGTTCGCCGCGATGTTCGCCGGGCACCTGATCCTGATGGTGTTCACCGTCTCCGGCGAGTTCCTGCTGCTGCATGCCGGCGCGGTGGCGAAGCCGGTTTCCCTGGTGTCGTTCGCCTTCGCGATCCTGATGACGTTCGTGGAGGCGCTGATCCAGGTGATCCAGGCCTACGTGTTCGCGTTGCTCTCGGCCAACTACATCGGGGCGGCGCTCGCCGGGGAGCACTGAGCCCGCGATGAGTTCCGGCGCCGGCGCGGGTCTGTTCTGATATCCGCACATCCCATCCTGGAGGACATCATGACGCTGCCCGGCCGCCCGCCCGTCGTCGACTTCGCCACCTGGCAGGCCGCCCGCGACGAGCTCCTGGTCCGCGAGAAGGCCCACACCCGCGAGGGCGACGCGATCGCCGCGGCCCGGCGGCGGTTGCCGATGGTGGAGCTCGACGGCAAGACCGAAGTGGTGGGCGCGGCGGGCCCGGTCCCGTTCCTCGACGTGTTCCAGGGCCGCGACGAGCTGGTCACCTATCAGCACATGTGGTACGACGGCGCGCCGCACCAGGGTCAGTGTGAAGGCTGCACCACCACTGCCTGGCATCTGCAGGACGTCGACGCCTATCTGAACGCCCGCGGTGTCTCGTATGCGGTTCTGACGGCGGGCCGCTGGGACGAGGTCGCCCCGTACGTGGAGTTCATGGGCTACACCCAGCCCTGGTATTCGCTGGACACGCCGATCGGCGGCGGGATGGGCCGCATCAGCTGCTTCCTGCGCGAGGGCGACCGCGTGTTCCTGACGTACACGACGACGGGCCGGGGCAATGAGCGGGTCAACCCGTCGATCAACCTGCTGGACATGACGGTCCACGGTCGCGGCGAGGCGTGGGAGGACAAGCCCGAGGGCTGGCCGGAGGGGAATCCGGCCTGCTGGACCTGGCGCACCGACGCGGACGGGAACTCCACCTGGGGCGACACCGGCCGCCCCACGCCGCAGTGGACGCGGCCCGGCGCGACCCCCGTGCAGACGTTGGGCCGCAAGGGATCCATGCACTGACCTCAGGCCGGACAAGCGGGTGCCGGAGCACCAGGCAGCCCGGCGGCGCTTCGAAGCAGGAGTTACCCGAGGGCGGACCGGTCGGACGTCGTCTCGGGCGCGGCCTCGCGGGTGACCGACTCCAGTAGCACCTGCGCCACGTCGCGTACGGCCACGTCCTGGCCGAGGTCTTCGTTCTGCCGTTGCACCAGTCCGTCGGTGATCATGACCTTGCAGAACGGGCAGCCGGTGACGATCGTGCCCGCCTCGGTGCCGAGCGCCTCGTCGACCCGTTCCAGGTTGATGCGCTTCCCGATCTTCTCCTCCATCCACATCCGTGCCCCGCCGGCGCCGCAGCACAGGGAGCGTTCGGCGTGCCGGGGCATTTCGGTGAGCGTGGCGCCGGTGGCCTGGACCAGTTCGCGCGGCGGGGTGTAGACCTTGTTGTGGCGCCCGAGGTAGCACGGGTCGTGGTAGGTGAGTGGTTTGCCCTCCACGGGCCCGACGCCGTTGACGGTGGTGCCCGCGACGGGGGCGACGGGCACGAGTTTCTTCTCGCGCACCAGCCGGTTCAGCAGTTGGGTGTGATGTACGACCTCGTAGTGGCCTTCGAGTTGCGGGTATTCGCGGCCGAGGGTGTTGAGGCAGTGCGGGCAGGTGGTGACGATCTTGCGCTGGACCGGTTCGCGGCCTTCGAAGACGGCGTTGAGCGTTTCTTTCGTTTCCTGCGCGAGCATCTGGAACAGGAACTCGTTGCCAGAGCGCCGCGCCGGGTCACCGGTGCACGTCTCGCCGTCGCCGAGGACGGCGAAGCTCACGCCGGCGAGGTGCAGCAGTTCCGCGGTGGCGCGCACCGTTTTGCGGGCGTTGTCGTCGAACGCGCCCGCGCAGCCGACCCAGAACAGGTATTCGACAGCGTCGTCCAGCGTGCCGTCGCACACGGGCACCTCGAAGCCGAGGTCCTTGGCCCAGTCGAGGCGCTCGGAGTTGTTCTGCCCCCACGGGTTTCCCTTGTTCTCGAGGTTCTTGAACAGGGTGCCCAGCTCGGTCGGGAAGGCGCTTTCGATCAGCACCTGGTGCCGTCGCAGGTCGACGATGTGGTCCACGTGCTCGATGTCGACCGGGCACTGTTCGACGCACGCCCCGCAGCTGGTGCACGACCACAGCACGTCCGGGTCGATCACGCCGCCCTCGTCCTTCGGCGCCACGAGCGGCACCTCCGGGCGGTCCGCCTGGTCCTTCCCGCCGATCAGGTAGGGCGCGGTGTCGAACAGGCTGTCCCGCAGGTCCATGATGACCATCTTGGGGGACAAGGGTTTCCCGGTGTTCCACGCCGGGCACTGGGACTGGCAGCGCCCGCATTCGGTGCACGTGGCGAAGTCCAGCATCCCCTTCCACGTGAAGTCCTCGATCTTGCCGCGGCCGAACACGGCGTCCTCGTCGGCGTCCTCGAAGTCGATCGGCTCGCCGCCGGACTCCATCGGCAGCAGCGGGCCGAGTCCGTCGGGCATCCGCTTGGCCGTGACGTTGAGCGGGGCCAGGAAGATGTGCAGGTGCTTGGAGTTCAGCACGATCACCAGGAACACCAGCATGACGCCGATGTGCAGCAGCAGCCCGACGTCCTCGAGCACCACGGCGGTGTCATGCCCCGCGAGACCGATGAGCTTGCCGAGGCCGAGCGAGACCCAGGCGCCGTTGTCGTAGGGGAACGTGCCCGCCGCCGCCGAGGAGCCGCGGAACAGGAACATCGTCCAGACCACGTTGAAGATCATCAGCAGGATCAGCCACGCGCCGCCGAGGTGCGAGCCGTAGAAGCGGGACTTGCGCTCCTGGCGGTCGGGGGCGTTGCGCAGCCGGATGATCGCGAACGTGACGAGCGAGAGGAGCACCGCCACCGCGATGAAGTCCTGCAGGAACCCGAGCACCGCCCAGTGCCCGATCCACGGGATGCTGAAGGTCTCGTCGAACAGGCTGCCGTAGGCCTCGAGGTAGACCGACGCCAGGATCACGAAGCCCCAGAACGTGAAGAAATGCGCCACGCCGGGCACGGACCATTTGAGCAGTTTGCGCTGCCCGAAGACCTCTTCCAGCTGGGCGCCGATCCGCCGCCCGAGGTCGTCGAAGCGGCCGTGCAGCGGCTGCCCCGACCCGATGAGGCGGTAGAGCCACCAGGCCCGCCGTCCCGCGAAAGCCAGTCCCGCCACCGTGATCAGCACGCCGACGAGCATTCGAACCAGCACGTGTCCTCCGCAAACTCGGGTACGTCTTCCTCGCGGGTCCGCTCGTGGGCTAGGTGACGCCGAGGTAGCCCTTCCGCGATTTCGAGCCGGCGCGCCATGGCGCGCCCGGGCGGCGTGTGGCCGTGTAGTAGCGGCAGGCGTAGGCGGCGCAGCGCATCTTGCGGACGCGCCAGTGTTTGAGGAACAGGGTGCCGCCGGTGTGTACCCCGAGACGGAGGTAATGTCTTGTGCCGTAACGCTTTTCGTGTTGCCAGGCCTCGTACTCGCCGGTGGCCCAGCCCAGCCAGGCCCGCCGCAGGACGACGCCGGTGGCCGCGCCGCCGCGCATGACGTGCGCGCAGAACCGGTGCAGGACCTGGAGATCGGGCAGCCCGTCGGCGTCGGTGCCGGGGGAGAGGTGCTCGATGACGACGTGGCCGGGATGGCGCCGTTCGCCGCTGAACCGGACCGGCAGCCCGCAGTAGGAACACCCGAAACCGTCGAGCCGCACCATCGGCAAGCCTCCTCGATCTCCGACCGGGCCAGTGTGACGCCAACCACTGCCGCGGTGTCAAGGAAAGCCGGCCCGATACGGCCGGATGGCCTAGCGGCCTATTTCGGTGGTGACAAGGGAAAATCGTCGAAAACCGTGATCTTCAGGGCGCGGAGCCGGGCCGGTTCGGAGATCACTTCGTAGCCCGTGATGCGGTCTTCCTCGACCGTTACAGAAAGCGCTATCAGCAGTTTTCCGAACGGGGCGACCACGGCGCCGACGCGTCCGTCGATCATGGCGGTGGCGGCGAAGCGGGAGCGGCGCCCGAAGCCGGCCGTCTCGCGCGCGACGATGTCCGAACCGCGCGCGACGGTGGCCCGGCCCGGCGGCAGGGCGGAGGCGTCGGCGCGGCGCACCACGTCGGGGGCCAGCACGGCCAGCAAGCCGTCGAGGTCGCCGGTGCGCGACGCGGCGAGGAACGCCTCGACCACCGCGCGCTGGCGTTCCCGTTCGGCGCGGGACACGGTCGGCGTGCCCTGGATGCGGTGGCGGGCGCGGCTGGCGAGTTTCTTCGTCGCCACCACGGACCGGTCGACGACGGGGGCGATTTCGTCGAACGGCACCGCGAACAGGTCGTGCAGTACGAACGCGACGCGCTCGTGGGGGGAGAGGGCGTCGAGTACGACGAGCAACGCCCGGCCGACCGCGTCGACGAGCACGGCTTCCTGTTCCGGGTCGCTTTCCCACACCTGTTCGGGCAGTTCGGCCCAGGGTTCCTCGGCGCGGGCGGCGCGGGCGCGGAGGTGGTCGAGGCAGATCCGGGACACGACCGTGGTGAGCCAGCCCGCGAGGTTCCCGACCCCGGTCGTGTCGGTGCGGTCGAAGCGGATCCACGCCTCCTGCACCGCGTCCTCGGCCTCCGCCGCGGAGCCCAGCATCCGGTAGGCCACCGCCCGCAACCGGCCCCGGTGTGCTTCGAACTCGTCCATGGTCACCTTTCCCGCCCGTCGTCCGTCACCTCGTTGACGTGTCCCCACCGAGGAAGGTGACCCCGATGACGAACCTGCTGCACGTGGACTCCAGCGCCGGGCCCGCGGGCCTGTCGGTCAGCCGCGAGCTGACCGCGCGCTTCGCCGCGACCTGGCGCGAGCACCACGGCGACGCCGGTTACCGCTACCGCGACGTGGTGGCCGATCCGGTGCCGCTGGTGAACCCGGCCTACGTGACGCTCGGCACCCGGGTGGAACGCCTCGGCACCGTGCCGCGCGGCAAGATCGCCGAACTGGCCGAAAGCGCCGCCGAGGAACGGGAATGGGCGCTGACCGACCCGCTGGTGGAGGAGGTGCTGGCGGCCGGGACCGTGTTGATCGGCACGCCCATGTACAACTTCAGCGTGCCGGCCGCGCTCAAGGCGTGGATCGACCGGATCACGTTCCCCGGCGTGTTCACCGACCCCGGCACCGGCGAAAGCCTCCTCGCGGCGACACGCGTGGTGATCGTCGCCGCGCGCGGAGGCGGATACGGGCCCGGCAGCCCACGCGAGGGCTTCGACTTCCAGGAACCCTTCCTGCGCAAGTACTTCGAGAACCTCGGCGTCACGGACTTCACGTTCATCCACGCCGACCTGACCCGCGCGGCGGACATCCCGCAGCTGCACGCGCTGCGGGATCTGGGGGCGGCCTCGTACGCGACGGCGGCGGACCGGGTGGTTCAGGAGGCCGGCGGCGGGGCGGTGAAGATGCAGAACGGGTGACCGGCCGGATCGGCGTACGCGCGCAGCGGCTCCTCGGGATCGTCCGAGCGGTCCAGCAGGAGCCGCGCGCCGAGCGCCAGGACGTGCTCGTGCTGCTGATCCAATTCCGCCACCGTCTCGACCGTCAGATCGAGGTGGAGCTGCTGCGGGACCGGGCCTTCGGGCCAGGTGACCTCCGGCAGGCGCGCCACGGGCTGGAACGCGAGCCCGGGCCCGCCCGCCGGATTGCGCAGCACCAGCCACTGCTTCGCCTGCGGGTCGGGCTCGCCCTCGGCGGGCGGCTCGTCGCCCGGGCGGTAGCGGAAACCCAACAGCCGCCGGTAAAACTCCGCGAGCGCGCGGGCGTCCGTGCAGTCGAGCACGGTGTTGCGCAGCCACGGGAACTCAGCCATGATCGCCAGTCTGCCGCCGGGCGGTGGACCGCGCTACCTGGTTTCGCTGACGTAGAACCAGCGGCCGTTTTCCCGGGTGAAAGTGCTGTGCTCGGCGTGCACGTGCTCCTCGCCATCGGCGCGGTAATGCGCGCGGAATTCGACGGTGCCGTCGGTGTGGAAGGCGCTGCCGCCGGAGGTGGACAGGATCTCCAGCCGGGTCCACTCCGCGGGCCGGCTGTCGAGGTCGATCGTGGCCGGGCGGGTGCTGGGGTGCCAGGACTCCCGCAGGTATCCGGCGTCGCCCACCGCGAACGCGCTGTACCGCGAGCGCATCAGCTCCTCCGGCGTGGCGGCCACGGCCTCGCCGCGGTGCAGCCGGCCGCAGCAGCTGCCGTAGGGCTTCCCGAGCCCGCACGGGCAGGGTGTGTTCTTCCTGGCCATGCGGCCGATTGTGCCAGGTCAGCGCCGCCGCGAGAGGGCCACCCCGGCCAGGCAGATCACGCCGCCGACGAGGGCGGCCACCGGCGGCACCTCGCCGAGGAACAACGCGCCGAGCGCGATGGTGATCGGTGGTACCGCGTACGTGCTGATCCCGAGCCGCCCGGCGTTGACCCGCGCCAGCGCATACGCCCAGGTGCTGAACGCCAGCGCTGTCGGTACCACGCCGAGGTAAAGCAGCCAGCCCGTCGACAGCACCGGAGCGGCCGCGATGTCGTGGATCAGCGAGGGTGCGAACGGCAGGCACGCGATGGCGGCGACAGTGCACGCCAGCCACGTGACCTGCAGCGCCGGGATCCGCCGCAGCACGGGCTTCTGCGCCAGCACGCCGATCGCGTAGGTGACGGCCGCGGTCAGGCACAGCAGCACCCCGGCGAGGTCGGCGGAACCGGTGCTGGTCGCCATCCCCACCAGCACGGCCCCGGCGAACGCGACCACCGCGCCGATCAGCAGCCAGCGCGGGAACCCTTCGCGCAGCAGCAATCCCGCGAGCAGCGCGATCAGGATCGGGCCGATGTTCACGAGTATCGCCGTGGTGCCCGCGTCGACGTGGTGCTCGGCGGCGTTGAGCGCCACGTTGTAGACGCCGAACCAGGCCAGTCCACAAAGGATGATCAGCGCCCACTCCCGGGCGTTCGGCATGACCCAGCGGCGGCTCACCAGCAGCGAGACGCCCAGCGCGAGCGAACCGGTCACCAACCGGCCCAGTGCCAGGGAATCCGGCTGGAAGGACGCGCCGACGTAGCGGATGGCCACGAAGGCGGAGGCCCAGGCGAGCACGGTGACCGCGACCGCGGCGAGCGCGCTCCAGCGGTACCGGCTGGCCGGGGTCGTGGGCAGAGTGGTCGTCACGGCGGCGACGCTACCTGCCGGGAACCGGCCGGTACACGCGGTTTTCGGACGTGGGGCTAGGTTCTGTTTTATAAGCGGCGGAGCCGGTTGCGGCGGGCCGTCAATCGACACCGCCGGGGTTTGAATCGGTGGAGCCGCGCGGAGCGCGTCTGTTGAGGGTGGTGGCGGGTGACGGGAGGGGCCCCTACCCGCACCGCCACGCAAACCACATTCGAAACACTTCCTAGAGCAGCTTGTCCAGGGTGATCGGCAGGTCGCGGATCCGCTTGCCGGTCGCGTGGTGGACGGCGTTGGCGATCGCGGCCGCGACGCCCGTGATGCCGACCTCACCGACCCCGACCACCCCGAGCGGCATCGTCGGATCGGGCTCGCCGAGCCAGGTCACGTCGATCGGCGGCACGTCGGCGTGCACGGGCACGTGATAGTCGCCCAGCCCGGGATTCATGATCCGCCCGGTGCGCGGGTCCACCAGGGTGTGCTCGCTCAGCGCCATCCCGATGCCCATCACGATCCCGCCACGCAGCTGGCTCGCGGTGGTCTTCGCGTTGACCACCCGGCCCACGTCGAACACCCCGAGCCACCGCGAGACCCGCACCTCCGCGGTGTCCGGATCGACCCGGACCTCGCAGAAATGCGCTCCCGCGGCCGCTTTCGCCCAGCGACGGCTGTCGAGGAAGAACTTGGCGAAGAACTTCGCCTGCCCCAGGATCCGGCCGATCCCGGAATCCGCGCCGACCGCGACCTCCACAAAGGACCGTCCCGAGCGGCGCACCAGATCCGGCAGATCCGCGCCTCCGCCCGCCCGCAACCGGCGCCGCAGCTTCGCGCAGGCCGCCAGCACGCTCCCGGCGACGCTCGCCGTCTGCATCGACCCGCCCGCGCCCGGCGCGATCGGCAGCGCGGAGTCGCCGTATACGACGTGGACCGCGTCGAAGGGCACGCCCAGCGCGTCGGCCACGATCTGCGCCTGCGCGGTGGCGCCGCCCATGCCCATCTCCTGGAACCCGCACCGCAGCACCACAGTGCCGTCCGCGGCCAGCCGCAGCGTGACGTTCGCCGTGAACTGCCAGGCCGGGTGATAGGCCGACGCCACGCCCATCCCGACGAGCCAGCGCCCGTCCCGCATCGAGCCCGGCTCCCGGGTCCGCGAGGCCCAGCCGAACCGCTCCGCGCCGAGTTCGTAGGCCTCGCGCAGCATCCGATGGGAGAACTTCTTGCCGTCCAACGGGTTCACGGCGGGTTCGTTGCGCAGCCGGAACTCGATGGGGTCGATCCCGAGCGTGCCCGCGAACTCGTCGACGGCCGACTCCAGCGCGAAGGTCCCGATCGACTCGCCGGGCGCGCGCATCGACGTGTTGGGCACCAGGTCCAGTTCGGTGATCTGCTGGCGCAGCAGGATGTTGTCGGCCGCGTAAAGGTGCTGGGACTGCGAGGTGATCTGCTCGGGAATGCCCCCGGTGCGGCCGACGCGCGCGACGCTGGTGTGGATCAGCGTGGTGAGCCTGCCGTCGGTCCCCGCGCCGAGCGCGACGCGCTGGACCGACGGCGTGCGCCCGCCGACGGTGCGGTAGACGCCTTCGCGGGTCAGCATCAGGCGCACCGGCCTGCCCGTGGCCCTCGCGGCGAGCGCGGCGAGGATCGTGCCCGCCCAGATCGAGCCCTTGCCGCCGAACCCGCCACCCACGTAGGGCGCGAGGACCCGCACGTTCGCGAGCGGGATGCCGAACCGCCGGGCGAGGTGGCGCCGGAACCAGTCGAGGGTCTGCGTCGCGTCGTGCACGGTGAGCCGGTCGCCCTCCCACACCGCGGTGGTGGCGTGCGGCTCCAGCGCATTGTGGTTGTAGACGGGGGTGGTGTAGCGGAGGTCGACGGAGACGGGGGCTTCGGTGAGCGCCCGTTCCGCGTGGCCCTTCTTGGCGAAGCCCTGCGAGATCGGGCTGTTCTTCTGTTGCCGGGCATGGGGCGCGGCGGTTTCGAAGTCCACAGTGGATGCACGCTGCTCGTACGTGACCCGAACCAGGTTCGCCGCTTCCCTTGCGGCGTCGAGGGTTTCCGCGACGACGACGGCGACCGGCTGGCCGTCCCAGTGCACTTCGTCGGTCTGCAGGTAGTTGACCTGGGTGCCGGACACCATCGAGGGCAGGTTGAGCGGGTTGACCTTCTGCGGCGGTTTCAGCGGGGGAGCGTTGTGGTGCGTCAGCACCGTGACCACCCCGGGCAGCGCTTCCGCCTCGCGGGTGTCGATGGCGGTGATGCGGCCGCGGCTGATCGTGGCGTGCACGAGCGCGGCGTGCGTCAGGCCGGGATAGGGGTATTCGGCGGAGAACTTCGCGGCGCCGGTGGTCTTGGGGCCGCTGTCGACGCGGTCCAGGGGCAGGCCGAGCACGGTCATGCGGAGTCCTTCCCGAGCCCGGCGAGCGTCGCGACGATCGTGCGGCGCGTGAGCTCGATCTTGAAAGCGTTGTCCGGTGTCGGCCTGGCTGTCGCGAGTTCGGCGTCCGCGGCATGCGCGAAGGACTCGGCGGTGGCGGACGCGCCCAGTAGCGCACGTTCGGCTTCCGTTGCGCGCCAGGGCTTTGTGGCGACGCCGCCGAGCGCGAGCCGGACCTCGGCGACCCGTCCCTCGGCGACCCGTCCCTCGGAGACCCGGAGCGCGGCTGCCACGGAGACCAGAGCGAAGGCGTAGGAGGCGCGGTCGCGGACCTTGCGGTAGCGGGAGTTCGCGGCGACGGGCAACGGCGGCAGGTCGACGGCGGTGATCAGCTCGTCCGCCTCGAGTGTCGTCTCCACGTGCGGGGTGTCGCCGGGCAGCCGGTGGAACTCGCCGATCGGGATCCGGCGCACCCCGCGCGTGCTCTCCACCTCGACGGTCGCGTCCAGCGCGGCGAGCGCGACACACAGATCGGACGGGTGGGCGGCGAAGCAGTGTTCGCTGACGCCGAGGATGGCATGGTTGCGGGTGAACCCGCCGGCGGCCGCGCAGCCCGCGCCCGGCTCACGCTTGTTGCACGCGGCGGCGCGGTCGTAGAAATACAGGCAGCGCGTGCGCTGCAGCAGGTTCCCGCCGATCGTGGCCATGTTCCGCAGTTGCGCCGAAGCCCCGTTGAGGATGGCCTGCGCCAGCATCGGATAGCGGGCGCGCAGCAGCGGATGCCCGGCGACCTGGCTGTTGCGGGCCAGCGCGCCGATCCTCAGCCCGCCGCCCGGCAGCTCTTCCACGGCGGTCAGCGGCAGGCGCGTGATGTCGACGACCGTGCCGGGATGCTCGATGTCCTGGCGCATCAGGTCGACGAGGTTCGTGCCGCCACCGAGGAACTTCGCGCCCGGCTCGGCCACCGCCTGCAGCGCCGCGGGCACGTCCGGCGCGCTGACGTAGGAAAAGGGTCTCATCCGGCCACTTCCTTGATCGCTTCGACGATGCCGTTGTAGGCGCCGCAGCGGCACAGGTTGCCGCTCATCCGCTCGCGGATCTCCTCCTCGGTCAGCTCCGCCGGGGTCTCGCCCTCCGGGTCGGTGACCGCGCTCGGCGCGCCTTCCTTGTGCTCGGCGAGCATCCCGATCGCCGAGCAGATCTGGCCGGAAGTGCAGTAGCCGCACTGGAACCCGTCGTTGCGGGCGAACGCGGCCTGCAGTGGGTCGTCGACGCCTTCGATGGTGGTGATCTCGCGGCCTTCGTACTGCACGGCCAGCGCGAGGCAGGAGTTGATGCGCTCGCCGTCGGCGAGGACCGTGCACGCGCCGCAGGCGCCCTGGTCGCAGCCTTTCTTGGTGCCGGTGAGGCCGAGGTGCTCGCGCAGCGCGTCGAGCAGGCTCACCCGTGGCTCGAGGTCGAGCCGGTGCGTCGTCCCGTTGACCCGCAAGGTGGTGTCCGCCATGCGCCCGAAGTTAGCAGTACGATGTTCTCTTAACAAGTGGACAGCGTTCACTTAACGATGATCGTATGATGGCTGAGACATGTCTCAGGAAGCGTTCGTCCGGGCCAGGCGGCCGGAGCAGAAACAACAGCGGCGCGAGGCGATTTTGAAGGCCGCGCGCGAGCTGGCGGAGCGTGACGGGGTGCGCACGGTCAGCCTCGGCAGCGTGGCGGCGGAGGTGGGGCTCGCGAAGTCCAACCTGGCGCGCTATTTCGCCACGCGCGAAGAGATCTACCTTGAGCTCGCGACGCAGGAGTGGGAGAGCTGGGAGCAGGCGGTGCTCGAACGGCTGCCCGCCGCCAAGAACCGGGCCGAGGTGGTCGACGTACTAGCCGAAACCCTCGACGAACGCCCATTGTTCTGTGATTTGCTCAGCCACAGCGGAACCACGCTGGAGCACAACGTGTCGAGCGGCGCGGCGCGCGCGTTCAAACTCGCGATGCTGCGCGTGGGCGCGACGATCGGCGCCGCGATCACCCGCGTGTACCCGGAACTGACCGAGCAGGAAGCGTTCGAAGTAGCGACGGCGGCGGCCGGTGTCGCGGGCCTGCTGTACCCGGGCGCGAACCCGCCGGAGGTGATGGCGCGCCTCTACGCGACGGACCCCGAAGTGGCGGCCGCGTGCCTCCCCTTCGCGCCGACGCTGAAGCGGATGCTGGGCGCGCTGGTGGCGGGGCTGCCTTCGCTGCGCTGACGTTTCGGGGCCCCGGGCGCGTGCGTGTCGTTCGTGCCGACGGTGGAACGGATGTTGGGTGCGTTGACGATGGGCTGCGGTCGCTGCGGTGTTTTCCGTTCGAGGCCGTGGGGGCGGGTGTGCCTGCCGCTCGCACCGACGCTCGAATGGATGCTGGGTGCGTTGGTAGCGGGTCCGCCGTCGCGCTGATTTCTCTCCCGGATTCGGGGTGGTGGCGGTGTGTTGCCGTTGGCGCCGACGTTCGAATCGGATGCGGAGCGCGCGCTGATCGTGGGCTGCCGTCGCCGATTTTCGTTCGGCGCCGTGGGAGGCTCTGCCGTTCGCGCCGACGCTGGAACGGATCTTCGGCGCGTGGATGGCGGGACTGCCCTCGCGCCGTTCCCCCCGCCCCGGGGGCAGCGTGCCTGCTGTTGGCCCCGACGCTGGAACGGATGTTGGGCTGTTCGCGGTGTTACATTCCCTGCAGTGATGCTCGCAGCCCCCGCGGCCGTGCATACCGTTCGAAGGAACCTACTCGCTGCGCGGCTTTCCCTTCCGGGCAAACGAAAACCGCGGGCGGGCCCGCGGTTTTCCGTTTCCGGAATTCAGTTCGAGCTGGCCGCCGGTTCCGTCGTGCCGATTTTCGGCTTCGTCAGCGGGGCGCGCGGTTTGGGCGCGGTCGGTTTCCCGCGGCCGGTGATGTCGTCGACCTTGTCGCCGATCTCGGTGAGCTTCTCCAGCAGCGACTTGCGCACCTCGCGCAGCCGCTCGACTTCGGCCTCCGCCTCGGCGATCATGGTGCGGGCCTCTTCGGCCGCCGCCTTCGCCGCGGCCTCACGGTGCCGGCGCGCCGTGTCCGCCTCCTCCTCGATCTCCTTCCGCGACTGCGCCGCCTCCTTCTCGGCGGTCTCCCGGATTTCCCTCGCTTCGGCCTCCGCCTGCGCCACGATGCGCTCGACCCGCGCGCCGATCCCGCCCGAACCGACCACCTCCAGCGGCACCGACAGATCGGCGTTCAGCCCGGCCAGCCGCTCCTCGGCCTGCCGCAGCGCCTCACCCTGGCGTTTGGCCCGCGTGCGCATCTTGCGCACGTACTCGTCGACCTCCTGCTCGCTGTACCCGCGCCACTGCCGGCCGAACTCCGGTTCGCGCTCGGCGTCCTCGTCGGAAAACAAGCTTTCTGCCATGCCGACGAGTCTCGACTCAGCTTCCAGACGGTGCAATTCGGATCGGCGCATTTCCCCGGCAACTGCCCGGAAGACTGAATTTCACGTTTTCGGTTTGCACCCTTTCCGGCGAACGGCGGATTGAGTGGGGCGCACCGTGCTGGTTAGCTCCTGGACGGTTCGCACCCCGACCTCGTGGGAGATCAACGATGACGACCTCACGGCGAGAGTTCCTGCAGGCCGCGGCGCTGGTCGGCGCGGCGGCGGCCGCGGCACCGGCGACCGCCCAAGCCGAACAAACCCAGCAGACCCGGCAGACCCCGCAAGCCCAAGCCCCGCAAGCCCAAAAAGCCCAACAGACCCAGCAAACCGAGCAAGCCCCCGGCGGGCCCGGCGCCGACACCACCTTCACCCCGGCGGACAAGCTCGGCTTCGGCACGGCCCGCGGGGCGGAAAGCGCTGTCTGGTTCACCCTGGAGGGCGGCCGGATCTCCGAGACCTACCACCCCGACCTGAGCACCCCGGCCAGCCGCGAAACCCAGTGGATCGTCACCGACGGCGAAACCTTCGTGGAGCGCGTCACCGACGTGACACACCGGACGGAGGCACCCGACCCGCGCGTGCCCTCCTACCGGCAGGTGGCCACGGGCACGGGATGGACCCTGACCACCCGCGTGGTCACCGACCCGGCGCGCGCCGCCGTGCTTGTGGACGTCGACTTCCGGGCGCGGAAACCGTTGCAGATCTTCGTGCTGCACGATCCCGCGCTCGGCGGGGAAGGCACGGCGGACAGCGCTTTCCCGCAGGACGGCGCGCTCGTCGCCAGCGACGGCCGAACGGCCAGCGCACTGTTGGCGGGCAACGGTTTCAGCGAGTCCACCGTCGGCTACTCCGGCGTGAACGACGGCTGGACCGAGCTGTCCGCGAACCAGGGACGGCTGCTCCACCACTACGCCACCGCGGGCCCGGGCAATGTCATCCAGGTGGCACGCCTCCGCCTCGACGGCCGCACCACGACCCGCGAAACGGTCGTGCTCGGCTTCGGTTCCGCCCCCGGCGAAGCGGTCGGCGCAGCACAAAAGTCGCTGCGCCGCGGCTTTACCGCCGTGGCCAAGGAATACGCCCAGGGCTGGAACAGCTACCTCGCCGGACTGCCCGAGACTCCCGGCTCCGTGGGCAAGGCGAAGGACGTCTACACCACCTCGGTACTCATGCTGGCGTGCAGCGAGGACAAACGAAACCCGGGCGCCTTCATCGCCTCCCCGAGCATGCCCTGGGCCTTCGGCTTCGACCGCGCCGTCGCCCCGGAATATGGCTCCTACCACCTGGTCTGGCCCCGCGACCTCTACCAGATCGCCACCGGACTGCTCGCCGCCGGCGACCGCGCGGCCGCCGGGCGCGCGCTGGACTACCTGCTCCGGATCCAGCAACCGGACGGGCACTGGGCCCAGAACACCAAGGTCTCCGGCGAACCGTTCTGGACCTCCATCCAGCTCGACGAGACGGCGGCCCCGATGCTGCTGGCCTGGCTGCTCGACCGCCACGACCCGTCCACAGTGGACAAACTCGCCCGCGGCGGCGACTTCCTGCTGTCCTACCCTGGCGCCCCGTTCACCGAACAGGAACGCTGGGAGGAACAGAACGGCTACTCGCCCTCCACCATCGCCTCCGTGATCGCCGGGCTCGTGTGTCTCGCCGACCTGCTCGCGAAAGCCGGCCGCGACGGGACGAAATACCTTGCCACAGCGGACAACTGGGCCGCGGCGGTCGACGGCTGGACGGTCACGCGCACCGGCCCGCTCTCCCCGCGCCCGTACTACGTGCGCCTGACCAAGGACGGCGACCCCGACGCCGGAACCACCTACAACCTCGGCAACAACAACCCCGGCCAGGTCGACCAGCGCGCCGTGGCCGACGCCGGATTCCTCGAACTGGTCCGCCTCGGCATCAAACCGGCGGGCGACCCGGTCGTCGAAAACTCCCTCACCGTCGTCGACGCGCAGATCTCCACCGCCACCCCGGCCGGACGCCACTGGCACCGCTACTCCAGTGACGGCTACGGCGAACAGGCCGACGGGAACCCGTGGAACGTCAACCGCGCCGACCTCCAGCGCACCTACGGCCGACTGTGGCCGATCTTCGCCGGCGAGCGCGGCGAGTACGAACTCCTCAACGGTGACGCCCGGGCGGCCGCGGGCAGGCTCGCCGACATGGCCGCGACAGCGGGGGAGACCGGCCTGCTCCCGGAACAGGTGTGGGACACCAACCCGCCCTACCCGCGCACCCGCCCGGGCACACCGACCGCCTCGGCGACACCGCTGGCGTGGACGCACGCGCAGTTCGTGCGCCTCGCGTGGTCCGTGCAGCGCGGCCGGCCGGTCGAGTACCCGGACGTCGTGGCGGAGCGCTACCTCAAGCGGCGGTGATGGCCGACTCGATCTCGGCCCTGGCCTTGATCATCAGCTTCGGCTGCGTGACGCTCAGGTGCGCGGTGAGCCTCCCATCCGGGGTGTGCCACGCCGCGCTCCACTTGGGCTCGTCGCCATCGCGGATCTCCACCGAATCGGCGGGCCCGTGATGGCCGACGTACTGGATCTTCCGGCCGAACTGGTCGCTCCAGAAGTACGGCACCGGGTCGTGCACGGGCAGCGGCCCGCCGTCCCCGAGGATCACCGCGGCCACGGTTTCGGGCGCGGAGCGCGCGTCGTCCCAGTGCTCCACGCGCAGCCGCGTGTTCCAGCGCGGGGACCAACGCGCCGCGACGTCGCCGATCGCGTAGACGCGCTCGCGGTTCGTGCGCAGGTGCTCGTCCACCACGACACCGCGGTCGACCTCGATGCCGGAGCCCGCGAGCCACCCTGTCTCCGGGCGGACGCCGATACCGGTCACCACGACGTCCGCGTCCACGTGCGTGCCGTCGGTGAGCCGCGCGCCGGTCGCCGTCACCTCGGTGACCCCGGTGCCCAGGCGCAAGTCCACTTCGGACCACCACTGCGTGATCCGGTGCCCGACCTCTTCGCCCAGCGCCAGGGCGAGCGGCGCCGGACCGGGTTCCACGCACGTCACGCGGCAGCCCGCCTTCAACGCGGACGTGGCCACCTCGGCGTTGATCCAGCTGGCACCGGCGAGCAGCAGATGGGTCCCGGGCACCAGCCGGGCACGCAGCCGCGCCGCGTCTTCGGCCGTGCGGACCGTGAACTGCGGGCCGGGCCCTGGCAACCGGATGGGGCTCGCGCCGGTGGCGATGACCAGCGCGTCGAAAGGAACCTCGCCCTCGGTGGTGTGCACGACGTCGCGGTCCGGGTCCAGCGAGGTGGCCGGCACGCCGAGGCGGAGGTCCGTGCGCAGCGAGGAGAAATCGGTGCGGAGCGTCGTGTCGCGCTCCTCGGTCAGCGCGCCCTTCGTCAGCGGCGGCCGGTCATAGGGCGGACAGGACTCGGCGCACAGCACGGTCAGCTCCCCCTCGTGGCCTTTCGCGCGCAGCTGCTCGCACAGCCGTGCGGCCGCGAGGCCACCTCCTACCACCACAATGTGGCCCATCGATCGTCTCCTCAGCGCACTGACGGTCAAGGGGACATCGTGACACGCGGGCAAGCTCCGTGGCTGTGATCTCGGTCGGCCCTGCCGCACGCGACCCTGACGACAGCAACGCGGCCGGACGATCACGTCGCCCGGCCGCGTTGCTGTCGTCAGTGCGTCAACCCTGCCGCGTGTTCATCCTCGGGTTGCGCTTGTTGATCACGTAGGTGTGCCCGCGCCTGCGGACCACGATGGAGCCCGCCTGCCGCTTGAGCGACCTGATCGAATTCCTGGCCTTCATCCCGCCCGTCCTTTCTCCCCGTGCGCTGCAACGCTTTCCGGGCCGGGCGCATTCCCTACCAGCGGTCGCGGTGCAGCACCTCCGAGAGCGGCTGGCGCGCGGCGGGGCGGAAGGTGTCGCCGGTGTGGAAGGCCGTCGGGATCAGCGCCGCCTGGCGCACGTCGCGCGGCAGCCCGAGCACCTCGGCGGCTTCCTTTTCGTACACCAGGTGTAGCGACGTGTACGCGGTGCCGAGGCCGAGCGTGCGCGCGGCGAGCATGTAGCTCCACACCGCCGGCAGGATCGAGCCCCACAGCCCGGCCTGGTTGCCCGGCGGCAGTTTCCCGTCCGGCACGGTGATCGCGGGGACCACCAGCACCGGCACCTCGTGCAGGTGCTCGGACAGGTAGTCGGCGCTGTTCTGCACCCGGTGCTGGGTGGCCGCGCGCGATTCGTCGGAGGGGAAACGCTCTTCGGGGCTGGGACCGGCGCCGCGGTAGGCGTTGTAGGAGCGCCGGTACAGCTCCGCGAGCTCGGCGCGCTTGCCCGGGTCGGTGACGACGATCCAATGCCAGTCCTGCCGGTTCGAGCCGGTCGGCGCCTGCAAAGCGAGTGTCAGCGCCCGCTCGACCAGCTCCTGCGGCACGGGCCGGGTCAGGTCGAGGCGCTTCCGGACGGTGCGGGTGGTCGTCAGCAGCTCTTCGGGTGTCATGCCCCCGATCTTGACAGCCCTCCGGAAGCCGCGCGTCAGGGCGGCGTGTTGGCCCTTCCCGTCGCCGCGTTGGCCGCCCTCGTTGGCGTGTTGGCTGTCCCGGTCGGTGTGTTGGCCGCGCCCGGCCGTGTGTTGGCTGCGCCCGGCGGTGCGTTGGCCGTCGCCGGGCGCCACCACGTCGGCGAGGCGGGCCACCACATCGACGCGAGGGACAAACACATCGACGCGAGGGGCCAACACGCGAACGGGAGGGGCCAACACGCCGGGGG
>NZ_VMNW02000078.1 GCF_007713735.2 Amycolatopsis acidicola | reverse complement strand
GTGGGGTGTGGGGCGGGTTATGCGGCTTTCGTTGCCGGGCGCCGGGTGTGAGGCGCGCCAGCGCCGAAGGTCCTGCCGGGCACCCAAAAACTCAATAAGACCTTGGCGTCCAGACCTGCCCATTCGTCACCTGGGTCCGGGACGAGCCGACGATCAGCAGGCATCGCATGTCGACCGTCGCCGGATCGAGCTCACCTAGCGTCGTCACGTGCACCGACTCCTCTGGGCCACCGACGTCCCGCGCCACGACCACAGGCGTCTCAGGCAAACGGTGCCGTAGCAGGACTTCCCGCGCCTGAGCCAATTGCGTCGTCCTCGAACGCGAAGCCGGGTTGTAGATCGCCAGGGCCAGGTCCGCGGCACCGGCCGCGTCCAGCCGACGTTCGATGATCTCCCACGGCTTCAACCGGTCCGACAACGAGAGCACACAATAGTCGTGCCCCAACGGCGCGCCGACACGAGACGCCGCGGCCTGCGCAGCCGTCACACCGGGCACAACGCGCACGGACAGCGGTTCCTCCAACGAAGCCGACTGCTCCAGAACCGCCGAGGCCATCGCGAAAACACCCGGGTCGCCCGAGGAGACCACTGCGACCCGCGCCCCGCCCTTGGCGAGTTCCAGCGCTTCGCGGGCCCGTTCCGCCTCGACGCGGTTGCCCGACGCGTGCCGCTGCTGCCCCGCGCGCTGCGGGACCTTCGCGACGTACGGGCCGTAGCCGACGATGTGCTCGGCCTCCTCCAACGCCGCCGCGGCCTCCGGCGTCAGCCACTCCGGACCCGCCGGGCCCAGCCCGACGACCACGATCTCCCCGGTGGCCACCGACGCGAGAGGTTCCTCGACCACGCCGGATTTCCTTGCCGCGTAAGCAGGACTGGGCACGAGCGCGAGCGAGAAGTACGGCACCGACTCCGGGTCGACCTCCGCGAACGACTCGACGCGCTGGGCCTCCCAGGTGGCCCGCTCGACGAAGAACGCCTCGTCGAGTTTGCCCGCCTCCGACAACGCCTCGCGCACGGAACCGAAGGTGCGCCCCAGTTTCAGCACCGCCGCGGCCTGCGTGTCCGCGAGCCTGCGCGCCAACTCCGGCGCAGGCAAGGTGCCAGGCAAGACAGTCAGCACCTCGTCCCGCTGCACCAAGGGACGCCCCAGCACCGACGAAGCCGCGCTCACCGATGTCACGCCGGGCACGGCTTCCGCTTCGTACCGCTCACACAACCGTTCGTGCATATACATGTAAGAGCCGTAGAAGAACGGATCCCCTTCGCACAGCACAACGACATCGCGGCCCGCGTCGAGGTGCTCCGCGAGGCGTTTGGCGCTCAGCTCGTAAAACTCCGCGATCGCGCCCTCGTACCCGCCGGGGTGTTCGGTGGTCTCGGTGGTGACCGGGTAGACCAGCGCCTCCTCGAGCTGCCCCTCCCGCAGGTACCGCTCCGCCACCGAGCGCGCGATGCTGCGGCCGTGCCGGGCGCTGTGGTACGCGATCACCTGCGCCTCGTTGATCAGCCGCGCCGCTTTGACGGTCAGCAGCTCCGGGTCACCAGGACCCAATCCCACACCCCAGAGTTTCCCGGTGCTCATTCGACCTCACTCGCCAGCGCGTTCACCGCGGACACGGCCATCGCGCTGCCACCGCGCCGCCCGTGCACCACGAGGTAAGGGGCGGGCGCCCGCTTCACCAGTTCCACTTTGGACTCCGCGGCGCCGACGAAACCCACCGGCACGCCGATGATCGCGGCAGGCACCCCGGCACCTTCCTCCAGCATTTCCAGCAGCCGGAACAACGCCGTCGGCGCGTTCCCGATCGCCACCACGGACCCCGCGAGCTTATCCCGCCACAGTTCCAGCGCCGCGGCCGAACGGGTGGTGCCCATGCGCTCCGCGAGCCCGGGCACCTGCGGGTCGGACAGCGTGCACAGCACCTCGTTGTCCGCGGGCAACCGGCGCCGCGTGATCCCGCTGGCGATCATCTGCGCGTCACACAGCACGGGAGCGCCGCCGTTCAACGCCGCGCGCGCCGACTCGGCCAGCTCCAGCGAATAAGCGAGGTCCTCGACCAGATCGACCATCCCGCAGGAGTGGATCATCCGCACCGCCACCGGCTCCAGATCCTCGGGCAGGATCCCGAGATCGGCCTCCTCACGGATCGTGGCGAACGAGTGCCGGTAGATCTCCGCACCGTCCGAAATGTAGTCGATCACGCTTTTCCCTTCTGTACCAACGACTCCGCGACCCGGTCGGCGGGCACCCAGTCACCTTCGACGCGGTAGCCGCCATTCTCGGCGACCACGTCGGCCGCGTCCCGCGGTTTACCGCACCGCCGTGCGCAACCGGAGAAATGCGCCCGTGCGGACACTTTCCGCGCATCGGCCCGCACATCGGCGAGAGATTTCGCACAACCCGGCCTGCCGATGCACGCGCTGACCTGACTGTCCGTCGACAACGCCGACAGCTCCGTCCGGAACTCCGGCACGACCACCGTGCGCCACGGCGTCACCACCACCTCCGGCGACTCCGCCAGCAACCGCAACGCCGAGGACGGCAACTCGCCGAACAGCGGCGCGATACACAAGCCCCGGCCACCGTCGTCGCGCGCGAACTCCCCCACCCGCACCGGCCTGGCCGGCTGCCGCGGCGCTCCGGCGAAACGCGGAAGCTCCCGCATCCGCCACGCGTCGCCCCGGATTTCCAGGAACCGCAACGCTTCCCGCACCAGCGCGGGTACGGGATCCGCCTCCGGCCCCACCACCTGGCCCGCGAGCAGCAGCACACCGCCGTCTTCCGTCGCCTGCCAGCACACGTCGGCGTCCTCGGCCGCGACATCGCCACGCCCGTCGTCCAAAGCGAACAGGAACCTGCCCGGCAACGCGGCCAGCTCCGGCCGCGCGCACACCGCCGCGTCCAGCGAAGCGACCAACGGCCGCACATCCACCAGCCCACCGGCGAGACCGCTCAACGGCGAAGCGAGAAAGTTCCGCACGCGCTCGTGCGAAGGCGCAGGCAGCAGACCCGCCGCGGACAACCGCGCGACCAGCTCGCCCGTGTCCCGCGAAAGCCCGCGCAGCTGGACGTTTCCCCGCGAAGTCAGGTGCGCCGAGCCGTCGCCCAGCTCTTCGGCGCAGTCCGCCAACACCCGCAGCTGCGCGGAAGTCACGCGCCCGCCGGGCAGCCGGACCCTGGCCAGCGCGCCGTCCGCGGCGTCGTGTGTCGCGAATACGCCCGGGCACGCATCGGGGCGAGCACGCGCCGGGACCTCGGACATGCCCTCACTGTAAACGCCTGTTCTCCGGAGACCCCAGAGCAGGACTTGGAAGGTATGTAGCACACCTGCTACATTACATCGCAGGATCTTGATAATGGGGAGAACTCCTATGACAGTCTTGAGCGGCGCCACGGGGGTGGTGCGGCCGGTCGCGACAGGCAGCGGGCCGGTGCTGGACGTGCGTGACCTGCGCATGCGCTACGGCAGTCACGACGTGCTGACAGGCGTGCACCTCACCGCCCGCAAGGGGGAGGTGGTGGCGCTGCTCGGGCCGAACGGCGCGGGTAAGACCACCACGGTGGAAATCCTGGAGGGGTTCCGGATGCGCTCGGCCGGTGAGGTCCGGGTGCTCGGCACCGACCCGGCGCGCGGTACCGAAGCGTGGCGGGCGCGGCTGGGCGTGGTGCTGCAGTCCTGGCGTGACCACGCGAAATGGCGGGTGCGCGAGCTGCTCGCGCACCTCGGCTCGTTCTACGCCGGCTACTCCACGGACCGGATCCGCCGCCCGTGGGACGTGGACGAGCTGATCGACACCGTCGGCCTCACCCCGCACGCGGGCAAGCGCGTGATGAGCCTGTCCGGTGGGCAGCGGCGGCGGCTCGACGTGGCGATCGGCATCGTCGGCAAACCCGAGCTGCTGTTCCTCGACGAGCCGACGGCGGGCTTCGACCCCGAGGCGCGCCGCGAGTTCCACGACCTGGTGCACCGGCTCGCCGACGACGACGAGACCACCATCCTGCTCACCACGCACGACCTCGACGAGGCCGAGAAGTTGACCGACAGGATCCTGATCCTGGCCGGCGGTTCGATCATCGCGGACGGTTCGGCCGACGAGCTGTCCCGCCGGATGTCCACCGGTTCCGAGGTCAAGTGGACCAGGGACGGGCAGCGGTTCGTGCACACCACCGACGAGGCGACGAGGTTCGTGCACCAGCTGTTCCTGCAGTACGGCGACGCGATCGAGGACCTCGAAGTGCGCCGCGGCAGCCTCGAAGACACGTACATGGCGCTGGTGAAGGAATTCGAGGAGGGGACGCGATGAGCGCCGTACTGAGCGCGGGCCGCGCCGGGTTGACCAGAGGCCGGATCGAGCTGCGGCACACCCTGACCACCCCGCAGGACGTGTGGGCCTACGTGTTCCCGGCCGTCGCGCTGATCGTGGTGATGACCTTCATGCGCGGGTCGAGCGTGCCCGGCATGCGGTTCTCGCTCAGCTCGCTGACGCTGCCCGGGGTGCTGGGCATGAACATCGCGCTCGGCGGGCTGATCAACCTCGCCACCCAGCTGGCGAGCGAACGCGAGGACGGCACGCTGCTGCGCGCCAAGGCCGTGCCCAACGGGATGCTCGGCTATCTCGTCGGCAAGATCGTGCAGGTCAGCGGCATGACGCTGATCGCGGTCGCGCTCGTGCTGATCCCCGGGGTGTTCCTGTTCGACGGGCTGGAGCTGACCGCGGGCACGTGGTTCACCCTGCTGTGGGTGCTCGTGCTGGGGCTGGTCGCGACCATGCCGATCGGCGCCGTGGTGGGCTCGCTGCTGAGCAGCCCGCGCAGCATGGGCGTGGTGATGCTGCCGACGATGGCGATCATCGGCATCTCGGGCGTGTTCTACCCGATCACCGCGCTGCCCACCTGGCTCCAGGGGCTGGGACAGGTGTTCCCGATCTACTGGCTGGGCCTCGGCACGCGGTCGGCGTTGCTGCCGGACAGCCTGTCGGCGGTGGAGCTGACGCACTCCTGGCGGCATTTCGAGACGATGGGCGTGCTGCTGGCGTGGGCGGTCGCGGGGCTCGTACTGGCGCCGGTCATCCTGCGTAGGATGGCCCGGCGCGAGTCCGGTTCCAGTGTGGCCGCGCGGATGGAAAAGGCTATGCAACGGGCACCACGATGATCGAGGCACCACACGCGGCGAGCGTGACGCAGGAGGGATCGCGTGGAGGACCGACCGGGTGCGGGTGTCCCGCATGAGCGCTGAGACGATCCACAACCGCATCGCGATGCTGCGCGCCGAGCGCGGGATCTCGCGGCGGCAGCTCGCGGACGCGCTCGGGGTGCACTACCAGACCATCGGCTACCTCGAGCGCGGCGAGTACAGCCCCTCGCTCTACCTGGCGCTGAAGATCGCGCAGTACTTCGAGGTCGGCGTGGAAGTGATTTTCTCCACTGAACCCTTCCCGCGCCTCGGGGAGCGGTCTGCTTGACGCGGGGCCTCCCGCCCCCGGAAAGTGAGGGGGCGAGAAAGAGGAGGCCCCGCGTGATCCTGCTGCTGTCCACTTCGGACACCGACCTGCTGAGTGCCAGGGCGGGCACGGCCGAGTACCGGCTGGCCAACCCGGCCCGGCTCGACCTTGCCGAGCTGCCCGGGCTGCTGGAGGGCGCGGACATCGTGGTGGTCCGCATCCTCGGGTCGGCGCGCACCTGGCAGGAGGGCCTGGACCTCGTGCGTGCCACCGGGAAACACGTCGTGGTCCTCGGCGGTGAGCAGACGCCGGACGCGGAGCTGATGGAGCTGTCCACCGTTCCGGCGGGCATCGCCACGGAGGCCCACGCGTACCTGGCGCAGGGCGGCCCGGCGAACCTCGAGCAGCTGCACAGGTTCCTGTCCGACACGCTCCTGCTCACCGGTGACGGTTTCGAGCCGCCCGCGGAGCAGCCGTTGTGGGGCGTGCTCCCGCGCGAAACCCGCCGCACCGACGGGCCGGTCGTGGCGGTCCTCTACTACCGCGCGCACCACTTGTCGGGCAACACGGCGTTCGTCGAGGCGATGTCGCGGGCGATCGAGGACGCGGGCGGCCAGGCGCTGCCGATCTACTGCGCCTCGCTGCGCTCGCGTGAGCCGGAGATGATGGCGGAGCTGCGCAAGGCGGACGCGCTGCTGGTGACGGTGCTCGCCGCGGGCGGCACCCGCCCTTCGGAAGCCGGCGCGGGCGGGGACGACGAAGCCTGGGACGTCGCGGAGATGGCGGCGCTCGACATCCCGATCCTGCAGGCGCTGTGCCTGACGAGCGACCGGGAGACGTGGGCGGCCAACGACGAGGGACTGTCCCCTTTGGACGCCGGGAACCAGATGGCGGTGCCCGAGTTCGACGGGCGGCTGATCACGGTTCCGTTCTCCTTCAAGGAGATCGACGACGACGGCCTCCCGCACTACGTGGCCGACCCCGAGCGCGCGAGCCGCGTCGCGAAGATCGCGCTGTCGCATGCGAAACTGCGCCACACCCCGCCGCCGGAGCGGAAGATCGCGCTGATGCTGTCCGCGTACCCCACCAAGCATTCGCGGGTGGGCAACGCCGTCGGCCTTGACACCCCGGCGTCGGCCGTCAAACTGGTGCGCCGCATGATCGAGCAGGGCTACGACCTCGGCCCGGAACCGTTCCCCGGCATCGAATCCGGTGACGGGGACGAGCTGATCCACGCGCTGATCGCCGCGGGCGGGCAGGATCCGGAATGGCTCACCGAGGAACAGCTGTCGGGCAACCCGATCCGCGTGCCGGCGGCCCGTTACCGCGAGTGGTTCGCGGAGCTGCCCGAGGAGCTGCGCGCCGAGATGGAGCAGCACTGGGGCCCGCCGCCCGGCGAGCTGTATGTGGACAACGGCGACATCGTGCTGGCGTCGCTGCAGGCGGGCAACGTGGTGCTGATGATCCAGCCGCCACGCGGGTTCGGCGAGAACCCGGTGGCGATCTACCACAACCCGGACCTGCCGCCGAGCCATCACTACCTGGCCGCGTACCGCTGGCTGGAGGAGGAGTTCGGCGCGCACGCGGTGGTGCACCTCGGCAAGCACGGCTCGCTGGAATGGCTGCCGGGCAAGACGGCCGGGCTCTCCGCGGCCTGCGCCCCGGACGCGGTGCTGGGCAATCTGCCGCTGATCTACCCGTTCCTGATCAACGATCCCGGCGAGGGCGCGCAGGCGAAACGGCGTGCGCACGCCACGATCGTCGACCACCTGATCCCGCCGATGGCCCGCGCCGAAAGCTACGGCGATCTGGCCCGGCTGGAGCAGCTACTGGACGAGCACGCGAACATCGCGGCGATGGACCCGGCGAAACTGCCCGCGATCCGCGCCCAGATCTGGACGCTCATCCAGGCCGCGAAGCTGGACCACGACCTCGGCATCAGCGAACGCCCGCACGACGCGGAGTTCGACGACTTCCTGCTGCACATCGACGGCTGGCTGTGCGAGGTCAAGGACGCGCAGATCCGCGACGGGCTGCACATCCTCGGCGAAGCGCCCACGGGTGAGGCGCGGGTGAACCTCGTGCTGGCCATGTTGCGCGCCCAGCAGATGTGGGGCGGCAAGGCGGGCGCCGTGCCGGGCCTGCGTTCCGCGCTGGGGCTGAAGGAGGACGCACCACTGTCCGAAGTGGACACTGTCGAGCAGACGGCGCGTGAGCTGGTCGAGCAGCTGGAAGCGGCGAACTGGTCCGTCGACGCGATCACCGCCGAAGAGCCCGTGGCGGGCGTGCTGCGCTTCGCGGCGACGGAGATCGTGCCGCGTCTGGCGGGCACCACGGGCGAGATCGACGCGGTGCTGCATGCGCTCGACGGCGGGTACATCGCGGCGGGGCCGAGTGGTTCTCCCTTGCGTGGCTTGGTGAACGTGCTGCCGACCGGCCGCAACTTCTACACGGTGGACCCGAAGGCCATCCCCAGCAGGCTGGCGTGGGAGACGGGCCAGGCGCTGGCGGACTCGCTGCTGCGGCGGTACCGGGAGGACACCGGCGAGTGGCCGCGTTCGGTCGGCCTGTCTGTGTGGGGCACGTCGGCCATGCGCACGTCCGGTGACGACGCCGCGGAAGTCCTTGCGCTGCTGGGGGTTCAGCCGGTCTGGGACGAAGCGTCGCGGCGGGTGACGGGTCTGGAGCCGATCTCGCTCGCCGAGCTGGGCCGCCCCCGGATCGACGTCACGGTGCGGATCAGCGGGTTCTTCCGCGACGCGTTCCCGCACGTGATCGACCTGATGGACGACGCGGTGCGGATGGTCGCCGCGCTGGACGAGCCGGAGTCGGAGAACTTCGTGCGCGCCCACACGCGGGCGGACCTGGCGTCACACGGGGACGAACGCCGTGCCACGACAAGGATTTTCGGCTCGAAGCCGGGCGCGTACGGCGCGGGTATCCTGCCATTGCTGGACTCCGGCAACTGGCGCGACGACGCCGACCTGGCCGAGGTGTACGCGACGTGGGGCGGTTACGCCTACGGCCGCGGCCTCGACGGGAAGTCCGCGCGCGAGGACATGGAAAGCTCGTACCGGCGGATCGTGGTGGCGGCGAAGAACACCGACACCCGAGAGCACGACATCGCCGACTCGGACGACTATTTCCAGTACCACGGCGGCATGATCGCCTTCACGCGTTCGCTGACCGGTGAGGCGCCCGCGTCGTACATCGGCGACTCCACGAGCCCGGACTCGGTGCGCACCCGCTCCCTCGGCGAGGAGACGGCGCGCGTTTTCCGTGCCAGGGTGGTGAATCCGCGCTGGCTGGCCGCCATGCGGAAGCACGGGTACAAGGGCGCCTTCGAACTCGCCGCCACCGTCGACTACCTGTTCGGCTTCGACGCCACGGCCGGCGTGGTGGACGACTGGATGTACGAGAAACTGTCCGAGACCTACGTGCTGGACCAGCAGAACCAGGACTTCCTCTCGCAGTCGAACCCGTGGGCGCTGCGCGGGATCATCGAGCGGCTCAACGAGGCCGCCGACCGTGGCCTGTGGGAGAACCCGGACCCGGACCTGCTGGCGCAACTGCGCGAGGTGTACCTGAAAACCGAGGGCGATCTGGAGGATTAAGGCTGTCCGGCCGTCGCGGGGCGGTAGGTGAGGACGACAGCGCCGCTGGCGAACGTCGTCGTGTCGAGTAGCGCCAGTGTCATGGCGCTGGCTTCGCGGAAGAGCGGCTCGCCGCGGCCTTTGATGACCGGGCATACCCAGATCCGGTACTCGTCGAGCAGGCCGGCCGCGGCGAGCGCGTCGGTGAGGGCGCCGGTGCCCCAGATCAGGATGTCGCCGCCCTCCTGTTCTTTGAGCGCGGCGACCCGCGAGACGAGATCGCCGCCGGGGATGACGACGGTGGGGTTCCAGGCCGACGTGTCGACCGGCTGCGACGCGACGACGTACTTGGTGATCCCGTTGACGTGGTCCGAATACGGGTTTCCGCCCATCTGCGGCCAAGCCTGCGCCATGCCTTCGTAGGTGACGCGGCCGAGCAGGAGCGCGTCGGCGGCCGTGGTCATCGCGAAGGCGTACGCCTGTGCTTCCTCGTCGGAGTACTGCAGCGACCACTCGTGCGGGTTGTCGATGAAGCCGTCGAGGGTCGAATAGGTGGAGTTGATGACCTTACGCATGTCTTGCCTCCAGTGAGCCGGCCCGGCGGGCTTCCCGCCAGACGATGCTGTCGACGAAATGGTTGTCATAGCGTTCTTGCGCGGCGAGGACATCGTCCGGCGCGGCGTCGCCCCTGCGGACCCGGTCGAGGAGCCGGAAGTACCCGAACCGCTCGACTCCGGGGGTGAACGCGATCAGCACGTCCGCCCCGGATCCCGGCGCCGCACCGAACGCGTGCACGGTGCGCGGCGGCACGAACAGCAGGTCGCCTTCCCGCGCCGTGACGATCTCCTCGCCGAGGAGCACCTGCAGGACACCGCCGACGACGAAGAACGTCTCCGCCGAGACGCGGTGGTAGTGCGGCGAGGCCCCGTCCTGCCCCTCGCCCAAGGTCGTGCGCGTGGCGCTCAGGAAACCTCCGGTGGCCGGCACGTCGGCGAGCAGGGAGATCGTGCTGGGGCCCGTTCCCAGGACTTCCGCTTCGTTCCGCCGTGTCACCAGCGGCGAAACCTTCTGGCTGGTCAGCTCTGGTGTGCTCATGTCCTTATAGTCACACGACTGATAGTAAGGTGTCAAACTATCTCTCGTCGAATAGAGTGGAGCCCGTGAGCAAGACGCAAGAAGGTCACGCCGATGCCGTCGACGCCGTGGTCGAGGCCTGGCAACGCGAACGTCCGGACCTGGATCTCGATGCCATCGCCGTCGCCGGCCGCCTCGGCAGGCTGACGCTCCTCCTGGCACCCGCGCAGGAAACGGTCTTCGCCACTTTCGGCCTGCAGAAAGGCGAATTCGACGTCCTGGCGTCACTCCGGCGCTCCGGCGATCCGTACACGCTGCGGCCGTCACAGCTTTCCGCGACGCTGATGCTGACCCGCGCCGGCATGACCAACCGGCTGGATCGGCTGGAGGCGGCAGGGCTCGTCGAGCGCACCCTCGACCCCGAGGACCGGCGCAGCTTCCGCGTCCGGCTGACCGACAAGGGCTACGCCACCGTGGAGGACGCGATGACCGCGCACACGGCCAACGTCACCCAGCTGCTGTCCGCGCTGAGCGAGAAGCAACTCGGCACGCTCGACGGGCTCCTGCGAATCCTGCTGCGCGATCTGGAGCCCTGACCGGCTTTCCGCACCGGAACCGTCGCCCGATGCTCCCGCAAGCAACCAACACACCCGACCGAGCGGCCAACACGCCAACGGGGGCGGCCAACACGCCCGCGCGAACAACCAAGACGCGCGAGCGAACAACCAACACGCCCGAGCGGGCAGCCAACACGCCCGAGCGGGCAGCCAACACGCGCGAGCGGGCAGCCAACACACCAACGCGGGCAGCCAACACGCCCGAGCGGGCAGCCAACACACCAACGCGAGCGGCCAACTCGCCAACGGGGACGGCCAACACGCCAGCGCGGGCGACCAACACACCCGCGCAAACAGCCAACACGCCCGAGCGAGCGGCCAACACGCCAGCGCGGGCGGCCAACGCGCATCGTGGGAGTCCTAGGAAGCGAGGCTCACCGTGAAGGCGGCCCCGCCCTCCGGGGCGGGGCCTGCCGAGATCGTCCCGCCCATCCGGGTCACCAATCCGTGCGCGAGAGCCAAGCCGACGCCGGACCCCACCGGCCGGGAGCCGCGGTACTTGGCGTTCAGCGCGCCGCGTTCGAAGGCCATCGCGTAGTCCTCCGGCGCCAGCCCGGGCCCGCCGTCCCGCACCTGGAGCACGCCGGAAGCGTTCAGGGACAACACGATCGGCGCTCCGGCCGGCGTGGCGCGCAGGGCGTTCTCCGCCAGGATGTCCAGCACCTGACGCAGACGTCGCGGATCGGCCACGACGTGCACCGGCCCGGCCGGAAGCTCCGTCGAGAACCGCACCCCGGCCTGCTCACACCGCACCCGCCACACTTCGGCGGCAGAACGCACCGTCTCGCCGAGGTCTATCGAAGCCAGGTCCAGCCGGAACTCGTCCGCGCCCAGCCGGGCCAGATCGAGCAGGTCGTTCACCAGCCGCTCCAGTCGAAGCGACTCACGCTGGATCGTCTCCCCCGCCTCCGCAGGCGGAACCACACCGTCCACAAGGGACTCGGCGAACCCGCGCACCGCCGTCAACGGCGTGCGCAGCTCGTGGGAGACCGACAGCAGGAACTCCCGCTGCCGCGATTCGCTGTGCTGCAACGCCGCCGACAACTCGTTGACCGCGTTCGCCACCTCGGCCACCTCGGCCGGCCCCTCGACCGGCGCGCGAAGATCCCGGCGGCCCTGGCTCATCGTCGCCGCGACGCCCGCCGTCCGGCGCAACGGCCGCGCGAGCAGACGCCCCAGCACCAACCCCGCCACAGCCGCCACGAGCAGACCGGCCCCCAGCGCCAGCAACAGGTTCCGCACGAACACCCGCTGCGTGTTACGCGCCATCTGCACCGGCTCCACCAACGCGAACGCCGTCCCCGCCGCGCCCCGGATCTCGACCAGATACTCCTGCCCCGCCACGGTCCGCTTCACCGACACCGAGCCATCAGCCCGCTGCAGACCGGCTTCCAGCGCCGCACGCGAGGCCGCCCCGTCACTGGCCAGCCGGGCCGTCACCACCGAAATCCCTTGCCCCCGAAGGACATCCGCGACTTTCGCCAACCCAACCCGCGAACCGAGGCCGGTCGCGTCGAGCTGGCTCGCGACCACATCCGCCTGTGCCGACAAGGACCGCTGCAGCACGTCCTCCCCCGTGCGCCGGACCAGCGAAGCGGCGACGACGCCCGCCACCAGCACTGCCACCCCGGCGACGGCGAGACAGACCGCGGTGATCCGCGCGGCCAGGGAGCTACGACGCCGCATAGCCAACGCCACGGACCGTCCGAATAGGACTGGAATCGCCGAGTTTCGCCCGCAACTGCGCGATGTGCACGTCCACCGTCCGTGTCCCGGCCGAAGCCTCGTAACCCCACACCGCGCTCAGTAACTGCCCGCGCTCGAACACCCGGCCCGGCTGCCGCGCCAGTTCCGTCAGCAGGTCGAACTCCGTGGAGGTGAGCGAAACCTCGGTGCCGGATGCCCACACCTTCCGCTGCGCGACGTCGACCCGCACCGCCCCGATCGCGAGCACCTCCGCGGGCGGCCCCGCGGCGCGGCGCAGTACCGTCCGCACCCTGGCGGCCAGCTCGCGCGGGCTGAACGGTTTGGTGACGTAGTCGTCCGCGCCGAGTTCCAGCCCGACCAGCCTGTCCACCTCGTCATCGCGGGCCGTCACGAACAACACCGGGGTCCAGTCGCCCGCGGAACGCATGGTGCGGCAGACCTCCACACCGTCCATTCCGGACAGTCCGATGTCGAGCACCACGGCGACGGGGCGGAGCCGCCGTACCGCGGCCAGCGCCCCTTCGCCACTGGACTCGACGTGCGCGCCGAAGCCGTCCCGCTTCAGATAGCGCACGATGAGGTCGGCGATCGCGGCTTCGTCCTCGACGACGAGGACGAGGCCGCGGCCTGCGGGTGCGGTCATCGGCACTCCGGGCTGGCTCACGGCGAGCCGTCGCCCGCCACCTCCGAATCGATCGCGTCCAGCGTAGTCCGCACCCGGCTCAGCTCGTCGGCTCCCGTCGGAGCGCTCGACCGGTCGTCGCAGGCCGTGCAGCAGAGCGCGAGCGCCGCCGCGGCCAGTGCGGCCGCCGCCACCCGTCGCAGGCTCATTTCGCCACGCAGTGGGCGTTCTTGAAGTCGGTCAGGCGCTGGTCGACCGACTTCAGGTCGTCCACCCGGCCCGCCCGCCGGTCGGCCCGCGCGCCCAGCCGGTCGGCGATCTTGGCGTGCCCCTTCCCCCGCTGGTCCTGCGCCTTCGCCCGCAGCCACGCCACCGAACCCTGCACGTCGGCGCCACCGTTGATCTTGTCGGCCAGTTTGGTCTTCCGGTCGATCAGCCGCGGCAGCACGTCCGCGCACAGGTGCTGCGACTCCTCCGGGCTCAGCGTGATGGGCGCGTAGGTGGTGGTGTCCGCCGAAGCCACCGGGGCACCGGCGGCGAGCAGGGCCGCGGCACCGCAGGCGGCGAGCGCGGCGCGTGCTGGGATGCGCATCAGGTCACTCCTCGTCTCGTCGGCCCGACACGACGCCGGGACATGTGGGACTGTGCTGTACGAGGATTCGAGGAGCGTCGGCGCTTTGTTCGGGTTCGGTAAAGAAGATGGGGAGTGGCGTTGATCGATTTGAACAGTGACCTCGGCGAGGGCTTCGGCATCTGGCCGCTGACCCACGACGACGCCCTGCTGGGCATCGTGACCAGCGCGAACGTCGCCTGCGGCTTCCACGCCGGCGACCCGAGCGTGCTGCGGAAGGTCACCGGGCTGGCCGCGAACGCCGGGGTCGCGGTCGGGGCGCAGGTCGGCTACCGGGACCTGGCGGGTTTCGGCCGCCGGTTCATCGACGTCGACCCCGCGGAGCTGGTGAACGACGTGATCTACCAGATCGCGGCGCTCGACGGCTTCGCCAGGATCGCCGGAACCCGCGTGAGCTACGTGAAGCCGCACGGCGCGCTGTACAACGCGATCGTGCGCCACGCCGAGCAGGCGGCGGCCGTCGTCGAAGCGGTGAAAGCGTACGACGCGAGCCTGCCGGTGCTGGGTCTGCCGGGCTCGGAATGGTTGCGCCAGGCCGAATCCGCGGGCCTGCGCCCGGTTCGCGAGGCGTTCGCCGACCGCGCTTACACCCCGGAGGGCACGCTGGTTTCCCGCCGGGAGCCGGGTTCGGTGATCCACGATCCGGACGAGGTGCTGCGCCGCGTCGTGCGGATGGCCACCGAGGGCACCGTGGTCGCGATCGACGGCAGCGTGGTCGAGGTCGAGCCGGAGTCGGTGTGCGTGCACGGCGACACCCCGGGCGCGGTCGAGATCGCGCGCGGAGCGCGGGACGCGTTGGTGGAAGCGGGAGTGGAGCTCCGGGCTTTCACCAGCGCAGCGGGAGATGCGTGACGCCGTTGATGAAATTCGAGGTGAGGTGCCGTACTTCGCCGTCGAGCCGTGCTTCGGGCAGCCGGAGGAACTCGCGGAAGAACGTCCGCAGCTGAAGGCGTCCGAAGTGGGCGCCGAGGCACAGATGCGGCCCCTGACCGAAAGCCAGGTGATCGTTGGGCTCCCTGGCGAGGTCGAAGCGGTACGGATCGGGGAAGGCCCGCTCGTCGAAATGCGCCGACGCGAAGTAGACGACGACCTTGTCCCCGGCGCGGATCCGCTGCCCGGAAAGCTCGGTGTCGCGGCTCGCCGTGCGGCGGAAGGTGAGCACGGGCGGGTGCCAGCGCAGCATTTCCTCCACCGCGCTGGGCAGCAGCTCCGGATTTTCCTTCAGGCGCCGGTATTCCGCGGGGTGTTCGAGCAGCGCCAGCACGCCGCCGGGCAGCGCGCTGCGCACCGTGTCGTTGCCCGCGATCACCACGAGGAAGAAGAACATCTCCAGCTCGGCGTCGTCGAGCGCGCGCCCGTCCACCTCGGCCCGCACGAGCGCGGTCATCAGGTCGTCGGCCGGCCGCGCGCGCTTCTGCTCCGCCAGCTGTTGCGCGTAGGCGAACATGTCCTTGAGCATCGCCGGTGACCGCGGGTTGATCGGTTTGCCCTGCTCGTCGCGCACGATCTCGGCGTGCTCCGGGTCCTGGTAGCCGATCACACGGTTCGTCCACTTCAGCAACAGTTGCCTGTCCTCCGGCGGCACCCCGAGCAGATCGGCGAGGTTCAGCAGCGGGAAGTCGTCGGTGACCTGTACGGGCAGATCGCACCGGTCGCCCGCGGCTTCGAGCAGCCCGCCCGCCCGCCGCGCGATCTGCTCCGCGAACTGCTCCAGCCGCCTGCGCGTGAAGACCGCGGAAACTATGCGCCGCAAGCGATTGTGCTCCGGCGCGTCCATGTTGAGGATCATCCGGCGGATGAACGCGAGATCCGCAGGCTCGGGGTCACGGATCTGGGTGGCGCCGAGCCAGGAGGAGTAGACCTCCGGGGTGCGCAGCACGTGCCGGACGTCGGCGTACCGGGTCACCGCCCAGAAGCCCGGGCCGGCAGGCCAGCCGAGAACCTCGTGTTCGTCTTGCCACGCAACGGGTTCGGTGTCACGCAGGCGGCGGAACTCCTCGTGCGGCAGGCCCCGCGCGAACACGCGCGGATCGAAGACGTCCGCACCGGGCATCAGTGCTCGTCCAGGAACACTTCGATCGTGTTGGCGAGCGTGACCGGCACCTCGTCCGCGGCGTAGTGCCCGGCGTCCGGCATGACCTCGAGGTCGAGTTTCGGGTACCAGCGGACGAAAGTCTCCAGCATCGCCTGCTCGCCCAGCGCCGGGTCGTTCTCCCCGACGATCACCTTCACCGGCACCTCGGCGCCCTCGATGCGCTCGTGGAAGTCGGTCTTCGCCCAGGCGCGCAGGTACGCGGCGAACGCCTTCTTGTCGGAGTTCTCCTCCGAATGCAGCACCATCCCGTCGAGCCAGGCGTCGGGGTGGCGGCCGCCGGTGGTGAAGTCGATGATCGCCTTGCGGCTGGCGGAGTCCTCGGCCGCGCTGTCGAACAGCTGCCAGGTCTGCTCGTCGAACGGGACACCGCTGGCGGGCACCGGCGACACGCCGACGAGCGCACGCACCCGCTCGGGCGCGTCGGCGTACACCCATTGCATGATGCTGCCGCCCATCGAATGCCCGACGAGCGAAAAGCGTTCGGCGCCCAGCTCGTCCGCCAGCGCCAGCACGTCACCGGCGGCCTCGGCGATCGTGTACTCACCCGGCACGTTCCTGCGCGCGCCGTAGCCGCGGCAGTTGAAGAAGACGTAGCTGAACTGATCCCCGTCGAGGTGCGGGGTCAGGTTCTCCCACGCGTTCGCCGATCCGAACCAGCCGTGCAGGGCGAGGACCACATGCCCGCCCGTGCCGACGCGTACGTACTCGTCCACAGCGCCTCCTCATCGAGCCGGTCCGAGCTTGGCACACTCCGATGAGTTCCGCACCGTCGCCGAGTCCGCACCGGTATGGAAACGAGACTGGACAAGCGTTACAGCTCCGACGGCGCCGTCGCGACCCCGTGGGAGGAGGCACGCGAGCGGGTGCGCGCGGCGGGGGTTTCGTGGCTCACCACCCTCCGAGCCGACGGGCGCCCGCACATCACGCCGTTGCTGACCGTGTGGGTGGCGGACGCCGTCTACTTCTGCACCGGCGCGGAGGAACAGAAAGCGCTCAACCTGGCGGCGAACCCGCGCTGGCGCTTCTGACCACAATGGACCGAGGCGGGCCCACACACGTGCCCGTTCCCTACATCGGGCACTCGCTCTGGTGTTCCTGCCAGAGGAGCGCCTGGTGGAGCGCCTCGACGAGCCTCTCGTCGTCCTCCTCCGTCGGCTCCGCGCCGAACGGCACCCAGCGCTCACATACCGCCTTCCCGTCCTCGAATCCGCTCAGCAATATTCCGGGATACGAAAGGGAAACCTGCCGCCCGTCACCGGCCTCCACGCGCACCTGCCTGCAGTGCACCGTCACGCGCACGCACCGCTCCCCCGCACCAGAGCCTTGCATACGCACCTACCGGGAAGGGTGACCGACGTCGATACTCACGAGTCGCAGCCCGACGGCATTTGGTTACTGGACTCACGCACCCGATTCGGCAACCCTGTACCGACCGGCGGCGGTGCCGAAGGCAGAATGCAACGGACCGGCCTCGACAAGGGAGTGGATCAGGAACGTGACAGGCGTCGTGCAGTCGATCGAGCGCAGGATCGCCGAGGAGCTCGGCGTGCGCGAGGGACAGGTCAAGGCCGCCGTGGAGTTGCTCGACGGCGGATCGACCGTGCCCTTCATCGCGCGCTACCGCAAGGAAGTCACCGGCACGCTCGACGACGCGCAGCTGCGCACGCTCGAGGACAGGCTGCGCTACCTGCGGGAACTCGACGAGCGCCGGGCCGCGATCCTCGAGTCGATCGACTCGCAGGGCAAGCTGACCGAGGAGCTGGCGGACCAGATCCGCGCGGCCGACACCAAGGCCCGCCTCGAGGACATCTACCTCCCGTACAAGCCCAAGCGCCGCACCAAGGCCCAGATCGCGCGCGAGGCCGGCCTCGAGCCGCTGGCCGACGGCCTGCTGAGCGACCCGACGAAGGATCCTCAGGCGGCGGCCGCGGTCTTCGTCGACGCCGAGAAGGGCGTGGCGGACGCGCAGGCGGCGCTCGACGGGGCCAGGGCCATCCTGGTCGAGCGCTTCGGCGAGGACGCGGACCTGATCGGTGAGCTGCGCGAGAAGATGTGGGCGCAGGGCCGTCTCTCGTCGAAGGTGCGCGCGGGCAAGGAGACCGAGGGCGCCAAGTTCTCGGACTACTTCGACTTCGCCGAGCCCTTCACGAAAATGCCGTCACACCGCGTGCTCGCGATGTTCCGCGGCGAGAAGGAGGAGGTCCTCGACCTCACGATCGAGCCGGAGGAGCCCACCGACGAGCCCGGCCCGAGCAGCTACGAGCAGCGCATCGCGCAGCAGTTCGGCATCCGGAACGAAGGCAGGCCTGCCGACAAGTGGCTCGGTGACACGGTCCGCTGGGCCTGGCGCACCAAGATCCTCCTGCACCTCGGCATCGACCTGCGGCTGCGGCTGCGCCAGGCGGCGGAGGACGACGCGGTGCGGGTGTTCGCGGCGAACCTGCGAGACCTGCTGCTGGCCGCCCCGGCGGGCACGCGCGCCACGATGGGCCTCGACCCGGGCTTCCGCACCGGCGTGAAGGTGGCCGTCGTCGACGCCACCGGCAAGGTCGTCGCCACCGACACGATCTACCCGCACCAGCCTGCCAACCGCTGGGACGAGTCGATCGCGAAACTCGCCAAGCTCGCCGCCGAGCACCAGGTCGACCTGATCTCGATCGGCAACGGCACGGCCTCCCGCGAGACCGACAAACTGGCCATCGAGCTGATCAAGAAGCACCCGGAGCTCAAGCTCACCAAGGCCATCGTGTCCGAGGCCGGCGCTTCGGTGTACTCGGCGTCGGCGTTCGCCTCGCAGGAGCTGCCGGGCATGGACGTGTCGCTGCGCGGCGCGGTCTCCATCGCCCGGCGCCTGCAGGACCCGCTGGCCGAGCTGGTGAAGATCGATCCGAAATCCATCGGTGTCGGGCAGTACCAGCACGACATTTCCGAGGTTTCGCTCTCCCGTTCGCTGGACGCGGTGGTCGAAGACTGCGTGAACGCCGTCGGCGTGGACGTGAACACCGCTTCCGCCCCACTGCTGACCAGGGTTTCCGGCATCACGGCGAGCCTGGCCGAGAACATCGTGTCCCATCGCGACTCCAACGGCCCCTTCGCGTCGCGCGAGGTGCTCAAGCAGGTGCCCCGATTGGGCCCGAAGGCGTTCGAGCAGTGCGCGGGCTTCCTCCGCATCCGCGGCGGGGACGACCCGCTCGACTTTTCCAGCGTGCACCCGGAGTCCTACCCGGTGGTGCGCCGGATCCTGACGGCAACCGGCAAACAGCTGCCGGAGCTGATCGGCAACGAGCGGGAGCTCAAGTCCGTCCGTCCGGAACAGTTCGTGGACGAGACGTTCGGTCTGCCCACGGTCACCGACATCCTGTCCGAACTGGAAAAGCCGGGCCGCGACCCGCGTCCGGCGTTCAAGACGGCCACCTTCGCCGAGGGCGTGGAGAAGCTCGGGGACCTCAAACCGGGGATGCGGCTGGAGGGCGTGGTGACGAACGTGGCGGCGTTCGGCGCGTTCGTCGACATCGGGGTGCACCAGGACGGTCTGGTGCACGTTTCGGCGATGTCGAAGAACTTCGTCAAGGATCCGCGCGACGTCGCGAAACCGGGCGACATCGTCAAGGTGAAGGTGCTCGACGTGGACATTCCGCGCAAGCGCATTTCCCTGACGCTGCGCCTCGACGACGAGGTCGGCGCCGACGGCAAGCCGGCGCGCCAGGGCGGCGGCGAGCGGCAGGGCCAGCAGCGCCAAGGCCAAGGTCAGGGGCAGCGCAAGGGCGGGGGCCAATCCCGCGGCCGGCGTGACTCCCAGAACACCGGTGGTGGCGCGCTCGCCGACGCACTACGCCGCGCCGGTTACGGTAAATAGACGTTTTAGCAAGCCGGTGACAATGCGTCGCAGGTGAAACGCGCATCCGGCGGAATAACGTCCCCCCGGGTGGCGCACAGCTGGGGATCGGCCCATCATCAGTGCATGGGCTGGGCCGATTTCCTGGCGGACCGTTCCGCCCGGCGCTGGCTGTACGGCGTCGCCGGGCGGTTGGAGCCCGGCTGGCTGGCGTTGGCCGCCGAACCCCAGCTGTGGCCGGTTTTCGAACGACACCTGAGCGCGGTGGCCGACGCCGTCCGGTGCGAGGCCGACCTGGTCCCCCGGCAGGAGCCGGTCACCGACCTGGTGCTCGTCGCGGGGCACGCGCACGACGTGTGGCGGGCCGCGCAGGCCGAGGGCTGGACGCCGCCCACCACGGCGCTGGGCTGGACGGCGCAGGAATGGACGGGGTTGCGGCTGCTGGCCTGCTACCGGCTGGCGTCGGCCGAGCCCCGCGGGCCCCGGCTGAGCCGCACGGCGGCCGAGCTGCGGCCCATCTCGGCGGGAGTGCCCAGGCGGGTGCGGTGACCGTTCGCCGATCGCCGGACAGGATTCACCGACCGGACACACGCACGGTATTGGCGCGACGGGTGCCGGACTCATACGATTCGCCTTGGTGATCACCTTCCGCGTGCTGGGGCCGCTCGAGACCGCCGTGGCAGGCAGGCCCCTGCCACTCGGCGGCGCCAAACCACGTCTGCTGCTGGCCACGCTGCTGCTCCAGGCCAACACGGTGGTGTCGACGGACGCGCTGGCCGAGGTGCTCTGGCCGCGGTCCGCGCCGCGTTCGGCGGCGGCCAACATCCGCACGTACGTCCATTCGCTCCGCAAACGCCTCGACGACGCGGAGCCCGGGCTCGCCGAGCGACTCCAGGGCCGCGCCGGCGGGTACGTCGTAACGGTCGAGCCGGGCGAGCTGGACTCGGCCGAGTTCGAGAAATGCTTGGCACAGGCCGAAAACGCCGAACCCCGGGCGGCGTTGTCCGCGCTGGACAGTGCGGTCGGCTACTGGCGCGGCGAGATGCTGGCGGATCTCGCGCACAGTCACCTGTGGAGCTCCGAGGTCGCCCGCCTCACCGAGCTGCGGCTTTCGGCGCAGGAGCGGCGCATCCGGCTCCGGGTCGAGCTGGGCGAGGAAGCCAAGGCGGTGGCCGAAATCCGGGAGCTGCTGGCGGAAAACCCGTTGCGCGAAGAGCTCTGGCGCCAGCTGGTGCTGGCGCTGAACGCGGGCGGCCGCCGGGCGGAGGCCCTCGCCGCGTACACCGAGGCCGAGCAGGTGCTGCGCGAAGAACTCGACGCCGAGCCGGGGCCCGCGCTGAGCAGGGCGCACGCCGAACTGTCCACGGAGATGCAGTTGCCCGTGCGCCAGCTTCCCTTGGACCTGCCCGATTTCACCGGGCGCGAGGAGCTGATCGGCAAAGTCACGGAGCTGCTCGAGCGCAGCACCGAGCCCGCCGTCGTGGTGCTCTCCGGCGCGCCGGGAGTGGGGAAATCGTCGATCGCGGTACGGGTCGCCCACCGGCTGCGCGACGAGTTCCCGGATGGACAGTTGCATGTGGACCTTCGCGGGACGGCGGAGTCGCCACGCCGTCCGCAGGAAGTACTGCCGGAACTCCTTCGCGCGCTGGGAGTTCCGGATCCGGCGATGCCGCGCGGACTGGCCGAGCGTTCGGCGTTGTTGCGCACTCGGCTGGCTTCGCGGCGGTTGTGCATCGTGCTCGACGACGCGGCGAGCGCGGCGCAGGTACGCCCATTGCTGCCCGGTACGGGTTCCTGCGCTGTGCTGATCACGAGCCGGGGCGTCCTGCCGGGCCTGCCCGCGGCGCTGTCCGTGGATGTGGACGTTCTGGGCGCGGAAGACGCGGCCGCGCTGCTGGCGAAGATCGTCGGGAAGGAGCGGGTGGCGGCCGAACCTGAAGGGGCGGAACAGATCCTTCGCTCCTGCGGCCACCTCCCGCTGGCGATCCGCGTCGCCGGGGCGAAGCTCGCACATCGTCCTAATTGGACGTTGTCGATGCTCGCGCGGCGGCTCTCCGACGAACGCAGGCGGCTGGACGAACTGCGTCTCGGCGATCTCGCCGTCCGCTCCAGCGTCAGCCTGAGCTACGACCAGCTGCCGGTCAGCGCCGCGCGCGCCTTCCGCGGGCTGGGGCAGCTCGGGCCGGTCCACTTCCCGGCGTGGGCGGTCGCGGCCGTGCTCGACCGTCCGGACGGCGACGAGGCGCTGGACGTGCTGGTGGACGCGCATCTGGTCGCGCTGGTCAATTCCGGGGGCGAGCCGCGGTACCGGCTGCACGATCTGCTCCGCTGCTACGCGGTCGAGCAGACCGAGCCGGAGGACGCCGAGGTCAAACGTGCGCGGGTGCGGCGGGTGATCGAGGGCTACCTCGCGCTGGCGGCCGACGCCGTCCGCCGGATGCCGATCCACTTCTTCGGCCTGCTCCCCGAACCGACGGGTTCGTGGCGGCCGGAGCCGGACGGCGGTGACCCGAATCTGTGGTTCGAGGCCGAGTTGCCCACGCTCGTCGCGTTGGTCGAGCTGGCCGTGGTGTGGGGGCTGGACGATCTGGCGTGGCGCCTGACAGCGGCCTGCACGCCGTTCTTCGATCTCCGCGGTCTGCACGACGATTGGCAGCGCACGCACGAAACAGCACTGGCCGCGGCGCGCCGGTCTGGCGAGCAGACGGGGCAGGCGATCGTGTTGCGCAACCTCGGACAGGTGGCGCTTTACCAGGACGACTACGGGACGGCGCAGGACTCGTTCGAAGAAGCGCTGCGCCTGTTCGAGGAGGCCGGGGACGATCGCGGGGCGGCGATCGTGCTGGCCGGGCTCAGCATGGTGCGCCGGGTGAACGAGGAGAACGGGCCGGCGCTGGAGCTGCTGCTGCGGTCACTGGAGTTGTTCAGCAGGATCGGAGACCGGCACGGAGAGGCCGTCGTACGGCTGGCCGTGGGCAGCCTGTGGCTCCTGCGCGACTGCCACGCGACGGCGGAACGCTGGTTCACCGACGCCTACGAACTGTCCGCCGAGATCGGCGACCGTCACCGGGAAGCCCGTGCGCTGCAACGGATCGCGGTGTTGCACCAGATGCGCGGCAACCTCGGCGCGGCGCGTTCGGAGCTGGACAGGGCGATCGCGATCTTCGAGGAGCTGGGCGACGACCATTGTGTCGGGTACGCGCACCAGAATCTCGGCGAGCTGTTCCTGCAGAGCGGCGATCTGGCGCACGCCAGGCTGTTGCTGGTGAACTCCCTTTCGGTGCACCGCAGAACCGGCGACCGGCGGTCGGTGGCGGAGGTCAGTGAGCTGCTCGGGGAGCTGCACCGGCGGCTGGGGCAGCCGGCGAGGGCGCGCGAATACTACGAGCAGGCGCTGGCGATCTGGCGGGAGCTTTCGGCCGAACCGCAGGCGGAAGCCGTACTCGAACGGCTGCGCACCGATCCGCTGACACGGCCCGGCAAGATCGTCGCGCGGGGCTGTTGACCCGGGGTCGGGGCGCGGCCATGCTGGTCGTCTAGTGGCCAACGGGGAGGCATCATGGGTAGCAGCTTCGTCGTCGTGGGTGGCTCCGGCCGCACCGGGCGGCGGATCGCCGAGCGGCTCACCGCCGGCGGGCACCGGGTCCGGTCGGCCAGCCGCGAACCGGGTGCGGCCGTCGACGGGGTGGAGCCGGTGAAGCTCGACCTGGCCGAGCTCGACCGTTCGGTGTTCACCGGTGCTGAAGGTGTGGTGATCGCCGTCGAACCGCCCAAGCCGGCGGAGGACGCGGAAACCGTTATGCACCAAGGTGTTGCCGGGATAGCGGAAATCGCCGCGCGGGAAGACATCCCGGTTGTGCTGGTCTCGCAGATCTACGTGACGCGCCCGGCGGAGCACCCCGAGATGGCGGAGCGCATCGAAGCCAGGGCCCGCGGCGAGCAGGCGCTGCGGACCAGCGGCGCGCAGTACACGATCGTCCGACCGAGCTGGCTGCACGATCTACGGCCCGACGGAGTCCGCATCGAGCAGGGCGACACCGGCGAAGGCCGCATCAGCCGCGAAGCCGTCGCCGACGCTGTCGTGGCGGCGCTGTTCGACCCCTCGGCGTCCGGCAAAACGTTCGAACTGTACGACGACTCGGAATCGGCTCCCCCCGACTGGCCCACGGTCTTCGCCGCCCTGAAACCAGACACCGACTAGGCCACCAGCCGAATCCGCCCATCCGCGCCGTCTTTGCCACCCCCGTCCGCGAGTTGGCCACCCCCGTCCGCGAGTTGGCCACCCCCGTCCGCGAGTTGGCCACCGCCGTCCGCGAGTTGGCCGCCGCCGGTGGCAAATACCCACCAGCCAACACCCTCCCGTACCCGAGCCACCACCACATCAACGCCACGAGCCAACACGCGCGCGCCAGCGGCCAACACGCGCGCGCCAGCGGCCAATACGCGCGCGCCAGCGGCCAATACGCTGGCTACTCCTCCTCAGGCAACGGCTCCAGCACCGGCTTCCTCAGGTGCTGGTAGATGATCGACGTCCGGAAGCCGACGATCTCGCGGCGGCTCGTGAAGCGGTCGAGCAGGAAGGCGTGCAGGTGGTCGATGTCCTGCGCCGTCACGTGCACGAGGAAGTCGTCGCTGCCCGCCATCGTGTACACCGACAGCACCTCGGGTAGTTCCGAGACCAGCCGCTCGAAGCGCTGCACCACGGTGCGGCTCAGCGGCCGGACCTGCACCGCGACGATCGCCTGCACCCCGCGGTTGAGCGAGCGCAGGTCGATTTCCGCGTGGTAGCCCCGGATCACGCCCCGCTGCCGCAACAGCCTCGTGCGCTCCAGGCAGGTCGACGGCGCTATGCCCAGCTTGCGGGCGATGTCGCGGTTCGACTGCCGTGCATCCTCCTGCAGATGCCGGATGATCGCCGAATCAAGTTCGTCCACGTTCGTCCCTCACTCCACGCTGCCGAACATCGTTCGGAGATTGCAGCATAACCTTGGCCATCGGGCTAGTTTTCGGGCATGGAGTATGAAGAAGTGATCGTCCGGCGCGGGAGTCGCGGCCGGGTTCCGATGATCATCGCCGTGCATTCGCGGGCACTCGGGCCCGCCGTGGGTGGCGTCCGGCTGCGCCGATACCCCGGCTGGCGGGACGGGCTGGAGGACGCGCTGAGACTCTCGAAGGCGATGACCTTCAAATGCGCGGCCGCCGATTTGCCTTTCGGGGGCGGGAAAACCGTGCTCGCACTCGACCGGGCCACACCGTTGACCCCCGAGTTTCGCCAGGCCATCCTCGACGACCTCGGCGAGTTCATCGCGTCACTCGGCGGGTCCTACATCGCGGGCCCGGACGTCGGCACCGGCCCCGCGGACATGGCCGTGCTGCGGCGGCACACCCCGCATGCGTTCTGCCTGCCCGAAAACGTGGGCGGCACGGGCTCGTCGAGCGGCCCCACCGCGCGCGGGGTACTGGCCGCGCTCCGCGCCGGGATGCGGCACGTGTTCGGGAGCGCCGACCTGTCCGGGCGGACCGTGCTCATCAGCGGGCTCGGCTCGGTGGGCGCACTCATCGCCGAGGGAGTTCACGGGGCGCGCATCCTCGTGTCCGATGTGGACGATACGAAACGCGAGCAGGCCAACGAGAACGGCTACGAGTGGGTGGATCCCGCTCAAGTACTGACCACTCCGGCGGACGTGCTCGTACCAGCGGCCGTCGGTGGAGTGTTCGGGCCGGACACGATCGACCGGCTGAAGGTGCCGCTGATCGTCGGCCCCGCCAACAACCAGCTGACGGACGACTCCGTCGCCGAACTGCTGGCAGCGCGGGAGATCACGTGGATCCCGGACTTCGTCGCCAGCGCGGGCGGCGTGATCTACACGCTGGGCCGGGAGATCGAACGTCTCGACCACCAGGCTGCCACCGCACGCGTCGACGCGATCGAATCCACTGTGGACAGAATCCTCAAGGCACCGGGGACACCGCTCGCGGCTGCGATGTCACTCGCCACCGAGAGGATTCACCCCCGCACGAAGGAAACCACCCGGGCCTGAGTGCGCCCGACCACGTCCTCCAGCTCACTCCGGGACGCACCGGCGAGCATCGGCGCGTCCCGGAAAGCGTCCAGGGTGCCGAAGAAGAACGGCAGATCGATGCAGTGACAGGCGCCGAACGGACTGCACTCCGGCGCCCAGTCGAACTCGAACCATTCGGCCTCATTGCCGTTCGCCGCAAGGAGATCCACGAACCGGCGCGCCGGGCGGACGAAGAACTCCTCCGTCAGCGCGCCGGCCTCCGGGCCGAACGCGAGCCCCTCGTCCTTGGTGGCGGTCAGCAGGATTCTGACCTTGCTCTCCGCCGCGGCGACAACCGGATCCTCCGAACCCACGAGCTGGAAAGGCGGCACCACGCCGGGCTTCACCTGTGCTACTTTCTGTTGCGCGGCAATGATTTCCGACGCGTCCACCCGCGGCAGCTCCGCCGCCGAAACACCCAGCGCCGAGAGCAGCAGCTCCGTCGTCTCAGTGGCTTCCTCCGGCCGCGCGGGCGGCATCCCGGCCGGCGTGCTCATCAGGATGGCCTGCGCGAACAGATCTTCTCGCGGCAGCAGGGAAAGCAGCGAGTACGCCCCCGCCGACTGCCCCGCCGCCGTCACCTTCGACGGATCGCCACCGAAGGCGGAGATGTGCTCACGCACCCAGCGCAACGCCGCTGCCGTGTCCTGCAAGCCGAAGTTCCCCGCGCCGAGCCCGTCTGCCAGCGAAGCGAGGTACGCGAAACCCAGCGCGCCGAGCCGGTAGTTCGCCGTGACGACAACGATTCCGTGCTCGGCCAGCCTCGCCCCGTCGTACCACGGCAGACCACCCGAACCGCTCGAATACCCGCCGCCGTGGAAGAACACGAGCACCGGCAATCCTTCGGCACCCTCGGGCGACCAGACGTTGAGCGTCAGGCAGTCCTCGCTCTGCGGCGGGGAAACCGACCCCATCACGCGTTCCAGCCGCGAGGGCGGTTGCGGCGCCGCCGGGCCGGGCTCGTTGCCCCCGAAGGACAACGGGGCCGGCACCGGCGCGCCGAACCGGGACGCTGTGGCGAACGGAATCCCGGGGAAGGACCTCATGCCACGAATCCTACGCTGACGCCGAACGCGTCGGCAGCACGAACGAAGAACCCGCCTTCACTGTCCCAGGTCGCGATTCCGTTGTCCTCCACCAGTTTCCGTGCCACATCCAGGTTCTCGACGGAGAACGTCTGCGCCCCGAGGAACGGCAGCGCGGGCGCCTTCTCCCCGGGCAGGATCTCACCGAACGCCGACTCGGCCACGAGTTCGAAGCGCCCCGCGCTCAACTGCCAGTAGTAGCGCGGCCCGTTCTCCCGCGCCTGCGCGTCGAAGATCACCGAATACCGGTCGACGTACTCACCCACCGCGTCATCGGCCACGGCGAGCAGCACGCTCTCCAACCCACGGGCGCCGTTCGCATGGCGGAGCAGGTGCGGCTGGTGCACGTACTCGGGCGTCAGCTGCTGGCCCGCCTGAAACCCCACTCCCAGCGAGGTTTCCGCGCTGAGATACACACCGCGAGCCCGCAACGTACGCTCGCCTTCCGGGGTTTCGACGGGCCTCTCCAGCGAACGCACACCGGTCGACGGGAACCCCGCCGCACGCCAGCGCCGCTCGGTCGCCTCGGCGTCACCGGTGCCCGCGGTCAGGAGCAGCCCTCGGTTGACCTTGATCATTTCCTTGACATGCCAGGGATCCGGCGCGTTCTCGTCGACGAGTCCCAGTATCTCCACATAGGACTTCCCGAAGGCGGCGCATTGATTGGCCGTGCCCGCCTGCACCAGCGGCTCGCCCACAGCGGTGGACAACCTGTGGGCGGACGGGGCGCTGAGGGTGAAGCCGAGGTCCGTGTACAGCTTCGCCACTGCCTCCAGCTCGCGGGTCAGCAGCACGGTGTGGTCGAGGTAGCCGATGTCTTCGCTCATACGCCCAGACTGACCGGCCGCCGCCGGTACCGGCGCGAAAATCGATGATAGCGCCGGTATCCGACACCAGCTACCTTCAGCTGGTGGATCCGGACACGCTCGACGAGCTGGACCGACAGCTCGTGCACGCTCTGCAGCTCGACGCCAGGGCCCCGTTCAGCCGTATCGCGGAGGTGCTCGGCACGTCGGACCGCACGATCGCGCGCCGCTACGGCCGCCTGCGCTCCGCGCACCGGCTGCGCGTGGTCGGCCTGCCCAGCCCGAAGCACCTCGGCCTGACCGACTGGTTCGTCCGGCTGCGCTGCACCCCGGACTCCGCCACCCAGATCGCCGCCGCGCTCGCCCGCAGGCCCGACACGTCGTGGGTGAGCCTGATGTCCGGCGGCACCGAGATCACGTGCATCGCCCGCACCCGCGGCCGCAGCGACGCGGAGGGCCTCCTGCTGCACAAGCTCCCCCGCACCCCGCGCCTCGTTTCCGTGACAGCACACAGCCTGCTGCACCCGATGGCCGGCACCGCGGGCTGGCCGGGCCGGATGAAAGCCCTGTCGGACAAGCAGATCACGGAGTTGAGCTGGCAGCCGCCGCCCGACGCGCAGGCCCCGGCGGAGCCGGACGAAAGTCTGCTGGCGGCGCTGGCCGAAGACGGCCGCGCGGCTTTCCCGGACCTCTCCCGCGCCACGGGCTGGTCGGAGTCGACGGTCCGCCGCCGCCTCGACCAGCTGCGCGCCGAGGGCACCGTGTACTTCGACATCGATATCGATCCGCTGTTGTTCGGCTGTGCGAGCGAAGCGATCCTGTGGCTCACCGTCGCTCCCGCGGAGCTGCGCACGGTGGGCGCGGCGCTGGCGACGCATCAGGAAATCGCCTACGCCGCGGCCACCACCGGTCCGAGCAACGTGGTCGCCTTCGCCGTCTGCCGGGACGGGGAAGCGCTTTACGACTACCTGGCAGGGAAACTCGGCGCTCTGCCCGGCGTGCTGAGCGCCGAGACAGCTCCCGTCATCCGCCGGGTCAAACGAGCCGGCGCTCCTGTCGGCTAGCGCGGTTCGAGGTCCGTCCCCGGCTTCTTCTCCTCACCGCCGCCGAGGCCCTTCTTCACCGAGTCCAAAATAGACAGACCCTGGCCGACGAGCCCGGCCGCGATCTCCCCGAGCCCGTCGGAACCGTTGAGGATGTTGACGTTCGCGCCGGCCAGCCCGCCCGCCGCCTCCTTGACGATCATCGGCAGCTGGTCGATCAGCATCCTGTCCAGCGCGACGCGGTCGTACGAGGCGGCCGCCTCGGCCTGTATCCGCATCTTCTCCGCCTCGGCCTGTGCCAGGATGCGCACCCGCTCGGCCTCCGCGTCCGCGGGCTTCACGACCTCCGCGACCAGCTGCTGCTGGCGGAGCTCGGCTTCACGCTGCGCCAGCTCCGTCTGCATCGCGATGACCTCGCGCTGCGCCTGCGCCTGCGCGAGCGGCCCCGCCTGTGACGCCTCGGCCTGCGCGCGATCGACCTCCGCCTTGTACTGCGCCTGCACGACCGCCGTCTGCCTGCTGTACTCCGCCTGCCGCCGCTGCGACTCCTGCTCCGCCTCGGCCGCCGCCTGGTTCGCCTGCGCCTGCGCGATCTGCGCCTGCCGCTGGATCGCGGCGTTGTGCGGCGCGGCCATCGCGGCGATGTAGCCGAGCTTCATGTCGTCGATGGACTGGATCTGCAGCGAGTCCACGCTCAGCCCGATCTTCGCCATCTCCGCCTTCGAACCGTCGAGGACCTCGGTGGCCAGTTTCTGGCGCTCGGTCACGATCTCCTCGACCGTCATCGAGCCGACGATGGAGCGCAGGTGGCCGGCGAAGATCCGTCCGGTGAGGACGGACATCTGGTCCTGATCGGACAGAAAGCGCTGTCCGGCGTTGACGATGCTCTCCTCGTCGTTGCCCACCTTGAAGGCGATCACCGCGCGCACGTTGAGCGCGATGCCCTGTTTGGTCACGCAGGCTTCGGCGACTTCGGCCTCACACATGGCAAGCGTGAGGAACCGGACTTTACGGAAGAACGGCATCACGAAGGAGCCGTGCCCGGTGACGACCCGGAACGGGCTCTCGCCGTTGCTCCCCTTGCCGCCGGAAATCAGCATCGCCTCATCCGGTGCCGGGACGTGATAACCGAACATCGTGCTCTCCTCATCCGGTGCCGGGCAGATCCGTCCACGGCACGACGTCGACGGCCCGCGCGCCACGCCATTCCACGATCAGCACCTTCGTGCCGGAAGGGAGTGGCCCGGCCGAATGGGCCAGGTAGATTTCCGTGCCGCCGCTGATGCTGACCCGCACTTCGCCCGGCCCGTCTGCACCACGGGTGGGGTGGACCAGCTCACCGATCCGGCCCACGACGGAAGCACCGCTCGTCACAGGTTCAAACTAGCCCTCATTGTCCGTGCCGCGCAGGAAAACCGGGCTCAACGCGCGAGATTCACCGCGCAGGTGGCGAGCATCGCGCTCAGCCGGTGCCGGTCGCCGGGGGTGAACCTGGTGAGCATCCGCGCCTCGACCCCGGCGATCGCGTGCTCACCGGCGCGCAGCCGGGCCCGCCCGTCGACGGTGAGCTGCACCGGGCGGGTGCGGCCGAGCGGGCCGCGGCCGCCGACGAGCACGAGGCCCGAGCTGCGCAGGCCGCCCAGCACGTCGCGCAGCGTCTGCCGGTTCAACACGAGCAGCGGGGCGAGTTCCGTGGTGGACACCCCGGGCCTGTCGGCGAGCGCGCGCAGGAGGCTGTACTGGGCCAAAGTCAGGCCCAGCGGGCGTAGTTCGTCGTCACACGCTTTTTGCCACAGCTGCTGTACACGCTCGACCAGGTCACCAGGCCGGGCCTCGGTCGAGGCTTGACTCACGACGAGCAGATTACCGAGATCCGCGCGCCCGAGAAATCTGACAAACGGCCCACTGCGTTCAACCATTGGCGCACCGCGACTCCTGTGCGTGATCTTCCGCCCACGCAGCGGCGCCGGATCGATCAGTCCACAACGGACGTGGCCGGACTCGGCGGTCAATCCACTGTGGACTCGACCTTGAGCTTGAGTTCGTCAAGTCCTTCGGCGAAGGCTTCGCCGATCTGCCGCAGCTGCTCGGCCTGAACGGTCAGCGGCGGGGAAACCGCGAGCGCGGCTCCCAGCGGGCGCACGAGTACACCTTGCCGACGCGCAAGCAGCTGCAGATCAGCGAGGGCGGACGGCAGCCGGTCTCGCGTTTCCGCCGTCAGCTCCACCGCGCCGAGCAGACCGACCCCGGCCCGCACCTCGGCGACCAGCGGGTGCGCGGCCAGCGGACGCAGCACGTTCGCCAGCTCACCTTCCAGCTCACGCCCACGCCCCACCAGACCGTCACGCTCCAGCACATCGATGTTCGCCAGCCCCGCGGCACAGCAAGCCGGGTGGCCGGAGTACGTCGGGCCGTGCCGGAAAACGTTGCCAGGACGGGAAAAGAACGGCTCCGCGACCCGGCCGTGCACGACCACCCCACCGAGCGGCAGGTACCCGCTGGTGACGCCCTTGGCGAAAGTGATCAGGTCCGGCTCCACACCCCACCGCTCGACGCCGAACCACGAACCCAGCCGCCCGAACCCGCAGATCACCGCGTCCGCGATGGCCAGTACGCCGAACTCGTGACACACCTCGACCACGCCTTCGATGTAGCCCTCCGGCGGCGGCAACACCCCGCCGGCGCCGATCACCGGCTCGAACAGGAACGCCGCCACGCGCTCGGGCCCGACCCGCAGGATCTCCTCGCGCAACGCCTCGACCGAGTCGTACTGCACGCGCGAAGCCGCCGGGAGCATCTCGCCGAACCCGGCGCGGTTGGCCTCGATGCCCGCGACCCCGGTGCCGATTCCGTTGGTGCCGTGGTACGCCTGCGCCCGGCTGATCACGTGCACGCGCTCCGGTTCGCCCTGCGCCAAGTGGTAGCGGCGCGCGATCTTGACCGCGCTGTCGATGGCCTCGCCGCCGCCGGTGGTCAGGAAGACCTTCGCGTCCGGCACCGGCGCCAGCCCGGCGATCCGCTCCGCCAGTGCGCGCGCGGGTTCGTTGCTGAAGTCACCGAAGATCGAATAGCCCGCGAGCTTCCGCAACTGCGCGGCGGCGGCGTCGGCGATCTCGGCCCGGCCGTGGCCCGCGTTCGCATACCAGAGCCCGGCCGTCCCGTCGAGATACCGCCTGCCGCCGGAGTCGTAGACCCAGACGTCCTCGCCGCGCTCGATGACGAACTCGTGCTCCGCGACTGTCGCCATGTCCGCGAACGGATGCCACAGTGCCGTTTCCCCTGTCTCCGCAGTCTCCATCGGGCCAGGATGACAAGCTCAGCGGCCGCGCACCACCTTTCCGGGGTTGAGGATCCCGCGCGGGTCGAACGCCTCCTTGACCGAACGGTGCACGGCCACCCCGACTTCGCCGAGCTCGGTCTCCAGCCAGTCCCGCTTCAGCATCCCGACGCCGTGCTCCCCGGTGATGGTGCCGCCGAGCCGCAGCCCGAGCGCCATGATCGCATCGAACGCCGCCTGCCCGCGGCGCACCGAATCCGGGTCCTCGCTGTCGAAAACGACGTTCGGGTGCATGTTCCCGTCACCCGCGTGCCCGCAGCACGGCACCGGAACCCCGTGCTCGCGCGAGATCGCGGCCACGCCCTCGACGAACTCGGCGAGCCGGGACCTCGGCACGCACACGTCGTCCACCAGCCTCGGCCCGAGCCGCTCCATCGCGACCCCGGCCAGCCTGCGGCCCTCGATGAGCAGCTCCGCCTCGGCCTCGTCCGAAGCCACCAGCACGTCGGTGGCTCCACCCGCGCGAGCCACTTCGGCGAAGGCGGCAAGATCGTCCGGCGCTGCCGCACCGCGATCCGACTGCGTGATCAGCACGCCCTCGACGTCGTCCGGGAAACCGAGATCGCGGTACGCCGAGACCGCGTCGACCGTCGGCTTGTCCATGAACTCCAGCAGCGACGGGCGCCTGCCGGTGCTCACGTACTCGCTCACCACCGCGCAGGCCGCGCCCGCCGTGGCGAAGAAAGCGACCGCTGTCAACGGTTTCTCCGTGGCCGGGCGCAGCGCGACGGTGATCTCGGTGATCACGCCGAGAGTGCCTTCGGAGCCAGTGAACAGCCGCGCCAGGTCGTACCCCGCGACGCCCTTCGCCGTGCGACGCCCCGTGCGCAGCACCCGCCCGTCCGCCAGCACCACCTCCAGCTCGCGGACGAAGTCACTGGTCACGCCGTACTTCACGCAGCAGAGTCCGCCGGCGTTGGTGGCGACGTTGCCGCCGATCGTGGAAATCTCCCACGATCCGGGGTCCGGCGGGTAGAACAGCCCCTTGTCGGCGACCGCGCGCGAGAGCACCGAGTTGATCACGCCCGGCTGCACCGTCGCGGTGTGGTTGACCTCGTCGATCTCCAGGATCTCCGCCATCCGCTCCAGCGAAAGCAGGATGGCGCCGTCGATCGCGTTCGCGCCGCCGGACAATCCCGTGCGCGCGCCTTGCGGCACCACGGGAATCCGCTCCTCGTACGCGTGCCGCAGGACCTGCGCGACTTCAGCGGTGTTCGCGGGCCTGGCGAGCGCGCGCGGCATCCCGGCGTCGCAGAAACCGGCCTGGTCGAACCGGTAGCCGTCGAGGACGTCCGGGTCCGTGGTGAGGAAATCCATCACACGCTGACCTGGTCCTCGGGGTCGTAGGCGTTCATCGCGGGCACGTTGCGATACATCCGGCGCAGGAACGACATCAGCAACGCCTTCTCCTCCTCGCTGAACCCCGACAACAGCAGCTCCTCGCGCTTGAGCGAGATGACCAGCAGGTGGTCGTGCAGATCGTGCCCGGCCTCGGTCAGCCGCAGCCCGCGCCTGCCCTCGAAGTTCTCGACCGTGACCAGATCGCGGGTCTGCAGCAGCTGGATGCTCCGGCTGACCACGGACTTGTTGAGCCCGAGCTCCTCGCCGATCCGGGTGGCCGTGCTGCCCGGGGCGTTCACGATCGCGGACAGCACCCGCCATTCGTTGATGCCGACCCCGTGCAGCCGCAGGAACAGCCGCGATCCGCCCCAGGACAACGCGTTCGAGATGAGGCTCAGGTACGCGGGGACGTAGTCGTCCCGCCCCACGCTTCGCACCCGGTGGCCCGGCCGCCCTTCCATCTCACAGAGGTTAATCCCCTCGCAGCTCAGGCCCAAGGAATTACTTGACCACTGACAGGAATTACCTGCATGAGGTACTGTTTACTCATGCAGGTAAGCGAGCGGAGCTTCACGGCCAACGCGCGGCGCGCGCAGATCGTCGCGGCGGCGATCGAGACCATCGCCGAGCTGGGCTATCCGCAGGCGTCGTTCGCGAAGATCGCGGAACACGCGGGGCTGAGCAGCACGCGGCTGATCTCGTATCACTTCGCGGGCAAGAAGGAACTGATGGAGCAGATCGTGGCCGAGGTCTACCAGCAGATCGGCGGCTACATGACCGAGCGCGTCGGCAGCCAGGAGACGCCGTCGGCCGCGCTGCGCGCGTACATCGAGGGCTACATCGAGTTCGTCGCCGAGCACCGCACGCCGATGAAGGCACTGCTGAGCATCTTCCTCAACGGCGCGCTGGACTTCGACCCGCAGGACGACGAGCGCGCGGTGCTCTCGCCGCTCGAGCAGATCCTGGCCGACGGTCGCAAGGCCGGGGAGTTCCGCGAGTTCGACGTGCGCGTGGTCGCGTCCTCGATCCAGCGCAGCCTCGACGGGATCCCGATGATGCTGGAGGCGTACCCGGACCTCGACCTGGCGACCTCCGCGCGCGAGCTGGTCGAGCTCTACGAACGGGGGATCCGGAAATGATCAAGGCACTGCCCCGGCTGCTCGACATCGCGCTGCCGATCGCCCTGTACTACCTCCTGCACGGGATCGGGTTCAGCACCTACCACGCGCTGCTGCTGAGCGCGGTGCCCTCGGTGCTGACCACCGGCTTCCAGTTGCTGCGCAACCGGAAGCTCAACGAGCTGGCCGGTTTCATGGCCGCGATGACGCTGCTGTCCGCGCTCGTCGCCGTGGTCAGCGGGGACGAGCGCTTCCTGCTGGCGAAGGAAGGTTTCCTCACCGCCGTGACCGGGATCTGGATGCTCGCCACCACCCGCGGGCGGCGGCCGGTGGTGTACCACTTCGCGCGGTTCCTGCTGGACGGCCGGATCGGCGGCGGCGAACCGTGGGAATCGCTCTGGGAGCGCTCGGCGTCGTTCCGCCGCGTATGGCGCACCGCGAATGTCATCTGGGGGACCGCGACACTGCTCGACGCCGGTGTCCGCTTCGCGATCGCCTACACGCTGCCGGTGAACCTGGTGCCCGCGCTGAACGGCGCCCAATACGTTGCGCTCTTCGTGTTCCTGCAGGTGGTCACGAACATCTACTACTTCCGCGCCGGGCTGTTCGACCCGCGCTCGCGGCTGTACGCCAAACCCGAACCGGTGCCCGCTACCCCGCGGCCTTGACCGGCTCCTTCAGCGGCTTCGGCTTCGGTTTCGGCTTTTCCTCCACCGCACGCGGCTTCGCCTTCGCGGACTCGTCCAGCTCGACCACCACCGTGTCGGGCTCGTCTTCCTTGCGCGGTATGGGCAAATCACCCGGCACTTCCCGCGGCTCCGCGGGCTCGACCTCGAGCAACGGGCCTGCTTCTTCGAGCAGGCGCTGGGTGTCCCGCAGCTGCTCGGACATCAGCTCGCGCACCGCGTTCGTCGAGTCGGCCTTGCGCTGGGCTTCCGCCACCAGGCTTTCCGCCTTCTCGATGGCCTCCTGCTCCAGCTCCTCGATCGCGCGCAGGGAGTTGGCGCGCCGGATCGCCATCGCCTCCTCGAAATCGGCCTCCACCTGCCGGCGGCGCCGCTCCGCCTGCTCGTCCAGCCGATGCCGGGCACGCGCCGCCTCCTCGGTCATTTCCTCGACCTGCTGAGCGGTGCGTTTCATGAGCGCTTCGTGCTCCTCGGCCGCTTCGCGACGCCGCTCGTCCACGTCCGCGACCAGGCGTTCGTGCCTTTCGCGCAGGCGCTGGCCCGCGTGCTCGGCCGCCGCCCAGCTGCGCTCGGCGGCGGCACGCGCCCGTTCGGTGATCTCCGTGGCCTCGTCCTCGGCCAGCTCCACCATGCGGAGCAGGCGCTCGGACAGGCCGTCGGCCTCGATGGGGCTCCGGCTGATCCGGTCGATCTTCGCCCGCAGCTTGTCGTTCTCGCTGCGCAGTTCCTCCAGCTGCCTGGCGAGCTCCTCGGCGCTGGCGGCGGCCGCGTTCCGATCACTGATCAGCAATCGCAGGTCGGCCTCGACGCGGCGGACGAACTCCTGTACCTGACGCGCGTCGTACCCGCGCCAGGACCGGTCGAAATCCGTACGTAGCGGAGCCAGATCCTCGCGAGTGTCCGCGCCCGTCATCAGCACCTCCCGAAGCGACAGTCCTTTATGGACTATTCAGCGAAAACCCGTTACTGCCAAGCATCCTCTTCTCACCGCGCTTCGTCCACCGTCTGCACCGACGAAAGGTACTTTTCCAGTGTGACGCTCTCGGCGTTGCCGCCGAGGTCTCCGGTGAGCTTCCGCCGCCATGGCCCGGCGAGCATCAGCCTGGTCAGTTGATCACCCAGCCAGATCACGCCCGCGCTGCGCGGCAGGAACAGTTTTACCCCACCAGGCATAGGTTTCTGGTTAGCCGAGACGTAACCTCCGAGCTTCCTCCGGTACTCCGCGAACGCCCGCGCGTGATCACCGTCCGACGCCGCGAGTTCACCCGCGAGCACATACGCGGCGACGATCGCCATGCTCGTGCCCATGCCGGCGGAACCACCGGAAACAGCGTCACCCACGAGTACGGCGCGCCCACGCGACCATTCCGGCACCGATACCATGCTTTCGCGGTCGAAGTAGAAATCACTCGTTTCCCACATGGACTCGACCATTCGCGGGATTTCCCAGCCACACTCCGCGAACGCCTCCGCGACGATCTTCTTCTGCGCGCGGGTGTCGCCGCGGTCGTAGGCCACCGGGGGCGCGGCGAAGAAGAACATGCCCCGCGTCTGCCCGGTCGCGGTCGGGTACAGGCTCGCCCGCCGCCGGCCGGGCAGCACGTGCATCGCCTGCCATCCGCCCAGGTCGAGGCCGGTTTCGGCGGCGAAGATCACCTTGTAGTACCCCTGGTCGCGGACGTAGTCCGGCTCCGGCCCGAAGGCCAGCCGTCGCACCCGCGAGTGCAGCCCGTCCGCGCCGACCACCACGTCGAACCGGCGCTCGGCGCCGCTGGAGAAAGTGACGTCCACACCCTCGTCGTGCTGCCGCAGATCGGTGATGGAATCACCGAAGACGTATTCCACGCCGGGCGTGGTCGCGTCGTACAGAATGCGCGCGAGATCGGTGCGCAGAATTTCCAGGTCCGCGATGATGCCGCCGGAATGCCCCGACAGTTCCGCGCCCCAGCGCCAGCGTTCCCTGTTCGCGGCGTCCACCACGCGGATGCCGACCGTGCCGGTGTGCCGCGCGCGCACCGACGGCATCAGCCCCATCAGTTCGATCACTTCGCGGGCGGAGCCGCGGACGTCCACCGCCTGGCCGCCCGTTCGTAGTTCGGGCGCGCGCTCGACGACGGTCACCTCGAAGCCGTAGCGGTGCAGCCAGTAAGCCAGCGTGGGTCCGGCGATGCTCGCGCCGGAGATCAGGATTCGCTTCATGCGTACACCGTACAAACACTTGCGGTACGGTGTAAAGTCTCCTAGTGCACCGGCTGTGAACAGCGAAGACAGCAACTAGAGCACTAGTACACCGGAAGGCCGCCAGATGGAGCACCCGTACCTCAGGATCGTCGCCGAGCTGCGCCGGCGCATCGCCGCCGGAGAGCTGAAACCGGGCGCCCGCGTGCCCTCCACGCGGCAGCTCACCCAGGAGTGGGGCGTCGCGATGGCGACGGCGACGAAGGCGCTGACCACCCTCCGCCAAGAGGGTCTCGTGCGCGCGGTCCAAGGCGTCGGCACAGTCGTCGCGGAGCGCGGGGAGGCGCCGCGGCAGGCGTCCGAAACGGAGCTGAACCGGGAAAGCATCGTGCGCGCGGCCATCGAAATCGCCGACGCCGAAGGGCTGGCCGCGCTGTCGATGCGCCGGGTCGCCACCGAGCTCGGCACCGCGACGATGTCCCTGTACCGGCACGTGCCCGGCAAGGACGACCTGATGCTGCTGATGACGGACGCGGTCTTCCTCGAAGAACCGCTGCCGGCCGAACCGCCGCCGGGAGCGCGCGAACAGCTGGAAACGCTGTGCCGCCTGCAGTGGCGCATGTTCCGCAGACATCCGTGGCTCGCGCGGAGCCTCTCACTCACCAGGCCGCAGCCGCTGCCGAACGGGCTGGCGCACACGGAATGGTCGCTGCGGGCGCTCGGCGACCTCGACCCCAAGGAGAAGCTCTACGCGTACTTGTCGCTGTTGAACTTCGTGCGCGGGATCGCGGTGAACCTCGAGGGCGAAGCCGAAGCGGAGCGGGACACCGGGCTGACGCCGGACGAATGGATGCAGACGCAGGAACCCGAGTTGCTCCCGCTTCTCGACGGCGGTGATCACCCGCATTTCACCGAGCTGGTCCGGCACGACATCGCGTTCGAACTCGACGAAGTGTTCGAGTTCGGCCTGCAACGGCTCCTCGACGGGATGGCTGACCTGCTCGTACCGCCGAAGCGGTGACACAGCCGGTAGCTTCGTGATCGAATCGCGCCGCACCCCGTAGCCTGACCGGGTGACCGGGACGGAAAGAGACGAGGATGACGGACGTCTGATCGCCGGCCGCTATCGGCTGGAACGCCGGATCGGCGGCGGCGCGATGGGCGTGGTCTGGCTGGCCAAGGACGAGCTGCTGGACCGAACCGTTGCGGTGAAACAACTCCTGCTCACCGCCGGGCTCAGCAAGGCGGAGGCCGAACAGGCACGCAAACGCGCGTCGCGCGAGGCGCGGCTCGCCGCCCGGTTGCAGCATCGGCACGCCATCACCGTGTTCGACGTCGCGGAGGACGACGGCCTCCCGGTGCTGATCATGGAGTACCTGCCCTCGCGCAGTCTCACGGAAGTCGTGGCGGCCGAAGGGCCACTGCCACCGGCCGAGGTCGCGCGGATCGGCTCGCACGCCGCGTCGGCGCTGGCCGCGGCGCATGCGGCCGGGATCGTGCACCGCGACGTCAAGCCGGGGAACATCCTGCTCGGCGAGGACGGCACCACCAAGATCACCGACTTCGGCATCTCGAAGGCCGCCGACGACGGAACACTCACCGGCAGCGGCAGATTCGCCGGCACCCCGGCATTCCTGTCCCCCGAGGCCGCGCGTGGCGAGAAGCCCGACGCGGCCTCGGACGTTTACTCCCTCGGCGCGACCCTGTACGCCATCGTCGAAGGCCGGTTTCCCTACGGTGACACCGAGAACCAGATGGCGCTGCTGTACGCGGCGGCCGCGGGCCGGTTCGCGCCGCCGCAGCAGGCCGGGCCGCTGACCGACGTGCTCGGCCGGATGATGCGGTTCGAGCCCGAGTCTCGGCCGACGATGGCGGAGCTCGCGGCCGAGCTGAGCACGATCACCGAACCGCCGGGCGAGAAGCGCAACCGCAAGCCGCTGCTCTACACCGGGCTCGCGGTGCTGGTGGTGGCCGCAGCGGTGGTCGCCACGGTGCTGCTGACGAAGGACGCCGGCCAGCCGGACGCCGGCGCGGCGCCGCCCGCCACGGCGACAGCCACCGCGACGGTCACCGCGTCCGCCCCGGCGTCGAGCTCGCCCGCGAGCGCGAGCAAGCCGACCACGACGCCGCCCAGCTCCCCGGCCACCAACGCGCCCGCGTCACTCACGCAGGCGGTGAGCGACTACTACGCGGTCATGCCCGGCAACCCGGAGGCGGGCTGGGCCAAGCTCGGCCCGGCACTGAAGGGCCAGGGCTTCGCCGCCTACAAGGACTGGTGGTCCAAGGTCAGCGGCCTGAAGGTGACCGACGGCCCGAAGCAGGTCGGCGCGAACTCGGTCCAGGTCACCATCGACTTCACCTACGCGGGCAAGCACTACACCGAGACCCACACCCTCGGCATGCTCGTCGAGAACGGGCAGACGCTGATCAACACCGACTCCAGCTACCACGGCTGAGTCAGGGCAGGTAGTACATCGGGTTCGGCAGCTTCACCGCGCGTTCGGCGCGCCCTCCTTCGAGGTCGCTGTACTGGTCGCCGAGGTTCAGCACGAGATGCGCGCCGGTGGCCTCGATGTGGGCCCTCGTGCCGGACTTGTACTCGACGGTCGTGCAGCTCAGCCCGCACGAGAGATAGTCCGGCGCGGCGCCCTCGGGCTTGAAGAACGCCTCCGCCGGAGCGGGGTAGCCCTCGTTGGCGAGGTTCTTCAGCGTCGCCGGGCCCTGATGCCGCGAACGCCCGGTCAGGAAGTACACCTTCACGCCGTGCTGCGCCGCCCAGTTGGCCAGTTCCAGCGTCGGCTCGATCGCCGTGAACGTGCCGTCGTCGATGGCCTGCTGCTGTTTGACGGGATCGAAGCCGAAATCGTTGTCCGCCTCCCAGCCATAGGTGATCTCGGAGGTGTCGTCGACGTCGAGCACGATCGCCGGGTCGGCGACGCCCTGCGCGAGCCTCCGCTCGAGGTACTGCCGCGCCTGGCCGACCTGACGCCGGGTGTCCTGCGCCCACTGGCTGGTTTCGGAGTAGTGGTGGTGCCCCTCAGCGTCCACGCTGTCGCCGTAGTAGGCCTTCACATCCAGCTTGACCTGGCCGATGTTGTCCGGCTCGGACGAGCCGCCCTGCGTGGCCAGCGCCGTCGTCCCTCCCGCGATGGTCGCCCCGATCGCCGCCGCGGCGGCGAGCTTCAGCAGTCCGGTCATCCTGCGCACCACGATGCCTCCCAAACGTCAGGTGAACGGAAGGCAAACTACGGAATGCGCACTGCCTCGCACAAGAAGGCGACCGGGGAGCGGCCGATCCGGGTCAGCACGACGGTGGCTTCGGCGGGCCCCTTCGGCTTGAGCCGCTTTCGCAGCGCGTCGGGGTCGACGTCGAGGCCGCGGACGAGGATCTCCAGCCTGCCCACCTCGCGCCGTTTGAGCTGGGCACGTAAGGATTTTTCGCTGTACGCCCCGTGTTCGAGGATCCGGAACGCGCGCACGCCCGGCGGCGGCTCGGCGCCGGTCAGGTAGGCGATGCGCTCGTCGAGCTGCCACAGCCCGTGCCGGGCGCCGTAGTGTTTGACCAGCCCGGCCCGCACCACCGCGCCGTCCGGATCGATGATCCACTCCCCGGGCTCGCCCGCGCCGATATCGTCGGGATCCCGGTCGGTGACTGTCCACTGTGTACCGTCGCGCAGCACCGTCGCCCGGCGGCCCGCGGTGGCAAGGCCCTCCGACCACAGGCAGGCCTCGCGCACCGTGCCGTCCAGCGAGACCAGCTCCACCTCGGCCGCCCACGACATCCCGGACCAGTCCAGCCCCGGCGCGCACTTCACCGCGAGATCACGGCCCGCAAACGCTTCCACCAGCTGGTCCAGCGGCGGGGCGAAGTCCTCCGGGCGCCAGCGGCGGCCCCGCGAATCGCGCCGGGCGGGGTCGGCGACCACCACCGCGTCCCTGCTCACGGGGTGCAGCGCGTCGGCCAGCGCGAGCGGCACGTCCGGGCAGTTGAACCGGGCCATCGCCAGCCGCACACTGTCCACATCGGACCCGAGACAGCGCCGGGCCGTCTTCGCCAGCTCCGCGAGGTCGGCGCCGATCGAGCAGGTCACGTCGTGCACGTCGCGCCCGGCCAGCCGTGACGCCCGATGGCGCGCCACGGCCGAAGCGCTCGCCTGCTGCAGCGCGTCGGAGGTGAACAGCCAGTCGGTGCGGTCGAGCTTCCAGGCCGCCTTGCGGCGCAGCACCACGGTTTCCAGCACGGCCGACGCGTGCTCCCCGACCAGGCGCCGGGCGGTCTCGACGTCGGCGATGCGGGTTTTGTCCGTCAGCGGCAGCTCGGCGCAGGCCGCCAACGCGCGCTCGCCCTCGGCCGAGCGCAGGAACGCGACGTCCGAGGGCGAGAACGAGTACGGCAACTAGAGCTCGACGGGGGCGCCGGGCTTGGTGCCGGTGATCATCACGTTGTAGAACAGCTCGCGCGGGAGCACCTTCGACAGCAGCTTCTTGTCCAAAGCGGACAGTCGAAGCCACAGGTGGTAGGCGAACAGCCGCCACTTCACGGTCAGCTTCTCCTGCGGCACGGCGGCCTCGAAGGTACGGATCGGCCAGCCGGCCAGCGCCGCCGCGAACTCCTCGGTGACCGCCTTGACGTCCACCGCGCCAGCGCCCAGCGCCCAGCGCTCCAGCTCCTTCGGGTCGAACGTGTGGATGTCGACCACCGCTTCCAGCGCCGCGGCACGGGAGGACTCGTCCAGCTCCTCCTGCGGACGGCGCCAGCCGCTGAGCGGGCCGAGCTTGGTGACGTTCGTGGTCAGCCACCAGGTGAGCTGGCCGAGCTTGCGCGCGTAGAAGTCACCGATCTTGGTCGGCTCACCCGCGAACACGAACCGCCCGCCCGGTTTGAGCACCCGCAGCACCTCGCGGAACGAGGCCTGCACGTCCGGGATGTGGTGCAGCACCGCGTGCCCGACCACGAGGTCGAAGCTGTTGTCCTCGTACGGGATCGCTTCGCCGTCGGCCACCCGGCCGTCGACGTCGAGGCCGAGGTTCTCCGCGTTCCGCAGCGCCACCTGGACCATGCCCGGCGACAGGTCGGTGACCGAGCCCTTCTTGATCACCCCGCCCTGCATCAGGTTCAGCAGGAAGAAACCGGTGCCGCTGCCCAGTTCCATCGCCGTCGGGTAAGGCTGCTCCGCCTCGCCCGCGACCGCGTGGAAGACGTCGGTGGCGTAGGTGATGCAGCGCTCGTCGTAGGAGATCGACCACTTCTCGTCATACGTGCCCGCTTCCCAGTCGTGGTAGAGCACGTTGGCGAGCTTCGGGTCGTCGTAGGCCGCCTTGACCTCTTCGGCCGTGGCGTGCGGGTTCGGCGCTGGGTCGGTCATGTCACTTCCCTTCGAAGGTGGCCTTGCCCGGCCCGTTCTCGATGAAGGACTGCATGCCATTGCTCTGGTCCTCGGTGGCCCACAGCGAGGTGAACAGGTACGTCTCCAGCTTGAGCCCGCTGGCGAGGTCACCGTCGAGCCCGCCGTCGATCGCCGCCTTGGCGTTGGCCAGCGCGACGGCCGGGCCGTTCACGAACTGCCCCGCCCACTTCTTCGCCGCCTCGTACACGTCGTCCGGCGCCACGAGCTCGTCCACGATGCCGAGGCTGAGCGCCTCCTCGGCCTTGGCGAACCGGCCGGTGAAGACCAGGTCCTTGGCCGCGCTCGCGCCCGCGAGCCGGGCGAGCCGCTGCGTGCCGCCCGCGCCGGGGATGATGCCGAGCAGGATCTCGGGCTGCCCCACCTTGACGTTGTCGCCCGCGATGCGCCTGTCCGCGGCCATCGCCAGCTCGAGCCCGCCGCCGAGGGCGTAGCCGGTGACGGCGGCGACGACCGGCTTCGGGATGGCGGCCACCGCGGCCACGGTGTTCTGCAGCGCCGTGCCGAAGGCGCGCATCTCCGCGTACGAGCGGGCGGCCATCTCCTTGACGTCGGCGCCACCGCAGAAGGTCTTCTCCCCGCCGTAGAGGATCACCGCGCGCACGTCGGCGCGCTCGCTCGCCTCCTTGGCCGCCTGACCGAGCTCGGTCTGCACCTGATTGCTGATCGCGTTCACCGGCGGCCGATCCAACCTGATCGTGCCGATGCCACCGTCAACCTCGAGCCGTACGAACTCGCCCACGCTCAGTCCTCCTTAACTGGTCAGGCCCAGCTGGTCAGGCTACCGGCCGGTAAGGGAACCCTACCGACGTCGTGCGAAGAAGCGATCACCCGAGCGCTCCAGCACCAGATCCTGGTCGAACGTCTTCGACAGGTTCTCGGCCGTCAGCACGTCGTCGATCAGCCCCGCCACCACCGCGCGCCCCTCGCGCAGCAGCAGCGCGTGCGTGAAGCCCGGCGGGATCTCCTCGACGTGGTGCGTGACCAGCACGGTGGCCGGGGCGTCGGGATCCATGGCCAGCTCGGACAGCCTGGCCACCAGGTCCTCGCGGCCGCCGAGGTCGAGCCCCGCGGCGGGCTCGTCCAGCAGCAGCATCTCCGGGTCGGTCATCAGCGCACGGGCGATCAGCGTCCGCTTCCGCTCGCCTTCGGACAGGGTGCCGAACGTGCGATCGCCGAGATGTGTGATTCCCATCGCACCGAGCAGCTCGTTGGCGCGGTCGTAGTCCATCTTGTCGTACTCCTCGCGCCAGCGGCCGATCACCGCGTAGCCGGCGCTCACCACGACGTCGCGGACCAGTTCGTCCCCGGGGACCCGGCTCGCGATCGCGGCGGAGGTGAAGCCGATGCGGGGACGCAGGTCGAAGATCGCGACCTTGCCCATCCGCTCGCCGAGCAGGTCGACCGTGCCGGTACTGGGGTGCGACTCGGCGGCGGCAAGGCGCAGCAGCGTGGTCTTGCCGGCGCCGTTCGGGCCCAGCACCACCCAGCGCTCGTCCAGCTCCACCGACCAGTCCAGATCGGCCAGCAGCACGTTGCGGCCACGGCGGACCCCCACGCCCGACATCCGCACCACGAGGTCGTCAAGGTTGTCCGTCTCGCTCACGGCTTCATTGTGGCCGTCGTGGCGGGTGGCACTGGCGGCGGCCCCGTACCAGAACGTGGGACGTCACATGGTGTAGCGGGAACCCGTGGCACCATGCGGTCCGTGACCACCTTCTGGCGTGATCGCACCGTCGACCTGCTCCTGGTCGCGTCGAGTGGCTGTACGCGCACGCGACGCGCTTGATCCTGCCCGCGTCGCGTAGCCGAATCCCACTTCCGCCGCGACTTCACCGGAGCATCCGTTGACCCAGACCATCGCCGACGTCGAAATCCACCCGCGCCTGACCACGCGGCTCCCGGCGGAGCTGCTGCACCCCGAACGTCTACTTTGGACGTCCAGGGAGCTGGCCGGGCTGACCCGGCACGTCACCGCCGAACTGACCGGACCGCTGTCCGAGCTGCTGCACTTCGACGCCGAGCAGCGCTGGTGGGCCCGGCTCGCCCTCACCGACGGGGTCGAGCTATGGCTGCTGTCCTGGCTGCCCGGCCAGCACACCGCGCCGCACGACCACGGTGGCGCCGCCGGTTCGTTCACCGTGCTGCAGGGCGAACTCGCCGAGGAGTACCGCTACCCCGGCGGCCCGATCCGCCGCCGCACGCACCTCGCGGGCGAGGGCATCGGGTTCGGCGCCGGGCGCGCGCACCAGGTGACCGGCGCGGGCACCACCCCGTCCGCCAGCGTGCACGCCTACTCGCCGCCGCTCGTCCCGACGCGGCAGTACCGCACCCTGGACGAGGTGCCCAGCGAAATCCCGCCGCTTCCGGCCATACTCGACCGGTGACCGTCGAAGAGATGCTGGCCGCCGCCCGGTCCACACTGGACCGGGTGGACCCGGCCGGGGCGCGCGCGTTGCAGGACGAGGGCGCGCTCATCGTGGACATCCGCCCGGAGGCCAACCGCGCCGCGGAGGGTGAGATCCCCGGTTCGGTGCAGATCGAGCGGATCCACCTGGAATGGCGCCTCGACCCGGTCGGCCCGCACCGCCTGCCGGAGGCCGACGGGCGGGTCGTCGTGGTGGTGTGCAACGAGGGATACGCGTCGAGTCTCGCCGCCGCCGACCTGCGGCGCCTGGGAGTCGAGGCCACGGATCTGGATGGCGGGTTCCGGGCTTGGGCCGCGGCTGGGTTGCCGATTCGGGGTGGCCCGACACCCACCGTCCCCTAACCC
>NZ_VMNW02000077.1 GCF_007713735.2 Amycolatopsis acidicola | reverse complement strand
GGCGGCGGCTTCGCTGGGGCGGGCCTTTGCTGCGGTGGGCTGCGCCGCCGGGCGGCGGCTTTCGCTGGGGTGAGCTGCGTAGGCGCTTCGCCGGCGAGGAGCGCTTCGGGCCCTTCGCTGCTTCACGCAGGTTGAGTGGGGAGTGGCTTCGGGGCTTCGGCTTCGCTAGCTGGGGGTGCGAAGGCGCTTCGCGGGCGGGATCGTGGCATCCGCTTCGCTGCTTCGCGGGCCGGGATCGCCGCGAGCGCTTCGCGGCTTCGCTGTGCGGAGCGGCTTCGCTCTGCGGAGCGGGCTTCGCCGTGCAGAGCGGGCTTCGCCGTGCAGAGCGGGTTCGCCGTGCGTCGCGCGCACCATCCGCCAACCCCCTTCCACCCTGTGCACAAACCATCACCGGCCCCTGGAGTGAACTGTTCCGGAGTGACGCACTCGACAGGGGGAGCTGACTGGTTACCGACGGGTAACAAGGGCTATGGTGCGGGAGTACAACCCCCGAAATTTCCCGTGAGGAGACACCGTGGCCGCAACACCCATGGCGGCGTCCACGCCCCGCGCGGTGCGCAACGTGGCCTTCGTCGAAGGGGTTCGCACCCCGTTCGGCAAGGTGGGCGACAAGGGCATCTACGCCGGCACCCGCGCCGATGACCTGGTGGTCAAGGTGATCCGCGAACTGATGCGCCGTCACCCCGAGCTGCCACCGGAGCGGGTGGACGACGTGGCGATCGCCGCCACGACCCAGACCGGCGACCAGGGCCTGACGATCGGCCGCACGGCCGCGCTGCTGGCCGGGCTGCCGAAGTCCGTACCGGGCTTCGCGATCGACAGGATGTGCGCGGGCGCGATGACGGCGGTCACGTCGATCGCCGGCGGCATCGGGTTCGGCGCCTACGACATCGCGATCGCGGGCGGCGTCGAGCACATGGGCCGCCATCCGATGGGCGAGGGCGTCGACCCGAACCCGCGCATCGTGGCCGACAAGCTCGTCGACCCGACGGCACTCGTGATGGGCCAGACCGCCGAGAACGTGCACGACCGCTTCCCCGAGATCACCAAGCAGCGCACCGACGAATACGCGGCGCAGAGCCAGGAACGCTACGCGGACGCGGTGAAGGCAGGCAAGATCGGGCCCGAGCTGGTGCCCGTCGCCATCCGCAACGCCGAGTTGGGCTGGGGCCTGGCCACCGAGGACGAGCCGCCGCGCCCCGGCACCACCGTCGAGCAGCTGGCCGGACTCAAGACGCCCTTCCGCCCGCACGGCCGGGTCACCGCAGGCAACGCGGCGGGCCTGAACGACGGGGCCACCGGCGCGATCCTCGCGGACGAGGACACCGCCCGCGAGCTGGGCCTGCCGGTCGGGATGCGGCTGGTCGGCTACTCGTTCGCCGGGGTCGAGCCCGAGGTGATGGGCATCGGCCCGGTGCCTGCCACCGAAAAGCTGCTCGCCCGCACCGGTCTGTCCATTTCGGACATCGGGCTGTTCGAGATCAACGAGGCGTTCGCCGTGCAGGTGCTCGCCTTCCTCGATCACTTCGGCCTCGACGCCACCGACGAGCGCGTGAACCCGTGGGGCGGCGCGATCGCCTGCGGCCATCCGCTGGCCTCGTCCGGCGTCCGGCTGATGACCCAGCTCTCACGCCAGTTCGCCGAACACCCCGAGGTCCGCTACGGCCTCACCACGATGTGCATCGGGATCGGCATGGGCGGCTCCGTGCTCTGGGAGAACCCGGCCTACGACGGGAGTGACAAGTGACTTTCACCGCCGAGCAAGCGAAAGCCGCGTTCGGAGACGAGGTAGTGACCACCGCGGTCACCCGGCTGGTGAACGTACCCGGCCTGGACAAGCAGGTCGCCCTGATCACGCTCGACAACGGGCACGACCACACCCGCCCGTCCACCTTCGGGCCGCAGGGGCTGGTCAGCCTGAACGCCGCGATCGACGAGGCGTTCGCGGCGGACCCGGCCGCCATCGCGGTCACCGGCAAGCCGTTCGTCTTCGCCGTCGGGGCCGACCTCTCCGGCGTCGAGGCGGTGTCGGATCCGGCGCTGGCAAGGGAAATCGCGGAGACCGGGCACACCGTGTTCCGCCGGCTGCTCGACTCCAAGATCCCCACCTTCGCCTTCGTCAACGGCGCGGTGATGGGCGGCGGGCTCGAGCTGGCGCTGTCCTGCCACTACCGCACGCTGTCGGAAAACACCGCGGCGATCGCGTTCCCCGAGGTGTTCCTCGGCCTGTTCCCCGGCTGGGGCGGCACGCAGCTGCTGCCGAACCTGATCGGGCCGGACGCCGCGGTCACGGTGATCATCGAGAACGCCTTGAACCAGAACAAGATGCTGAACGTGGCCAAGGCCGCGAAGCTGGGCATCGTGGACGAGGTGTTCGACTCGGCCGACTACCTGGAGCAGTCGCTGCTGTGGCTGGCGAAGGTCGTCAACGGCGAGCTCACCCCGGCACGCCCCGAGATCGACCGCGGCGCGGGCTGGGACAACGCGATCGCCCGCGCGAAGTCCATTGTGGACGGCAAGACGCACGGCGCGTCGCCCGGCGCGACCAAGGCCGTGGAGCTGCTGGCGCTGGCGAAGGACAACGACCTCGACTCCGGCTTCGCGGCGGAGACCGACGGCCTCGCCGAACTGCTGATGAGCGACACGCTGCGCGCCGGGCTGTACTCGTTCAACCTGGTCAACAGGCGCGCCAAGCGTCCGGCCGGCGCGCCGGACAAGTCGTTGGCACGCAAGGTGAACAAGGTCGGCGTGGTGGGCGCGGGGCTGATGGCCTCGCAGCTGGCGCTGTTGTTCGTGCGGCGGCTCAAGGTGCCGGTGGTGCTCACCGACGTGGACCAGGCGCGCATCGACAAGGGTGTGTCCTATGTGCACGGTGAGATCGACAAGCTGCTGGGCAAGAAGCGGATTTCGCCGGACGAGGCGAACCGGCTGAAGGCACTCGTCTCCGGCTCGCTGGACAAGGCGGCCTTCGCCGACGCGGACTTCGTGATCGAGGCCGTGTTCGAGGAGATGGGCGTCAAGCAGCAGGTGTTCGGGGAGCTGGAGCAGTACGTCTCGCCCGAAGCGATCCTCGCGACGAACACGTCCTCGCTGTCGGTCAGCGAAATGGCGGCGAAGCTGCGGCACCCGGAGCGCGTGGTCGGGTTCCACTTCTTCAACCCGGTCGCCGTGCTGCCGCTGCTGGAGATCGTGCGCGGCGAGCGCACGGACGACGCTTCGCTGGCCACCGCGTTCGCCGTGGGCAAGCAGCTGAAGAAGTCCAGCGTGCTGGTCAAGGACGCGCCCGCGTTCGTGGTGAACAGGCTGCTGCTGCGGTTCCTCGGCGAGGTGCTGACCGCGATCGACGAGGGCACCCCGTTCGATGTGGCCGATCACGCGCTGGACCCGCTGGGCCTGCCGATGTCGCCGCTGGTGCTGACGCAGCTGGTCGGCCCGGCGATCGCGCTGCACGTCGGCGAGACGCTGCACGGCGCCTTCCCCGGCCGGTTCCGCGTGAGCGACAACCTCAAGCGGTTCGTCGACGCGGGCAAGACCGGGGTGTGGCAGTGGGACTCCGCCGGCAACCAGCAGGTGGACCCGGAGGTCGCCGAGCTGTGGCAGCAGGGCGACAAGGTCTCGACGGCGGAAGAGGTGCGTGAGCGCGCGCTCGCCGCGATCGCCGAGGAGATCCGGATCATGCTCGACGAAGGTGTGGTCGCCGAGGCGCAGGACATCGACCTGTGCCTGATCCTCGGTGCGGGCTGGCCGTTCTGGCTCGGTGGTATCACGCCGTACCTCGACCGCGAGGGCATTTCGGCGAAGGTCAACGGGAAGCCGTTCCTGGCTCCCGGGGTGGCTTCGGTCCCCGCGTGACGGACCCGGTGCCGCCCCCGGCATGATTCGGGGGTGGCACCGGGCATGCGCTGGCGATGGGCCTGCTGGGCCGTGCTGAACCTCGCGTTGAGCGTGCTCGCCTACTACCCCGTGCTGTTCGCGGGCCTGCTCGGGCACGAGATCGCGATCGCGCTCGGCTGGGCGCTGCGGGACCGCGCCGGGGACGACGGGGTCACGCCCGCGCTGATGATCACGATCCCGCTCTGGGCGGTGCTCGCCGTCTGCGTCGCGGGCCCGAACGCCTGGCTGCGCCCCAAACTCGGCGCCCCTCGCGGACGTTACTGGCTGGCCGCCACCGCTCTCGTGCTGATCCCCGCGGTGGCGGCCGCCCTCGTCTTCGAGGGTTAGGGAGTGTTCAGATGTGGTTTGCGTGGCGGTGCGGGTAGGGAACCTGTGACGGCCCACCGCAACCGGCTCCGCCGCTTACAAAACAGAACCTAGCCGTGCTCCAGTGTCGCTATGGCGGCGATGTCCTGGGGGTCGAGCTCGAAGTCGAAGATGTCGATGTTCTCCCTGATCCGCTTGGGAGACACGGACTTCGGGATCGCCACGAGGCCCATCTCGAGGTGCCAGCGCAGTACGACCTGCGCGGGCGACTTGTTGTGCTTGCCGGCGATCGTGGTGATGATCTCGTGCGAGAGCTGCCTGCCGCGGGCCAGCGGGCTCCAGGATTCGGTGACGATGCCGTGTTCGGTGTCGAAGGCGCGCAGCGCGGCCTGCTGCCTCGCCGGGTGCAGTTCCACCTGGTTGACGGCGGGCACCACGTCGGACTCCTTGATCAGCCGCTCGAGTTCGGCCGTGCCGAAGTTGGACACGCCGATCGCCCTGGCCCGCCCGTCCGAAGCGATCTTCTCCAGCGCCCGCCAGGTCTCCACGTACAGGTCCTGGTCCGGTTCCGGCCAGTGGATCAGGTACAGGTCCACGTAGTCGAGCCCGAGCTTCCCCAGGCTGGCGTCGAACGCGCGCAGTGCTTTTTCGTACCCGTGCTCGGTGTTCCACAGCTTGGTGGTGACGAACAGTTCCTCGCGCGGCAGCCCGCTCGAGCGCACGGCGGCGCCGACGCCGCGCTCGTTGCGGTACAGCGTGGCGGTGTCGATGCTGCGGTACCCAGCCTCGACAGCGGTGTGCACCACCTGTTCGACCTCGTCGTCCGGGATCTTGTACACCCCGAGGCCGAGGCTGGGTATTTCGACGTCGTTGTTCAGGCGGAGAGCAGGAACCATTCCCGCACGATAACCGCCTTTCTAGCTCACGGCTTGTCGCCGAGGGGGTTGAGGTTTTCGACCTTGCCGTCCGCCGCCACGAGCAGCAGGTCCATCATCGTGAAACTGCCCTCACGCTCACCCAGCGTCGGCCGCCATTCGGGCTCACGCAGGATCGAGTAGTAGCCCGCCTCCATCGCGCGGTGGAACACCTCCGCCACGATCCGGCCGCCGACGCCGTTCAGGTGCCCGTCCTGCAGTTCGGCCTCGCGCAGGATGTAGAACCACAGCGGCGTGTCCGAGACCAGCTCCTCCACCAGCGCGGAGTCCAGCCGCGACAGGTCCGCCCCGCCGTTGCCGGTGATCAGCTCGTCGCGGGTGAGCGGCGTGACACCGAGGAACTTCGCCATCTGCTGCCCGGTGGCCAGTTCGACCATGTTCGCGCGCGCCAGGTTGCGGAAGGCCAGGTTCCGCTGCATGTCGTCGAGCGCCAGGCCCTGTTCGGTGCCGCCGAAAGTGCCCGCCGGCAGATCGCCGAGGCCGCCGGCGAGCAGGGTGTCGATCCGGCGGGCCAGGTTCAGCCCGGGGCCGACGAGGTCCTGCTGGCCCGAGGGCTGGAAGTCGTGCAGCCGCCGCCAGTCCACGATCCAGTTCGTGGGCAGCCGCAGGTTGGTGCCCGCGTTCGGGTTCTCGAGGTCGGCGAGGTTGTTCGTGGCGGTCAGGATGCCGGCCGTGCCGGTGAAGGTGAACAGCAGGAACAACGTCGCCGGGGTGATCCCGCCCGGTTCGAAGATCCGGTTCCACGAGTACGTGTCGCGCACCATGCTGTGCCCCAGCCGATAGGAGGCGACGGAGAACTCGATGGGCATCGTCGCCGGGCCCGCGTGCACGTCGGGGTCGAAGAACTTGCGCCCGTTGGCGAACACGTCGGACACGATCACCGGGTTGACGATGCGCGGCAGGAAGTCCTCGCGCAGCATCCACTGGTAGTGCCGGACGACCTCGCCGCGCGCCCGCTCGAACAGGAACGCGCTCGGCACGGACTGGGCGATGAGCCGGTCCACCACGCGGTTGTGGAAGTTGATGAACGCGACGTGAGTCTGTGCCACGGCAAGGTTTTCGTCGTTGCGCCCGTCCGGGATCAGCGCCTGCCGTTCGGCGCGTTTGTTCGGCCCGGTGCCCACGCGCGGCAGGTCGAACCCGGTGCGGTTGACGTTGGTCCCGGCGTCACCGGCGATCGCGACGGTGGTGCCGATCTTGAGCTTGATCCCGTCCGGCGCGTAGAACCGCTTGTCCGCCTCCGGACCGCGGCCGTAGAGCGCGTCCAGGTCCAGCGCCGGCGACCGGCCCTGCACCAGTTCGTCCACCGTGACGTCCTCGCCGAGCGCCACCGCGGTGCGGTCGAGGGTCAGGTCGTGGTCGACGAACTGGCCGAGGTAGGTGAACCCGGCGGGGACCTGCCCGTCCGGCGAATCGGTGCGCGCCGTCATGGCTCTGGCCAGTTCCTGCAGCAACGCGTTGGTAGCCTGCGGCCCCTTGTCCCCCAGCCGCGAGAACCGGAAGCGCCGCGGCTCCGCGGTGGCCGAGGGCCACCAGCGCGCGGGCTTCCCGTCCTTGCCGAACCCCAGTTCCCCTTCGTTGACGACGTAATAGGTCTCTTGGACGTGTCGTTTCATCGCTCCTCCTCCAGCGGATGCGCACGACAGTCCACCCGTGCGGTTCGCCCCTGGCACCACCAAAAGGACGAAAGCCCTTGTCTGACGCGGAAAAGAGCCCTAAGTCCCCACCGGGAGCAGCACCGTGACCGACAGTCCTCCACCGACCACCGGCTCCGCGGTGACCGCTCCGTCGTGCGCTTCCACCGCGGCGCGCACGATCGAAAGCCCGAGCCCGGCACCGGTCTTCGCGGTGCGCGCGACCCCCGCGCGCCGGAATGGTTCGAACAACTCGGCCACCGTCTGCGGATCGACCAGACCGCCCGAAGATCGCACACGCAGCATCTGCCGCCGCTGGCCCGCCTGCGTCACGACCTCGATCCAGCCCCGCTCCACGTTGTGCCGCACGGCGTTTTCCAGGAGGTTGCCCGCGATCCGTTCCAGCAGCGCCGGATCTCCTTGCACGGGCGCGGATTCGGTGTGGAACGTCGCGTGGATACCGCGCTGGTCGGCCTCCCCGCGCACGGCGCGCCAGGCGCGGGAGACGAGCTGCTCCAGATCCGTCGGCTCGCGCACCGCCAGGCCCGCTCCGTCGGTGCGGGCCAGCAGCAGCAGCGAGCCCACGAGCTGGCCCGCGCGCTCCGTCGCGTCCCGGACCACATTGCCCATGCGACGGAGTTCGGCCGCGTCGGCGTCGGGATCCGACAGCGTGACGTCGAGCTCGGTGCGGATCACGGACAGCGGAGTGCGCAGTTCGTGGCTGGCGTTGGCGACGAAATGGCGCTGCGCCTCGAAAGCCTCCTGCAGCCTGTCCAGCATCGCGTCGAAGGTGTACGCCAGCTCCGCCAGCTCGCCCTTGGTGTCAACCTCACCGATGCGCTCGCCGATCGACTCGATCGACAGCCGCTGCGCCGTGCTGGTGACCTCGCGCAGCGGCCGCAGTACGCGCGAGGTGAACGTCCAGGCGAGGATCGCGGTGGCGAGGACCACGCAGCAGAACGCGATGGACCCGAACAGCAGCACCTTGTCGCGCGCGTGCTCGCGCATGTGGGCGGCGAGCGCGGAGGCGTCCACGTCGATGCCGTCCACCCGCACCAGGGTGCCCGGCGGCATCTGCGGGACGGCCGCCACCGCGTCGCCGACCAGCACCCACGCCAGCCACAGCAGCACCAGGCTCACGCCGGCGGCGAGGCCGGTCGAGAGCAGGGTGATGCGCGCGCGCAGGCTGCTGGGACGCAGCGCGCCCGGCCTCACTCCGTCTTGGTACCGGCGTCGCGTACCCGGTATCCCGATCCCACCACGGTCTCGATGATCCCAGGCTCGCCCAGCTTCTTGCGCAGGGTCATCACCGTGACCCGCACCGTGGTGGTGAAGGGGTCGGCGTTCTCGTCCCACACCCGCTCGAGCAGCTCCTCGCTGCTGACCACGGCGCCCTTCGCCGACAGCAGCACCTCCAGCACGCCGAACTCCTTGCGGGTGAGCTCGACGGGCCCGCCGGCGCGGCGCACGGTGCGCCGGGCCGGATCGAGCTCGACGTCACCCGCGATGAGCAGCGGCGGCGCGGCCGGAGTGGCCCGGCGGCCGAGCGCGCGCACACGGGCGACCAGCTCGGGGAAGGCGAACGGCTTGGACAGGTAGTCGTCCGCGCCGAGGGAGAGCCCCTCCACGCGGTCGGACACCGTGCCGCTCGCGGTCAGCATCAGGACCCTGGTCAGCTCGCCGGAGGCGACGATCTCCTTGCACAGGTCGTCACCGGACATGCCGGGCAGGTCACGGTCGAGCAGCACCACGTCGTAGCGGGTGATGCTCGCCTTCTCGTGCCCGTCGTCGCCGTTGAGCGCGATGTCCACGGCCATGCCTTCCCGGCGCAGCCCGCGCGCGATCGCGTCGGCGAGTGGTTCTTCGTCCTCGACTACCAGAATCCGCACGTCAACCACCGTGCCACACGATCCTGAGAACCACCTTATGAGAGTTTCAGACGTTCACCGAAACGAACTTCTTCCCGGCGAAGTTCTCGACCTCGACGGCCTGGACCTCGGCGGGGGCCACCAGCGCGGCGCCTTCGAGCTTGGTGCCGTCGCGCTCGCCCGCCTCCGACACGAGCCAGCTCCCGGCCTCCTCCCGGCTGCCGTCGCGCGCGACCACGAAGATGCGGCACTTCTCCCCCTTGGGGATCCCGGCCACCGACGCGTCCAGCCGCACCCAGCCCGCGGCGGGCTGCACGGAGACGGTCATCTTCGCGCCCGTCGAGGCGTCGGTGGCCGATGCCGTCCTCGTGCCCGCCGGCGCCTGTTCGGCCACGACGTTCTCGGGCGCGGTGGTACGGCCCACGATCACCCCGCCGCCGACGAACGCGATCGCCACCGCCGCGGCGGCCACGCCGAGCACCGTCCGGCGCCGCGTGGCCCGGTCCTGTGTCTCCTGCCGGATCTGCCGCAAAGTGCGCTGCAGCACCAGGTCCCCGCCTTCCGGGGGCCCGTCCAGCATCGCCTCGGGTGGCAGCTCGTCCAGCGCGGCGCGAGTCATCCGCAACTCCGCCAGCTCGGCCTGGCAGCGCCGGCACGAAGCCAGGTGCTGCTCCATCGCACGCATCTCCTGCCGGTCCAATGCTCCGAGCACGTAGGCACCGAGCGACGCCGAATCGTGGGGGGCGGTCATCCGGTCACCTCCGGGATCGCGACCTGCCGGCTTCCGCCGAAAGTCTGCCGCATCGCGCGCAGCGCGTAGTACGACCTCGACTTCACCGTGCCGGGCGGCACGCCGAGTGTCTGCGCCGCTTCCGCGACGCTGCGGCCGCGGAAGTAGATCTCGGTCAGCACGTCCCGGTGTTCCGGGGACAGCTGTTCCAGCGCGTCGAGTACGACCATGGAATTGACGACCGTGTCGGCGTGATCGGCCTGCACCGCCGTGACTGCCGGGGTTTCGGCGACCTCGGCCGGCCGGGCGGCCTTCGCGCGGTACCGGTCGGTGATGATGTTGCGGGTCACCGTCAGCAGCCAGCCGCGGACCGAACCCTTGCCGTTGACGAGCGCGTCCGGATGCCGCCATGCCCGGACCAGGGTCTCCTGCACCACGTCCTCGGCGGCGGCCCTGTCGTTCGTCAGCCTCGTCGCGTAGGCGAGCAGCGCCCGCCCGTGCTCCTCGTAGAGCGATCGGATCAGTGCCTCGTCGGCGACCGCCGCTCGTTTGCGGGCCCAGGGAGCCGGCATCCGGTCACTCCTTCGTCGGTGGGTCAGTAGCCGCCGGTACCGGCGGCGGTGGGTTTCTTGCCCTCGGCGACCTTGCAGCCGGCGGGTTCGACCTCGAACCAGGTGCCGCCGACGGCGTGCCCGTTCGCCTGCCCGGGCGCGGTGTCCTTGCTGTAGCGGTACATCGGCCAGCCGCCGACCGTGACCTGCTCGGAGCCGTCAGCTCGGGTCACCTTGCCGACCAGCTTCGGGTCGACGCCGTTGATCCGGACCTCGCCGACCGCGAGCAGCGGCGGCCACGTCGTGGCGCAGGCACCGTCGCAAGTGGACTTCGAAGGTTTCTTGCTGTCCTTGGTGAACAGGTAGAGCGTCATCCCGTTCTGGTCGGTGAGTACCGTGTCCAGCCCGGGAATCGTGGTCGTTCGGATCTCGGTGTCGTTGACGGGCGCGGGCGCGGCGGCCTTCGCGCCGGTGGGGGTGACCGCGGCCCAGGTGCCGCCGACGCCCTGGCCGTTCGCCTGCCCGGCCTGGGTGTCCTTGGCGTAGCGGTAAACCGGCCAGCCGGCGACGGTGACCTGCTGGGTGCCGTCGGAGCGGGTCACTGTGCTCACGAGGTCAGCGTCCACGCCCTGCACGTCCACCGAACCCGTGGCGAGCAACGGCGGCCAAGTCGTGGCGCACGCACCGTCGCAAGTGGACTTCGACGGGTTGCCGGTGTCCTTGTCGAACCGGTACAGCGTCATCCCGTTCTGCTCGGTGAGCACCTGGCCGAGGTCGCCGACCACGGCCGCGGTCAGTTTCACCGTGCCCTGCGACGACGCCGCCTGCTTCTGGATCACCACCGGGTTCGGCGAGGTGGTGGCCGGAGCCGGGGTACCGGTGGCGCCGGAGGTGCAGGCGCCGAGCAGGCCGAGACCGAGGACGGCGGCGCTCGCCGACACGATGAGACGCGCGGACATGGGGAGTCTCCTTCTTCGGCTGGGGCGGCCGCCACGATCCGGGCGGCCGGCACCCAGCACACGTGTCCCGCACGGGCCCGGTTCAGTCGTTTCCGACCGAATTCTCCGCGCCCCTGTCCGGGACACCACACGGCCGAACGGCCGGTTCCCCGCGTCCGGACGGACCACGGGGAGCCGGCACGGCCGGTCATTCCTTACAGGTGCGGCCTCCGTTCACACAGGTCACGAGGCGCCACATGATGCACTGCGACATGACGTTGGCGAAGTCGTCGTGGTCCGACAACGGGTTGTGGTGTTCCTCGGGGAAAGAGTCCACTTTGTACTGTCCGGCGACCTGGACGTCATGGGGGATGTCGTAGGTCAGCGTGACGCGCAGTTGCGGGACGGCGACGAAACCGTTGCCGCAGCGGCCGCTCGAGTCGGGGAACACGATGTGCGTGCGGTGGTTGGCGCTGTCGATGTTCTGCCCGTCCCAGCAGCTCGGGAAGTCGTGGATGCGCTCCACCTGGCTGCCCTCGGGGCAGATCGGGTACTTGTCGATCAGCCGGTCCTCGAAGCCGGTGCACGTCCAGGCGGCGCGGGCGTTCGTCGGGCCGTTGGCGCCTTCCTTCGCGTCGCCGGAAAGCACACGCAGGAACTGCGGCATGGCGCGCACACGCGTCACCGGGCTGCCGCGGAACGTGAGCGAAACCGTGGCGGGTTGCTGGATTTCCCCGTCATTGCCAGAAAGTTCGTTGTTCTCGTCCGGGCCGGGGAGCTCCGATGTGGTCGTGGTGGCGGCCGCCGAGGAGGTCGAGGAGTCGGTCGTCGGCTCCTCCGTCGTCGTGGTGTCCGTCGTGGTGGTGTCGGTCGTGGTGGTGTCCGTTGTGGTGGTGTCCTCGCTGCTCGTGTCCGTCGTGGTCGTGGTCGTGGTCGTGGTCGGGTCGGAGGTGGTCGTGTCCGTCGTGGTTTCCGCGGCCGTGGTGGTGGTCGTCGCGGCGGGGCTGGACGAGGTGTTCTTGCCGCCCCGGTGCCGCCCGCGGTTCTTCACCCCGCAGCCGGAAAGGTCACGGCCGTGCCCGATCCGCTGCCCGGTGGCCCGGTTGATCCGGTCGATGCTGCCGCGCCGCTTGTCGCTCAGCGTGCGCGCCACCTGATCCTGCGCGGCGGCGTCGGTCGCGGTGGCCAGCTGCGCCTGCGCGTCGGTGACTTGCTGGTCCATCGCCTTCAACTCGGTCTCGACGGTGGCCGCCGCGGCGTCGCTCATGTCGTCGATCTGGCTGGCGACGTCCGGACAGCTCACCTGCGCGGTCTGCGTGGTCGCCTGCGCCTGCGCGCGTTCCGCGGTCACCTGGGTTTCTTCCGGCGACTGGGCGGCGTTGGTCTCTTCCTCGTCGCCGCGGTCGATCCGCACGACAGGCCAGAAGTAGGCGGACTGGTCGCCGTTCTTGCAGGTGGTCCCGCCGGCCAGCAGGCTTTCGTTGGTGGAGTCGGCGTTCGTGGTCAGGTTGCCGACGTAGTCGTGCAGATGCTGGGCACCGTTGTGGATCCCGGGCTGCGCGATGAAGTTGTCCGGGTTGAAATGCTGTTCCTCGTTCTTGCCACAGTTCACGGTGAACGTGCCGGTGGAGCCGTTCCGCTGGTTCGCGGGGGTGTTCACGTTCGGCGCGACCGTGGTGATGTCGACGAAGAACGACTTGTCCACGGCGTCGGCACTGGCGCTGCCGGTGTCGGTCGCGGTCGTCGCGAAAACCACGCCACCGGCCGCGAGCGCGAACCCGGAAAGGGCCGTGGCGATCTTCGTTCTCCGGGTGATGCGGTGCCGGCCTTCTGTGCGGGCCATTACTCACCTCGTTGGGTTTTCTCGCCCCGCGTCCGGCGGAAAGAACGGCCGCGGGGGCAACAGCTACGGATGGGTTGGTGACGGAGAAGGCCCCCGAGGCCCGTCACTGGGTAATACGGAGATAACGCCCACGTAGTTCAAAACGCGATCTGCGCGTGATCTGGCCGAGATAGAAGCTGGTCAGCGGGGAATGCTGGCGAGCACCGTTCCGCCGTCGTCGCGGATTTCGAAGCGCGAGATGTCGGCCGGGGCGAGCCCGGTGCCGCCGGAGACGCGCAACGGCAGCATTTCCGCGGTGGTTCCCTGGGGCACCGTCCAGCCCGCCACCGTCACCTCGGGACCAGCCCATGGCACGGCGACCAGCTGGCACCGCTGCGGGCCGGAAACACCGTTCAGCACGAGCTGGATCGCCGAGCCCCACGTCGTCTGCTGCACGATCACCTGGGCCTGTAAGCCCTTTCCGGACTCACCGCCGTCGAAAAGACTGGTGCTGGGCGCCGTCGACGCGGGCGCGCTGGCGGCGACGGGCGCGGACTCGGCGTAGGAATCGTCATCCGAGTCGAGGGCCACGGTCACCAGCGGCCCGGCCACGATGAGCAACCCGGCAGCCGCGGAACCGATCCTCAGTATCGTCTTGCGCCTGCGGCGCGCGAGTGCCACTTCGTCGAGCAGCCCACCCAGCGCGCGCGGCTGCGGGATCGGCGGATCCGGCCAGTATTTACGCACTTCCGCCAGTATCTCGGGAAGTTCGTACATCTCCAGCAGATCGAGCTGGCAGTGCGGGCAGTCGAGCAGATGCGCCTCGAAGACCGCGTTCTCGGCCTCGTCGAGGACGCCGAGAACGTAGGCGGCGATATCGGTGTGCGCGGCCCCTCCCACCTCACGTCACCCCCGATCTCGTAAGGCCCGCCGTAGCGCGCGTACCGCGTGGTAGATGCGGGACTTGACCGTACCGGGAGGAATCCCCAGCGTCGCCGCGACCTCGTTCACGGTTCGGTCACGGATGTACGTCTGGAGAACGGCTTCTCTTTGCTCAGGCGAAAGGTTGCCCAGTGCTTCGTAAACCACCATGGCGGCGAGCGTGCGGTCGGATTCGTCGGGCACGCCGACCGAATCCGGCGCCGCCTCTTCGACCTCCTGCGGGCGCGCCTGCCTGCTGCGCCAGCCGTCGATGACAATCCGGCGGGCGACGGTGTAGAGCCACGCGCGCAGCATTTCCGGTTCGCGGTCGAGTTTGTCGGCGTTGCGCCACGCGCGGATCAGGGTCTCCTGAACCACATCCTCGGCCCACAACCGGTCACCTGCCGTGAGGGTCAGCACGAACGCCAGTAGTGGCCTGCCGAACTCCTGGTAGAGAGCGGCGGCCAGATCGTCATGGCCGTCATCGGGCTCCGGCTCGACGACGGCTCGCAGCGTTCTGCTGTGGCGTCCCACGGCGGATATCCTGGCCGCGAACCGGTTGTGAGTCCAGTACCAAAAAACCACAAAAAATCATTGAACCGGCGACAACCGCCCGCCGTATCCCCCGGCGAAGGCCCCGCACGGCGTTGACCCCCGACAACGCCTCAAATCCATTATGGACAGTTCTGTCCACAGTGGGTCAAACACGCCCTCTTGCAGGGACTATTCCCGCAATGGCACACGCCCTGGCCCCCGACAGGGAAGGATTCACGATGTCTCGGAAACCCCGGTCCATGATCCCGCTGTGCGCGGCGGGATTCTCGGTAGTCGCGGCCTGCACAGGTTGTGACATGTCGGGTACCTATTCTTCTTCCGGCTCCGCCACCTCCGCCGCCTCGATGCCGATGGACCAGGTGCAGCCCGCGCTGAACGCGGTGCGCGCCTTCGATCTCGGCCAGATCGTGGTGGACGGGCAGGGATACACCGTCTACCGCTATGACCGCGACGGCACCAAACCCCCGAAATCCGCGTGCGAGGGAACCTGCGCGCAGCTGTGGAAGCCGGTGCCCGCGGCGGCGACCCAGCTGCTGGAGGGCATCGACAAGACCAAGGTCGGCTCGCTGACCAGGGCCGACGGCACCGACCAGGCCACACTTTCCGGCTGGCCGCTCTACCGGTACGCCAAGGACGAGATGCCCGGCGAAACCGCGGGGCAGGGTGTCGGCGGAACCTGGTACCCGATCACCCCGGCCGGCGGCAAGGTTCTGGCCAAGGCCGACCCGGGGCAGTCCGATGCGTTCGGGCTGTGACCGGGCCGCCCGGGTCCTGCTGCTGACGATCTTGCTGGTGCTGAGCCAAATGCTGGCACCCGCGCTCGCCTCGGCACAGACCGCGACGCTGACCGCGGCGGACCAGGACCTGCTGGTCCGGGTGCGCCAGGCCGGGCTGTGGGAGATGCCTTCGGGCGATCTGGCCCGCAGCCGCGCGGACAACCCGCTCGTGCGGCAGGTCGGGATGACGCTGATGGTCGACCACGGCAGGCTCGACGTCGCGGTGCGGGACCTGGCCGCGAAGTACAACGTGGCCCTGCCCGACCAGCCGAACGCCGACCAGCAGAGCTGGCTGGCCGAAGAACGCGCGGCGCCGACCTCCTCGGAGTTCGAGCGGGTGTTCGCCAACCGGCTGCGCGCGGCGCACGGCGTCATCTTCAGCGTGATCGCCGGCGTGCGCGCAGGCACCCGCAACGACGAGATGCGCGCGTTCGCCGACACCGCGAACCAGGTGGTGCTGCGGCACATCACGTTGCTGGAGAGCACCGGGCTCGTCGACTACACCAAACTCCCCCAGCCCACGGTGAACACCACCGCCGCCACCTCCGCGTCCTCGGCGCTGGACATGTCCGCGATGGGCATCGTCACCACCGTCGTACTCGGGGCGCTGCTGTGCGGGGCGACGCTGCTCCTGCTGTGGCTGATCCGCAATTCCGCGAGAAGAAGAACTCGATCAGGAGACCACGATGCCGCTGACCTCGAGCCGGAAGACGTACCGGCCCGTTAGCCAGAAAGCGCTTTCCGGGAGGCGGTCACGGTGCTGACCGTCGCCCTCACGCCGCTGGCACAGCAGTCCGCCGACACCGGCCTGCGCGGCGTCGCGCAGATCTCGGCCCGCATCGCGTACGTGTTCATGTGCCTCACGCTCTGCTGGGGCGTGCTGACCGCGACGGGCTGGGTCCGCAACATCACCGGCCGGAAAGCCTTGCGTGGCGGGCACATGGTGCTCGCCACGCTGACACTGGCGTTCGGCATCGTGCACGCCGGCGCGTTCTACTTCCTGTCGGTCGGCGCGTTCTCCGTCGCCAGGCTGACCGTGCCGTTCCTGCCCAGCGGGCTGGCAAGGCACAGCCTCGGCATCATCGGGCTGGAGCTGATGATCGCCATCGCGCTCACCGCGGGCATGCACCGGTTCATCGCCTACCGGCGGTGGCTTTGGCTGCACCGGCTGGCGTATCTGGCCATCCCGATCCTGGCGATCCACTCGTTCTTCGGGGCGATCGCCAACGGGCACCTCGCGGTGCTGTGGCTGGCCGGGCTCACCCTGCTGGTGCCGACGCTGACCCTGTCCGTCCTGCGTTTCCTCCCCTCCCGTGTGCTCGAACGAATCGGCCTTGTCGAGGAACTGGTATGAAAACACTCAACCGTCTGCGAGGTCCGCGCGTCAGCGTGGACAACGATCGCTGCGAGGTCTACGGAATCTGCGTCTGGGAAGCACCCCGGCTGTTCCAGCTCGACCGTGACGGCAGGCTCCGCTACCGCCGTCAGCTGACCGAAACCGATTTCGCCCAGGCCGCCGCGGCCGCCCGCTCGTGCCCGATGCAGGCGATCATGCTGCGCGGTCTCTCGGAGGTGAGCGCCGATGAGTGACGGGGACAGGATCGTCATCGTCGGCGGCGGGGTCGCCGGGCTGCGCGCCGCGGAACGCTTGCGCGAGCTGAAGTTCGACGGCGAGATCATCATCGTCGGCGACGAGCGCCGCCGCCCCTACCACCGGCCGATGGTGTCCAAACAGCTGGTGACCGGCCAGGTCCGCGCGCTCGACGTGGAGCTCAAGTCCTACACCGAGCTCGACGCGCATTGGCGGCTCGGCACCAGGGCGACCCACCTGGACACCGACCAGCGCGTCGTGCACCTGCCCGGCAAGGAGGAACTCTGGTACGACGGGCTGATCATCGCGACCGGCGTGGTGCCGCGCCACCTGCCCGGCTCGCCGCGGCACGACCCGAGGGTGCGCGTGCTGCGCACGGTCGAGGACGCGATCTCGTTGCGCCGGGCGCTGGTGAAGAGCAGCAAACCCGCGGTGGTGATCGGCAGCGGGCTGATCGGCTGCGAGTTCGCCGCGAGCATGCGCACGCTCGGCCGCGACGTGACGCTCGTCGGGCACGCGAAGGCGCCGCTCTACCGGTTCGGGCCGCGGGTTTCGGAGGCGGTGGCGGAAACGCACCGCAAGCACCGCGCCGGGCTGGCGATGAACTCCGAGGTGCGGCACTGGATCAGCACCAAGGAGGCGTTCGGCCTGCACCTGACCAACAACAAGCTCGTCGTCGCCAGCTGCGTGGTGCTCGCCATCGGCAGCGTGCCGGCGACGGACTGGCTGCGTGGCTCCGGGCTGACGCTCGACGACGGCGTGCTGTGCGAGTCCACGCTGTTCGCCGTCGGCGGCGAGGACGTCGTCGTCGCCGGTGACGTGGCGAAATGGCCGAATCTGCGCTTCGACGAAACACCGAGGCGGGTGGAGCATTGGCTCAACGCCGTGGAGTCCGCGCGCGCGGCCGCCGAGAACCTGATGGTCGGGCGGCGGCTCGCGAAACCGTTCACCCCGCTGCCGCGGGCGTGGTCGAGCATCTACGAGCACCGGCTGCAGATGGCCGGAATGCCCGCGCTCGGCGAAGACACCGTGCAGCTGGCCGACGGGGTCACCGGGTTCGTGCGCGGCGGGCAGCTGATCGGCGCCTGCGGCTGGGACCGGCCCCGCGCGATGCTGCACTGGACGGCCGAGCTCGAACGGCGCCTCCCGATCCCGGAGCCGGTGCCTGCCCCGATGGACACCGAAGCCCTGCCGTCACTGGAAGACGCGGTCTTCTCCGAAGAGGAATGGCTCACCGTCGGTGGCTGAACCCGGAAAGGAGACCGCGATGTCCGGACGCTGGAAGGACACTCTCCCGCCGGCGGGCACGGAGGAGCTGCTCGACGCGGTGCGCGGGCACCGGCTGGCCGAAATCCGGCGCAGCCGCGGCCTGACCCAGCACCACCTCGCCGAGAAGATGGGCGTTTCGCAAAGTCACGTCTACGAAATCGAAAGGGGGTCCATCGCGGAACGGGAAGCCCTCGCGCACTACGCGATGGCGCTCGGTGGCCGCCTGCGCCAGACGATCCACTTCGACGACGGCGACATTTCGGTCGTCGAGTAAGGGCGGCGGGGGCCGGCCCAGGGTGACGCTTCACCCCCCGAGAGCGTCACCCTGGGTTTTTCCCTGTCACCACAACGGCCCACGCCGCGCGACGGACCTCGTCCGCGTGCCTGCTGAGCGCGGCCAGCCGTCGGCGGGCCACCAGCAGGCCGAGCGCGTACCCGAGATTTCCCGCCACCAGTAAGTAAAAGGCCAGCCGGGGCCACGGCACGGCGGTCAGCGCCAGCCAGCAGCACACGGCCCAGGCCACGCCGAGCACAATCGGCCGGGAAAGGCGGTCGCGACCCAGCACAGTGACCGCGGCGGTGCGCATCCCGGGCGGGAAGATCCGCACCGTGCGCCTGATCAGCAGCAGCCAGGCCAGACCGGCCAGCACGGCCGTCGCCACCACGTGCGTCACCACGACTGCCGCGGAACCCTCCGCCACCGCCCCGAAGGCGGAGCCGAGCAACGCCGCGAGCCCGAGCCCCAGCACCACGAACCTGGAGCGCACCAGGTACGCCCACACCGCGATCGGCAGGTTGTACAAGGAAGTCGCGTGGCCGGGGACATTCCGCAGCACCGACGCGAACCGCCGGACAGCCCGGCCGGCCTTGCCCAGCCGCAGGTCGACCGACGCCATCGTGCTCAGCACATCCGGGTCGTCCGGCGCGAGGCTCGCCGCGACGGCCAATGGCTCACGAGCTCGCCGCGCCGACGCTTTCCCGCCCGCGCTGACGTAGGCGAGCCCCAGCGCCAGGTGAGCCGACGCGTTGTCCGGAGCCAGCTCGAGAGCCCGCCGCGCGTGCTTTTCGGCCTCAGCGCTGTGGTTTCGCCGACGAGCGAGCAGGCGCGCCATCCTCACGTGCGCGTCCACGTTGTCCGGGGCGAGCGCGAGTGCCTGCCGCGTCGCGTCCAGCGCTTCGGCGTCCCGGCTCGCCGCGGACAACGCGGAAGCCCGCAGCAGCAAGGAATGCGCGGTCACCACACCGAGCCCGATCGCTCGGTCGGCCGCTTCCAGCGCGCGGACCGGGTCCCCGGCCAGCAGCTCCAGGCTCGACATCACCAGCCACAGCTGCCCGTTCCCCGGTTCACCGCCGATGATCGACGCGAGCTCGGCGCGTGCCTCGTCCCAGCGCCGGAGGTCCATCAGTGCTTGGACACGCTTCACAGCAGCCTGCGTTTCTTGAGGTATGCCAGCAGATCGTCATAGGTACCGTCCGTGTTTCCGTACAGCGCCACGTTCTTCGCGGTGGCGAACCAGCCGGCCGTGGACGGCCGGACCTGGCGCACCGCGGTGCTCAACTCCGCCATCCCGATGGGCCGCGGCTGCCCGCTGTCCACCGATTCCAGCAGCGCCTGTTCCGCCGCGGTTTCGCAGACGTGCGCCAGATCCGCGCCGGAGAAGCCGTCGGTCTGCCGGGCCAGCGCCTTGAGGTTGACGCCTTCGACCGGCCGGTCCCGCAGGTTCAGTTCCAGGATCGCCTGCCGGGCTGGCTCGTCCGGCGGCAGCACCAGCACCGTGCGATCGAACCGGCCGGGCCGGCGCAGCGCGAGGTCCACGTCCCACGGCGCGTTCGTCGCGGCCAGCACGAACAGACCCTCGTTCGAGCTGGCGACGCCGTCCAGTTCGGCCAGAAGCTGGTTCACCACGTTGCGGCCGGCACTGGTCGTCAGGCGTGACCGCTTCTGCCCGATCCCGTCGAGTTCGTCGACGAAGAGCACGCAGGGCGCGTGCGCGCGGGCACGGACGAACACCTCGTGCAGGTTGCGCTCGGAGTTGCCGAGCCACATGTCCAGTACGTCGTTGAGCCCTACCGACAGGAACCGCGCGCCCAGTTCGCCCGCCACCGCCTTGGCGAGGAAGGTCTTGCCACAGCCGGGCGGGCCGTAGAGCAACAGGCCCCCGCGCATGCTCTTGCCGTACATCGCCCGCAGTTCCGGATTGCGCATCGGTGCGAGAAATGCCGCGTTGAGCCGTTTTTTGACTTCGGTCATCCCGCCGACATCGGCCAGCGACACCTCGGACCGCTCGATCTCGAGCGCGAGATCCCCGCCCGCGTAGTCGTCGGGCACCGCGGCCCGCTCGTCCTCGACGAACCGCAGCGGGATCACGTTCGCGGGTTTCCGCTCCGGTTCGGGCGCGCGGGCCATCAGCTCCGCGGCGTCGGCGTTGTCCGGTTCGAGCGCGAGCGCGCTCGCCACGTGCCTGATCGCCTCCGCACGCAACCCCCGCTCGACCAGCAAACCGGCGAGATGGAGCCGCAAGGGGACATCGAACGGCGCCGACTCCACCGCCGCGCGCAGACTGTCGAGCACCGCATCGGTCACGCCATGATTATTTCCCCGGCGAGTCCGCCGCTTCCGTCTGGGCCTCCAGCAGGAGGTTCGACGCCCACCCGGTCACCCGGCGGGCCACGTCCTGCGCGGTCAAGCCGACCCTGGCGAGCACCTCGTCCCGCGAGCCGAGTTCGTGGAACTGTTGCGGGACAGCGAGATCCCGCAGCGGCACGTCGCATTCCGCGTCCCGCAGCACGGCGGCCAGCGCGGAACCGAACCCGCCGTGGCGCCCACTGTCCTCGACCGTCACGACAAGCCGGTGCTGCTGCGCCAGTTCGACCAGCTCCGCCGGCACCGGCACCACCCAGCGCGGATCGACGACCGTGACCGCGATTCCCTGGTCCGCCAGCCTTTCCGCGGCCGCCAGCCCGAGCTGCGCGAACGCGCCGACCGCGACCAGCAGCACGTCGCCGCCCTCAGCCGGCTTGCGCAGCACGTCCACCACGCCGGTGCGTTCCACGGCCGGGATCGAGTCCGGCACGCTGCCCTTGGAGAACCGCAGCGCAGTCGGCCCGTCGGACACCGCGACCGCCTCGCGCAGTTCTTCGCACAACGTCGCGGCGTCACGCGGGGCGGCGACCTTCATGCCCGGCACCAGCCCCAGCAGCGACAGGTCCCACATGCCGTGGTGGCTCGGCCCGTCCGGGCCCGTGATCCCGGCCCTGTCGAGCACCAGGGTGACCGGCTGCCGGTGCAGCGCCACGTCCATCAGCAGCTGGTCGAAGGCGCGGTTCAGGAACGTGGAGTACACCGCGACGACCGGGTGCATCCCGCCCATGGCCAGGCCCGCGGCCGACGTGACCGCGTGCTGCTCGGCGATCCCGACGTCGAACCAGCGCTCGGGGAACCGCTCGGCGAACTCGTGCAGCCCGGTGGAGCGCAGCATCGCCGCGGTGATCGCGACGATGTCCTCCCGCTCCGCGCCGATACTCGCCAATTCGCTCGCGAACACCGAGGTCCAGCTGCGGCCCTTGGGCTTCGGCTTGCCGGTCTCCGGGTCGATCGGGTCGGTCTGGTGCATCTGGTCGGCCTCGTGGTTGACCGCCGGCGGGTAGCCGTGGCCCTTCTCGGTGACCGCGTGCACGATCACCGGGCCCCCGAAGGCCTTCGCCGCGTGCAGCGCCTTCTCCAGCGCCACGAGGTCGTGCCCGTCGACCGGGCCGAGGTACTTGATCCCCAGGTCGGAGAACATCATCTGCGGGCTCAGCGCGTCCTTGATGCCCGCCTTCGCGGCGTGCAACGCGGCATAGATCGGCTTGCCCACGACCGGCGTGTGCATCAGCAGCTCGCGCCCGCCGTCGAGCATCCGCTCGTAACCCGGCTGCAGCCGCAGCGAGGAAAGGTGGTCGGCGAACCCGCCGATGGTCGGCGAGTAGGAGCGGCCGTTGTCGTTGACCACGATCACCACGGGGCGGCCGGGCTCGGCGGCGATGTTGTTCAGCGCCTCCCAGCACATGCCGCCGGTGAGCGCGCCGTCACCGACCACGGCCACGGTGTGCCTGCCGCCTCCCGCCAGCTCGAACGCCTTCGACAGACCGTCCACATAGGACAGCGCGGTGGAGGCGTGGCTGTTCTCCACGAAGTCGTGCTCGCTCTCGGCTCGGATCGGGTAGCCCGCGACCCCGCCGGTCTGGCGCAGCAGATCGAACCCGTCCTGCCTGCCGGTGACGATCTTGTGCACGTAGCTCTGGTGCCCGACGTCGAAGACGATCGCGTCCCGCGGGGAGTCGAAGACGCGGTGCAGCGCCATCGTCAGCTCCACCACGCCGAGGTTGGGGCCCAGATGCCCGCCGGAGCGGCGCACCCGGTCGATCAGGAAGTCCCGGATCTCCCCCGCCAGCTGCTCGAGCTGGCCCTGATCCATGCGCTTGAGGTCGGCAGGCCCGTGCACGGACTCCAGCAAAGTCAACTCTCCACCTCATCCCGTAGATCCGCAGACCGTCCGGCCAGTCTACGGAGGGCCGGAACCCCGCGCCGCCCCACGCGGCGTTCCTCACGTGGTCCGGACGCCCGAAACCTCCCCCGGACGCATTCCCCCGCCCGTCACCGTTCAGAGCGGCGCCATCACCTGCGGTGGCTCGATCGCCCGAACGTGGCCGGGATTACCAGCCGACCGGCCCAGGGTGATCCGCCACGTAGGATTTTCCTCCTGGCAGCAAACGGTGTGTGAGGGAGGGGCCGGTGTCGGACTTTTTCGTCGGCGGGGAGTGGGTGGCGCCGCGGCGGGGCGGCCGGCGCGAGATCCGCTGTCCCGCCGATGGTTCGCTGGTCGGCGTCGTCGGTGAGGGCACAAGGGAGGACACCGAAGCGGCCATCGCGGCGGCGCGCTCGGCCTTCGACTCCGGGCCCTGGCCCGCCACACCGGCGCCCCAGCGGGGTGATCTGCTGCTGCGCGTGGCGGAGTTGCTCGAGCGCGACAAGGACGCCTACGCCAGGGCGGAATCGCTGGACACCGGCAAACGCCTGGTGGAGAGCGAGTACGACCTGGCCGACGTCGCGGCGTGCTTCCGTTATTTCGGCAAGCTAGCCGGGAACGACGCGGGCCGGGTCGTCGAAACCGGCAACCCGGACGCGTTCAGCCGCGTCGTGTACGAGCCCGTGGGCGTGTGCGGGCTGATCACGCCGTGGAACTATCCATTGCTGCAGGTCGCGTGGAAGGTGGCGCCCGCGCTGGCGGCGGGGAACACGTTCGTGCTCAAGCCCAGCGAGCTGACGCCGAACACCGCGATCCTGCTGATGCGCACGCTCACCGAGGCCGGGTTGCCCGCGGGTGTCGCGAACCTGGTGCTCGGCGCCGGGGCCGAGGCGGGCGCGCCGCTGTCCGAGCATCCCGGCGTGGACATGGTGTCGTTCACCGGCGGGCTCGCCACCGGCAAGCGGATCGCGGCGGCCGCGGCGGCGACGGTGAAGAAGGTGGCGCTGGAGCTGGGCGGCAAGAACCCGAACGTCGTCTTCGCCGACACCGACTTCGAGACCGCCGTGGACTACGTGCTCACCGCGGTGTTCCTGCATTCGGGCCAGGTCTGCTCGGCGGGCGCGCGGCTGATCGTGCAGGAGGAACTGCACGACAGGCTCGTGGACGAGGTGGTGCGGCGCGCGGAGCGGATCCGGCTCGGCGGCCCGTTCGACCCCTCGGCCGAGACGGGTCCGCTGATCTCGGCCGACCACCTGGCGAAGGTGGAGAAGTACGTCGAGACCGCCCTGGGCGAAGGCGCCGTTCTCCGCACCGGCGGCCGCCGCGCGGACGACGCGCGGCTCGCCGACGGGTACTTCTACCTGCCGACCGTGTTGGACAACGTGCGCCAGGGCAGCTTCGCCGTCGTTGAGGAGTCCTTCGGCCCCGTGCTGACCGTCGAGACTTTCACCGACGAAGACGACGCGATCCGCATCGCGAACGACACCCATTACGGCCTGGCCGGTGGCGTGTTCACCAACGACGCCTCGCGCGCCCAGCGCGTGGCCAACCGCTTGCGGCACGGCACGGTGTGGATCAACGACTTCCACCCGTACCTGCCCCAGGCGGAATGGGGCGGCTTCAAACAATCCGGCTTCGGCCGCGAGCTGGGGCCGACGGGGCTGGCGGAGTACCAGGAGGCCAAGCACGTGTACCAGAACCTGCGGCCGGGCCCGTCGGGTTGGTTCCGCGCCTGAGCCGCGGGTGGCGGTTGGGCGCAGGTTCACGTTCGCGCGCTGGCTGACCGAGCTGAAGTCTGGTGGCGAGGCGGAGTAGTCGCGTGAGGGCACGGCAGCCGCGGTGAAATCCGGTGGCGGGGCGGGACAGTCGCGGAGAAGGCCGCCGGTCGGGCACGCCCTTCACACCCCGGCCCCGCGATCCCCGACGGCGCGATGGCCAACGCGCTGGCTGACCGAGCCGGCATGGTGATCTCACCCGCAGGCGGCCAGCCGCGCCCGTTTGCGTGCTGGCCGCTCCCGCCGCCCAGGTTCGCCATCCCCGCGAGCCGCCCTGCCGCGCCCGCACGTGGGTTGGCTGCCTCGCGTGCCTTGGCCGCACCCGCACGCCGCCCGGGCCGCACCCCGCGCACCCGCGTCGGCGGCCGCACCCACGCGCAGCCCTGCCGCCCCTCGCGCACTCACGCGTGCGTGGCGGCACCCGCGCACGAGTTGGCCGCACCCCGCGCGGATCGGCCCCTCCCGCGCGCCACCCCGCCAGCGCGCCACACCAGCCAGCCCGCCACGCCAGCCCGCCACCTCGGCGAGCTGGCCGCCCCAGCGCGCCAGCCCGCGACACCAGTCAGCCGCCCCCAGCGGGGCTGGCAACCACGCCACCTGCCCGCGAATCAGCCCGTGAGGCGCCTCCGTTCCGGGGTCAGCTTCGCCTGGTCCGCGGCCGCGCGGCCGGCATGCCAGCCGGCACCGTTGCTGATCGAGTGCGTTCGCCGCGCTACGTCCGGGAACAGCCGCCCGAACAAGGCATCCACCTCCGCCCGGCGGCGGGCCAGCACCGGCAGCAGACGTTCGTCCACCACCTGCGCTCCGACGGCCTCATCCGCCTCCGCGAGCCGTTCCCCGATGCGCGCGGCGTACGACAGCAGGAAAGCGTGCCGGAACGAGCGCGTGCGCGAACGCCCGCCCAGCGACACGTGCCTGCCCGCCGCGAGCATCGCCTCCGTCGCCTGCACCAGCAACGAAGTGGCGAGCACGTCGACGATGTCCAGATCCACCTCATGCCCCACCACGGCAAGGAAACCCAGCTTCTCGTACGACACGGCACGGCAGCGGTTCGCCGAGGCCACCGCCGAAACGAGCGAGGACTTCGCGGCCAGGTACGGCTCGTCCAGCCAGAACCGCCGCGCCGAGCCCGCTTCCCGCGAATCCACCAGCGCCTGCTCGAACGAGTAGCGGCTCATCAGCTCCTGCGCCTTGGCCGACAACGCCTCCGCTTCCTCCGGATACGGCGTGGACTCCGCCTTCGCCAGCAACGCCCGCACCTTCGCGAGCATCTTCTCGTCCACGCCCTCGTCCGCGGGCAGCGGCAGATCCGGCAACGGCGGCAGCGTGGCCAGCCCCGCCAAAGCCTTGACAGCACAGGAAAGCGCGTGGTCCGCCGCGCAGCCGTGCCGCCGCGCCCACTGGCTCAGCCGTGGCTCGTCCGCGTCCCACCACACGTCGGCGCCGATGCGCGCCAGCTGCGCGCGCCACGCCCGCGGCACCTTCACCGCCGGGGTGCGTTCGACCTCCGCCACCACCGCGTCCCCCGCGAGGGACGCACCGTCGGAACCTGTGCGGCGCAAGGCGATCCGGTGCACGTCGTACGGCTGCCACCCGCGCCGCAGCAACCGGGAAACGACCTCCAGCAACACCAGATCCGCCCCGGTGGCCACGAGCCGCGCCCGGCCGGGCCGCGCACTCAGCTCCTGCACGACGGCAGCGCGCGAACCCGGCTGCGCGGCGGCGTGCAGCAAAAGCCCGGTGATCTCCTCCAGCTCTCGCATACGCCTACTTCCGCACCGGCTCACGCCCGAGGAACGCCGCGAGCCTGTCGGCCGCGCTCGCCCCTTCCGGCGCCGCCCGCTCGGCCGCGAACGGACCACCGTCCGGGCGCGGTTTCCCGCCGAGCCGATCCCGCCACTGCCGCAGCGCGCCCTCGGCCAAGTCCGGCAGGAAGTCGGTGGGTTGGCCGGTGGCATCCGCGATATCCCAGCCGTGCGCGAGAAACTCGTTGACCCGCATATGCACCAGCGTTGCCCCGGGTACCGGCCCGAACGGCGTTTCCACCGTGCGCTCGAGCAGCCCCGGCTCACTCAACGCGGCACGCACCAGCGCGACCGACCTTTCGAAGGCGCCCGCCGGGTCGTCACCGAGGAAATCCCCGTCCGGTGGCGCCTGCGCGCCGCGCGCCCAGGCGGCGAACTTGTGGTTGCCCTGCGTCAGGTGGTTGACCACCGCCTGCACGGACCAGTCCGTGCAGGCGGTGGGCAGCTCGAACTGCGACGGCGCGAGCGCGCGAACGAGCCCGGTGGCCGTGGTGGCGGAGCGGTCGAAATCATCCAGTGGGTTCACGGGGGCCATCATGCCCCGGACCACCGACAGTTTTCGGAACCACGAGAGCCACGCACTCGACGTGATGTGTCATCGGGAAGGCGTCGAAGGCCCGCAGCCGCTCCAGCCGGTACCCGTGCGCGCCGAACGTGGCCAGGTCGCGCGCCAGCGCCGCCGGGTCGCACGCCACGTACACGACCCGCGCCGGCGCACGCTCCACAATGGACTCGACGACCGCGCGCCCGGCGCCGGCGCGCGGCGGGTCGAGCACCACGACCGAAGGGCTGCCGGGCAGTTCCCTGATCACGTGCTCCACCCGCCCGGACCGCCAGCGCACCTGCGGCAGATCGCTCAAAGCCCGTTCGCCGTCGGACACCGCGCGGCGCCCGGACTCGACGGCCACCACTTCGCCGTCCGGCCCGACCTGCCCGGCCAGCACCGAGGCGAACAACCCGACCCCCGCGTAGAGATCCCAGACCAGACCGCCTTCCGGCGCTTCCGCCCAGTCCCCCGCGACCTCCGCGAACGTGTCCGCCGCCGCGGGATGCACCTGCCAGAAGCCGTGCGCGTCGAGCTTCCAGTCCCGGCCCGCCGCGTGCTGCACCGCGAGCCCGCCCTGGATCTGCCGCGCGCGCCGTTTCCCGCGCACCATGCCGAGCTCGCGAACGTGGATCTGCCCGTCGCCGTCGCTGGTGACCTCCAGCTCCGAACCCGGCCGCCAGCGCCGCGACAGCACCGGCTCCAGCGCGGCGGGCACGGAGATCGGGCAGTCGTCGATTTCGATCACGCGATGGCTGTGGTGCGCGCGGAACCCGGCGCGCCCGGCCTTGCCGACGACCAGCCGGGCGCGGGTGCGCCAGTCCAGCGGACCGCCCGGAAGTGCTTCCACCACAACGGGAATGTCGAGTCCGGCCAGTCGCTGCAGCTGCTCGGCAACTACCCGCGCCTTGAGCTCACGCTGAAACTCGGGCGTGGCGTGCTGCCAGTCGCAGCCGCCACACAACCCAGGACCGGCCACGGGGCACGGCGGCTCGACGCGTTCCGGCGCGGGCTCGAGCACCTCGACCGCGTCCGCGCGGCAGAACGAGCCGCCCTTGTCCTCGGTGACCTCGACGCGCACCCGCTCGCCCGGCAGTGCGTGCCGCACGAACACCACGCGGCCCTCGACCCGCGCGACGCAGTGCCCGCCGTGGGCGACCGCGCCGACCTCGGCCTCGAAACTGCGTCCGGCCCAGCTCGCCGTGGTCACCGCCCGCTTTCCTTGCCGGCGTGGTCATAGAGCCCACGCCGCACGTCGCCGGCCGCGGGCCGGGCCCGCTGCGCGCGGCGCACCGCGGCCTCCGAAGAAGCCAGCTGCCACGGCACGCTCGCCACGATCACACCCGGCTGGAACAGCAGACGACCCTTGAGCCGCAACGCGCTTTGGTTGTGCAGCAACTGTTCCCACCAGCGCCCGACGACGTACTCGGGGATGAACACCGTCACGACGTTGCGCGGATTGTCGCCGCGGACGCGCTTCACGTAGTCCACGACGGGTTTGGTGATCTCGCGGTAGGGCGATTCGAGCACCTTCAGCGGCACCTTGAACCCGTGCTTCTCCCATTCCGCGGTGAGCTGCCTCGTCTCGTCGTCGTCGACGTTGACCGTGACCGCCTCCAGCACGTCCGGCCGGAAAGCCTTGGCGTAGGCCAAAGCCCGCAGCGTCGGACGGTGCAGTTTGGACACCAGCACCACGGCGTGGTTGCGGGAGGGCAGCACGCTCGGCGCCTCACCGTCCACTTCGGCCAGTTCCTCGGACACCCGGTCGTAGTGCTTCCGGATCGCCGTCATCAGCAGGAAGATCGCCACCATCGCGGCGATCGCGATCCACGCGCCGAGCAGGAACTTGGTGATCAGCACGATCACCAGCACGGTGCCGGTCATGGTCAGCCCGATCGCGTTGACCGTCTGCGAGCGCCGCATCCGCCGCCGCGCCGCCGGATCGGTTTCCCTCGACAGCAACCGGTTCCAGTGCCGGATCATGCCGGCCTGGCTGACCGTGAACGACACGAACACGCCCACGATGTAGAGCTGGATCAGCCGGGTCACCTCGGCGTCGAAGGCGATGATCAGCACGAGCGCGAACACGGCGAGGAACAGGATTCCGTTGGAGAACGCGAGCCGGTCGCCGCGGGTGTGCAGCTGCCGCGGCAGGTAGCGGTCCTGCGCCAGGATCGAGCCCAGCACCGGGAACCCGTTGAACGCGGTGTTCGCCGCGAGCAACAGGATGATGCCGGTGGCGAAGGAGACGTAGTAGAAGCCGGGCGGGAAGTGCTGGAACACCGCGTGCGCGATCTGGGTGACGATGGTCTTCTGCTCGTAGCCCGCCGGCGCGCCCTGCAGCTGCACGGCGGGGTCCTCGGCGAACTTCACGTCGGTGATGATCGCCAGCGCGATGATGCCGATCAGCATGGTGACCGCGAGCACGCCCATCATCAGCAGCGTGGTGGCCGCGTTCTTGGACTTGGGTTTGCGGAACGCGGGGACGCCGTTGCTGATCGCCTCGACCCCGGTCAGCGCCGCCGCGCCGGAGGAGAACGAGCGGAGAATCAGGAACACGAAGGCGAAGCCGACGAGCGAATTCTCCTCGTGCAGCTGGAAACCCGCGCTCTCGGCGTGCATCGGGGTGCCGGTCGCGGCCTCGATCAGCCCCCACACCACCATGATCAGGATGCCCGCGATGAACCCGTATGTCGGAATCGCGAAGGCTTTCCCGGATTCGCGGACGCCACGGAGGTTCAGCGCGCTCAGCGTCGCGACGATGAGGACCGCGAAAAGCACCTTGTGCTGGGAGACGAAGGGGATCGCGGAGCCGATGTTCGCCACGCCGGAGGACGTGGACACCGCGACGGTGAGCACGTAGTCCACGAGCAGCGCGCTGGCCACGGTGAGCCCGAATCTGCCGCCGAGGTTGGTGGTGGCCACCTCGTAGTCCCCGCCGCCGCTGGGATACGCGTGCACGTTCTGCCGGTACGACGCGACGACGACGAGCATGACCACCGCGACCGCGACCCCGATCCAGGGAGCCAGCGAGTACGCGGAGAGCCCGGCGACGCTCAGCGTGAGGAAGATTTCCTCGGGCGCGTAAGCGACACTGGAGAGGGCGTCGGAGGCGAAGATGGGCAGCGCGATGCGCTTGGGCAGCAAGGTGTGCGACAACCGGTCACTGCGGAACGGGCGGCCAAGGACGAGCCTCTTGGCCACGGTCGCGAACTTCGGCACCCCGGAAGCCTAACTGCGCGATCGGAAGGAGCCAGTGGCGGCGTGGCTACTCAAAACTGTGATGACCGTGCGGGGTGTCACCCCCGGCCGGACAAGGTAGGTTCTGCGCGGACACAACGCGGGTAACCGCCGTTCGGGTGACTAACAGGAGGCAAGCGGGTGCACGTGGTGATCATGGGATGTGGCCGGGTCGGCGCGTCCCTGGCCGCGGCGCTGGAGCGCCTGGGTCATGAGGTCGCGGTGATCGACAAGGCGCGGGAGGCGTTCCGCCGTCTCGGCAGCGACTTCCAGGGCAGGCAGGTCCTCGGCATCGGGTTCGACCGCCAGGTGCTCGTCGACGCGGGCATCGAAAGAGCGGGCGCCTTCGCCGCCGTGTCCAGCGGTGACAACTCCAACATCATCTCCGCGAGGGTCGCGCGCGAGACCTTCGGCGTGGAGCACGTCGTCGCGCGCATCTACGACCCCAAGCGCGCGGCGGTCTACGAACGGCTCGGCATCCCGACCGTGGCCACCGTGCCGTGGACCACCGACCGCTTCCTGCGCACCCTGCTGCCGGACGGCGTCGCCTCCGCGTGGCGGGACCCCACGGGCAACATGGCGGTGCTGCAGCTGCCCTTCCACGAGGCCTGGGTCGGCCGCAACGTGCAGGAGCTGCAGACGGCGACCGGCGCGCGGGTCGCGTTCATCATGCGGTTCGGCACGCCCGTGCTGCCGGACTCGAAAACCGCGCTGCAGGCCGATGATCTGGTCTACGTGGCGGCGCGCTCCGGCACCGTCGGCGACGTGAGCAGCATCGCCGCGAAGGCACCCGAGGAGGAGAACTGATGCGGGTGGCGATCGCCGGCGCGGGCGCCGTGGGACGTTCGATCGCGGCGGAGCTGATCGACGGCGGGCACCAGGTCATGCTGATCGAGCGGCAGTCGGAGCAGTTCGAGCCGGAGACGGTCGACCAGGCGGACTGGGTGCTCGGCGACGCCTGCGAGGTTTCCACGCTGGAGGAGTCCGGTGTGGAGCGCTGTGACGTGGTGATCGCGGCGACCGGGGACGACAAGGTCAACGTCGTGGTTTCCTTGCTGGCCAAGACGGAGTTCGCGGTGCGCCGCGTCGTGGCGAGGGTGAACAACCCGGACAACGAGTGGCTGTTCACCGACGCCTGGGGCGTGGACGTCGCGGTGTCGACGCCGCGGATGCTGGCCGCGATGGTCGAAGAGGCCGTCAGCGTCGGCGATCTGGTGCGGCTGATGACTTTCCGGCAGGGGCAGGCGAACCTGGTGGAGCTGACGCTGCCGGCCGAGACCCCGCTCGCGGGCCGCCCGGTCAGCGAGATCGCGCTGCCGCGGGATGCCGCGCTGGTGACGATCCTGCGCGGGGAGCGGGTGATCGTGCCGCAGCCGGAGGATCCGCTGGAGCCCGGCGACGAGCTGTTGTTCGTGGCTTCGCCGGACGTGGAGGCCGACGTCCGCAAGGCGCTGGGCTACTGACCCAGGCCGGCGACGGCCAGTTCGACGAAGCGGCGCCAGTCGCCGCTTCCGGTGCGGATCACCGCGGACAGCCCGCACACGACCATGAAAACGTCGCCCGTCGTCAGGTCTTCGCGTAGCGCGCCCGCTCGCACACCGCGCTGGATCATCTCCTGTACGGCCTCCTCCAGCCCGGCGCGCGCGGCGCCCGTAGGCGGGGTGCCCGGTGTGCCGCGGGCGGCCTGGATCGCCTCGGACAGTCCAGGATCGGCGGCGAGCACCTCGCCGACGTGCTTGAGGTACCTCGCCAATCCGAGCGGGGACAGGCATCTGGCACGCGCGTACTCGGCGATCTCCGCGAAGCGCTGATCGGCCGCCGCTTCCACGAGCGCCTGCCGCGTGGGGAAATGCCGGTACACGGTGCCCACACCGACTCCCGCGGCGCGCGCTATCTCCGGCATCTGCACGTCTCCGCCACGCTCCGCGAACAGCGTGCGCGCGGCATCGAGCACGCGGCCGCGGTTGCGCTCGGCGTCGGCTCGGCCCTTTTTCTGCTCTGTTGACAAGTTCACCTCGGCACGGTTATCTGGAAACGGACTCCGATTCCGCTACGCTACCAGAGAGGGCTCCCGCCATGGCTGATCGATTCCTGTTCCTCGAACCGGGGCAGGCCCGGCCCGGCCGCGCCCCGCTGCCGCCCGCGTTCGCCGTCAAGGCCACCACCGAGGACACCGAGGGCCGGTTCTCGCTGCTCGAAGTCACCCTCGGCCAGGACATCCCGCGGCACGTGCACCACGAGCCCGACGAGGCCGTGTACGTGCTCTCGGGCGAACTGCTCGTGGACTACGACGGGCACACCCACCGCGCGGGCGCGGGCACTTTCGTGCTGCTGCCACACGGGATTCCGCACGCCCTGCGCCGCGGCTCCACGCCGCCGCCACGGGTACTGCAGATCTCCTCACCCGGCGGCTGGGAGCACTACGTGGAGGACCTCTTCGCGGCCGGACCGGCGGTGTTCACCGACGGCGCGCTGGACCCGGTGAAGATCAACCGGGTCGCCGCGCCGCACGGCATCACGTACGAGGAGGGCTGAGCGCTCAGGCTTCGTTCGGGCGCTGGCTGTACTTCACGCGCAACGCCGCTTCCGTTTCCGTCTCCTCGGCTTCGCGCGCCTCTTCCAGCGCCTTGAGCCGCTTGTCGGACCGGCGCACCGCCCAGACGACCACCAGCAGCGCCAGTGCGTACAGCGGGTAGCCCATGGCGATCTTCGCGAAGGCCAGCCAGCCGGTGTGGTCGGCGTTGTAGAGCCAGCGCTGCACCACGAACCGCGCGGCGAACACGGCGGCGAGCGTCAGCGTGGCGATGTCGTAGCCGAACCGGGAAGGCTTGTCCTTGTGCCAGGCGCTGCCGGTGCCGTTGAGGAAGTTCCAGATCACCCCGGCCAGCGGCCAGCGCACCAGCACCGAGCCGAGGAACACCCCGCAGTAGACGAGGCTGGCCCAGATGCCGAACAGGAAGAAGCCCTTGGCGGAGCCGGTGCGGTAGGCGATGAACGCCGCGATGGCCACCCCGAAGAAACCCGAGATGGCCGGCTGCAGCGGCTCCTTGCGCACCAGGCGCAGCACGGCGATCGCCACCGCGCTGGCCAGTGAGCTCCAGATCCCGGCCTGCAGCCCGAAGAAGGCGTTGGCCAGGACGAACACCACCACCGGCAGCGACGAGTACAGCAGGCCCGACACGCCGCCCATCTGTTCCAGGAGGGTGGCCTCGTTCTTGTCCTCGGCCTTTTCGTCGCCGTCGGAGGCGGGGTCAGTCACGTTTTCGATACCAACTCAGGATGTCGTCGTCTGCAGCTCGTAGAAGGGGTTGTACAGCACCTTCTGACCGTCGCGCTCGGCGAGTCTGCCGCGCACCTTGACCGTTCGCCCCGGTTCGATACCCGGGATCCGGCGCCGTCCGAGCCAGACTAGCGTCACGCCTTCGGTCCCGTCGAACAACTCAGCCTGTAGTGTGGCGGCCTCGTTCGTGGGGCACAGGTTGACGCTGCGCAGTCTGCCGAGAACGGTCACTTCTTCACCCGACCGGCAGTCACAGGCGCGCTGCGCCCCGACCGCCTCGGATTCTTCCGAGAGATCGTCGGCGTCGAGTTCGTCGACGTCGCTGGTCAGCTTCTTCACCAACCGGCTGAAGTAGCCGCCATCTTTGGCGGACATAGGCGGTGCTCCTACTACTCCGGGGCCCCCGACTTGAAACGGCCCGTACGTGAACAACGGTAACCTCGTGGCTTTCGTTCCACGCAAGGGAAACGGGTTTGCCGCAAGATCGCAACGTGACGTCTGCTATGTCCACGGTCACCGCCGTGCTGATGCCGGGTACGGGTTCGGACGAGATCTTCGTCCGCGCCGTTTTCGCAGGTCCGCTGGCCGCGGCCGGCGTGAGAGCGCTTACCCCGCGGCCCGCGCCGGGCGCCAGGCTGGCCGTGGGATTCCTCACTTTGCTGGACTCGCTGGCCGAAGAGCCGCTGCTCGTGGGCGGCATCTCCTTCGGCGCCCACCTGGCGGCCGAGTGGGCCGTACGCAATCCGGACCGCTGCGCGGGTCTGCTGCTGGCCCTGCCCGCCTGGCACGGCGAGCCCGGTGACGCCCCCGCGTCGATGGCCGCGAAGGCCTCGGCGGACCTCGTCGAGCGCGAGGGCATGGAGCGAGCGCTGAAGTTCTCCGTCGACGGTGTGGCCCCCTGGCTCGCCGAGGAACTGGGCCGCGCGTGGCGGCGCCACGGAGACGGGCTTCCGGCAAGCCTGCGGGTGGCCGCCGGCCACCCGGCGCCGACGCTGGAAGCGTTGGCGGGCTTGGACATCCCGGTCGGGATAGCGGCCTGTGTGGACGATCCCGTGCACCCCGCGGAGGTGGCGCACGAGTGGGCCGCCGCCTTCCCCCGCGCGACGATCCGGGAGACGACGCTGGCCGCGCTGGGTGAGGATCGTGAGTCGCTCGGGCGCGCGGCCGTGGCGGCCTGGCAGGTCAGTCGGCGGTAGCGACGAAGGCGCCGAGCCCGATCATCACCGCGCCGCTGGCCACCCGCTGCCGGATCCGCCAGCGGGGGTGGTCCAGCAGCCGTTTGCCGAGCTGCCCGGCGAACAGGGCCACGACCAGGTCGGCCAGCGTGGCCATCACCAGCGCGATCATCCCCAGCACCAGGAACACCAGCGGCGCCGGCGCCTGGTCTGGGTGGACGAAATGCGGCAGCAGTGCCATGAAGTACAGCGCCGTCTTCGGGTTCAGCAGCTCGGTGAGGATTCCCTGCACGAGCGGCGAGCGCGCCAGGTTCTTCGCGCCCTCGTTCCCGTCGTCACGACGCTGCCGGATCGCCTGCACCCCGAGGTAGACGAGGTACAGCGCGCCCGCGTACTTGACCACCGTGAACGCGACCGTCGACGCGGCGAGCACCGCGGACAGCCCCAGCGCGGCGGCGACGACGTGCGCCGTGGCGCCGAGGCAGTTGCCCACCACCGAGCGGAGGCCCTCCGGCCTGCCGCCGCGCAACGAGCGGGCCAGCACGTACAACATGCCGGGCCCTGGCGTGATCGCGAAGATCGTGGCGGTGAAGAGGAAGATCAGCCACTCGTCGGACGTGGGCATGGGCTCAGGCCTGCTGGCCCTGCTGTTCGGCGATGTGCGCGGCGACCGCGTCGGGCAGCGTGATGGGCAGCGGGGTGCGCACCGGCATCGGCGAGTCCCCGCGATCGACGATCGTGTCACGCACGATGTCCCGCAGCACGCCCGGCGCCTCCGCGGCCTGCGACTGCGGGCCCGCGATGACCCCGCGCAGCATCCAGCGCGGCCCGTCGACCCCGACGAACCGCAGCGCCACGTCGCCGATCACCGCGGACAGCTCCACGCCCCATTTGCCCTCGCCGGAGGTGGTCTTCGCGCCGTCGTTGCGCAGCTGCTCCTTCAGCTCGGCCGCGACCTCCGCCCACAGCCCGCCCGACTTCGGGGCGGCGTAGGCGCTGACCGTGACCTGGCCCTGCGCGGTCACGACGTGCACCGCGCGCACGCCGCCCGCCTCCGGGTCCATTTCGACCTGTACCTGGGCCCCGTCCGGCACGGGCACGCGCACCGAACCGAGGTCGATCCGCGCCAGCCCGTCGTCCTCGGCGTCGGCCACGTCGAACGGACCGTCCGTGACGATCGGCAGCGGCTGCTCGTAGTCGTCGTCCTCGACGAGGTCTTCGTCCGGCTCCGGCGCGGCGTGCCTGCCGCGCCGTTCCTCGGTGGCCGGGCGCCGCTTGCGTCCGAAAATGCCCACTAGCCCTTCGCTCCTTCGTCCCCAGACACGCCTTCAAGCGTGGCATGTCCACCGGTGGATCCGTAACCGCCGTCTCCGCGCTCGGACGCCTCGAGTTCGGCGACCTCCACGAACTCGGCGGTCTCCACCCGCTGCACCACCAGCTGCGCGATCCGGTCCCCGCGGGCCAGCTTCACCGGCCCGGCCAGGTCATGGTTGATCAGGCACACCTTGATCTCACCGCGATACCCCGCGTCGATCGTGCCCGGGGTGTTGACCACGGACAGCCCCACGCGCGCCGCCAGCCCCGACCGCGGATGCACGAATCCGGCGTAGCCGACGGGCAGCGAGATCGCGATCCCGGTGCCGACCACCGCCCGTTCGCCGGGCGCGAGCACGACGTCGGAGGTGGTCACGAGATCGGCCCCGGCATCGCCGGGACGCGCGTAACGGGGAAGTGGCACACCCGGATCGACCCGGGTGAGCAGGACCTGCACGGTGGACACGGGCGGCGAGACTACCCTGAGGGCGTGGGTGAGAGCGCAAGCGCGGCCGGTACGCCGGTGAGCAGGGCCGGGACACAGCATTCCGAACGGCTTTACGTGCCCTGGTGGGGCTGGCCGCTGCCGTTGCTGGCCGCGGTACTGCTCGCCGCCGAGATCCACATGGGATATCCCGGTGTGCGGGCCTGGCTGCCGTACCTGATCCTCGTGCCGCTGATGGTGGCCTTCCTGATTTCACTCGGGTGGACCAGGATCGCGGTGGCCGACGGCGAGCTGCGGGCCGGCAAGGCCCGGCTGCCGCTCGAGTACGTCGGCGAGGTCGAGGTGATCGCCCAGGACCGCAAGCGCAAGGCGCTGGGCCCCGAGCTCGATCCGGCGGCGTTCGTGGCGCACCGCGGCTGGGTCGGCCCGCTGCTGCGGGTACACCTGACCGATCCGCGGGACCCCACGCCCTACTGGGTCCTCAGTTCTCGCAGGCCGGAGGCGCTGGCCGAGCTACTGCGCCAGTAGCCCGACCCGGTGCCCCCGCACCTACGCGCAGTCCCGGCAGATCATCCGGCCACCCGATTCCTCGGCCAGCCTGCTGCGGTGGTGCACCAGGAAGCACACCGAACAGGTGAACTCGTCCGCCTGCTTCGGCACCACCTTGACGGTCAGATCCTCCCCCGAGAGCCCGGACAGGTCCGCGCCGGGGAGCTCGAAGTTCTCCGCGGTCGCGTCCTCGTCCACGTCCACGACGCCGGACTGGTTTTCGTTACGCCGGGCCTTCAGCTCCTCCAACGAGTCTTCGGCCAGCTCGTCGGCTTCGCTGCGGCGCGGAGCGTCGTAGTCGGTCGCCATTGTCCCTCACCCCTGCGATCAGCTTCGATGTTGATTCCCGAAGGGTTCACGATGCGCTTCGCATACCCTTCGTGCCGCTGGACAACGTTCCAGCGCCCCTGTTTGTGCCCGGCGCCGTAGTGAGGCAGGTCTCTCTTGGCGAACTGGTCAGGGGACCTGATCTACGGCCGGAGCCCGCAGAGGGTAGCTCACGGCATACCCCAGGCCGCAACGGGTTAGTCGATGGCGTCGATACGTCACCCGGGAGGGGGAATCGCCGGTCACACAACAGTTTCACGGACCCACCCGGATGGCGGCTACGGCATGGGTGCACTGTAACGCTTAGGCTGGCCGGGGACGACGGTCCGGATAGCTGTAGTCGGTGGTGGGACCAGGGGAAGGAACGGGCAGGTGGCGTCGGGGATCGGTTTCGGCAACCGCAGAAAACGTGGCTACCGCAGACGCAAGCCGCTTCCCGCACTCATCTTCATCGCGGTGCTCTGCCTGGTCGCGATGGTGGTCTGGGTGCGCGCCATCACCAGCCGCTCGGACATCGACGAGGTCCTGCGCTGTGATCCCGCGCCCATTCCGGTGCAGGGTATGACCTACACCTCGCTGAGCCATTCGGCGCTCGACGACACCGCCCCGATCGCCCCGGACAAGGTCGCGGTCAAGGTGCTCAACGCGAGCTCGTCGCGCGGGCAGGCCGCGATCACCACCGAAAGCCTCCGCGACCTCGGGTTCTCCCAGATCGGCGCGCCGGAGAACGACCCGGCGTACCCGGACACCGAGGCCAAGTGCCACGGCCAGCTCCGCTTCGGCGACAACGGGGTGTCCGCGGCCCGCACGCTGAGCATCGTGCTGCCGTGCGTGGAGCTGGTGAAGGACACCCGCGCCGACGCCTCGGTGGACCTGTCCATCGGCAGCGGCTTCGGCGACGTGCGGCCCACTCAGCAGGCGCGTCAGGTGCTGCAGCAGCTGCAGGCGTGGTCCGCGCAGCACCCCGACAGCGGCAACGAGCAGTCCACCGGCTCGTCCGCGGTCATCGACCCGGCACTGCTGTCGGCGGCGCGGGACGCGGCCTGCTAGACGCCGTTCAGGCGCCTTTGAAGCCGCATTCGACGAGCGCGGCGTGCAGCGGTTCGGCGATGCTCGGCGCGGCGGCGAAAGTCGCATCCACGCCCAGTTCTTCGTCCTCTCCCGGCAACGACACCACGGCTCCCGCTTCGGCGGCGATGAGCGCGCCCGCGGCCCAGTCCCAGCGCTTGAGCCCGTGCTCGATGTACGCGTCCGTCCAGCCGGCGGCCACCGCGCACAGGTCCAGCGACGCCGAGCCGGGACGCCGGATGTCGCGCACGCGCCCGAGCAGATCGGCGACGGCGCGGGCCTGCCGCTCGCGCCGCTCGGCGGCGTACGCGAAGCCCGTGGCGACCAGGGTCAGCTCCAGCCGCTCCGGCGAGGAGGTGCCGAGCCGGCGCCCGTCGAGCCACGCGCCTTCGCCGCGCACGGCCGTCCACACCCGGCCGTCGACCGGCTCCACGACCACGCCCGCGAGCGAGACGCCGTCCACCTGCGCGGCCAGCGAAACCGAGAAAACCGGTGAGCCGTAAAGGAAATTGACCGTCCCGTCGATCGGGTCGACCACCCAGGTGACCCCGTCGCCCGCGCTGCCACCCTCCTCCTCGCCGAGCACGTGCTCACCGGGCCGCAGCTCGGCGAGCCTTTCGCGCACCAGCCGTTCGGAGGCGCGGTCCACCGCGGTGACCACATCCGTGTCGGTGGACTTGGTGTCGACCCGCACGGGCCGGCCTGTCAACATGGCCTCACGGGCCTGGCGCACGAGACTCGCGGCCTCCCCGGCCACCTGGACGGCAACGTTCTTGAGTTCGGACTCGAAGGCTCCCACACAACCATGTGACCACACCGGGCGCTGTGCCATCGTTACTGATCCGGCCACGGTCACGACGGAACGGGTTCCGGTGAGACGGTCGGCGCCCGACCGTCTCCGCCTGCCTCCGGCCGAATCAGTAAAGTGACCGGGTCAGGCTTCTGAATCGAGTAGGAAGGGATCACGCCAATGACGGCGACCCGTGGTTTCGGTATCGACATCGGCGGCAGCGGTATCAAGGGCGCCCTTGTCGACCTGGAAAAGGGCGCGCTCATTGGCGACCGCCTGCGGATCGACACGCCCCGCCCGTCCACCCCCGAAGCCGTCGCCGACGTGGTGGCCAAGGTGGTCCGGCACTTCGGCTGGGACGGCCCGGTCGGGATCACGCTGCCCGCGGTCGTCAAGAAGGGTGTCGCGCACACGGCCGCGAACATCGACCCGGCCTGGATCGGCACGGACGCGGACGCGCTGTTCGCCGAGCGCATCGGCCGCGACGTCGCCGACGTCGCGATGCTGAACGACGCCGACGCGGCGGGCATGGCCGAGATCCGCTTCGGTGACCCCGAGGCCCGCCACGGCGTCACCACGCTCCTCACGTTCGGCACGGGGATCGGCAGCGCAGTTTTCCAGGACGGGAAGCTCGTGCCCAACACCGAGTTCGGCCACCTCGAGGTGGACGGGCACGACGCGGAGAAGAAGGCGGCGGCCTCGGTCAAGGACAACGAGGAGCTGAGCTACCACCAGTGGGCCAAGCGGGTCAACCGTTACCTGACTGTGCTCGAGAACCTGATCTGGCCGGATCTGTTCATCGTCGGCGGCGGGGTCAGCAAGAAGTCCGAGAAGTGGGTTCCGCACCTGGACATCCGGACCAAGATCATCGTCGCATCGTTGCAGAACAACGCGGGGATCGTCGGGGCGGCGGCGGCCGCGGTCGAGGGCATCGAGCACTGAGCATCCGCGGGCCGCGGGCCGGGTAGGGACATGATCGCCCGCAACGCACCGGCGTATCGTCGTTACAATGGAACACGGCCCACGGTCGCGGAGACGAAAACCGCAGGCCGCGGGACGTTCCCCGAATTTGAGGCAGCCGGGACCCACCGACTCGGCTAGCCCTGATCGACCGCTGCGAAAGGGCGTACGTGGCAGCCGCAAAAACCGCTACCCGAAGCGGCACGAAGACATCGAGCGCCGCCCAGGCTTCGTCGGCCGACGCGAGCGCGGAACCCGACGCGGGCGCTGAGGAGGCCGCCGCCACGCGGACGGACGCGGACACCGCCAAGAAGCCGGCCCGCAAGCCGGCCGCGGCCAAGAAGGGCCCGGCGAAGAAGGGCGCCCGCAAGGGCAAGGGCGACGAGTCGGGCGAGCCCGACGGCCCCGGCGGCGAGGAGCTGGAGGACGTCGATCTCGACGCCGACCTCGCCGACCTGGAGGAAGAGGTCGAGGTCGACGTCGTCGACGCGTCGGTGACCGAGGAGAACGACGACTCCGACGAGGAGGAGCAGCCCGCCCCGCGGGCCGAGCGCGGCAAGTCCGCCACCGCCTCGAGCACGGCCGCCAAGTCCTCGAACGACCCGGACTTCGTCTGGGACGAGGAGGAGTCGGAGGCACTGCGCCAGGCCCGCAAGGACGCCGAGCTCACCGCTTCGGCCGACTCGGTCCGCGCCTACCTCAAGCAGATCGGCAAGGTCGCGCTGCTGAACGCCGAGGAGGAGGTGGAGCTCGCCAAGCGGATCGAGGCCGGGCTCTACGCCGCCGAGCGCGTCCGCGTCGCCGAGGAGGAGGGCGAGAAGCTCGCCACCCAGATGCGCCGCGATCTCAAGTGGATCGTGCGTGACGGCGAGCGCGCCAAGAACCACCTGCTGGAGGCCAACCTCCGGCTGGTCGTCTCGCTCGCCAAGCGCTACACCGGCCGCGGCATGGCGTTCCTGGACCTGATCCAGGAGGGCAACCTCGGCCTGATCCGCGCGGTCGAGAAGTTCGACTACACCAAGGGCTACAAGTTCTCCACGTACGCGACGTGGTGGATCCGCCAGGCGATCACCCGCGCGATGGCCGACCAGGCCCGCACCATCCGGATCCCGGTGCACATGGTCGAGGTCATCAACAAGCTCGGCCGCATCCAGCGCGAGCTGCTCCAGGACCTCGGGCGCGAGCCCACCCCGGAGGAGCTGGCCAAGGAGATGGACATCTCGCCGGAGAAGGTACTGGAGATCCAGCAGTACGCCCGCGAGCCCATTTCGCTGGACCAGACCATCGGTGACGAGGGCGACTCGCAGCTCGGTGACTTCATCGAGGACTCGGAAGCCGTCGTCGCGGTGGACGCGGTGTCGTTCACGCTGCTGCAGGACCAGCTCCAGTCGGTGCTGCAGACGCTGTCCGAGCGCGAGGCGGGCGTGGTGCGGCTGCGGTTCGGCCTCACCGACGGCCAGCCGCGCACGCTGGACGAGATCGGCCAGGTCTACGGGGTCACCCGCGAGCGGATCCGGCAGATCGAGTCGAAGACGATGTCGAAGCTGCGGCACCCGTCGCGGTCGCAGGTCCTGCGGGACTACCTCGACTGACAGCGCTTTCACGCCGGAGGGCCGCTACGCGAATCGCGTGGCGGCCCTCTTGCTTTTGCATTACCCTGCGCGGCGCCTCGTGATCTTCTAACCTCGTCGGATGGGAATCACGCGCACGATCGACGTGGACGACATCCTGGCCAGAGGGGAAAACGGCACCCTCAAACGCAGGCTGCGGGGCCGCGACCTGATCGGATTCGGCGTCGGCATCATCATCGGCACCGGGATCTTCACGCTCGCCGGGGTCGAAGCGAAAACCCACGCCGGTCCCGCGGTCACCCTGTCCTTCGTGATCGGCGCGGTCGTCGCCGCGCTCGCGGCCTTGTGCTACGCCGAACTCGCGTCGAGCGTGCCGACGGCTGGAAGCGCTTACACGTACGCCTTCGCGACGCTCGGCGAGGTGTTCGCGTGGATCATCGGCTGGGACCTGCTGCTCGAGTTCGCGCTCGGCGCGGCCGTGGTTTCCCGTGGCTGGTCGGGATATCTGGCGAACCTGTTCGGCCTGCCGTCGCAGTGGTTCGGCGAGGACGCGACGGTCAACGTCGGCGCCGTGGTGATCATCGCGGTGCTGACCGTGGTGGCGGTGACCGGGATCAAGGAATCGGCCTGGCTGACCAACGTGCTGGTGGTCGTGAAGGTCGCGGTGTGCGTGCTGATCGTCGCGGTCGGCGTGTTCTTCATCAAGGGCGCCAACCTGACCCCGTTCATCCCACCCGCGCAGTCCTCGGGTGGCGAAGGCAGCGTGCTCAAGCAACCCGTGGTGCAAGCGGGACTCGGGCTCGAACAGTCGGTGTACGGTTTCGCGGGCGTGGTGAGCGCGGCGGCGATCGTGTTCTTCGCCTACACCGGGTTCGAGGCGCTGGCCAACCTCGGTGAGGAGACCCGCAACCCGCGCAAGGACCTGCGGGTCGGGATTCTCGGCGCGCTCGGCATCTGCGCGGTGCTCTACGTCGCGGTTTCCATCGTGCTCACCGGGATGATCCCGTTCACCGACATCGACACCGGCGCCCCGCTGGCGTCGGCGTTCGACTCGGTCGGCATGCACTGGGTCGGCGCGCTGATCTCCATCGGCGCGGTCACCGGGCTGACGTCGGTGATGATGGTGGAGCTGGTGACGATCGGCCGGATCGGGTTCGCGATGGGCCGGGATGGCTTGCTGCCCAAGGCTTTGGGCACCGCGCACCCGCGCTGGGGCACCCCGCACCTGATGACGATCGGGGGCGCGGTGGTGATCGCGCTGCTGGCGGCGTTCGTCCCGATCAGCGAGCTGTCGGACATGGTCAGCATCGGCGCGCTGTCCGCGATGATCATCGTGGCGGTGGCCGTCCCGGTGCTGCGGAAGAAGCGGCCGGAGCTCAAGCGACCGTTCACGGTGCCGTTCTCGCCGGTGGTCCCGATCATCGCGGCGCTCGCGTGCTTCTACCTGATGCTGAACCTGGACGTGCTCACCTGGATCCGGTTCGCGGTCTGGCTCGCGCTCGGGCTGGTCATCTACTTCGCCTACGGCCGCAGGCATTCGCGGCTGGCCGTCACCAAGGAACCGGCCGCAGACCCGAGTTCCTGACCAGTTCCCCGGCCTGCTGCTCGTCACCGGCGTCGACGACGAGCAGCAGGCCGCGGCCGGTGTCCAGCGCGTCGGCGAGCCTGCCGAGCAGCTGGAAGTGCACCCCGTGGTCACCGAGCGAGGGATAGCTGTCCACTATGGACACGATGGTGCCGCCGGGGCCGGTGAGCGTTCCGGCCAGCACGACGAAATGGCCGGTCCGCCAGCGGGAGTTCCACATCGGCGGCAGACCGCCTTCGACGTAGTCCAGCAGCGCGCGCTCGGGCGTGTCGTGCGCGCCGAACTCGGCAGTGTCCACATTGGCCACCACGGCGGCCGGCGCCAGCTCGCCGACCCCGTCGAGCAAGACGCTCAGGTTTTCCGGCGTCCACTGCCCCGACGCGGGCACTGCAGCCAGCCGCCCGTGCGACAACTCCCTTACCGCGTCGGCGATTCCCGCCGCCGAAGCCCCCGCGTCCGCCGCGCTTTCCGCTCGCGGCAAGGAGATCCGGTAGTCCTCCCGGCCCTTCTCCCCCGGCGGCCAGCTCGGGGTGTCGACCGGCGAGAGCCGGACACCGGCCGCGAGCGCGGCCTCGTCCTGGTCCAGCACCGGGATTCCGTTGGCGCGCAAGGCGACCAGCGTGACGAACGCGCCGCAGAGATCGTTCTTCTGCGGCATTTCGGCCCGCGCGGCCGTGATCAGCTCCCCCGCCCCGGGGAACCAGCGCACTCCGGACAGCACTCAGTACCGCCACAGGTGCGCGGCGATGACTTCCCCGGCGCTGCGTTCGGCCGCCCATTCCGCGTCGGACTCGCGGGCCGCGCGGAACGCGCCGAGTAGTTCTTCGCCCAGTACAGCGGAAATCCGCGGCGACGCGACCAGTGCCGCGTCCTGCTCCGCCGGCGTGGCCGGCAGCCGCCGCACCCCGGCCTCGGCGCGGCGTTCCTCCGTCCAAGTGCCGGGGTCTTCGGCGATCGGGTCGGGCAGCGTCAGCCCGTCCGCCATCCCCGCGACCCCGGATGCCAGCACGGCGGCGAGCGCGAGGTACGGGTTCGCTGACGCGTCGGACGGCTTCAGCTCGACGTTGGCGTGCTCGGGCCCCAGCAGCTCGCTGTCCGGCACGTAACGCAACGGCGCCTCACGGTTCTCCACGCCCCAGAACGTATACGCGCTGGCGAAGTAGCCGGGCCGCAGCCGCATCGTGGACGGCACGCTCGGCGCGGTGATCGCCGTGAGCGCGGGTAGATCGCGCAGCAGCCCGGCGACGTACCCGGCGCCGCTCGACTCCGGCAGGCCGGCGAGGACGTTGCGGCCCTTGTGCCACAACGACGTGTGCAGGTGCCAGCCGTTGCCGACGGCCTCGGCGCTGACGACCGGCGCGAAGCTGACCCGCAGCCCGTGCGCGTGCGCGGCGGCGTGGATCGTCTGGCGGGCGAGCAACTGGTCGTCGGCAGCCGACACCGGGTCCGTGGCTCGCAGGGACAGCTCGACCTGCGCCGGGCCGTACTCGGCGTGCAACTGGTTGAGCGCCAGCCCGTTCGCCTCGAAGTCGTGCAGCAGCGCCGCGACGAAGCCGTCCAGCTCGATGAGCGCGTGCGGGCTGTACGCGGGGCCAGGGTGTCCAGGCGCCGACACGACGTCCGGGCTGCCCGCGGGCGCCACAGCGAATTCCAGCTCGTACCCGGCGCGCAGCTCGTAGCCCTGCTGCGCCGCTTCGGCCACCTGGCGCTCGAGCACGCTGCGCTGGCAATAGGGCCACGGAGAGCCATCGGCGGCGACCTGCCGCACGGGCGCCCACGCGAGCGCTCGCTGGCCCGCGAGCCGGCGGAGGCGCTCGATCACGGGGACCAGCCGGACGTCGCCGGAAGGCGTGGACAGGCCGGCGTGGCGGTACGTGATCTGGTCGTGGCTGTCGAAGACCGCGAACAACGAAGTGACGCCGACGCCCTGACTCGCCGCCGTGGCGAGCCCCTTGATCGGCACGATCCGCGCCCGCGGGATGCCGTTGTTGTCGGCCCAGGCGAGCTCCACCCCGCTCACGCCGGCGACCGCCAGATCCTTGGCCGCCGCCGATGCCGCCTTCGTCATGACGTGAAGTGTCTCACGGCGAGAGTGCCCCGACGGGCCTCGCGGAGGGACTTTCGGCCCCCTCCGGGGTTTCGCCCTGAACGAACACCGGGCGGGCGGAACACGGCCCCGCATCACCCTCGGTGATCATCTCCAGGCCCCGGAAAACGGCCCTGACCACGGGAACAGCAGGTCGTGGCTGTTGCGGCGAGGTTTCGCTGTCTTGAATGGCGGGATCGGTTCTACGGCATCCGGGGTAATTCGGCGTGACACAAGTCCCACCGCGGCGGGAACACTTGCGACATGCTCAGCGTCTGCAAGAGTGGAAGCTACGAACACAGCGGAGCCGGCGACGATCCCCGTCCCGGCGTCAGTTCCGAAGTGATCGTGCTGGATCGATGGCACTGGGCAACCGGTGCCGGGACGGAGGGAGAACTCCCATGACATCGCCGACGCTCACCCGCCCCGAACTGACCGCAGCCGACCGTTGCGACCGGTGTGGAGCCGCAGCACAGGTACGAGCACTTCTCTCCTCCGGCGGCGAGCTGCTCTTCTGCAACCACCACGCCCGCGAGTACGAACCGAAGCTCAAGGAGATGGCGGCGGAGATCCAGCGCTAACGGACTTCGCAAAATGGGAGGCGAGTGCTCGCGGAGGGCGCTCGCCTCTCTTTTTGCTTCGTTGTGTTTTCTGGGGGCGGGGCCCCCAGACCCCGCCCCGGGGGCACGCCCCCGGAACCCCGCCGTGGTCACCGTGAGCGACTCGCTCACCGCGAGGCGGGGCTGACTTCGTAAGAAGGACGAGTGCTCGCGGAGGGAGCTCGCCTTCCTTTTTGCTTCGTTGTGCTTTCTGGGGGCATGCCCCCAGAAAACACCCCGGGGGCACGCCCCCGGAACCCCGCCGTGGTCGGCAGGTGCGAGCCGGTCACCCGGGGGGCGGGGCTGACTTCGCAAGAAGGACGAGTGCTCGCGGAGGGCGCTCGCCTCCTCTTTTGCTTCGTTGTGTTTTCTGGGGGCGGGG
>NZ_VMNW02000076.1 GCF_007713735.2 Amycolatopsis acidicola | reverse complement strand
ATCCCACACCCGAAGCCCCCGCCGCCACCCCGGCCAGCACCGGCCGTCACTGAAAGCCACGAGTCATCCGGTCTTCACCTGATCGGATTCATCGCAATCCGCCGTTAACGGCTCGGCAACGGGACCGACTCGATGTCCCCGCAAGCTTCTGGCAACTGTTTGCAGAATCGATTGACCTCGATATACAGCCCAGGGAGCTCGTGTGGGAACAGGTAAGACGCGGATCTTCGCCGTCGCCGCGGCGGCTCTGCTGGCGGTCACCGCGACCGCTTGCGGCAGTTCGGGAACCCAGTCCTCGTCACCGGCTGTAGTCGCTCCACCGGCGAGCCTGGTCAGTTCCGGGACCCTTACGTACGGCACGGCGGCGACCTTCCCGCCGTTCGAGTCGAAGTCGGCGGGCGGGGATTTCGAGGGCTTCGACATCGACATGATCAGCGCGCTGGCGGACTCGATGGGCCTCGGCACGAAGGCCACCGACATGGACTTCGACGGGCTCATCCCGGCGCTGGCCGGCAAGCGCGTGGACATCGTGAACTCCGCGATGTACATCAACGACGCCCGCGCCGCCAAGGTCGATTTCGTGCCGTACCTGGTGATCGGCGAGTCGTTGCTGACACCGGGCGGCAACCCGAAGCACATCACGCGGATCCCCGAGGACCTCTCGGGCAAGACGATCGCGGTCACCCGCGGCGCGATCGGCGAGACGTACATGAACGAGTACAACGACCAGCTGCGGCAACAGGGCCTGCCGGCCATGACGGTGATGAGCCTGCCCACCAACCAGGACGCCATGCTCGCCGTCCGCTCCGGGCGCGCCGACGCGTTCGACACCTCCACCCCGGGCGCGGCCACCACGCTCGCCAAGACCGGTGACGCCTTCACTGTCGCGGCGACCTTCAAGAACGAGACCAAGATCGGCATCGCCGTGCGCAAGGGCGACACGGACACCGCGACGGCGATCCGGAACGCGCTCGACCGGTTCGTCCAGTCCGGCGACTACGACAAGCTCCTGGCGAAGTACCAGATTCCGGCCGACTCCAGCCTGTTCAAGTCCACCGCCACCAGCACGGCGCCGGCGGGAGGCTGAGCGATGGGCATCCTGGACCGTGTCTTCTCCGGCACCTTCTTCTCCGCGACCCTGCTGACGTTCGAGCTGACCGTGCTGTCGATGCTGCTGGGCATCGCCGGTGGCGTGGTACTCGCCCTGCTCAAGGGCGGCCCGGCACCGCTGCGGTGGCTCGTCGACGGCTACGTGTGGCTCTTCCGCGGCACCCCGGTGCTGCTGCAACTGATCTTCGTGTTCAACGTGCTTCCCTTGTGGGGCTTGAACTTCACCCCGTTCACCTGCGCGGTGATCGCGCTGACGCTCAACGAGATCGCCTACATGGCCGAGATCATGCGCGGTGGCCTGCTGGGCGTGGACCGCGGGCAGCGCACCGCCGCGCGCATGCTCGGCCTGTCCGAGGTGAAGATCCTCCGCTGGGTCGTGCTGCCGCAGGCGCTGCGGCTGATCCTGCCGCCGACCGGAAACCAGTTCGTCGGCATGCTCAAGACCTCCGCGCTCGCATCGGTGGTCAGCGTCGGCGACCTGATGCTCACCGCGCAGCGGCAGGCGGCGGCCGACTTCGACTACGTGTCGGCCCTGTGCGCGGCCGCCGTCCACTATCTCGTGCTCACCACCGTGTTCACGCTCGTCCTGCGCTGGGCCGAGCGCCGGTTCGACGTGACCCGGCGCGCCGCGGCTCGGCGCTCGAAGCGACCCGCCGCCGTGGCGGCCTGAGGAGAGGCAGCAGATGAACGACCTCAAGCTCGCCCCGCCCGGGACCCCGATCGTGCTGGAGGCCCGCGGGCTGGGCCGCAGCTACCACGGCAAAGCCGTGGTGTCCGATGTGGACCTCGCGGTGCCCGCCGGGCAGACCGTCGCGGTGCTGGGCCCGTCCGGTGCCGGCAAGTCGACGATGCTGCGCTGCCTGGCAGGGCTCGAACCCATCCAGACCGGCAGCGTCGGGTTCCAGGGCGGCCCGCTGTCGGAGGCGGGCGGGCGACCCCGGTCCTTCCACGGCCGGATCGGCATGGTCTTCCAGCAGTTCAACCTGTTCCCGCATCTGACCGCGGTGCAGAACGTCGCGCTCGCGCCGGTCCGGGTGCGCGGGGTGGCGAAGGAGCAGGCGCGGTCCGAAGCGGTCGCGTTGCTGGATCGCGTCGGGCTGCCGGAGCACCGGGACCACTATCCGTTCGAGATGTCCGGCGGGCAGCAGCAGCGCGTGGCGATCGCCCGCGCGCTGGCGATGCGCCCGGAGCTGATGCTGTTCGACGAACCCACCTCCGCGCTCGACCCGGAGTTCACCCGCGAAGTGCTGGCGGTGATGCGGGATCTGGCCGAGGACGGGATGACGATCCTCGTCGTCACGCACGAGATGGAGTTCGCGCGGCGCAGTGCCGACCGCGTGGTGTTCATGGCGGAGGGCCGGATCGTCGAGGACGGCCCGGCGGCGACGGTGTTCGAGCAGCCACGCCACGAGCGGACACGCCAGTTCCTGGCCCAGGTGCTGGGAGAGTGAGCCCATGCCGAACACTCCTCCCGTCATCCCGCTGAGCCTGCGCAAGCAGGACTGGGCCTACCGGCAGCTGCGCGAACGCATCCTGACCGGCAGGCTGACCCCGGGCGAACAGCTCAGCCAGGAGGGCCTCGCCACCGAACTGGGCATCAGCCGCGGCCCGCTGCGCGACGCGCTGTCCCGGCTGGCGAGCGAGCACCTGGTAGTGGACCGCCCGCACCAGAAGTGGATGGTCGCCGACGTTTCCGCCGCCGACGCGCGCGACATCTACAACGGCCGCGCCGCACTGGAAAGCATGCTCGGAGCGGCTGCCACACAGGCTTCCGCCGCGCGCCGCGAAGCCTGCTACGGCCAGCTGGCCGAGCTGCTCGACGGGCAGCGTGCCGCGGCGGCGGCGGCCGCCGACCTGACCGAGCTGCGCGCGCTGGACCGCCGGTTCCACGACGCGATCTACCGCCTGGCCGACATGCCCGCGTCGATGGCGGCGCTGAACCACCTGCGCGCCAAGAGCGACCGCTACATCGCGTTGTACCTGGCCGATTCCGGGCGCGCCCACACGTCGCTCGAAGAACATGCCGGGATCCTCGACGCGCTGCGCGCCGGTGAGGCCGAGCAGTCCGCCGCGCTGACCAGGGCGCACGTGCTCGGCGGGCTCGGCCCGCTCATCGGCTCACTCGACCGCGAGCCGGCCAACCTGACCGAAACCCCTTGAAACAGCGAGAAAGAACGAGGAAGTGACCGTGCCCCACCTGCCCGAAGCCCTCACCCGCCTGTCCCTCCCGGAGCTGTCCGGCACGCTCGGCATGTCCCTGCGCGACGCCGAACGCGAGCTGGAGAACGCGCCGGGGCGAGGGCCGCTGCTCGACGCGACCTACGCCGACACGCACCGGTTCCCCGCGCCGGAGTGGGCACTGCCCGCGTTCACCGAAGCGGCGTCGGGCGGCGGGATGACGTACACCCCGTATCGCGGGGACCGGCCGGTGCGGGAAGCCGTGGCGCACAACGTTTCCACCGTGCTCGGTGTGCCGGCGACGGGCGCCGCGGACGTGATCCTCACCCCGGGCACGCAGGGCGCGCTGTTCGTCGCGCTCGCGTCCATCCTCTCCCCCGGCGACCTGGTCCTGTTGCCGGATCCCGACTACCTGTCCACCGAGCGGATGCTGCGCTACTTCGGGGCCCGCGTGCGGCGGATCCCGATGATCTGGCCCGACGAAAGCGAAACCGGCCGTGGCGCCAGGCCCACCCTCGACCTCGACGAGCTGGAGCGCGCGGCCGCCGAGAAACCGCGCCTGATGGTGTTCTCCCACCCCAACAACCCGACCGGCGCGATCTACGGCGAGGACACGATCGCCGCGATCGCCGCCGGGGCGCGGGAGCACGACTTCACCGTCATCGCCGACGAGCTGTACTGCCGGCTGGTCTACGAAGGTGAGCGCTTCCACCACCTCGCGGCGCTGGACGGGATGGCCGAGCGCACGGTGACCCTGCTCGGCCCGTCGAAGACCGAGTCGCTGTCGGGCTACCGGCTCGGGGTGGCCGCCGGGCCGAAGGCGCTCGTGGACGCGATGGAGGATGTCCAGTCGGTCACGGCGCTGCGCGCCCCGGCGTACGCGCAGCACCTGTTGTCGCACTGGATCGCCGAGGACGGCGAGTTCCTGGAGCAGCGGCTGGTCGAGTACCAGGCGCTCCGGGACGCGACGGTGAAGAAGATCAACGCCTCCTCGGTGCTGCGAGTGAACGCCAGCTACGGCACGGCATACGTTTTCCCGGAGGTGCTCACCGGCGCGACGGACCAGGCGATCGCCTTGGCGCTGAAGGAAAAGGCCGGGATCGTGGTGAACCCGGGCTACCAGTTCGGCGGCGCGGGCACCGGGCACCTGCGGCTGTGCTTCGCCCAGGACGAGGCCGCCTGGGACGCGGCGCTGGACCGCATCATCGACGTCATCGGCTCGCTCGCGTGAGAATCGCCGAGGCCGGGCTCGCCGTCGCGGGGCTTCCCCTGCGACGGCAGCTCCGGCACGCCGGCATCGACACCGGCGAGCTCACCGAGGTGTTCCTGCGGGTGCTGCTCGAAGACGGGCACGTCGGCTGGGCCGAGACCCGCGGGAACGGCGCGTACGCCACCGGGTGCTCCACCGAGGTGATCGTCGCCGCGCTGAGCACGCCCGGCTGGCACGACCCGGCCCGGCTGGCGCGCCGATGCCCGCCCGCGGCCATGCTGGTGGACATCGCCCGCCGGGACGCACACGCCCGTGCGGCCGGAATCCCTTTGTGGGCAACGCTTTCCGAGAAACCGGCACCCGCATCGCTGCCGACTCACGCGGCGATCGCGTTCGGCACCGAGGACCAGGCCGGGGAGCTCGCCGACGCCGCGGTGCGGGCCGGGTTCGGCCGGATCAAGATCCGGATCGGCGGCGACCCCGAGGTGGACCGCGCCCGCGTCGCGCGGGTGCGCGAGATCGCCGGGCCGCCGGTCGTCCTCGCCGTGGACGCCAACGGCGGCTGGGACACCGCGACAGCCATCGAAGCGACGCGCTGGCTCGCGGAGCTGGGCGTGGCCTGGTTCGAGCAGCCGGTGAAGGACCTCGTCTCGATGGCCGCGGTCCGCGCCGCTTCGCCGGTTCCGTTGTGGGCCGACGAATCGGTGCGCGACGCGGAATCCGTGCGGGCGGTGGCCGAGCTCGGCGCCGCCGACGGCGTGCACCTCAAGCTGGAGAAGGCCGGGACCGTGGATGAACTGGCGGCGGCGATCGGCACCGCCCGGCGCCACGGCCTCGACGTCGGCCTCGGCCAGATGGACTGCGGCCGCCTGGGCTGCGCCACCACCGCGCACCTGGCGGCCGGGCTGCACGTCGAGGTGGCCGAGCTGTGGGGCTGCGCCCATCTCGAACACGACGTCACCCCGGGGCTCGAACTGCGCGACGGCGCCGTGCCGCTGCCCGGCGGCCCCGGCCTCGGCCTGCGCCCCGAACTGGAGATCACGACCCCGATGAGGATCCCTTCATGACCACACCCGAAGTCGTCGGCCTGCTCACCGCGCTGGTCGGCTGCGATTCGACCACCCCGACCGGCGAGGAGACCAGCACCGCCGCGCTGCTCGCCGCGCACCTGACCGCGGCCGGTTTCGAGGCGGAGACCGAGACTCTCGCGCCGGGCCGGGTGAACCTGACCGCCCGCCGCCGGTTCGGGGACGGCCCGTCGATCATGCTGAACTCACACCTGGACGTCGTGCCTGCCGGGGCGGGCTGGACGAGCCCGCCGTTCGAACCGTCCATTCGCGACGGACGACTCTACGGCCGCGGTTCGGCCGACGCCAAGGGACCGCTCGCGGCGATGGCCTGCGCCGCCGCCGAACTCGCCCGCGACCCGGCCGGGCTGCCGGGCGAGATCGTGTTTTCCGCGGTGTCGCAGGAGGAAGGCGACTCCATGGGCGCGCGGCACCTGGTGCCCGCGCTCGCGGCCGCCGGCACCCTGCCGGACGCGGTGATCGTCGGCGAGCCGACCGGGATGCGGCTGCTCACGGCGCACAAGGGCTCGGTCCGGCCGGTGATCGAGGTCGTGGGCGTGGCGGCGCACGCGGCGACCCCGCGGTTCGGCGTGAACGCGGTGGACGCGGCCGCTTCCGTGCTGGAACTGCTGCGGGGCTACAGCGAAACCCTCGCCGGGCACGCGCATCCGCTACTCGGCGCGGCCACCTGCACGCCGGTGCTGATCGAAGGGGGCGAGGCGCCGAACGCGGTGCCGGAACGCTGCCGGATCACGTTCGACCGGCGCCTGCTCCCGGGTGAGTCGGACGAGTCGGTGCTCGCCGCGATCGACGAGATCCTGGCCGGCTACAACGAGAACGGCCCGGCCAAAGCCTCTATTGTGGACTGTGCGCCGAGCACCGGTGGCCCGTCGGAGACGCCGGACGGCCATCCGTTCGTCCAGGCCTGCCGCCGGGGTCTGGCCGCGCACGGCGCGGACTCCACGCTCGGCGGGCTCACGGTGAACTGCGACATGACCCATTTCCGCGCTGCCGGGGTGCCCGCGCTCGTCTGCGGCCCGGGCAGGCTGGAGGTGATGCACGCGGTCGACGAACACGTGGTGCTCGACGAACTGGCCGGATCGGTGGGCCTGTACAAGGCGATGCTCACCGAGGCGCTGGGCGGCCGGGCTTGAAGATCGCACTCGGCCAGCTGGCCAGCCGCCCCGGCGATGTCGGCACGAACCTCAAACGCGCGGCGGGTCTCGTGCGCGACCTCAAGACCGACGTGCTCGCCCTGCCGGAGCTGTTCACCTGCGGCTACGACCCGGAGGGCATCGCGGCGAACCCCGCGTGGTCACTGTCCACACAGGACTTCGGGCCCTTGGCGGAGGCGGCGGCCGAAGCCCGCACGTGGGTCCTGGCGGGCGCCTCCGTGGCCACCGAGGGAAAGCCGCGAAACGCGATCGTGGTACTCGGCCCGGACGGGGCCGTGCGCGGCCGGTACGACAAGAACCACCTGTGGGGCCGGGAAAAACAGGTTTTCGAAGCGGGCAGCGGACTCCTCATGCTGGACGTCGGCGGCGTGTCGATCGGGCTCGGCGTGTGTTACGACGCCGGGTTCCCCGAGCTGTCGCGCGCCTACGCACGTGCGGGCGCGCACGCCGTGTTGTTCTGCTCCGCCTTCGCGACCGGGCCCACCGAACACCGGTATCGCGTGTACCACCCGGCACGCGCGCTGGAGAACACCGTGTACACCCTCGTCGTCAACGCGGTCGGCGAACTCGCGGGCGAACGCTACTTCGGCGAAAGCGGCGCGTGGAGCCCGGCGGGACAACCACTGATCACCGCGGGCCGCCGCGAAGGAGTGTCCATAGTGGATATTTCCGCCGCGGAGGTCGCCCGCACTCGCGAACACCTGACCTACCTCACCGATCTGTCTCCAGGAGTCGATCATGTCGCCCGTGTTTCCTGAGTCCGAGTACGACCAGCGCCTGGCCACGTTGCGCGAGACGCTGAAGGCCGAAGGGCTCGACGCCGTCGTGGTGCACACGCCGGAGAACGTCTGTTACCTGTCCGGCCACGCCACGCCGGGCTACTACACCTACCAATGCCTCGTGGTCACCGCCGACGGCGAAGCGGCGTTGCTGATGCGCCAGACCGAAACCGAGAACGCGCTGGAGGCCACGTACTTCAAGCGCATCAACGGGTTCCCGGACAGCGCCGACCCGCTCGCCGCCACAGCCGAGCTGCTGGCGGAGCTGGCGCCGGGCGCGCGGACGGTCGGGATCGAGGCGAAGTCCTGGTTCCTGCCGCCGGAATCGTTCCTACGCCTGCGTTCCCTGCTGGCGGACCGTGGCGCGGAGACCACGCACATCGACGGCGCCCTGGCCGCGGCGCGGCTGGTCAAGTCCCCGTTGGAGATCGAACAGATCCGGCTCGCGGCGGCCAGCACCAACGCCGGCATGGCGGCCGCCGCCCGCGCCGCCGTCCCCGGCGCGAGCGAGCGCGCCGTCGCCGCGGCCACCTTCGGCGCGCTGATCGAATCGGGTTCGGAGTACTTCGGGATGGAGCCGTTCGTGGCTTCCGGACCGCGCGCGGGCACGATCCACGCGAGCTGGTCGGACCGGGTCATCCAGCGCGACGAGGCCGTCCTGCTGGAGATGTCCGCGACGCGCGGCCGCTACAACGCGCCACTGATGCATACCGTGTGGACCGGCGAACTCCACGGCGACGCGGCAGCGATGGCGAAGGCGTGCGACGACGCGAGGGCCGCGGCGCTCGCGGAAGTCCGTCCCGGCGGGTCGCCCGCGGCCGCCCACGCGGCGTGCAAGGCGGCGATCGCGGACGCGGGCCTGGCCCACACCTACCGCAAGCGCAGTGGGTACTCGGTGGGCATCGCCTTCGCGCCGGACTGGGGCGAGGGTCACCTGCTTTCGCTCGGCGAGAACGAGGAGAAGTCGTTCGAGGCGGGGATGATCGTGCACGTCGTGCCCACGCTGCGGATCGGCGGAGTGGCCGGGATCGGGCTGTCCGCGACCGTCCTGCTGACCGGAACCGGGCACGAAGTCCTCACCTCGTGCGAGATCGGGCCGCGGCTTTGACCGGTGTCGCCGCGGCCGGCGACTACGCCACCGCACGCGTGGCGGGCGGGTTCGTGTTCACCGCCGGCATGACCCCGCGCGCGAACGGGAGCGTCCTCGATCCCGGCCGCGTCGACGACCTGCCCCCGGAACGGGCACGCGCGCTGGCCGCGCTCGCCGCGGTCCGCGCTGTGACGGCGGCCCGGGAAGCCGGTGCGGCGCAAGGGCTTTCGCTGGAAAGCACGGTCAGCCTGACCGTCTACCTGCGCACCACGCCGGAGTTCACGACACACAGTGCCGTCGCGGATGGCGCCACCGAGGCGCTGCGAAAGGAGCTCGGCGGCCCACCGCCCGCCCGGGCCGCGATCGGGGTGGCGTCACTGCCCTCGGGCGCGGCGGTGGAGGTCTCCGCCGTGTTCAGCACCCGTGCGGAGCCGGTCTCAACGCCGGTCGAGGAACGCGGTCAACGCGTCCACGACCGCGGCGGGCTGCTCTTCCGGAATGAAGTGCCCGGCCTCGGGGATGACGACGCCCGTCGCGTTGTCCGCCCAGGGGCTGAGGGAAGCGGCCATGTCGGGGATCGAGCCGTGGGAGCCGGAGATTCCCAGGAGCGGGACGGTCAAATGCCCTCGTTCCAGTGCCTCATGGTTCTTGCGCGCTGATTCGGCGGCGTCGCGGTAGTAGGCGAGAGACGCCCGGAGACCACCCTCGGCCGCGATGGCGGCGGCGTAATGGTCGATCTCGGCGCTGTCGAACGTCTTGGGGGACAACGCTTTGACCGTCAGGAACCACTCGACGTAGGCACGCTCACGACCGGTGAGCAGGGTCTCGGGCAGATCCGGCACCAGGTGGAACGCGAAGTGCCAGGTCTTCCAGGCCCGTTCGGGATCCGTGGGAATGGCGTCCGGGAGGGTGATTCCGGGGATTCCGGCATCGAGCAGGGCGACACCGTGCAGGCGCTCTTCGTACTTCAGCGCCAGCGAGAAGGCGACCCAGGCGCCGATGTCGTGGGCGACGAGCCAGTACTTCGGCACGTCGAGCGCGGACACCGCGGCCTGGACGCGCGCAGCGACGGTGTGCGTGTCGTAGCTGTCGTCCGGGCGGTCGGAATTTCCTTGTCCCGGCAGGTCGATCGCGATCACGCGGAAGCGCTCGGCGAGGCCCGGCATCACGGTGCGCCAGGCCCACCAGGTCTGCGGGAACCCGGCGAGCAGGACCACGGCGGGGCCCGCCGGATTCCCGCCTTCCACGGCGTGGAGCCGGATGCCGCCCGCGTCGGGGAAGCGGTGCGTGAACCCCGCGAGGTCTTGCAGTGGCAACCCGGAGACCCGGTCGCCGGCGGGTGCGGTGTCGGTCATATCGCCACCCTAGGCATCTTGAACTGTCCGGTTCAAGATACTATGGGCCAGGGCACAACGACCCGGGAACGAGGTGCAGGCGTGATGGCCGGAAGGAAACAGTTCGATGTGGACAGCGCCCTCGACGCGGCGATGATCCAGTTCTGGCGGGCCGGATACGCCGGCACTTCTCTCGACGACCTCTCCCATGCGACCGGTTTGAACCGCAGTTCCATCTACTCTTCGCTCGGGGACAAGGATTCGCTCTATCTGCGTTGCCTGGATCGCTACGCCACGCGCTATGGGGACAAATACGACCGGGCCCTTTCACGCGCCTCCGAGGAACCGCTACGCGCGATCCGGGAGTTCTTCGGAGTCACCTTGGCGCGCATCGCCGACCCCGGCCTGCCGGACGGGTGCCTGATCGCCCAGACAGCGATGGCGATCCCGGTACTGAGCCCGGAAATCGCCGCGCGCGCGGTCGAAGCCTTGGGATTTCAGCGCGCCCGGCTGCGGAAAGCCTTGAAGGCCGCGAAACTCCCCGATGCCGACGCGTTCGCCGTGCACATCGCGGCGGTCAACCAGTCGCTGGCCGTGATGAGCAGGGCCGGGGCGCCCCCGAAGCAACTCCGGACGATCGTCGAGGTCAGCGTGAGCGCGCTTTCGCAGGCGTTGCCCGCGGATTAGCGCTGAATCCCAGCGGCGTTGGACCACAAGAGCGGCCGTACCGAATACTCGCTCCGCTACAAGGCGACGCACCCACCATTCCCGTCCCGCAGACGCGGCCCGGGTGAGCACCAGCGTGCCGCACGCCGCCCACACCGACATCACAGTGACCCACGCGAACGGACGGCGGCGGCCCGGGATGTCCTTGGCGGACGTGCCCGGCAGGCCGTGGATCATGCTTCGCGGCGACGCCGAGGAAGGCGCGTACTCGACGCTCCCCGGCGACGTGGAAGTGCGCTACTCGACCGTGCCCACCGCGATCACCCAGGACGCCGACGGGGTCGACGTGACCCTGCACGACACGGCGGCCGGCACCACCGCCACCGAACGGTTCGAGTCCCGGTGGGGTGCCGGGTAACCACAGGCGGCGACCATGAAGTTCAGGCGCCGCAAGTACTTCTCGTGTAGACCGAACACGAGCCTGCGCACGGAACTCGGAAGGCGCCCTGTTCGACTCCGTGGAGCAGGTGCACCTGGACACCTGGCATCGCGGCCGCGCCGACCTGCACGGCGATCTCCTCGAACGCCACCCCGGCGACCTCGCGACCGCCTTGGACGACTGGGAAACCGCGCTGCGCCCGCACATCCGGTACTACCAGGAAAACGCTTTCCAGGACCGGAAGATCTTCGTCATGGACAACGCGCGCGAGATCCGCCTGCGCCGCCTCATGCCGAAGCTCGCCAAGTCCCGACTCGGCAGCCGCGTCACCCGGCGAATGCTGAAGCCCGAGACGATGGAACGCAAGAGCAAGGACGTCGTCGGCGAAGTGCTGGCGGCGCTCCCGCTAGCCGCGCGGCCGGGCACTGCCCCGGCGCCGAGGTCCCGTCTCGTTCCGCCGTAGGACGGCGGCGCCGGCTCATCGCAGCAGTTCGCCCAGCCGCGGCCGGTCGAGTTTCCCCATGGCGTTGCGGGGAAGCTCGTCCGCCGTGATCCGCCAGACCTCGGGCACCTTGTAGCGGGACAGCTCGGCCGCGCAGCGTTCACGAAGCGCCGCCTCGTCGGTGGCACCCGCGCCGTCGGTCTGGACGACGATTCCCACCCTGGCGCCCAGGCGCGGGTCCGGGATCCCGAGCACCGCGCAGGCGACGACCCCGGGCGCGGTCCGGACGATCCGCTCGACCTCGGCCGGGTACACGTTCGCCCCACCACGCACGATCACGAGCTTCCGGCGGTCCTTCACGAACACCTCGCCGGACTCGCTGACCGTGCCGAGGTCACCGGTGCGCAGCACGCCGTCCGCCAGCACTTCGCCGGTGGCCTGCTCATTTCGCCAGTAACCGAGCATCGGCCTATACAGACCGGTATACGGCCCGGTGCTCGCGGCGCCGACGCACAACTCCCCCACCTCACCGCTCACCTCGTCGGCGAACACCCGCAGATGCGGCAGCACTTTGCCCGAGCTGCCGGGCACGTGCCCGCCGTCCAGCTCCTCGATCGCGACGACGGTCGGCGCCTCGGTGAGCCCGTAGGTGCCGTGGATCGGCGTCGCGAACTTCTTGGCGAACGCCGCCCGCAGCTCCTCGCTCAGGGTGTCGCCGCCCGACCACAGGTCCACGATCCCCGCCAGCGCCGAAGGTTCGATCGACTCGTCGCGCACCATGTCGTACAGCAGGGGCGGCACCCCGTTCCACACGGTCGCGCGCGTGTCGCGGAGCCACGCCGCCACGGCCGGGGCGTGCCGGAAGTCGGAGATGATCGCGGTGCCGCCGGCCTGGCTGGTGGTGAGCGTCGAGAGGCAGAGCATGTTGAGGATCGTCATCGGCAGGCAGTCGGCCTTGCGCAGATACCGGTCGTAGCCCCGGGTCGCGGTCAGCATCTCGCCCGGCACGAGGAGGTTGTGCTGACTGTGCACGACCCCTTTCGGGCGCCCGGTGGTGCCGCTCGTGTAGGCGATCGCGGCCGGGGCGAACGGGTCGGCGGCGTCGCGGATCCGGTACGGTCCGGCCGCGGCGGCCAGCGTCCGCCATTCCTCTTCGGACACCAGGATCTTGTCGTCCCCGAGGTCGCCGCAGCCGAGGCAGAGGCGTGCGCCCGCGTCGTCCACGATGGCGCGGCGCTCGCTTTCGGTGAGGGCGCGGTTGATCCCGACCCAGATCCCGCCGAGGCGCAGCACCGCGTGGAACAGGACGACGATGCGGCTGTCGTTGGGCAGGCTCACCGCGATGCGGTCACCGGCCGCGAGCCCGAGCTCGCGCAGCGCGCCGACCGCCCGGTCGATCTCCGCGTCGAGCTCGGCGTAGGTCAGCGTCCGGTCGGGCGCGACGAGTGCTGTCCGGCCCGGCTCGTCCCGGAGGACGTGATCGAGCACAGTGGACACTCCTTCGCGCGTCACAACGTCTCGCCTCCGTCCACGCCGACGGTTTCTCCGGTGATGAAGCCACTTTCGGCCGAGCACAGGAACGCGACGAGCGCGGCGAGCTCGTCAGGGTCACCGGTCCGGCCCGCGGGGATGCGGCGCAGCAGGCTTCGCAGGACCTTCTCGTCGTCGAACTGCGCCTGGGTCATCGAGGTCGGGAAATGCCCTGCTGCCACCGCGTTGACGGTGACGCCGTAGGGCGCCCACTCCCGCGCGAGCGACCGCGTCAGCTGCACGACCGCGCCCTTCGCGGTGTCGTAAGTGGTCGTGAACGGGAACGCGCGACGGACCACATTGGACACTACGTTCACCACCCGCCCGTACCCCCGCTCGAGCAGGCCGGGCCCGAACGTGCGCAGTATCCGCATCGTGCCGCCGAGGTGGACGTCCAGCACGGAGTTCCACTCGTCGTCGCTCGTGGGCGTGCTGTCCTCCTGGCCCGGCAACGGGACGAAAGGCTTGTACAGCAGGTTTCCCGCGTTGTTCACGACGATGTCCACCGGGCCGAGCCCGGCCAGGATCTCTTCGTGGGCGCGCGCTATGTCGTCGTTCGAGGTCACGTCGACCGTGAGGGCGAGCGCCCGCGCACCACTGTCGTGGATCTCCTTGGCGACGGACTCGATATCGCCCGCGGATCGGGCGAGCGCAGCCACTTCCGCGCCGTCGGCCGCGAGCCGCAGCGCGACCGCCCTGCCGAGGCCGCGACCCGCGCCCGTGACGACGGCGACGCTCATGCCGGACCTGAGAAATGCGGGGCGACGTCGCGTGCGAACAGCTCCAGCGTTTCGGCCGACGCCCTGTCGTGGGTGAAGAAGACGAACGAAGAAATGCCCGCCTCGACGAGTTCGCCGATCCGGTCGATGATTCGCCGTGGTGTCCCCGTGAAACCGCCTTCTTCCATTCCGTAGCCGGGATCCCCGTAATGCCGTCGCGCCCGCCGCACCGCTTCGTCGAGCCGTTCTTCGGGCGCGATGGTCAACACGGCCTCGACCGAACGCCGGATCGTGGCCGGATCGCGCCCGGCCTTTTCGCATTCGGCATCCAGCGCCCGGGAAAGCCCGGCTATCCGGCCCAGCGCGTACGTCGGCACGTTCCACACATCGGCGTACCGCGCGACGAGCGGGAGCGTGTACTTCGGGCCCACCCCGCCGATGTGCACGGGCGGGCCGCCGGGCTGCGCCGGGGCCGGGAGATTCGGCAGGTCGCGCACCGTGAAGTGCTTGCCATCGAAGGACATCGTGGCGCCGCGGAACATCCCGGTGATGATCTCCAGCGCCTCGCCGAGCCGCTCACCGCGTTCGGCGGACGACCCCCAGCCCAGCCCGGCCCGGCGGTGTTCCTCTTCGTGGGAACCGCTGCCGATACCGAACTCCAGGCGGCCACCGGAAAGCACGTCCACGCTCGTCGCCATCTTCGCCAGCAGCGCCGGATGCCTGAAGGTGTTCGACGTGACGAGGTGCCCGACGCGCAGCGTGGTCGTCCGCGCGAGCAAGGCCGTGGCCAGCGTCCACGCTTCGAACGACGGGACCTCGGGAAGCCCCGGGGGATAAAGGTGGTCGTACAGCCACAACGAGTGGTAGCCGAGGCGTTCGCAGTCGAGCGCCTTGGCGAGTATCGCGTCGAACCCGAGCGCGACCGGCGGCAGGTAGATGCCGAACTCGGCCCCCATCACGGGAGGTCCGCTTTCCTGGACAAGGCTCGTCCCTCCAGGCGACTCGGGGAGTCTCTCGCCTCACCACGGTAGGGATCAAATTTAACGGTGTCCAGTTATCCGGAAGACTCGCCGGATTTCCCGCCATGACGAGGAATCAGCCTTCTTCGATGAGCACCCGCCAGCCCGCCAGCAGCGCACGCAGCTGGAGCTGGAAGACGCGGTCCGCGGCTTTCGCGGTGGCACGGACGACCTTCTGCAGGTTCGGCTGGTCACCGCGGCCGTACAGGCCGAGTCTCTCCTGGAGGGGCAGCTGCCGCGGGTTCGTCATGACCGAGCCGAACACCAGCGATTCGGTGCTGTCGATGATCGGGTAGCACAGCCGCCTTGGCACGCCCGCTTCGAGCATCTTCGTGGCGATGAACTCCCGGTGCAGGTTGTCGAACGGCGGCCGCGTGCCGCGCGGGGCCATCAGCGGCGCGCTGTTCGGATGCGCCACCAGCGCCGCGCGGAACCGGGTGACCGACGCTTCGACGTAGTCCTCCCAGCCGCCGTTCTCGAGCCTGGGCAGCACTTCGCGCGAGAGCACCAGCTCCACCACGCCGCGCAGGATCTCCTCCTTGTCCGCGAAGTGGTGGTACAGGGCCGCCCCGGTGACGCCGAGCTCGGTGCCCAGGCGGCGCAGGCTGAGCGCGTCGAGGCCATCCTTGTCGATGATGCCGAGCGCCGTGGCGACCACTTCTTCCCGGTCGACGAGCGGGGTCTTCGGGCGTCCCATGATCACTTCCCTCCGGATACCTAACAGTGTAAAGTACCGGCCGGGATATCCGGGACGACCAGCTACTTCCCGCTGTCCGCGGGCGAGCGCGGCCACTCGCGTTCCCAGCGGGCGTAACGCCGGCGGTCGTCGAAGTACCGGACGAGGCAGAAGACGCCGGTCAGGAACCCGGTGAAGGCCAGCCAGCACAGCGCCGCGGTGGTCACGCCGACGATCAACGGCGAAGCCCGGCCGGGTGGCGCGGCCACCGGGTTCCCGGAGTCGTCCAGCCAGATCGGCACGGTCGTACCCGCCGTCGTGCCGCGCTCGGCCAGCACCGTGCCGGTGCGGTCGCTGCCGTCCGGCAGGCGCCAGGCCGCTTCGACGGACGTCTTCGCGTGCACGGGCATGCCCTCGGGGCTCACGATGTCGGGGGCCGCATCGGCCAGGAGCACCGCCTCCGCCGGGTGCCGGTCAGCGCGTGCCTGAAGGACCACGGCCTGTTGCGCGTCGAAGCTCTTCGCTCCCATCGTCCAGGCGACGGGCAGCGCGGCCAGCGCCAGGAGCACGAAGAACAGGAGCAACGCGGTTTCCACCCGGTCGCCCCGGCGTACCAACGGGTTGCGGCCCGCGTGCGCCAGCCGCCACCACCGTCTGCCGTCCACTGTGGACTCCTCGTCAGAGAACGGGGCCCGGCGCGTAGTCCATGGCCGCGGCCTCGTGCGTGGCCGTGCCCTCCGGGGCCACGGCGCGCAGCGGCAGGACGACCACGGGGCAGTTCGCCTTCCGCAGGCAGCGGGCGCTGACCGAGCCGAGGAGCGTCCGCATGACGGCGCCGCGGCCGTGTGTGCCCAGCACGAGCAGGTCGGCACCGTCGGACGCGGTGAGCAGGACGTCGGTGGGGTCGCCCTCGACGATCTCGCCGCGGATGGTCACGTCCGGCCTGGCCACGGCCTCCAGCACCTTCTGCTGTGCCGCGCGGTGCGCGGCCACCAGGTCGTCGACGGGCTGGCCCGGTGCGCCCGCGTCAGCCGCGACGACCTGGCTCCACGCTGTCATCACCAGCACGTCGCGCCGCGTGGCCGCCGCTTCCGCCACCGCCCAGCGCAACGCTGCCTCACTGCTCTTCGACCCGTCGACTCCGACGACGATCGTGCCCTGACCGCTCATGCCCGCGACGCTAGACCGCGGCGGGGCCTGTTGTCTGGGGCTGTTGGACCCTGGATCACGGGACCTTCGGCCGGGGGCCGGTCAGCGGTCCTCGTCGTCCCAGACGTAGTCGAGCCGGTTGCACACGCTGAGCACGCCGGGGATCAGCGCGCTCAGCTCCCCGGCCGCGCGGACGGCGCTCTTGCGCTCCAGCCGCCCGAGCAACGTCACGTCGCCGTTGACGACGGTGATGCTGTAGCGGCCAGGGTCGGCCAGCAGGGCGCGGTGGAACACCTCGTCCTCGATCTCGGCGGCGAGTTCCTCGTCCCCGCGCAGGAACACCCCGACGACGTCCCGGCGCGCGAGCACCCCGGCGAGCTTCCCGTCGTCCAGCACGAAAAGCCGGCGGACCCCGGCGTCGAGCAACTGGCGCACCACCTCGGCCAGCGGCGCGCCGATGTCGACCGTGCGGGCGGGGCTGGTCATCAGGTCACGGGCGAGGCTCGCTTCGGCCTTGTGCCGCCATCGCCGGGCGTGGCGGCCCGGCGCGCGCTGTTGCTTGGGGAGCAGATCGGCCTCCGACACCACCCCGAGCACGGTCCCGTCGCCCGCGACGACGGGCACGGCGCTGATCCGCTCGCGGGCCAGCAGCCGGGCGATGTCCTTGAACTCCGCTTCGGGCGGGACCGTGTGCACGTCGCGGGTCATCACCGCGCCGACGGTGAGCGTTCGCATGGCAGACCTCCAAGTTCGGTTCGCGATGCCAGTCAACGCAAGGACGGGTGGGCGTGAGCAGAGCCTTCGGCCCTTCGCGGCGGGGACTTTCGGCGTGGCCTCGCGGGCCGGGCGTCCATAGCGGAGGATGGGTGACCATGACGCACAAGAACTGGTCCGAGCTCTCGACCCCGGCGAAGGCGGCCGTCATCGGCGCGGGCGTCGTGCAGGTGACGCTGGCCGGGAGCGCCTGGTGGGACCTGTCGCGCCGGCCCGCCGAGCGCGTCCGGGGCCCGAAACGGTTGTGGGCGCTCGTGATCGGGATCAACTTCGCCGGTCCGGTGGCCTACTTCCGGCTGGGCCGCATCACCCCGCCGGACTGAGTCGCCGGGCGGACGCCGCGTGCTGGAGTTCGCCGCCGCCCTGGCCCTGCAGCTCGCGCGCGACCAGCAGCGGCTGGACGAGTACGAAGCGCTCGCCGACCGCGACGGCATCGCCCGTAACCCGCACGACCAGGTCATCCAGCGGCTCCCCGCGCCGCTGGCCGCGCAGGCCGAGGCCGAACGCCGCGTGCTGGAGGTCGCCGCTGCACCGGGCCCGAACATCCACAATCACCGCCGCACGTCCTCGGCGACGCCACGCTGGTGGCCACGGTCGCCGTCGGCCAGAACTCCTTGCCGGGCACGAGGATCCCGGCCGGGGACTAGAGCAGCGGCGAGGCGTTCCGCACGGCCGCATCACCCCGCCGGACTGAGTCGCCATGGCCGAACGCCGCGTCAGAGAGTGCTCGCGTGGTCGGGGACGTAGCTGCCCGGGTTCCGTTCCGGGCGCCGGTATCCGGTGCCTTCGGGGATCTCCGGCAGCCTGATCGCGGGCGGCGGGACCTCGTGGTAGGGCAGCGTGGACAGCAGGTGCGCGATCGTGTTGAGGCGGGCCCGCCGTTTGTCGTCGCTGTCCACAATGGACCATGGTGCTTCGGGGATGTCCGTGTACAGGATCATCTCGTCCTTCGCCCGGGAGTAGTCGTCCCACCGGCTGATCGACTCCAGATCCACTGCGGACAGTTTCCACCGCCGCACCGGGTCGTCGAGGCGGGCGCGGATGCGGCGTTCCTGCTCCCGCGCGCTGACCGAGAACCAGTACTTCCGCAGCAGGATCCCGTCCTCCACCAGCAGCCGCTCGAAAATGGGGCACTGGTGCAGGAACCGCCGGTGCTCCTCGGCGGTGCAGTACCCCATCACCCACTCGACCCCGGCGCGGTTGTACCAGCTGCGGTCCATCAGCACGATCTCCCCGGCCGCGGGCAGCTCGTTCACGTACCGCTGGAAGTACCACTCGCCCTGTTCCCGGTCGTCCGGTTTGGCCAGCGCCACGATCCGGGCCACCCGCGGGTTGAGGTATTCGGTGATGCGCTTGATCGTGCTGCCCTTGCCCGCCGCGTCCCTGCCCTCGAAGATCACGACGAGCCGCTGCCGCTCGGCGCGCACCCACTCCTGCAGTTTGACCAGTTCACCCTGCAGCCTGCCCAGTTCCGGCTCGTAGACCTTGCGGGGAATCCTGTTGCCCATCACGCCTCCGGCCGCACGACCGCGACCGGGCAGGCGCTGTGGTGCAGCAGGCTCTGGCTCGTCGAACCCAGGCCCATGCCCACGATCCCGCCCCGGCCCCGCGAACCGACCACGATCAGCTGCGCGCCCTCCGCCTCCTCCAGCAGCCCCCGCACCGGCCGGTCCCGCAGGACACGCTGACGCAACTCCACGTCGGGGAACTTCTCCCGCCAGCCCGCGAGCCGCTCCGACAGCAGCCTGCTCTCGTCCTCGGCCACCGAATCCCAGTCGATGTCGCGCGGCAACGCCGCCCACGTATCCGCGACCGACACATCCAGCCAGGTATGCACCGCCACCAGCACCGCCTGACGGAAACTCGCCTCCTCGAACGCGAACTCCACCGCCGCGTCACCGACCGCCGATCCATCCACCCCGACCACGACCGGCCCGGCCTCCGGCGGCGGATCGTCCGGCATCCGCCCCCGCACCACGACCACCGGGCAATGCCCGTGCGCCGCGACGCCCACCGACACGGACCCGACCAGCATCCCCTTGAAGCCGCCGAGACCGCGGGAGCCGAGCACCACCAGCCGGGACTTCGCCGACTCGTCGATGATCTCGCCCGCCGCAGGGCCCACCCGCAGATCGGTGCGCACCGTCAGCTCCGGGACAGCGGCCCGCACCTCCTCCCGCGCCCGGCGCAGCCAGTGGTGTCCCTGCTCCACCAGGGATTCGATCATCGCCGCCGTCGTCACGGTGGTGACGTGCGGCCCCATCGGCGGCACCACGCACGCGTGGAACAGCCGCACCGGAACCTGCCGCTCGGACGCCTCCTCCGCGGCCCACCGGGCAGCGTGCAACGCCGACTGGGAACCGTCGATACCCACCAGGATCGAATGCCGCGCCGCCGTGTCCATCATGCGAGCCAGGCTGCCCGCGGCACCCTCGCTCGGGACAGGGCCGCCCGTCCCCCGGCGAGGGGTCCAAGGGCCCTCGGCTCGGCGACTGAGGACTTTCGGCCTCCCGGCCGGGGACCTAGGCCGCGTCCGCCGCGGTGATCACGGTTCTAGCCTTGGTCACCACCGGAGGTGATTCCCTTGACCATCAAGGTGTTCCTGGTCGACGACCACGAGATAGTCCGCCGCGGCGTGGCCGACCTGCTCGAATCCGATCCCGGGATCACGGTCACCGGCGAAGCGGGCACGACCGCGCAAGCGCTTGCCCGCATCCCCGCGCTGCGCCCCGACATCGCGCTCCTCGACGTCCGCCTGCCCGACGGCAACGGCGTCGAACTGTGCCGCGACCTCCGCTCGAAACTCCCCGAGCTGAAGGTCATCATGCTGACCTCCTTCACCGACGAGCAGGCGATGCTCAACGCCATCCTCGCCGGGGCCGCCGGCTACGTCATCAAGGACATCGAAGGACTCCGCCTCATCTCCGCCGTCCACGAAGTCGGCGCCGGCCGCTCCCTGCTCGACAACCGCGCCGCCGCCACCCTCATGGCCAAACTCCGCGCCGACGCCGCCGACAAAGGACCGCTCGGCGCGCTCAACGACCGCGAACGCGAGCTGCTCGAACTGATCGGTGAAGGCCTCACGAACCGGCAGATCTCCCAGCGAATGTTCCTCGCCGAGAAAACCGTGAAGAACTACGTGTCCCGGCTCCTCACCAAACTCAACCTCGAACGCCGCACCCAGGCGGCGGTCCTGGCCACCAAACTCCGCGAGGAACGGGCGATGCGGAGCGAAGCGCAGTGATCCGTCAGCGTCGCTCTCCGGCGAACGCCGACAAGGCCTGGCCCCAGGACTCCGCCCGCTCGGCTTCCCCGGCGAGCAACCGCGCCGGGTTCTCCCCGCTGACGAAGAAGCTTTCCGGTGCCACCGACAGGTCGAATCTGTTGCGGCGCAACGACTTCCTGGCCCCGTTCGCCGCCGAGCCGGTGAGCCAGCGCGGCTTCTTCAACCGGGTGTCGTAGGCCGCGGCGCGGATACCGGCGGGCACCGTCCCGAGCGAGCCCAGCCACTCACGCAGCCCGGTGTGCGAGCGGACTTCCCCGTTGGCCTGCTTCGCCGCGCTCGTCCGCGTCGACGGGCGGCTCATCCCGTGCACATGCGTCGGCCCGCCCACGACCAGCAGGTCGACGCCGGACAGGTCCCGCGGCGCCGCGTCGACGTTGACCACCTCCACGTCGGTGCGCAGCCCGGCCGCGATGGCCTCGGCCACCCGCTGGGTGTTGCCGAACATCGACTCGTACACGATCAGCGTGTGCATCTCTCGTTCCTTCCCGGCGAATCGGCGCTTTGCCTTGACCTCTCAGCGTTTCCGGCCCGCACCGCGAACCGAAGGGGCGTTCGTCACCGGTGCACGGGACCATCGCCACGCCCAAAGTCCCGGCACCCGGTGGCCTTCTCCCGGCGCGCCGCACCGCCCGAAGCTGCGACCGTCAGGGAGAACGGAGGAGGGCCTGATGGAACTCACCAGCCGGGAAGAGAAGGCCAGAGCCGTGCGCGTGACCGCCGCGTGCGCCCGCGATGCCGAAGAGCTCAGGACGCTGCTGGACATGCTGGGCCTCGAAGCCGCCGACACCCTGCCGGAACAGGAGGACGCCGAGCCGGAAATGCCACAGGGGACGGGCCTGCCGATGGCGGAACTGACGGCCCTGCTGACGACGTTAGACCGGCAGCCTGCCTGACGCGCCGAGCAGCAGCTCCGCCCCGCGCGCCAGTTCGAGCTCTTCCCTCGCCCGCAGGCAGAACAGCCTGACCGCGGCGCCGTCCGGGCTGAGCAGGCGATCCCCTTCGTCGTCGACCCGCGCCGGGTCGACGGTCACGCCCAGCAGCCCGAGTCCGGCGACGAGTTCGCCGAGGAGGCCGGGCCGGTGCTCGGCGACGCCCCCGGTGAACACGATCGCGTCCAGCCGGTCCAGGCTCATCGCCACAGCCCCCATTTCCCGGCGCAACCGGTGCAGGAACACCTCGACCGCCGCCGCGGCCTGCTCATCCCCCGCCTCCCGCGCGGCCAGGATTTCCCGCAGATCCCCGCTGGTCCCGGTCATCCCGGCCAGGCCGGAATGGTGGTAAAGAACATCGGCGAGCCCGGCCGGGTCGATCTCACCGGTGCCCAGCACGTGCAGCAGCAGCCCGGGATCGACCGAACCGGACCGGGTGGCCATCACCGCCCCGTCCAGCGGGGTGAAGCCCATCGACGTGTCGAAGCTGCGCTCGCCGCGGATCGCGGTCACCGACACGCCCGAGCCGATGTGGCAGCACAGCAGCCGCGCCCGGGGGCTGCCGAGCAGTTTCGCGCAGCGGCGTGCGGCGTATTGGCAGGACAGGCCGTGGAAACCGTAGCGGCGCAAGCGTCCTTGTGCCGTCCATTCGCGGGGCAACGCGTATCGGGCCGCCGCGGCGGGCAGTCCACTGTGGAACGACGTGTCGAAGCAGCCGACCAGCGGGACTCCCGGCCGCCACCCCCGCGCCAGCCGGGCCGCGTCCAGCGACAGCGGCTGGTGCAACGGCGCCAGGCCACTCAGCTTTTCCAGCTGTGCCAGCGTCTCCTCGTCGAGCAGGACCGGTCCCGGCCGCGAACCGCCGTGGACGAACCGCACCGAGATCGCCTCCGGCTCCCCCAGCTCCCCGAACGCCACACGCACGGCGTCGTGGTCGGTGGCGACGTCGGTGACGTCCCAGCTGTCCGCCCGCACGACCTCGCCGTCCGCGACGAGCGCGGCCTTGAGGCTCGACGAGCCCGGGTTGAGCGTCAGGGCCCGCATCACGCCCACGTCCAGTTCCGGACCTCGGGCAGATCCTCACCGTGCTCGCGGATCCAGTGGCGGTGCCGTTCCCTGGCGGTGGCCATCTCCTGGCGCACCACCCCGGCGGTGCGGGCGAGCCCGGGCACACGGTCGATCACGTCGATCACGAGCCGGAAGCGGTCCATGTCGTTGAGCACGAGCATGTCGAACGGGGTCGTGGTAGTGCCGTGCTCCTGGTAGCCGCGCACGTGGAATCCGGCGTGGTTGGCCCGCCGGTACACCAGGCGGTGGATCAGCCACGGGTAGCCGTGGTAGGCGAAGATCACCGGGCGGTCCGGGGTGAACAGCGCGTCGAACTCGCGGTCGCTCATCCCGTGCGGGTGCTCGGACTCCGGCTGCAGCCGCATGAGGTCCACGACGTTGACCACCCGTACCGCCAGCTCCGGCAAATGCTTTCTCAGCAAGGAAACCGCCGCGAGTACCTCGATCGTCGGCGCGTCGCCCGCGCACGCGAGCACGACGTCGGGCTCGCGGTACGGGAACGTGCAGGCCCATTCCCAGATCCCGGCGCCGCGCGCGCAGTGCAGCGCCGCTTCTTCGGCGCCGAGCCAGTCCGGGGTCTCGTTCTTGCCGGCCACGATCACGTTGACGTAGTCGCGGCTGCGCAGGCAGTGCTCGGCGACGGAGAGCAGGGTGTTGGTGTCGGGCGGCAGGTAGACCCGCACGACCTCGGAGCTCTTGTTGGCGACGTGGTCGATGAAACCCGGGTCCTGGTGAGAAAAGCCGTTGTGGTCCTGCCGCCACACGTGCGAGGTCAGGAGGTAGTTCAGCGACGCGACCGGGCGCCGCCACGGGATCTCGCGGTGCACCCGCAGCCATTTGATGTGCTGGTTCACCATCGAGTCGACGATGTGGACGAACGCTTCGTAGCAGGAGAACAGCCCGTGCCGCCCGGTGAGGAGGTAGCCCTCCAGCCAGCCCTGGCACTGGTGTTCGGAGAGCACCTCCAGCACGCGCCCGTCGCGGGCCAGATGTTCGTCGACGGGTTCGGTCGCCTCCTGCCAGGCCTTCGCCGTCGCCTCGTACACGGCGTCCAGCCGGTTCGAGGCGGTTTCGTCCGGGCCGAACAGCCGGAAGTCGCGCGCTGAGTCGTTGGCGGAGAACACATCCCGCAGGTACCGGCCGAGCACGCGGGTCGGTTCGGTGCCGGTGCCGCCCGGCTCCTTGACCGTGACCGCGTGCGCACGGATGTCGGGCAGGCGCAACGGCTTGAGCAGCAGGCCGCCGTTCGCGTGCGGGTTGGCGCCCATCCGGCGGTCGCCGCGCGGGATCACCGCGGTGACCTCGGCGACCGGCGCGCCGGAGGCGTCGAACAGCTCCTCCGGCCGGTAGGACCGCAGCCACGCCTCCAGCGCGTGCAGATGGCGGGGATTCTCACGCACGGCGGGCAGCGGCACCTGATGCGCGCGCCACGTGCCCTCCACCGGCTTTCCGTCCACTTCGGACGGACCGGTCCAGCCTTTCGGGGTGCGCAGCACGATCATCGGCCAGGCGGGCCGCGGCCCGCCGCCGGACTGGATCGCCCGGATGCCGGCGAGTACGGCTTCCAGCGCGCTCGCCATCGCCTGGTGCATCGCGACCGGATCGCTGCCGGAAACGTAGTACGGGTCGTAGCCGTAGCCGCGCAGCAGGTCGTCGAGCTCCTCGCCGGGGATCCGGGCCAGCAGGGTGGGGTTGGCGATCTTGTAGCCGTTGAGGTGGAGGACCGGCAGCACCGCCCCGTCGCGCGCCGGGTCGAGGAACTTGTTCCCGTGCCAGCCGGTGGCCAGCGGGCCCGTTTCGGCCTCGCCGTCCCCGATCACGCACGCGACGACGAGGCCCGGATTGTCGAACGCCGCGCCGAAAGCGTGCGCCAGCGAGTAGCCCAGCTCCCCGCCTTCGTGGATCGAGCCCGGCACCTGCGGCGCGACGTGGCTGGGCACCCCGCCGGGGAACGAGAACTGGCGGAACAGCGTGCGCATCCCTTCGGCGTCCTGGGCCGCTTCCGGTGCCACTTCGGGGTAGCTGCCCTCCAGCCACGTGTTCGCCAGCAGCGCCGGGCCGCCGTGCCCGGGGCCGGTCACGAACATCATGTCGACGTCGTGCGCGCTGATGAGACGGTTCAGGTGCGCGTACACGAAGTTCAGCCCCGGCGACGTGCCCCAGTGGCCGAGCAGCCGCGGCTTCACGTGCTCGGCGCGCAACGGCTCGGTCAGCAATGGGTTGTCCAGCAGGTAGATCTGGCCGGCCGACAGGTAGTTGGCCGCCCGCCAGAGAGCGTCCACTCTGGACAGTTCTTCCTCGCTCAGCGCCACGGCCGGCGGGCCGGTGGCGGTCACGGGCGGCGTGGTCATCGGGCGGGCTCGTCGTGCGTCGAGGTCACCGACGCGCTCACCACGCCCGGCACCGCTTCGGCCAGCACGGTGGCGACGTGCCGGTCGGTCTCGTCGTCGTACTGGTCGACGACGTGCACGATCCCGTCGCGCACGTCGACCTGCCACCGGCCGGAGCCGCCGTAGACCGCCAGGTGGTGCCGGACGTCCGCGGCGATTTCGCGGTCCGGCCTGGCGAAGGTGCGCACGATGTCGCCCCTGGTCACGATGCCGACCAGGCGTGCCCCGTCGACGATCGGCATCGCGCGGATCCGGGAGTCGAGCAGCGCCCTGGCCACCTCGACGAGGTCGCTGCCCGGGGCCATGCCGGTGCACGGGGTCGTCATCACCTCCGCGACCGTCGCGCCCGGCTCCGGGCGGTTCCCGGTGCGGTGGCGCGGATCGTGGTGGAACCGGTCGACGATCAGGTCGGCCTCGGTGACGATCCCGATGACGCGCTCGTCCTCGTCCACCACCGGCAGCGCGGTGAACCCGTGCGCCGCCAGCAGCCCGGCGGCGCGTTTGGCCGTCGCGCCGGGGCCCACGGTGACCACCGGCCGGCTCATGATGTCCTGTGCCCGCATCGCTGCTCCTCGCCTCGGCTACGGGGAGAACGCTAGGGACCACGCGACGGCGCGTCAGCGGTCGATGTTCCCGAGCTTCGGGGACTTCGGACCCTCACCGAAGTCGCTCAGGAATCAGCGGAAAGGACCGCGGCGTTGAATCCGGCCGAGCCGGACATGGCCATGCCACCGTCGACCACGATTCGCGCGCCGTTGACGAACGACGCGATCGGCGAGAGCAGGACGGCCGCCATCCGGCCGACCTCGTCCTGGCGGGCGAACCGGCCCAGCGGGACCATTCCCTCCCACACGTCGCCGTCGGCGGTTTCGGTCAGCCGGCGCATGCCTTCGGTGCCTTCCACGGGGCCGGGGACGAGCGAGTTCGACCGGATGCCCAGCGGGCCCCACTCCAGCGCGAGCGTGCGCATCAGCTGGTCGACCCCGGCCTTCGCGGCGGAGACGTGCGCCTGGTGCAGGAACGGCATCCGCGACTGACCGCCCGACACGAACAGCAGCGCCCCGCCGGTCTGCTTCACCTGCTCGAAACCCGCCTTCGCACAGTGGAAACTGCCGAGCAGGTCGATGTCGGTGACCGCGCGGAACCCGTTCGTGCTGATCTTCTGGGCCGGCGCGAGGAAGTTCCCCGCCGCCCCGCACACGATCCCGTCCATCGGGCCGATTTCCGTCGCGGCGTGGTCGAAAGCGGCGGCCACCGCGGCCTCGTCGCGGACGTCGGCCACCGCGTAGGAGGTCTTGACGCCGTACTCGGCCAGCTCCCGCACGGCGGCCTGGAGCTTCGCCTCGGTGCGCCCGCAGATGGCGATGTTCGCGCCGACCGCGGCGCATTCGCGGGCGATCGCGAGGTTGACCCCGCTCCCGCCGCCACTGACGAAAACGTTGCGGCCACGCAACAGATCGGGATGCAGCAGCCCGGTCATCGTTCCTCCCCCACGCTCCGCAGGCGCTCGGTCAGCGCCGGATCGATGCCGAACTCCGCGCACAGCCGGCGGATCTCCTCGGCGTACCGGGCGACGTTGCGGAGTTTGACGTGCTCGTACCCGCGCACCTGGTCGATGGCCTGCAGTAGTTCCGCCGCCGCGCCGGCGTTGCCCGCGTCCAGTTTCCCGGCCACGGCGCGCACCAGCGCGGTGTAGTGCCGGACCAGGTCGCGTTCGGTCCTGCGGACACCGGCATAGCCGAACACGTCGAACGGTGTGCCGCGCAGCACCTTCAGCCAGGCCAGCACGGCGAACACCGGGCGGAACCACGGCCCGAGGCGGAGTTTCCGCTTCATGCCCAGCGCACGCAGGATCGGCGGGTGCAGGTACCAGGAAACCTTCGCGCCCTGCCCGAACTCCGCCTCCACCGCGTCGCGCGCGGAGTCGAGGAGGTGCAAGCGCGCCACCTCGTACTCGTCCTTGTACGCGGTCACGTGGTGCAGCTGCCGTAGCGCGGTGTCGGTGACCGGGCCCGGCGCTCCCGTCGCCGCAGTTTCGGCGGCGGCCACCTCACCGATGGCGTCGAGGTAGCGGGCGGCGGTGGCCTCGTTCTGGAAAGCGACCAGGTCGCCGACACGCCGCTCCAGCGCCTCATCCGGCCAGATGCGCCGGACACTGGCGGCGAGATCCGCGCTCAGCGCACGGGATCGACGCCCGGATCCGGCCCGGAAACCGGCGACGGCCGCCGGGTCCGCGACGGCCACGCGGCCCCACCGGAACGCCTGGATGTTGGCCTCGACGGCGGCACCGTTGAGGCGCAGGGCCTCTTCGATGGAGGACGCCGAGATCGGCAGCGCACCACTCTGGAAGGCCGCGCCGACGAGCACCGTGTTGGCCATCAGGTGGTTGCCGAACACCCTGGCGGCGATCTCGCCGGGGTCGATGAACACGTTGTCCGCCGCGCGGCTCACGGCGTCGAGCGCGGCCGTCAGCTCGTCCCGCCCCGGGTACGGGATGCTCGGGTCCACGGCCTGGTCCGCGGTGGGGGTCGGGCTGAGCGAGCCCACCGCGACCGTCCTTCGTGGACCGGCTTGGGCGAGGTTCGCCGGGGTCAGCGAGGCCAGGAGGTCGAAGGCCAGGAACAGATCGGCGCCACCGTCCGGGATCCGCGCGGCGGGTTCGGTGGCCGCGTCACGGTAGATCTGCAGCTGCGACACCACCGGCCCGGCCTTCTGGCTCGAGCCGGTCAGGTCGAGGTTGCGCACGTGCTTGCCGTCCAGCGCCGCCGCGGTCGCCAGCACCTGGCTCATGGTGACCACGCCGGTGCCGCCGATCCCGGTCATCGTGACGTTGAAGGCGTCGGCGGGCACGATGGCCCGCGGTTCGGCCACTTCCGGGGCCGGTTCGGCCTTCCGGGCCGTACGGCGCGCGTTCGTGGTGTCCACCGCGAGAAACGACGGGCAGTCGCCCTTGACGCACGAATAGTCGAAGTTGCAGGACGACTGGTGGATGGTCGTTTTGCGGCCGAACTCGGTCTCGACCGGTTGCACGCTCAGGCACTGGGACTTCGCGTTGCAGTCGCCACAGCCCTCGCACACGCGGTCGTTGACCGCGATCCGCCGGGTCGGCCGCGCCATCTTGCCCTGTTTGCGCAGCCGTCGTTTCTCCGCGGCGCAGTACTGGTCGTGCAGCAGCACCGTCACGCCCGGCGTCGCGGCGAGGGTTTCCTGTGCTTCGATCAGCCTGTCCCGGTGCCACACCTCGACACCGCGGGCGAGGCGCACTCCGCGATACCGCTTCACGTCGTCGGTGGTGACGATGGTGCGGGCGACCCCTTCGGCGTCGAGCAGCCTGGTCAGCTCGGGCACGGCCATCGCGCCGGCGACGTCCTGCCCGCCGGTCATCCCGACGGCACTGTTGTAGAGCAGCTTGTAGGTGATGTTGACCCCGGCGGCGACAGCCGCGCGCAGGGCGAGGCTGCCGGAATGGTGGAAGGTGCCGTCGCCGACGTTCTGGAAGATGTGCGGGATTCCGGTGAACGGCGCCATCCCCGCCCATTGCGCGCCTTCGCCGCCCATCTGCGTGAAGCCCGCCATCACGCCGTACTCTTCGCGCGGCACGACGAGTTCCAGGATGTGGCAGCCGATCCCGGCGGCGACCGTCGCTCCTTCCGGCACGATCAGCGAACTGTTGTGCGGGCAGCCGGAACAGAAGAACGGTTTGCGCGAGGTGACCAGCGGGAGCAGTTTGCGCTCCCGCTCGGGCTCGGGCAGGGCGAACGACAACGGTGACGCCGCGCTCAGCGCGCCGCGCAACCGCCGGGCCACGAGATCCCCGTTCAGTGCCCCGTATTCGGGGAACAGCTCCCGCCCCTCGGCGTCGGTCTTCCCGTACACGCGGGGCGCGTCCGGCTTGCCGTACAAGGCTTCCTTGAGGAACCGCTCGATCAGCGGCCGCTTCTCCTCGACCACGATCACGGTCTCGACGCCCTCGGCGAAGTCGCGCCACTCGTCAGTGCCGACGGGGTAGAGAGCGCCGACCCGCTTCACCCGGATCCCGTTGGCGCGCAAGGCTTCCTCGTCCAGGCCGAGGATGTCGAGCGCCTTGCGCAGGTCGTAGTACGTCTTCCCGGCGGCCACCAGCCCGACGCGGGGCCGCTCCGGCTCGACGGTCACGGGGTTGAGGTTGTTGCGGCGGATGTAGAGCCCGGCGAGCTCCCGCCGCTCCCCCACCAGATCCCGCTCGGCCTCACGCATCGGCCCGCCGGGCGTGTTGATCCACAGCCGCGGCTCGAAGGGTTTCCCGCCGCGCATGAGCCGCGGCCTGTCCAGCCGCAGCCGGTCCGGCGTGATGTCCGCCGAGCCCGACGCGTCGGCGGTTTCGGTGACCAGCTTGAAGCCGACCCACAACCCGCACAGCCGGGACAGCTCGTAGCCGTGCGCCCCGAGGTCCAGGATTTCCTGCACCGAGCCCGGATAGAGCACCGGCATACCCCAGTCGACGAAGGCGCCGGCGCTGTCGGTCGGGAAGTTCGTGGAGGCCGCGTCCGGGTCGTCTCCGGCCACCACCAGTACCCCGCCGTTGCGCGCCGTGCCCCGGATGTTGCCGTGCCGCAACGCATCCCCGGCCCGGTCCACGCCGGGCGCCTTGCCGAACCACATGCCGAAAACGCCGTCGGCCTTCGCGTCGGGGAGAGCGGTCACGGTCTGGCTGCCCCACAGGGCCGTCGCGGCCAGGTCCTCGTTCAGCCCGGGCTGGTGCAGGATCCGGTGCCGCTCGAGAATCGCGCGCTGCCGGTTCAGCTCGACGTCGACGCCGCCCAAGGGCGATCCCGGATATCCGGAGACCAGGCCCGCCGTGTCGAGGCCACGGGCCTGGTCCCGCAGCCGCTGGTCGGTCAGGACCCGGATCAGCGCCTGGATCGCGGTGAGGTAGACGCGGCCCTCTTGCCGGGTGAACCGCTCGTCGAGGCTCCGGGCCGGTGCGGGAGAAATGGCTGTCATGTCCTGCCTTTTCGCTTGCGGGGTCCTACAGTTCGGCGATCGTGTAGCGCTCGACGTAGTCCCAGTCGATGTTCACCCCGAGGCCCGGCCCGTCGGGCGCGACGGCGTAGCCCTCGGAGTCGATCCGCACGGGCTGCTCGACGGCGAAGTCGAACGTCCGCGTCGGCACGAGCTGCTCGAAGAAGTCCGTGTTGCGCATCGAAAGCGCGACGTGCAGGGCGGCGGCGTCCATCATCGGGTTCGGGTTCGTGTGGATCTCGCAGTTGAGCCCGAACGCCTCGGCGAGCGCCCCGATCTTGCGGGTCTGCCCGATGCCGTAGGTGAACGACGGGTCCGCGCGCACGATGTCCACCGCGCGCGACGCGGCGAACTCGGCGCGGGCGAGCAGGCCGCCCTCGTTGGTCTCGGTACCGGCGATCGGCGTCTTGAGTTTGTCGGCGAGCAGGCGATAGCCGTGCAGGTCGTAGTCGCGCAGCGGCTCCTCGTACCAGTAGTAGTCCAGCTCGTCGAGCACCTGGCCGACGCGCAGGGCGTCACGCTGGTCGTAGCCGGACACGACGTCCACCATCAGCGCCCAGTCGCCCACGGCCGCACGGACGGCCTGGCAGCATTCGATGTCGAACTCGGGGTCGCCGAGCACGTGGAGCTTGTAGCCGTGGTAGCCACGGCCCTGGAACTCCAGCGCCTCCTCGACGAACTCCTCCACCGTGGAATGCGTCATCGAACTGGCGTAGGCCGGGATCCGGGTGCGGTAGGTGCCGAGGATCTCGTGGATCGGCGCGCCCCGGATCTTGCCGTACAGGTCCCAGAGCGCCACGTCGGCGGTGCCGACCATGAACAGCGGCGAGAACCACAACCGGTTGGCGTCCCACATCTCCTGCCACAGGGCCTCGCGCTCGAGCGGGTTGCGGCCGATCAGGAACGGTTTGACGGTGGAAGCGAGGTAGTGGCCCATGCCGAGGCCGCCGCCGAGGCTGAGCGTCTCGCCGGTGTGGCCTTCGTCGTCGGTGATCCGCAGCGCCACCAGCTCGGTGTGCAGCGACTGCATCGACTGGCCCTTGATGAACGTCTCGGGCGCCGAGTCGTCGGCGGGCCGCCGGAAAACCGAGATCCGGACGTCGTCGATCTTCATGGGGTTCCTCCCTCGTGGATGTCTGCCGAGCCGGTGACTTGGTGACAGGCGGCCGTTCCCCCGCCCGCGATGGCGACGAGCGGGGGTGGCGTGGTGTGGCAGGTTTCGTCGGCGATCGGGCACCTTCCGGCGAAGACGCACCCGCGGTGCGCTTCGGTCTGGTCCGGTGGCTCGCCGGTCAGCGGCCCGCGCCGGCCGCGGCGTGCGGTGGGGTCGGCGACGGGCATGGCCGACACGAGCGCCTGGGTGTACGGGTGTGCCGGCGCCACGTGCACGCGCTCGGCCGGGCCGGTCTCCACGACGTGTCCCAGGTACATCACGACGGTCTCGTCGGCGATCCAGCGGACCACGCCGAGGTTGTGCGAGATGAACACGTAGGCGAGACCGTGTTCGCGCTGCAGCTGCCCGAGCAGTTCCAGAATCTGGTTCTGCGTCGAGACGTCGAGCGCGCTGACCGCTTCGTCGAGGACGAGCACATCCGGTTTCGTCGCGATCGCACGGGCGATCGCGACGCGCTGGCGCTGCCCGCCGGAGAACTCGTGCGGGTACCTTTCCGCGGCGTCGGCGGGCAGCCCGACGTCGCGCAGCAGTTCGGCGACCCGCCTTTCGCTGTCTTTTTTGGACAGTCGCTCGTGGACGACGAGCGGTTCCGCCAGCGAGTTCCGGATGGTCGCGGACGGGTCGAGTGAGGAGCACGGGTCCTGAAACACCAGCTGGATGTGCCTCCGCTGCTCCCGCCGCGGCCGCCGGAACTCCTTCCCGAGCACCCGCACCGTGCCGCCGCTGAGGGGGACCAGCCCGGTCATCCCCCTGGCCAGGGTGGACTTGCCCGATCCCGACTCGCCGACGACCGCCAGCGTGCGGCGTCGCTCCAGCCGCAGGCTGACTCCGGACACCGCGCGCAGCCGGCGGCGTCCCTGCCGGAACTCGACGCTGACGTCGTCGAGTTCGAGTGCCTGCTCAGACATGCGCCGCTCCTTCCGGCCGCAGGTCCAGCCCGGCCGCGCGGGAGCACGCGGCGGCGTGGCTGCCGCCGAGCGTTTCGAGCACGGGAAGTGCGCCGGCACAACCGGGTTCGGCGAATCCGCAGCGCGGCTCGAACCGGCATCCGGGCGGGAATTCGCCGGGTCTCGGCGGCGACCCCGGGATCGAGTACAGCCCGCCCTTCGCGCCCGAAGGCACTGATCGGAGCAACCCTGCGGTGTAGGGATGCCGGGGCCTGGCGAACAGCTCCGCGACCGGAGCCCGCTCGACGATGCGGCCCGCGTACATCACGGCGACCGTGTCGGCGATCTCCGCGACCACCCCGAGGTCGTGGGTCACGAAGATCATCGCCATCCCGTTGCCGGACCGCAGTTCCCGCAGCAGGTCGAGGATCTGCGCCTGGATGGTGACGTCGAGCGCGGTGGTCGGTTCGTCCGCGATCAGCAGCCGCGGCCGGCAGCCGATCGCCATGGCGATCATGACCCGCTGCCGCATCCCGCCCGAGAACTCGTGCGGGTAAGCCCCGGCGCGGCGTCCGGCGTGCGCGATACCGACCGCGTCCATGGCCTCCACCGCCGCACGCCGGGCCTCGCGGCGGTTCAGCCCGCGGTGCCGGCGCACGGCTTCGGCTATCTGCTCGCCGACCGTGAACGCCGGGTTCAGGCTGGTCATCGGCTCCTGGAAGACCATCGACAGCGGGCCGCCCCGCACCTTGTCCAGCTCGCGGCGGCGCAGGGTCAGCAGGTCACGGCCGTCGAAGCGCACCTGGCCCGTGACACGGGCGCGGTTCGCCGGCAGCAGCCGCATCACGGCCATCGAGGTGACCGTCTTACCGGAACCGGATTCCCCGACCAGTGCCACGGTCTCGCCCCGCCCGACCGTCATCGACAGTCCGCTCACCACCTGGTTCCAGCCCGCCCCCGCGCGGAATCCGACGGTGAGATCTTCGATTTCGAGAACGGTCATCGCCGCGCCCCCGATCCGCGCCCGAGCGCGTCGCGCACGCCGTCACCGACGAGGTTCAAGGCGAGTACCGCGACCGCGAGCGTGAGGCCGGGCAGCACGACCAGCCACGGTTGCTGGTAAAGGAAGTTGTAGCCCTGCGAGATCATCAGGCCCCAGCTGGCGGCCGGTGGCGTGACCCCGAGACCGAGCAGGCTGAGGCTGGCCTCGGCGATCAGCGCGAGCCCGGTGACGATCGAGATCTGCACCAGCACGGGCGGGAACGCGTTGGGCAGCACCCGGGTCGCCACCAGCCGTACCGCGGAAGTGCCGATCGCCCTGCTCGCGTCCACATAGGACTCGCGCAGCACCTCCGCGGTGGACGCCCGGACGAGGCGCAGGAAGGCGGGCGCGAACACCAGCCCGATCACGACCATCGCGTTGGTCAGCCCCGGGCCGATCGCCCCGAGCAGCGCGATCGCCAGCATCAACGGCGGCAGGCTCTGCAGGGCGTCGGTGATCCGCAGGATCACCATGTCGGCCCAGCGGCCGAAGTACGCGGCCACGAATCCGAGCGGGATGCCCACGGCCATCGCCACCACGACGGCCGTCAGCGCGGCCCGCAGCGCCACCTGGTCCGCGGCGATCAGCCGGGAGGCGACGTCGCGTCCGAGGTTGTCGGTGCCGAGCAGGTGCCCCGGGCTGAACGGTGCCGCGAAGGCGTGGCCCAGATCCTGCGCGTCCGGGTCCCGCGGCATGATCCACGGCTTGCACACGGCGGCCAGCACGAAGAGCCCGAGCAGGACGGCGCCCGTCATCGCGGGGACGTCCCGCCGGAAACGTCGTAGCGTGCCGTCGCGGCGAGCCGGGCGTGCCGCGCGCGGGGTGGCGGGCGGCCCGCTGATCGTCACGGGTTCCATGGCGTTCACCCCTTCCTCAGTTTCGGGTTGAGCCAGCCGTACGCCAGATCGACGGCGAGGTTGATGAGCTGGACGGCGATCGCGCTGATGAGCACGACGCCTTGCACGACGGGCAGATCCCGTTGCAGCGCCGCGTTGTAGGCCAGCGCGCCGAGCCCCTGGATCCCGAAGATCTGCTCGATCACGACGGTGCTGCCGATGACGACGGCCAGCTGCGTGCCCAGCGCCGTCACCCCGGGGATCGCGGCGTTCTTCAAGGCGTGTTTGAGAACCACCACGCGTCCCGGCAGTCCCTTCGCGATCGCGGTACGCGTGTAGTCCTGTTCCAGGACCCCGGCCAGCGACCCGCGCAGCTGCCGCGCGAGGATCGCCGCCGGCACCAGTCCGAGCGCGATCGAGGGCAGCACGAGGTGCTGGAACCACGGGCCGGCGCCACGGGCGGCAGGCACGTAACCGGCCGAGGGCAGCAGGCGCAGTTCGGTGGCGACCACGACGATCAGCACCAGGCCCACGACATAGCTGGGCGCCGCGAGGCTGATCGCGGAGAAGAACGACGCCACGCGATCAGGCCAGCCGCCGCGCCGTGCGCCCGCGACGATCCCGAGGAGACCACCGAGGACCACGGCGACGACGAAAGCGCCGAGTATCAGCGAAAGCGTGGCCGGGAGCCGTTGCGCGATCGCGTCCAGCACCGGTTGCGAGGACGCGAGTGAGCGGCCGAAGTCCCCGCTCAGCACCGACCCCAGCCAGTGCACGTACTGCACGACCAGCGGCTGATCGAGCCCGAGCGCGGTGCGGATCGCCGCGACCTGCGCCGGGCTCGGCGAGTCCCCGGCCAGTGTCACCGCGGGATCGCCGGGCACGAGCTGCACGAGCGAGAACGCCAGGATCGACACCAGGAACAGGACCGGCACGATGACGAGCAGGCGCCGGAGTACCAGCTTGCCCATCCCGATCAGCTCCCGGCACCACGGGTGGGCGCGTAGGCACCCACGTAGGACGCCTCGTACTTGGTGAGTTTGTCCGGGTCGTAGGCGAAGAGCACCTCGGGCTGGACCAGGGGCACGTTGAGCACCTGGTCGGTGGCGATCCGCGTCGCCTCGGCGGAAAACCGCTGCCGGCCGGCCTGGGTGGTGGCCGAGTTCAGGCTGTCGATCACGGCGTCGAGCCCGCCGGGCGCGTCACCGCTGGCGTTCAGCGTGGCACCGGACCGGAACTCCTTCTGCAGCGACAAGCCGGGATCGGCGACCTGCCCGCCGCCACCGAGCATCGCGTCGGCGTTCTTCTCGACGAAGTACACCGGGGAGAGCTGGTTGATGTCGACCGGTTTGAGGTCGAGCTTGATGCCGACCGCGGCCAGCTGGCTTTGCAGCAGTTCCGCCAGCTGCGGGTACGGGTCGGCGCCCGCGGCGTAGAGCATCGTGAACTCGAAACCGTCCGGGAGCCCGGCGTCGGCCAGCAGCTTGCGGGCGAGGACCGGGTCGTAGTGGTCGTAGTCGGGCCCGGCGTCCGGTGAGCCGCCCCAGAAGTCACTGGGGAAGATCGACGACGTCGGCTTGCACCGTCCGAAGTAGACGGCGGAGCAGATCGCGTTCCGGTCGATCGCGTGCGCGATCGCTTGGCGCGCCTGGAGATTGCCGAGCTCGGAGCGGGTGCGGTTGGTGAAGATGTTGATGAACCACAGCCCCGCCTTCTCCTCGACGCCGAGCCCGGCGCCCTTGGCCGCGTCGAACTGCGAGGGGGTCAGGTAGGTGATGTCGTACTGCCGCGAGATCGCGCCGTTGAGCCGGGCCTGGCCGTCGCCGACCGCGTCGATCTCGAGGTGCCGCGCGACGGCGGCCCCGGGGTCCCAGTATTCCGGGAACTTTTCGTAGACGGCGTGGTCCCCGGTCTTGTAGTCGGTCAGCCGGTACGGGCCGGAGCCCGCGTCCTGGGTGCTGAGGTCGACGCCGTCGGCGATGGCCTTGGGGCTGACCATCGCACCGCCGCGGTCACCGAGCGCCGCGGGCAGCGCGGAGTCCATTCTGGACAGTGTCAGCCGCGCGGTGTACCGGCCGGTGACCTCGGCACCGGTGACGGCGGTGAACATGCTTGCCACCGGGGACTTCCTGGCGGCCAGCAGGCGGTCGATGTTGGTCTTGAACGCCTGCGCGTCGAACGGGGTGCCGTCGTGGAACTTCACGTCCTGGCGGAAGGTGAAGTCGATCGAGGAGTCCCCGAAGGTCCAGGAGGTGGCCAGCATCGGCTGGACGTTGCCGTCGGCGTCGATCCTGGTCACCGTGTCGTACAGGGGTTCTTCGTAGGTCATCAGCTGCCAGATGGGGACCTGCAGCGGATCGAGACTGGCGGGGGCGAGGTGGAAGGCGATCTTCAGCGTGCCGTCCGCTCCGATCGCGGATCCGCCGGTACCGCACGCGGCCGTGGCCGCGACGAGCAGGGCGGCACCGGCCGCCGCGAGGTGTTTCCAGCGCTTCATGGGCCCGAGGTCCTTTCCAGGGTGCCGACACGGGCTGTGGTGGGGCGTCACGCCTGTGGAGGTGCGTGGCGGAGTCAGAGCTCGGCGACCTTGTGGTGGGCGATGTAGTCCCAGTCCAGCTCGCGGCCGATCCCCGGGCCGTCGGGCAGGTGCACGAACCCCTCGTTGTCGATCTTCACCGGCTCACACGCCGGGAAGTGGAAGAACCGTTCCGGCACGAGCTGCTCGAAGTACTCGGAGTTGTGCATCGCCGCGATGCAGTGCAGATGCGCGGCGTCGATGTGGCTGTTGGCGTTGGTGTGCACTTCCATGGCGAGCCCGAAGGCCTCGGCCAGCCTCGCGGTCTTCATCACCCCGGTGACGCCGCCGGTGAACGAGATGTCGCCGCGGACGATGTCGATCGCCCTGGTCACGATGTACTCCGGCTTCGCGTACACCGAGCCGGGGATGACTTCGAGCGCCATCAGCGGGATGTCGAGCTTGTCGGCCAGCATCTTGTAGCCGTGGATGTCCCAGTCCCGCAAGGGTTCCTCGTACCAGTGGAACTCCAGCTCCTCGAGCGCGCGGCCGACCTTGAGCGCCTCGGACTGGGTGTAGGCCCCGGCGGGGTCGATCATCAGCGGGTAGTCCTCGCCCACGGCCTCACGCACCGCGCGGCAGGCCGCGATGTCCTCTTTCCACTCGCCCTTGACGTGCAGTTTGTAGCCCTGGTAGCCGGCTTCCTTGTACTTCAGCGCGTCCTCGGCGAAGCCCCGCGGGCTGGGCAGGGTCATGCCGCTGGCGTAGGCGGGCACCTTGTCGCGCACGCCACCGAGCACGCGGTACAGCGGCTCGTTCAGCGATTTGCAGTACAGATCCCAGATCGCGAGGTCCACGGTGCCGATGGCGAACTGCGTGGAGTAGAGCAGCCGGTCGAGCTTCCACAGCTCCTGCCAGATGGCCTCGCGGTTACCCGGGTCCTGCCCGAGGACGAACGGGCGGATCCGGTCCGCGATGGAGTGCCCGAGGCTCAGCCCGCCGTAGGGGCTCACGGCCTCACCGACGAGACCGTCGTCGGACACGACCTCCACGGCGATGAAGTCCGTGACGTAGGGGGCGATCGACTGGCCCTTGATCATCACCTCCTCCATCCCGCCGGGGAGCGGGATACGGAAGGAAGTGATCCGGACGTCCTGAATCTTCACTGAACACCTCGCTGTGTTTCCTGGCCGCCGGCACGGCACCCGAGCACGGGGACCGGACTCGAATTGACGAACGCGTCAAGTGTGGGAGGTGGAAAGGATGCTGTCAAGAGAACCGGCGGGATCGAAAATCGCAGCAGGGCCATCCTTTGCCGCCGAAATCCCACGCAACACTTGACACACATGTCAATCAAGGGTGTGCTGTGGCCATGCACGTTCGCTACGAGGTGAGCGGCCACGTCGCCGTGGTCACGCTGGACCGGCCCGGGGCGATGAACGCGTTCACCGACGAGATGGAGTCCGGGCTGATCGAGTGCTTCGACCGCGCCGACGGGGACGACGACGTGCGGGCCGTGGTACTCACCGGCGCGGGCTCCGCGTTCTGCGCCGGCATGGATCTGGGCTCGGCCGCCGAGGGCGTCGCGCCCTTCGCCGCTTGGCGGGCGAGCGAATCCGCTCCTCCGGGCACACAGGACCGCGCTGGAGACGGGGAGCTCCCCTTGCGGCGAGACGGCGGCGGCCGGGTCGCGCTGAGGATCTTCGACGCGCGCAAGCCGGTGCTCGCCGCGATCAACGGGCACGCCGTCGGCGTCGGGATCACCATGACCCTGCCCTGCGACCTGCGGCTCGCCGCCGACGAAGCCAAGATCGCGTTTCCCTTCGCCCGCCGGGGATTCGTCCCGGAGTCCTGCTCCTCCTGGTTCCTCCCCCGGCTGGTCCCTCCCCAGCGGGCACTGGAATGGATGCTCACCGGGCGGACGGTGTCGTCCGAGGAGGCCCGCGAGAGCGGGCTGGTGCTGAGCGTGCACCCGGCCGGAAGCGTCCTTGACGCGGCGCTCGAGCTGGCGAGCCGGATCGCCGCGACCGCACCGGTGTCGAGTTCCTACACCCGGCGCCTGCTGTGGCGGATGCTCACCGCGTCGCACCCGATGGAGGCGCACCGCGTCGAAACCCTGGCCCTCAACGAGTTCGGGATCAGCGAGGACGCCGAGGAAGGCGTGGCCGCTTTCCTGGACAAGAGAACACCTTCCTTCACCGGCCGGGTCTCGGCGGCGCCGGACTTCCTGGCCGGCCTCCCCCGCCCCGGCTACCGCCCCACGAAAGGATCCTCATGAAGCGCGCCCTCTACACCGACGACCACGAGCAGTTCCGCGGTGTAGTCCGGGAGTTCGCCAGCCGCGAAGTCGCGCCGCACGTCCAGCGCTGGGAGGACGACCGGCTCATCGACCGCGGCGTGTGGCAGGCCGCGGGAAAACAGGGCGTTCTCGGCTTGAGCGCGCCGGAACAGTACGGTGGCGGCGGCCAGCGGCGCGACTACCGCTATCGCGCCATCGTGCTGGAGGAGCTGGCCCGGGTCCACGCCACTTCGCTGGCGTCGGGCTTCTCCCTGCAGGACGACATCGCCATCCCGTACCTGGACAGCCTGGCGACCCCGGAGCAGAAACAGCGGTGGCTGCCCGGGATGGCCTCGGGCGAGCTGATCGGCGCGATCGCGATGACCGAACCCGGCACCGGCAGCGATCTGCGGGGGATCCGCGCCACCGCGGCCAAGGTGGCCGGTGGCTGGGTCGTCAACGGGGCGAAGACCTTCATCACCAACGGAATCCAGTCCGATCTGGTGATCACCGTCGTCCGCACGGGCCCCGGCGGCGGCAGCCGGGACTTCAGCCTGCTGGTCGCCGAACGGGACATGCCCGGGTTCAGCCGGGGCCGCAAACTCGACAAGGTGGGACTCCACGGCCAGGACACCGCCGAACTGGTCTTCCAGGATGTGTTCATCCCGGAGGACAACCTGCTGGGCGAGCCCGGCGGCGGGTTCGGTCACCTCGTGGACCACCTGCCGCTGGAGCGGCTCTCGATCGCGGTGCAGGCGGTGTCCTCGGCCGACGCGATCTTCCGGTCGACCGTGGCCTACACCGACGAGCGCACGGCCTTCGGGGAGAAGATCGCCGACTTCCAGCACACCCGGTTCGTGCTCGCCGACATCGCGACCGAGCTGGACGTCACGCGCACGTTCGTGGACCAGGCCATCCTGGCGTACAACGAAGGCGCACTGTCCGTTGTGGACGCGGCGAAGGCGAAGCTGTGGGCGTCGGAGATGCAGAACCGGGTCGTGGACCGCTGCCTGCAGCTGCACGGCGGCTACGGCTACATGCTGGAGTACCCGGTGGCGCGCGCCTACCAGGACGCGCGGATCCAGCGGATCTTCGGCGGTACCAACGAGATCATGCGGCAGATCATCGGCAGGGACGTCGTCGGGCGCCGCTGAGGCCCGCTTCCCTCAGTGCTCCCCCAGCTCCTCGAACCACGTCCGGGCGAGCGCACGCACGGCCTCGTCCTCGTCGAACGCCATCCCGCGGAGGAACGCGAGGAAGCAGAACCGTTCGTGCTGCATCGACAGCAGCGCTATCCGGGTGTGCGGGCTTTCCCCGGTGTCTCCTGGCCGCGGCCTGCTCAGCGGCGCCAGTATCCCGGTGACCTCCCGGGTGTGTTCGAAGTAGACCTCGGCGAGCCGCGGCTCCAGCGCGATCGCTTCGTGCACGGCCAGCAGCCGGTGCCGGTTCCGGCGGTAGAACAGGAAAGTCTTGCGCAGCCACCGCTCGAGGGCCGCCAGGTCTCTCGGCCGCGTCCGGGTCAGCTCGCGGTAAAGCCCGATCAGCCGCACCCTCGCGACGTCCCACAGTCCTTCGGCCAGCTCGTCCTTCCCGGCGAAATGGGTGTAGAACTCCGCTTTGCCGGCCCCGGCCCGGCGCGCGATGCGCTCGACGCTGCTCTGGGCGTAGCCGTGTTCTTCGAACTCCTCCGTCGCCGCGGCGACAAGCCGTTGCCGGACCAGCGCTTCGTCCTCGATCCGGCTGCCGCCACCGGATCGTCCCGTGGCACGTGATCGTGACGCCACCAGCGTCCCTCCTCTGCCGGAACCCGCGCTAGCGCGCCCGTCCCGCCCGTTTCCTGGTCCCCTTGCGGGCAGGCAGCGGCAGGAGTGCTTTTTCCCAGATCGCCGACAGCGCGCCTACGAGGCGTTCCTCTTCGAAGGGGCGGTCCAGCGAGAACCACACGTAGCAGACGTATTCCAGCATGGCGCCCAGCGATTCCGCGGTGTACTCGACGTCCAGGTCCGCGTCGGCGAGCCCGGCGTCGATCATCCGGCGGATCCCGCGCTCGGTCCGGCGCACGAACGTCTCCCGCGCGTCCAGCCGTAGTTCACGCAGTTCGGGTGAGACCGTGCCGACCTGTTCCATCAGGGCGAGCATCGTGGCGTGCGGCCGGTAGGCCTGGACGAACCGGCGGATCGAATCGTGCACCCGGTCGTGGAAGTCCTCGCTGGGGATGAGGATCGCCATCGAGGCCAGCATCGACTCGATGACCGCGTGCGCGACCTCCTTGAAGATCGCTTCCTTGGTGTCGAAATACGTGTAGAAGGTGCCGTGGGAGACCTGTGCCTCCTTGGCGATGTCGCTGACGCGGGTCTCGATGAACCCCTTGCGTTCGAACACGCGGCGGGCCGCGGCCAACAGCTCTTCCCTGCGTTGCGCGCCACGGCCGGTGGTCGGCCCCTGGTCACGGCGCGCTTGCTGGACTTCCGTCGGCCCAGGCATGGTTTCTCCTCACTTCACCGACCGCGGCACCGGGTCGGGCACCGCGGCGCCCTCGGCACAGAGCGTACGGCGAGCCGTACTCCCGGCCAGTATCCGCCCGACTTGACACTCTCGTCAAGTCGGGCGGATCCGCGCGTTTCTCAGTACTTGGCCAGGAAACCGAGGTCCACCTGAAGTACGGTACCGGTGATGTTCTTCGCCTCGTCGGAGGCCAGGAACAGCACGGCGTTGCTCACGTCCGAGGGCTGCTGCCACGGCTCCGGCAGGATGTGGAACGGCGTCAGTACGCGCGCCGCGTCGTCCTCCGTCGGGTTCTCCACGTCCGGGACGAACGTCGACATCAGCGCGTCGTTGAGGATCAGCGGGGTCGCCACGTTCGTCGGCGCGACCGAGTTGACCCGGATCCAGTGCTGCCCCAGCTCGTTCGCCAGTGTCTTCATGAGACCGGCGACGCCGTGTTTGGCCGCGACGTAGTTCGCGATGTGCGGGACGCCCTTCTGGTACGCCGTCGAGCTGGTCAGGATGATGGAACCACCGTTGCCCGCCTCGATCATGGCGGGGATCGCGGCCTTCGTCGTCCGCCAGACCCCGTTGAGGTTGATGTCGATGGTGGTGAGCCACTGCTCCTCGGACATCTCCCACGCCGATTCCAGCGACAGCACGCCCGCGTTCGCGCAGACGATGTCGAGGCGGCCGAACTCGGCCACCCCGGCCGAGACCGCGGCGTCGAGGCTCGCCTGGTCGCGGACGTCGGCGACCTTCGAGACGATCTTCCGCCCCTCTTTTTCCACCAGCCGCACGGTTTCGGCGAGATCCTCCGCTCCGGCCATCGCGTAGGGGACGGTCTCGACGTCGGTGCAGGCGTCGACCGCGATGATGTCGGCGCCCTCCCTGGCCAGGCGCACCGCGTGTGCCCGCCCCTGTCCCCTCGCGGCACCGGTGATGAACGCGACCTTGCCCTCGACCCTGCCGGTCATGTGCCCGCTCCTTCCGTTGTGGTTTCCGTCTTCCCGTTCAGGACGCCAGGTAGATCGACCGCGACTTCAGGTACGCCGCATAGCCTTCCGGGCCCAGTTCCCGGCCGTACCCGCTGTCCTTGACCCCGCCGAACGGCGCGTTGAAGTGCTGCTGGTAGTAGTTGACGCCGATCGTGCCGGTCTCGACGCGGCCGGCGACCGCGGTCGCGTGCTCCACGTCGGCGCCGAACACCGCGCCGCCGAGGCCGTACCGCGAGTCGTTGGCGATCCGGACGGCGTCTTCCTCGTCGTCGTAAGGGATCGCGACCAGCACGGGGCCGAAGATCTCGTCACGGGCGATGGTCATGTCGCCGGAGACGTCGGCGAACAGCGTCGGCTCGACGAAGAAACCCCGGTCCATCCCCTTCGGCCTGCCGCCACCGGTCACCAGGCGCGCGCCTTCGTCCACCCCGGACCGGATGTAGCCCTCCACGCGGTCCCGCTGGCGCCCGGCCACGACGGGGCCGATTTCGGTGGCCGGATCCGCCGGGTCGCCGACCTTCATCGCCCGCATGGTGTCCGCGACGGCGTCGAGGGTCTCCCGGTACCGCGAGCGGGGCACGACCAGCCGGGTCATCAGCGAGCAGATCTGTCCACTGTGGGCGATGCAGTATCCGCCGATCCACGGCAGGAACGTCTCGAGGTCGAAGTCGTCCAGCAGGATCGCGGCCGATTTTCCGCCCAGCTCCAGCGTGTTCGGGGTGAGGTTCTCCGCGCAGGCGCGGGCGATGGCCCGGCCGGCACCCGGGGAGCCGGTGAAGCTGACCTTGTCGATGTCGCGGTGCCCCACCAGCGCGGCACCGGTGTCCGCGCCGCCGAACACGACGTTGACGACGCCGTCCGGCACGCCGGCCTCTTTCAGGATGTCCATGAACAGGTAGGCGTCGTAGGGGGTTTCGGGCGCGGGCTTGAGGACCGCGGTGCACCCGGTGGCGATCGCGGGACCGACCTTCTCCACGTAGATCCCCTGCGGCACGTTCCACGCCGTGACGAGACCGCAGACCCCGACCGGCTCCTGCCGCACGACCGTCCGCGCGCCGTTCCACACGCGCTGTTCCTCGAGTTCGGTGTTCTCCAGCAGATCGGCGTAGTAGCGGTACAGCGCGGCCGGAACCTTGACGTTCCCCCATTCCGCGATGGGGACGACGCTGCCGTTCTCCTCGATGATCGTGTTCTTCATCTCGTCGGCGTGCCGTTCGAAACCGTCGGCGATCGCGCGCAGGATCGCCGCGCGCTCCTTCACCGGCGTGCTGGGCCAGCCGCTCTCGTGAAACGCGCGGCGGGCCGTTTCGACGGCGGCGTCCACGTCCGCGGCGTCACCGGCCGGGACCGAACCGATCACCTCCTCGGTGGCCGGGTTGACAACCTCGAACCGGTCCTGCCCGTGTGATTCCACCGGCCGTCCGCCGATGATGTGTTCCGTGCGCTCGCCAGGGGCGATGGCCATTTTCGGAGCCTCCTCGTCTCTGCCGTCCACAATGGACTTTTCAGTTCATGCCGAACTTCGCCAGCAGGCCGAGGTCGACCGACAGCACGGTGCCGGTCACGTACCGCCCTTCGTCGGAAGCCAGGTACAGCACGGCGTTGCTGATGTCGACCGGCTCGACCCAGGCCAGCGGGAGGATGTGCAGCGGCCGGTACGCCTCGGCCATGTCCGCCGCGGTGGGTTCGTCCTTGTCCGGGTTGAACACCCGCATCACGGACTCGTTCAGCAGCAGCTTGGTGTTCACGTTCGTCGGCGCCACCGAGTTCACCCGGATCAGGTGCGGGCCCAGCTCGTTGGCCAGTGATCGCATCAGGCCCACCGCGCCGTGTTTGGCCGCGACGTAGTTGGCGATGTTCGGCACGCCCTGGTGGTAGGCCATCGAGCTCGTGATCACGATGGACCCGCCGTTGCCCGCTTCGATCATCGCGGGCGCCACCGCCTTGCAGGTGTGCCAGACCCCGGTCAGGTTGATGTCCAGCGTCGTCTGCCAGCGCGACTCCGTCATCTCCCACGTGGGCGCCATCGAGAGCACGCCCGCGTTCGCGCAGACGATGTCGATCCGCCCCAGCGCGTCCAGGCCCTTGGCGACGGCCGCGTCGAGCTGCTCCTGGCTGCGGACGTCGGCGACCGCGGTGACGGCCTTCCGGCCGAGCGCTTCGACCTGGCGCGCGGTCTCCGCCAGCTCCTGGGCGCTGCCCATCTCGTAGTCGACCGTCTCCAGTTCCGGGGACGCGATGTCGACCGCGATGATGTCCGCGCCCTCCTCCGCGAGCCGGCGGGCGTGCGACCGCCCTTGCCCGCGCGCCGCGCCGGTGATGAACGCGACCTTGCCCTCGACCCGACCGGCCATGGGGTGTTCTCCCTTCCGTTGCGCCCGTTTCAGGGGTGGATGAGTACCTTGATCGCGCCCGTGGGCCCGCGATCCGCCGCGAGAGCGAAGGCCCCGGCGGCGTCCGCCAGCGCGAACCGGTGTGTCACCAACGCGTGCTGGAGATCCGCGCGACGCGCGACGAACTCGAGACCGGCCTGGAATTCCTCCGGGGTGTAGATCAGCGCGAGCCGGAGGTTCACTTCCTTGAACACCGCGGCCGTCGAGAGTTTCGGCGCCCAGCTCGCGGAACCCAGGCTGACGACCGTCCCACCCGGACGGACGGCGTCGAGCGCGGCCGCCAAGGAGGACTGGGATCCCGCGGCGTCGAGCACCGCGTCCGCGTCGCCCGCGGCGGTGGCCGTGCGGACCCCGATGGCCTCGGCCGCACGGAACTGGTGCTCGTGCCGTGCCACGAGCCGCACCCGGTGGGTCTTCGCGAGCATCGCCGCCGCCGTCAGCCCGATGGCGCCCGCGCCGATCACCGCCACCTCGGCCCCGGGCGGGGCGCCCATCCTGCTCAACGCGTGGGTGGCGACCGCGGCGGGTTCGCCCAGCGCACCGGATTCCAGCGGCAACCCGTCAGGCAGCGGGTGGAGGTTCTTCGGCGCCGCAAGGACCTCGTCCGCGAACCCGCCGTCGAGTTCCGCCATGCCGGTGAACCGGGTCATCGCGCGGGGACACAGATTGGACCGGCCGGCTTGGCACATCCCGCAGACGGCGCACGGGTGATCGGGCCGCACGGCCACCGGCCTGCCTTCATCGGTCAGCCCGGCGACCTCGTGCCCCGGGGTCACGGAAAGCGCGCCCTGCGCTAGAAACCCCAGATCGCTGCCGCAGATCCCGGCGGAGCGAACCCGCACACGGACGGTTTTTCCCGGTACCGCGACGGGGTCCGGAACCTGCCGGACGGTTACGGCGTGGTCGGCGATCCGGACCGCACGCATGGCTCACCGCTCCCCGGCGCCGGAGGCGGTCAGGGACTCGAAGGGGGAATCCGGCAGACCGGCGGTGACGAGGAGCCCCTTCCCGGCCGGCGCACTCAAGACCGGCTCCGGACGGCATTTTCGGTCGAGGACAGCGGGAAACACGCGTCGTACATCGTCGTACTCCTTCGTGACGCACCTGCTGATGCGGCGACACAGTTGACATACGAGTCAACTTGCGAGTTCGAGGCTTCCTGTTCTTGAAGCTATTGAAGGTTTTCGATCGAGCACCAGGGCTCGTTACTTGCTCACCATAACCGATCTATTGATACCGATGTCAAGTGTTGGCCCGGGTGGAGGGAGACACGAACGGCAAAGAGCCCGGCGCGTCCGGCGACGCACCGGGCTGTGCCGGGTTGGGTTGGGTCGTGCTGGGGAGGGCCGTGACGGGGAAGGCTGTGCCGGGCTTGCCGGGCCAGGCCATGCCGGGC
>NZ_VMNW02000075.1 GCF_007713735.2 Amycolatopsis acidicola | reverse complement strand
ATGTGGGTGGGTGGGAGGTACCACGGGTGTCCGTGGATCATGCGGATGCGCCATGGGGTGCGGTGCAGGACATGGTGATGGTGGCTGCACAGCAAGGTGAGGTTCGCCAGTGACGTGGGCCCGCCCTGTGCCCAGGGGATGATGTGGTGGGCTTGGGTCCATTTGGCTTTGCGGGCGCAGGAGGGGAAGGTGCAGCCTTTGTCGCGGCGGATGAGGGCGCGGCGGATGCGGCGGGGGACGATGCGGGTGGCGCGGCCGATGTCGAGGGTTTCACTGTGCGCGCCGAGGACGACGGGCACGATCTTCGCGTCGCAGGCCATGCGGCGGATGTGGGCGGCGGAGAGGGTTTCGTAGCCGTCGAGCAGGCCGTGGCCGAGGCCGGTGGTGAGTTGGTCGAGGGTGACGCTGACCAGGAGGGTGGCGGGTTCTCCGGCTTCGGTGGGGATGTCGGGGCTGTGCGCGGCCAGGCGCAGGATGTCGGCGAACGCATCCCCGCGACGTTCGGACGGGGTGCGTAGGTCGGGGCCGTCGTCGCTGGCGCGGGGTGTGGTCAGGGGTGAGAGCAGGGTGGTCAGGAGGGCGCCGGTTTCGGTGTCGAGGTCAAAGCTGCCGGTGATACCACCGTTGTGGCGTTCGGTGATATCGAGGCGCCGTTGCGGGCGGGCCGGGTCTTGATCGTCGGGTTGGTGCCCGTCGGGGTCGAGGCGTTGGGCGATTTCGCGGCCGAGGCGGGCGACGATGCGGGGTTCACTCACACTGGCGGCCTCGCACAGGATCTTCTCGGCCACGGCACGGTCGTCGGTCGACGCGGTCGCAGGAAGTGCGTGGACGGCGGCATGGATGGTCTCCACCTGCTCCGGCCCGATCGCCCCCTCAGCCAACGCGTCGGCGACCCGGGGCAACGCGGCCTCGATCCGCGCACCCGAGGGCGACACCCCGGCATTCAACGCACGGGCATGAGTGACCATGCGGCGCGCATCGGCCGGATTGAGGGCGAACATTTCCCGCACCAGCGCCGCAGTATCCCGATACCCCAGAGGTCCAGCCAGACCACGCGCATCAATCTCCGCGATCAACCCCAACGACTCGCCATACGCCTGACGGCGCCGGATCTCGTTCTCCCGCAACGCATCCAGCAGCTCCACACCGGACAACGCCGACACGGAACGGGACACGAGAACGGGAGTGGTGATCACAACACGATCATACCGCGGTATCGAACGTTTGTTTTCACACTTTAGGCTGCATAAACACCGACATAAACACCGACACCCGGCGACACAAGCCGGGGAACACCCACCGACCACACCCCTCCACCGCCCCGATCCCCAGCCTGCTCTTGCGATCTTGGCGCTGGGTCAAGGTACTCTTTCCCGCCTTGACGCAGCGACAAGATCGCGAACACTCACAGATCGGGGCGGTGGAGGGGTGCACACAGCGCGGCCACGCGCGTCCGTTGCTGCCGCAACGCAACCCGCTGCCCCAACGCACCCCGCGCCCCCAACGCAACCAACACCAAAGGCGTCACCCCACCGAAGGACCGAGCCCCAGCGACTGGGGCGTACTGGCGTCCGGCGAGGGCTGGTGCAGTCCTTCGTCCAGCGGGCCGTATTCGGTCATCAACGCGGGGCTTCCGCCCCACGGGGTCTGTTCCTCGGCGATCAGGGAGTTCGTGGTCAGCAACAGCCCCGCGACGGATGCCCCGTTCTGCAGCGCCGAACGGCACACCCGCAGCGGGTCGATGATGCCCATCTCGATCATGTTCCCGTACCGGTCCAGCAGCGCGTCGAACCCCTCGTCGTCGTCCAGTCCGCGCGTGCGCTCCACGACCTCCTCCGCCGGGTAGCCCGCGTTCTGGGCGATGAGGCGCGCGGGCTCCGCGAGCGTGCGCCGCACGATGTCCGCGCCTGTCGCGTAGTCGCCTTCCAAACCCAGTCCCGACAACACTTTCTCCGCGTGCAGCAGTGCCGCGCCCCCACCGGCGACGATGCCCTCCGCCATCGCCGCGCGGGTGGCCGACAGGGCGTCCTCGACCCGGTGCTGGAGCTCCTTCAGCTCCGCCGGCGTGGGCGCGCCGACCTTGATCATCGCGACTTTCCCGGTCAGCGCGCCGATCCGCTCGGTCAGCACGTCCTCGTCGATGCCGAACTGCGCGCGCTCCAACTCCGCGCGCAGCTGGTTGACCCGGAACTCCACCGCCGACGCCGGGCCGGAACCGCCGACGATCGTGGTCTTGTTCTCGTCCACGCGCACCTGCCGCGCGCGTCCCAGGTGCTCCAGCGTCATCGTCTCCAGCGTGAACGACGCGTGCCGGGACAGCACCTTGCCGCCGACGACAGCGGCGAGATCCTCCAGTTTGTGCAACCGCCGGTCCCCGAACCCGGGCGCCCGCACGGCCACCGACTGGAACGTCCCGTTGACCTGGTTGTGCACCAGCATGCTCAGCGCCGAACCCTCGACCGTCTCGGCGATCAGCACCAGCGGCCGCGGCGCGCGCATGATCTTGTCCAGCACCGGCATCAGCTGCTGGACACTGGTCACCTTCTCCGCGCACATCAGGATGTACGGATCGTCCAGCACCGCCTCCAGCCTGCCCGGATCCGTGACCAGATAAGGCGAAAGGTACCCGTTGTCGAACTCGAAGCCCTCGACGAAATCCACCGACATCCCGATCCGCGGCGACTCCTCCACGGTCACCACGCCGCCGTCGCCCACCGTGTGCAGTGCCTTGGCGATCACCGCGCCGACCGCGTCGTCGTCGTTGGCGGAGATGGCGGCGACCCGGGCGTAGTCCTGCTCGGTGACCACCGGGTGCGCCGCCTTCTCCAGGTGCTCGACCAGCCGCGCGACGGCGTGGTCGATACCGCGTTTCACCAGCACCGGGTTGCCGCCCCGGCCGATCGCCCGCATCCCTTCCCGCACGATGGCCTGCGCCAGCACCGTCGCCGTGGTGGTGCCGTCGCCCACCACGTCGTTGGTCTTGATCGCGGCCTCCTTGACCAGCTGCGCGCCCATGTTCTCGAACTGGTCCTTCAGGTGGATCTCGCGCGCGATGGTGACGCCGTCGTTGGTCACCACCGGCGAACCGGTGATCTTCTCGATGATCACGTTGCGCCCCTTGGGGCCCAGCGTCGACTTCACGGCTTCGGCGAGTTTGTCCACCCCGGACAGCAGCAGTTCGCGGGCGTCGGCGCCGAAACGCAGTTCCTTGGCCATCGTGAGTGCTCCCTACGGCGTGAGGATCGCGCGGCCGCGGACCCGGCCGGCGTCGAGATCGGCCAGCGCGTCGAGCGCGGCGTCCAGCGGGTACTTCCGGGTGTGCAGGGTGACTCTGCCCGATTCGGCGAGCACCATCAGCTCCACGAGATCGTTGTAGGTGCCGACCAGGTTCCCCACCACGTTGCGTTCGGTGGAGATGATGTCGATCGTGGGGATGTCGATGTTTCCGCCGTAGCCGATCACGAAATGCGAGCCGCCCCGGCGGGTCATCGCGAACGCGTCCTGCTGCGCGCCCTGTTCGGCCACGAAGTCGAGGACGACCTCGGCCCCGTTGCCGCCGGTCAGGTCGAGGACGGCCTCGACGTGTTTCCCGTCCGCCAGCACGGTTTCGTCCGCGCCCAGCTGTTCGGCCAGTTTCAGGGCCTCGGCGTTCCGGTCCACGACGACGACCTTCGTCGCGGTCAGCGCGCGTAGCGACTGGATGCCGATGTGCCCGAGCCCGCCCGCGCCGTTGACCACGCACACGGTTCCCGGGTACAGCAACGGAACCGCCTTGCGCACGGCGTGGTACGCGGTGATCCCGGCGTCCGCGAGCGCCGCCACGTCGGCGGGCTGCGTGGCCGGGTCGAGCTTGATGCACGCGCGCGCCGAGGTGAGCAGGTACTCGGCCATGCCGCCGTCGCAGTCGATGCCGGGGAAGGCGTTGTTCGTGCAGTGCATGTCGTCGCCCGCGCGGCACGCGTGGCAGAGCCCGCAGGTCGGCGTCGGGTGCAGGATCACCGTGTCGCCGGGCTCCACATTGGACACCGCGGAGCCGACTTCGTGCACCCAGCCCGCGTTCTCGTGCCCGATGGTGTAAGGCAGCGTGACCCCGGACTTCTCCGCCCACTGCTGTTCGATGATGTGCAGATCGGTGCGGCACACCCCGGCGCCGCCGATCTTGACGACCACGTCGAAGGGCTCCTTCGCGCTGGGCTCCGGCACCTCTTCGACGGTGGGTTGGCGGTGGTATTCGTGCAGCCGGACGGCCTTCATCCCGTGCCCTCCTTTGTCGGGTAACGCGCGAGCAGCATGCCGCGGCAGACCCCGGAGTTCGCCTCCTGGCTGGTCCGGGTCAGCCGCGCGAAACGCAGGTGGCGGTCGAGCGCGCCGGACGGGACGGGCGCGCCCGTGACGGCGTCGACGAGCAGCGGATCGCGATCCCCCGCCGGCAGCCCGATTTCGCGGCGGCGGGCCCGCAGGCGCTCCAGCTCCGCCCCGGCGGGGACGTCGCCGAGCGTCAGCGAGCCCAGCCTCTCCCGCGGTGTCCCGGCGGCGAGCAGCCCGCGGCAAACCCTGTCCGTGCCCGCGAGTACCGCCTTGCGCACGAAGTCCGTGCGCAGGGTGTCCAGCTCGTCCACCGCTTCACCCTCGAAAGACGCGACGAAACCGGCGCGCGCGGCCACGCCCCGGTTGATCGCCCCGGCGGCGAAGTGGTCCTCCAGCTCCACTTCGGCTTCGGCCACGCCGGGTACCGCCGATACCGCGTCGTAGGCGTCCGCCACCATCAGGAACGCGAAGTTCGGCGCGCAGAAGTAGGTCGGCAGCCGCAGCCGCACCACGGCTCTGCCGGCCTCGTCCACCTCCGCCCGCGACACGAAACCCAGGTCCGTCAACGGTTCGTCGAGCTCCGGGTCCCGCACCGTGCCGAGAGCCGACCAGACGGCCGCCGCCGTCCGGCCGGCTTCCACCGTGGTCACGATCCCGCCGCGCCGACCGGCTCGGCGGATCCCGGTGCCTCCAGCCGCAGTTCGGCCGGCACTTCGATGTCGTAGAGCCGGGCCGCGTTCAGGCCGAGGATCTTCTTCTTCTGGGCGACCGTCAGCGGCGGGAAGTCCGACAGCTCGTCGTCGCCGGGCATGTTCCAGTCGACGAACCCTTCCACCTGCCACTTGGGTTCCCAGATCGCGTAGTCCGCGCCGAAGAGGAGCTTGTCCTCGCCGAGCCAGAACATCAGCTCGCCCATCACCTTCGCGAAGAACTTCGGCCGGGCGTGCATCAGCCCGCCCACCACGACCGCCAGGCCCGCGTAGACGTTGCGCTCCTGGGTGGCCATGAAGCAGAAGTCCTCGATCCGCGGCAGGCCCACGTGCTCGACGATGAAGTTCAGGCCCTGGAAGTTGGTCGCCACATAGTCCACATCGGACACATCGAAGGCGTCCTTGTCCAGTGGCCAGATCGTCGGGCCCTTGTGGATGTGGATGTTCTTGACGCCCAGTTGCTCGCACTTCTCCAGGTACCGCGAGGCTTCCGGTGACTTGAGGCTCCAGCCGCGCGAGTCCCCGCGCCATTCGGCCGTGTAGAGCTTGACTCCCTTGCAGTTGTACCGCTTCACCCGCTCCTCGAAGGCGCGCATCCCGGCGTCGCCCTCGCGGGGGTCGAACGTGGTGTTGACGAGGAACTTCCCCGGGTGCCGCTCGGCCATCGCGCCGTCGGACTCGGTGGTGTTGAACCCGTTGGTGTACCACTGGCGCAGGTTCGTCGGCTGGAAGATCGCCTTGTCCACGTGGCCGACCTCGAACAGGTCGTGCATCATCAGTTCCTCGGAGTACTTCTGGAACCGGTCGATCGGCCAGTGCGTCTCGGCCGGGCCGAGGCCCTGGTAGGCGTGGAAGCACTCGATCCAGCCCTTCGCGTACTCCTCCTGCCCCGGCACCCAGTTGTCCGGGCTCGCGTCCCAGAAATGCGTGTGCCCGTCGACGACGAAGTAGCGCTCACCGTCCTTTTCGTACATTCTCCAGTCCCTTCGGTGATCTTGTGAAGCGGCGGAGCCGCTTGCTGTGGGCCGGCAACTCGCGCCGCCGCGGGTTGAGAGGCCGCCTCAGGTTCCGCCACCCGCACCGCCACGCACGTCACATCCCCTGTTCTCTCAGCGGATCGGCTTGAGGTCGAAGTCCAGGTACTCCGCGGCGTCCTCGGGGTTGGCGAACATGATCGTGCGGTCGTCGAGGTGCACCATGCGCCCGTAGTGGGTGGACATGCTCTCCTCGAACTCCGCCGCGTTGAACCAGCCCTCCTCCTCACCGGCGGCCTCGTCCACGTCGGCGTAGATCAGGTCGAAGCGGCCCTTGCCGTCGACGCGGATCATCGAGGGCAGCGGGGTGACGTCGACGTTGTCGAGCTTCCCGACCACCTCGGCCACGATCACGCCCACCTGGTTGTTCATCAGGGTGAACCCGCACATGTTCGAGGCGGTGTTGTCGGACTTGTAGGGGCTTTCCGCCGTTTTGAACGTGGTCACTGCGCCAGCTCCTTCGGTGTTTCCAGACCCAGATCGGACAGGATGCCGCTGAAGCGGCTCTTCGCGCGGTCGAGACCGTCTTCGAAGCGCGGGGGCTTGGCGTCCGGCTGCGACCACAGCGGCTGCAGCGTGCGCGCGGCGGCGATGCAGCGCGGCACCCAGTCGGAGAGCCACTGCTGCAGCAGCTGCCGGTTGTGGCCGGCGAACTCCTTGTCGTGCACCAGCAGTTCGAACATCGCGCGCGTGTAGCGCAGGTCCCGCTCGGAGAAGTCGAACTCCTCGGCGCCGATGAGGGTCGGGGTGACGAAGTCGCCGTTGGCCGGCGCCGCCTGCTGCACCAGGTTGCTGCGGAACAGCTCGCCCACCAGGGGCTCGAACACCACGTTGGCCGCGAAGATCGCCTCGCACCAGTCGTCGATCGCGGTGAGCTGCTCGGCGGTCTCCCGCACGCCCTGCCACGCCGGGTCCTCGTTCCACGTCCGCAGGTGCGCGGTGCCGTCGAAGCCCTCGATCTCCTCGGTGAGGGTCAGGTTGTACAGCGCGAGGTCCTGCGCCGCGCGGATCCGGTGCATGCTGTTCACCGAGATCGCGTTGTTGTGCATGTTCGTCGGCGCGCGGCGGTTCGCGTTGGCGTACAGGTAGAGGCCGAGTCCGTGGTCCACGTGCATCCACGCCCCCACGTGCTGGGCGACGAACTGCACCCAGTTGCGGTTCCACTGCGAGAACGCCTTCGACTGCCGTGCCGCGTCGATGTTCTGGTTGAGCTGGCGCACCACGTTGGCGTTGTAGCGGTAGAGCGTCAGCTCCCATTCCTCGTTGGGGTCACGGAACTCGTGCCAGCCCAGCGCCGGCCAGTCGTAGCCCTTGCCGCCTGAACCGGGGCTGCGTTCGGGGACGGGGCGGTCGCTGCCCCAGGCCTTGAGCTTCGTCCACTCCAGCGGATAGCCGCCCCGGCCGTCGGCGAAGCCGTAGAGCCAGCCCTGCGAAAGGTAGTGCCGCGGATCGGGCTGCACCTCGACGGTGACGTCCTCGTAGTGGCTCTGCTTGCGTTTGGCCGGGTTGAAGTAGTTGAACCGGCGCAGCTGCGAATCGGGGAACACCTTGGCGCCCGCCTCGGCGTCGGTGAACACCGGCTTGGGCACACTGCGTTCTTGGGTGGCGGTCATGAGTTCTGCCCTTCGCCCGTTGTCGTGAACTTGTCGTAGAAAATGCGCTTCTCCGCCACGCCCAAGGCGGGCAGCAGTTCCAGGGCCGCCTCCACCATCGGCGGCGGCCCGCACACGTACGCGTCGGCCCCGGCCAGCTCGGGCTCGCACCGCCGCAGCACGTCGGTGATCAGCCCGGTCTCCCCGTCCCAGTCCTCACCGTCCGGTTCGGACAGTGCCGGTACGTACCGGAAGTGGGCCAGTTTCCCTTCCAGCGCACGGAGTTCTTCCTCGAAGCAGAGGTCGCGAAGTTTCCGTGCGCCGTAGTAGTAGGTGGCCTTGCGCTCGATCCCGCGTTCGGCCATCGAGCGCAGCAGCGCCAGTATCGGCGCCATCCCGGCCCCGCCGCCGACGAACAACAGGTCCTTGTCCGGGGCGTCCCGCAGCGTGAACACTCCGAACGGCCCGGTCACGTCGAGGCGGTCGCCGATCCGGACGCGGGTGTCGAGGAACTCGGAGAACAGCCCGCCGGGATAGATCTTGATGACGAACTCGAGTTTCCCGTCGTCCCGGCTGGAGGTGTTCGCCATCGAGAACGACCGCGAGTCCCCCGAGCCCGGCACCGCGAAGTCCAGGTACTGCCCGGGAAAGAACTTCAGCGACGCCGGCTCCACGAGGCGCACGACGAGGCGCCGGATGTCGTGCGTGACGGGCTCGTTGGCCACGACCTCGGCCACCGCCTGCTGGATCGGCAGCCCGGAGTGGATCATCTCCTCGTCGTAGTTGAGCAGTTCGATGGTGAGGTCCTCGTACGCGTGCGCCCGGCACAGCAGCGTGTACCCCTCCTCCTTCTCGAAGTCGGGCAGCGCGAACGTGGAGTACCGGTCGTGCTCGACGTCGTCGCCTTCGAGGATGAACGACTTGCAGGAGGCGCATTGGCCCTCCTTGCAGCCGTGCATGAGCATCACGCCCTGCTCGGCCGCGGCCCGCAGGATCGTCTGGTCCTCGTCGGCGTCGATCTCGATGCCGACCGGTTCGAACCGGACCAAGTGCTTGTCTCCCATGAAGCTCCCTCGTCGCAGTCGGTCCGGGCCGGCACGGGGAGGGCCCCGGCTGCTGGAGCCCTCCCGGCACACCGGTCAGCTGGTCGCGGGCGCGGGACGGCCCGCGGGGCCCTGCCGGTTGTAGTCGGCGACGAAGGCGGCGCGCTCCTCGTCGCTCATCTGGTTCAGCAGCACGTTCGGGCTCTGCACCTCGGGCATCCGGCGGAGGTGGTCCAGCGTCCACATGTGCTTGGGGTCGAGGTCCAGATGCGGCTGGGCGACCATGGTCTTGCCGTCGTCGCGGACGAAGCCCATGTCCGCCACCACATCGGCCCAGTTCCAGCCGTGGTACAGGGTCTCCCACTCCCGGGCCCCGATCAGCTGGCCCATGTTCGGGGTGCTCCGGCCCTGGTAGACCGGGCGGAACGCCTCCGCGTCGGTCCAGCGGCAGGTCTCCGAGCAGTAGGTGCGCCACTGCCCGTCCACCTTGTCCACCACCATGTCCTCGCGGATGAGGCACGGCACCATGCACGTCCAGCAGCGGTGGGGGTACACGTAGTCCACGTTCTCGGCGACGATCGGGTGATGCCCGTTCGGCTTCGAAAGCCGGTTGTAGTTCTCCCACCACTTGCCGTACTTGTCGTACCAGCCCGGGTACTTGAACTCGAACCACTCGAAGTCCTCGTCGGTCATCGGGTCGATCCGCCAGTAGTTGGCGAGCCATCCGGTGGCGAAGAACTGCGCGACCTCGTGCACGTAGCCCTTGTTCCAGATCCGGTTCCACGCCTCCTCGATCAGGTCGTGCGGGATCTCCAGGCCGTACTTCTCCAGTGGCACGAGGTAACTGCGGTAGTAGTCGTCGTAGATCCACCGGCGCCACATCTCCGCGTAGGACTCACGGTCCTTGCGGCGGTCCTTCGTGCCGTACTCGATGAAGGTGCCGATCGCGGCGTCGACGACCGCGTGGTTGTTCCACCACGCGTACCGCAGGTCGCGGGCCAGCAGCTGGTGGTTGCTCTCGTCGGACAGCGCCATCAGCAGCGTGGCGTAACCGTTGGAGATGTGCCGCGACTCGTCCGACTGCACCGAGTGGAACACCGTCGGCAGCAGGTAGTCGCCGTTGGCGGCGGCCTCCGCGGGCATCGCGACGAACAAGGTGTTGGTGAACGCGGTTTCCGCGACGATGGTCAGGTAGATGCTCGCCGCGGTGATCGCGTCCCCGGTGATGAACCCCTCCGCGAACTGGCGGCCGATCGTGCCGCAGTAGTCGTTCTGGAAGTTGCGCAGGCTCGAGTTGAACCCGGCGGGGTCGATGTAGTTGTTCATGTACAGGCGCTTGAGGTTCTGCTGGATCGTGGAGTGGCGGACCTCGTCGATCATCTGGATCGCCTGGCCGTTGTGCAGCTCCGGGTTGGGCACCGTGCGGAACAGCAGCGGCATCGCCCGCGCCGCGGAGATCTCCGGCAGCGGGATGATCGAGAGGAACAGCTTCTGCCACTCCAGCCAGCGTTCCTGGACCTGGCGGAACATGTTGCCGCGGATGGCGCCGTCCTCGGCGCCGTACACCCGGTGGTCCTTTTCCTCCTGCATCGGGAAGTACGACCGCAGCACCTGCTTGAGCGGGTCCTTCTTCTTGGCCTTCTGGAACGTGTAGTCCGTCCCGTACTGGGAGACCGGCTCGTGATACGCCGGCTCCCAGGAGAGTTCCTGAATCTTCTGGTGGGCTTTCGCCACACTCTGGCGGCTCATATCGGCTCCTACTGTGTCGTCCAGTGCCGGGGTGGCGCGTTCGTCCGTGCGTGGGGCGCTCGTCCTACCCCGGAATTACATGCCCCGGCAGGGGCGACGCGGGTCTCAATATGAGACACGGGGTTCGGCTCATTCGTCCCCGAGCATCGTGCGGCGCAGTTCGGCGAGCTTGTCCTGGTTCTCCTGCCACAGCCGGGAATCGCCCTCGGGCGCCGGCGTGATGCCGAGCGCCCGCAGCAACGCCGCGGCGGGCTCACCCGGATGGCCGCCGTCGCCGAACTCCGGATGCAGCCCCTGCTCGGCCAGGTGCCGGAACACCACGTTGACCACGGTCCACGGGTTGTACGTCTCGTTCTCGGCCATGTCCCCATCAGACCGCCGCCGCGGCGCGGGGCGTGTCTCAATTTGAGACACGATCGCTGGGCCGACTGGCCTAGGCTGTGACCGGCGGCACAAGGACGTGGCGAGCTGGAGGCCGTTCTGATGGAGATCGCACCACGGCGCATGATCCTTCCGGACGACGAGGGGCTCGCCCGCACGCGCGAACGATTCCTGACCGCGGAGACCGTCGAGCCGGACCAGGTCCGCGACGCGATCCTGGCGTCGTGGTGGCGTTCCCGCGAGTTCGAGGTGCCCGCGGACCACATCGATCTGCCCTACTCCGGCGAGCAGAACCTCGACACCCCGATGCTGCGCGGCGCGGCCCCGGTGCTGGAGCGGCTCGGCGACCAGCTCGAGGGCCAGCCGATCAGCCTGATCATCACCGACCCGACCGGCGTGGTGCTCAGCCAGCGCACCGGCGACAGCGACCTGCACCGGCATCTGGAGCGCGTCGAACTGGTGCCCGGCTACAGCTACGGCGAGCGGTTCGTCGGCACCAACGGCATCGGCACCGCGCTGGAGGACGGCCGCCCCACCTACGTGTTCGGGCACGAGCACTACGCCGAGCACCTGGAGAACCTGGCCTGCGCGGGCGTCCCGATCCAGCACCCGATCTCCGGCAAGACCATCGGCGCGGTGGACCTCACGTGCTGGCGCAAGGACGCGGGCGGGCTGCTCGTGGCGCTCGCGCGGACGACGGCCGAGCAGATCCGCCAGGCCCTGCTGACGCACAGCAACCTGCGCGAACTGGTGCTGTTCCAGGCTTATCTGCAGGCCTGCCGCCGCACCACCGGGATCGTGATGGCGTTCAACGACGACATCGTGATGATGAACGACTGCGCGCGGCAGCTGCTCGACCCCGCCGACCAGACGGTGCTGCTCGGCCGGGCCCGCGAGGAGCTGGCGGCCGCCCGCCGTGCCACGGCGACGATCACGCTCTCCAGTGGCAGCAAGGGAAAGCTGTACTGCCGGCGGGTCAACGGGCACCGCGAGGGCAACGTCGCGGGCGGCGTGCTTTCGGTGAAACTTCTCGAACCCGAAGCGGAGACCGGCGAAACCTCACTGCCGATGCTGCCGATGTTCCTGCCCGGCGTCGTCGGCTCGGCGCCGCCGTGGCTGCGCTGCGGGCACGACCTCGACCGCAGTTTCGCGCGGCGGGAATGGGTGGTGCTGGCGGGCGAGCCGGGCACGGGCAAGTACACGCTGGCGCGCGGGGTGCACCAGCGGCGTCATCCGGCGGGGCGGCTGCACGTGCTCGACGCGGCGCGCGCCGAGGAGATGCGGGACCTGCGGCGCGAACTGATCGAGGATCCCCCGGATTCGCTGGTGATCCGGCACGTCGACCGGCTGCCGCCGGAGGGCGTGCGGGATCTGGCCGCCGCGCTCGAAGAGGTGCGGGACGACGCCCACGCGCCGTGGGTCGCGCTCACCCTGCGCTCCGACGCCGACCCGGAACTGGCCGGGCTGCTGGCCTTCTTCCCGCGCACCGTCGTCGTGCCCCCGCTGCGCGGGCACGCCGAAGACCTCGCCGATCTGGTGCCGTTGTTCCTCAGCAGGCTCTCCACCGGGCTGACCTGCTCCCCCGCCGCGCTGCACCTGCTGATGCGGGCGAGCTGGCCGGGCAACGTGGCGCAGCTGTACCGGGTGCTCAAGCAGGTGAGCAAGCGGCGGCGCACCGGCACCGTGCTGCCGGTGGACCTGCCCGCCGAGTACCACACGTTCACCCGCCGCCCGCTGAACCGGTTCGAGACCGTGGAGCGGGACGCGATCGTGCGCAGTCTCGAAGACGCCGACGGCAACAAGCTGCGCGCCGCCAAGCTGCTGGGCATCTCGCGCGCGACCATCTACCGCAAAATTCACGAATACGGCATAGTCACCCCAGATCACTGATCTTCGCTGTGAGTGCCGCCACCCGCGGGAATGCGGGAGGGGGTGCGCCGCGTCGGTTCCGGTTGTCGGCGACAACCGGGGAGGGGCATGGCGCACGCGCGCGGTCTGCGGCTGGTGATGGTGGTCCTGGCGTTCGCCTGCGGGGCGACGGTGGCGAACCTGTACTACCCGCAGCCACTGCTGGACGAGATCTCGTCGGCGTTCTCCGTCAGCCGCGGCAGCGCGGCGCTGGTGGTCACGCTGACGCAGCTGGGGTACGCGGCGGGGCTGGCGCTGCTGATGCCGCTGGGTGATCTGCTGGAGAACCGGAAGCTCTCGTCGCGCACGCTGGTGTTCACCGCGCTGGCGCTCGTGGTGGCCGGGATCTCCCCTGGCTTCGGGCTTTTCCTCGCCGCGTCCGTCCTCATCGGACTGACGTCGGTCGTCGCCCAGATCCTGATCCCGTTCGCCGCGCATCTGGCGCCGGAGGAGCAGCGGGGCCGGTTCGTCGGCACCGTGATGACCGGGCTGCTGCTGGGCATCCTGCTCGCGCGGACGGTGTCCAGCTTCGTCGCGGGTGCCTGGGGCTGGCGGACGATCTACCTCGTTTCGGCCGTGCTGATGGTGCTGGTGGCCGTCGCCGTCCGGCGGCTGCTGCCGAGCCTCGCGCCGACGCACACGGCCGGCTACCCGCAGCTGATGCGCTCGATCCTCACGCTCGTCCGGGAGGAACCGGCGCTGCGGCGGCGGGCGGTGTGCCAGGCGTTGATGTTCGGGGCGTTTTCCGCGTTCTGGACGTCGATCGCGTTCGAGCTGACGAAGGAGCACGGGCTTTCGCAGACCGGGATCGGCGTGTTCGCGCTCGTCGGCGCCGGTGGCGCGGCGGCCGCCCCGCTGGCCGGGCGGCTCGGCGACCGCGGCCATGGCGCGATCGGCAGCGGCGTGGCGCTCGCGCTGGCGACGGTGGCGCTGGTGGTGGCCGACCTCGGGTCGCGCAGCCTGGTGGTGCTCGCCGTCGCGGGGGTGGTGCTGGACCTGGCCGTGCAGGGGCACCAGGTGTTCAGCCAGCGGGAGATCTACGGCCTGCGGGCGGATGCGCGGGCGCGGATCAACACGGTCTTCATGACCACGATCTTCGTCGGCGGGGCCCTGGCGTCCGCCATCGCCGGCACGCTGTACGACGCGGCGGGCTGGCCGGGCGCGACGCTCTTCGGGGCCGCGCTTCCCTTGGTGGGGCTGGGGGTTTGGGCGGTGTCCTTCCGGCGGGCGCGGGTGGCGGTGCCGGTAGGCTGACCGCCTGGGTTTCCCTACCGAGGAGCGTCGTTGCCGGAGAAGCTGACCGTGGATCTGCACCCGGTCTACCGCAGTGACCGGGACATCGACACCGCGGTGCGCAACGGCCTGTTCCGCGCGGCGGGCCAGAAGGTGCCGTTGCTGGAGATCATTCCGGGGAAGGGTTCCGGAAAGCTCAGGGACCGGGTGCTCGCCACGCTGAAGCAGCCCCACCTGAAGAAGCTGTACAAGCGCGTGGAGCTGGCGCCCGGCAACGACGGGAAAGTGCTGGTGCATTTGAGGTAAGCCGGGCTTTCCGGCAGGCTCGCTACCGGTTGGGGGCGCGCCAGGGGTGACTTTTTTCCACCGTCTTCGCGTGGAATCCGGGGATAGTCCTGGGGTCCGAGCACCGGCCGCTTGAGGGCCGTTCGGCGACCGGGCAAGGCCCCGGGCCGCGGCCGGTCACGCGGTGACGGGCTGGGACGCGGCGGAGGCGCTCTCCTACCCCCGAGTCGAGCGACGTCGCCTCGCTGCCGGAGATGATCGATGCCCGCCGGTTCGCCGCGCCGACCACTGGATCAAGTCCATGGCCGAGCACTACGCCGCGAACCCCAGGCGCAAACCGGGACCCGCGCCGCGCCCGGCAGTTCGCCCGCGCCGCTGACACTGGGCTCAGTCCGGCAGCAGGGGCAGGCTCGGCCTGTCCTCCTGGTGCAGCAGCATCGCGCGGGTGACCGCCTTGGCGCCGAACCTGTCGCGCACCGAGTCCAGGGTTTCGTCCAGCACCGTGGTGTCCGGGCCGTCGAAGGGCAGCGCCAGCTGGACCGCCCCGTGCGAGTCCAGATTGGACAGTGCGACGCCGAGCAGGGTCAGCCCCGAGTCCTCGATCAGCGGCCCGGCCGCGCGCAGCAGTTCCCGTGCCGCGGCGAGGATCGCTTCCGTGCTGTCGGTGGCGCCGCGGAGCGTGTGCGAGCGCGTGGCGCGGGTGAAATCGGCGAAGCGCAGGCGGATCGTGACCGTGCGGCAGACCCGGCCCGCCGACCGCAGCCGGCGGGCCAGCTTGTCCACCAGCCCGGCCAGGATCTCGTCCAGCTCCGCGGGACTACGCCGGCCACGCCCGAGCGCCCGCTGCGCGCCCATCGACCGCCGCCGTTTGCCGGGCTGCACCGGGCGCGGATCATGGTTGTGCGCCAAGGCATGCAGGTGCCTGCCCGCGCCGCGCCCGAGGATCGACACCAGCGTGGCCTCCCCCAGCGCGGCGACCTCCCCGACCGTGCGCACCCCGCGCCGCCGGAGTTTGCCCGACGTCACCTCGCCCACGCCCCACAACCGCTCCACCGGCAGCGGATGCAGGAACGCCAGCTCCCCGTCATGCGGCACGACCAGCAGCCCGTCCGGCTTCGCGACCCCGCTGGCCACCTTCGCCAGGAACTTCGTCCGCGCCACGCCCACCGTGATCGGCAGCCCGACCTGCTCGGCCACCTCACGCCGCAGCACGGCCGCGATCCGCGCCGGTGTCCCGGAAATCCGCGCCAGGCCCCCGACGTCGAGGAACGCCTCGTCGATCGAGATGCCCTCCACGAGCGGCGTGGTCCGCTCGAACACGCCGAACACCGCGCGGCTCGCCTCGCTGTACGCGGCCATGCGCGGCGGCACGACGATGGCCTGCGGGCACATCCGCCGCGCCAGGCCGCCTCCCATCGCGGTGCGCACCCCGCAGGCTTTCGCCTCGTAGCTGGCCGCCAGCACCACCCCGCCGCCGACGATCACCGGGCGCCCACGCAGCGCGGGATCGTCACGCTGCTCCACCGACGCGTAGAACGCGTCGAGGTCGGCGTGCAGGATCGGTCCTTCGAGGCTCACGAACACATGTTCGCATCGCCCACCGACAATTCCGGGCGCCGCGGAGATTCAGGGGCTTTCGGCCCTACTGGGCACGCCCCGGCCACGCCACCCTTTGAGGCAAGCCACGGCCCGCACCCGGGTCTGGGACGTGGCCCGGCCCTCCGGTTCCCAGACGGTCGCGGTTCCGAAGGCCTCCACCGGTGCAAGCAAAGCGCTGTGGGAACCGGCCTAGTTTCACGACTCCCTGTCCCGTGGACTAGGCCGGTCACGCACCGGTTCACCCTCCCGCGGCATCCCCCGGTCCGGGGTGTTTTCCGGCGCGCCACGAGGCAATCCCGTTTCGTCGTGCCTCCGCGCGGTAAGGAAATGATCATGGACATCGTGGAACCCAGAAACCCCGGCCCGCTCGAAGAACCGTGGCCCGAGGACCCCGAAGAGCCCCGGTGGGACGAGGCGGAGTTCGAGCCGACCATCGTGCGGGGCCGGGAATGACGCGCTGAACCGGTTCATGACAGCTGTCATAGTGCGGAGGACCCCCGTGGCGCGGTAGAACCGTGTTATGACACTCGTCATGGAGTTCCGGGAGCTGGCGGGCACGACCGCCGACCGGGCGCTGCTCGCCAGGGTCGTGCTCGCCTGTTCCGGCGCCAGTCTGGGCCGGAGGTTCTTCCTCGGCGGCACTCCCGACCCGCTCGACGTGCTCGACCGCTACCAGCGGTACCTGCTGGCCGGCCCGCCGGAAGGGGCGGCCGTGCTCGCGCTCGCGGGCGGCGTCCCCGCCGGGCTCGCGAACCTCGCGCGCCGGACCCCGGGAGAAGCCGACCTGGGCCTGCTGGTGGCCGATCCGTGGCAGCGCCAGGGCATCGGCACGGCGCTCGCCGAAGGGCTCTGGCGGAGCGGACGCTGGCCCGGCTGGACGGTGCACGCGTCCGTGCTCGCCGACAACCTCCCGGCCAAGAGCCTGTTGCGGGCACAGGGTTTCCGGGCCGTGCCGGGCGCCGAGCGCGGCCAGGACGACTACCTGCTGCGGCTGCCCGCTACCATGACAACCGTCATGAGGGAGGCGGAGCCATGCCCAGATCGCCGCGCGAACGGATGGTGTTCAGCGCCGCGCAGCTGATCCGGACCCAGGGCGTCAGCGGCACCGGGCTGCGCGACGTGGTCGCGCACGCCGAGGCGCCGCGCGGGTCGCTGCAGCACTATTTCCCCGGTGGCAAGGAACAACTCGTGAGCGAGGCCGTCGCCTGGGCGGGCGGGTACGCCGCGCGCCGGGTGCGCCGCGCCGCCCGGAAGATGGCCGAGCCGACGCCGGGCCGGCTGTTCGCGGCGATGGTCGCGCAGTGGCGGGACGAACTGGTCGCGGACGAGTTCAGCATGGGGTGCCCGCTGGTGGCCGTCGCCGTGGATACCGCCGCGGTCAGCGACGGGATGCGGGACGCGGCGAGCGAGGCGTTCACCGGCTGGCAGCGTCCGACCGCGGAAGCGCTGCGGGAGATGGGAGTCCCGGCCGCGCGGAGCGAATCGCTGGCCGTGCTGATGATCAGCGCGCTGGAGGGCGCGATCGTGCTCGCCCGCGCGCACCGCGACACCGCCCCGCTCGAATCGGTGGTCACCGAGCTGCGGCCGATGCTCGACGCCGCCGTCGAACGCTAGCGGCGCCCTCGTCCCCGAGCCGGAAACCGGGTTCCGGGCTAGTTTCGGGGACATGGCGAAGGATTCCGCGGTGGAGCTGGAGGTCGGCGACCGGACGGTGCGGATCTCCCATCCGGACCGGGTGTACTTCCCGGCGCGCGGTGAAACCAAGCTCGACCTGGCGAACTACTACCTGTCCGTGAGCGAGGGCATCGTGCGCGCGCTGCGGGAGCGGCCCTGCATGCTGCACCGCTACCCGACCGGCGTGAGCGGCGAAAAGGTGCACCAGAAACGCATCCCGCACGGGGCGCCGCCGTGGCTGGAGACGGTGCGCGTGGAGTTCCCGCGCTACAACCGGCACGCCTACGAGCTGTGCGTGACGGAGCCGGCGAGCGTGCTCTGGGCGGTGCAGATGTCCACCGTGGAGTTCCACCCGTGGAACTCCCGCCGCGCCGACACCGAGAAGCCCGACGAGTGGCGCATCGACCTCGACCCGATGCCCCGGTGCCCGTTCAGCCGGGTGCGCCGGGTGGCCGAGGTCGCGCACGAGGTGCTCGACGACCTGGGCATCACGGGCTGGCCCAAGACTTCCGGCGGTAACGGCCTGCACATCTACGTGCGCATAGAGCCGCGCTGGGGGTTCACCGAAGTCCGCCGCGCGGCGCTGGCTTTCGCCCGCGAAGTGGAACGGCGCGCGCCCGACGACGTGACCACCACCTGGTGGCGCAAAGACCGTGACCCCGAGCTGCTGTTCGTGGACTACAACCAGAACGCGCGCGACCACACGATCGCGAGCGCCTACTCGGTGCGCGGGGTGCCCGAGGGCACCGTGTCGACGCCGATCACGTGGGACGAGGTGGCCGACGTCGAACCCCGCGAATGCACGATCGCCACCGTCCCGGCCCGCTTCGCCGAACTCGGCGACCTCCACGCCGGGATCGACGACACCGCGTTTTCGCTGGACACCCTGCTGGAGTGGGCGGAACGGGACGGTCTCGAGTAGCGGAATTCCGACGCCTGCCCGGTCGTTGAACTCGTACGGATCTCCGCGAAAGGGGGCGATACCGACATGACCACCACCGAACGGTTCACCGAGGAGCCGGACTCGGTCCGCCTCTACCTGGACGCGATCGGCGCGACTCCGCTGCTGACCGCGACCGAGGAAGTAGAGCTCGCCAAGCGCATCGAGGCCGGGGTGTACGCGGCCGAGCTGCTGCGGCGGGCCGATGCCGGGGAGCAGGAGCTTCGGGTGGACCGCCGGGACCTGGCGGCCGTGGCCGAGGACGGGGCGAAGGCCAAAGAGCACATGATCCGCGCCAACCTGCGGCTCGTGGTCGCCGCGGCGACCAAGCGCAGGCACCGCGCGCTGCCGCTGCTGGACCTGGTCCAGGAGGGCAACCTCGGCCTCATCCGTGCCGTGGAGAAGTTCGACTACGCCAAGGGCTACAAGTTCTCCACCTACGCGATGTGGTGGATCCGGCAGGCGATGCAGCGCGGCACCGCGATCGCGGCCCGCACCATCCGGCTGCCCGAGCACACCTACGACCAGCTGGCCAAGCTGGACCGGGTGGACCGCACGCTGCGGCTGAACCAGGCGCACGACCCGACGGCGGCCGAGCTCGCCGAGGCGGCCGCGATGTCGGTCGAGCGCGTGCTGGAGCTGCAGCGCATCGGCCGGGACACGGTCAGCCTCGACTCCCCGGTCGGCGACGACGGCGAGACGGCGCTGGGCGACCTGGTCGGCGGCGGCCCGGCGGACCCGGTCGGCGACGTGATCGGCCGGGCGGCCGCGACGGCCGGCCTCGGCGAGACGCTGGACACCCTGCCGCCGCTGGCGAAGAAGGTGATCACGCTGCGGTACGGGCTTGTGGACGGGCGTGAGCGCAGCGTGCAGCAGACGGCCGACCACGTCGGCCTGCGGCGCGCGCAGGTGAAGCAGCTGGAGGCCGAAGCGCTGACCCGGCTGCGCGAGCCGGACTCGCTGGAGTCGTTGCTGGACCTGGCAGGCTGACCGGAGTCCACTGTGGACGAGGCCGCGGCGGATCGCCGCGGCCTCGTGTCGTTTCGACGGGAAGTACAGCTCGGCGACCGGTTCTTCGTCGCGGCGTGACAAGAAACCGGCGCCCGCGGGGGTTTCCGGGATTTCCTGTGCACGCCCGGCCGCGCACCGTAACATCGATGATCACTCCCGACGTCGTGAAAGGTGGGCCGCGCTCTGCTGGAGAACCGCAACGCCGAACTGCTCGCCTCGGGACCCCGCTGGCTCGCCGTGCAGCTCCGGCCGCACGCGGGCCGGATAGCCGCGGCGATCGTGCACGAGGTGCAGCGCTCGGTGCCCGCGTACGCGCGGCCGCTCACCGGGAAGTTCGGCAAGGCGCTCGCCGAGAGCATCGAACAGGCCGTGCTGCACGTGATCGACAGCATCGGCAACCCCGATATGCCGCACAACGACTGGGTCGAGCTGTTCCGCAACCGCGGCAGACTGGAGTTCATCGAGGGCCGCAGCCTCGACTCACTCCAGGCCGCGGCGCGCATCGGGGCGCGGGTGGCGTGGCAGTACGTGGCGCCGGTGATCCGCCGGGCCGGGGCGTCGCCGCAGGTGCTGGCGCACGCGGCGGAGATCATCTTCGCGTACGTGGAAGCGCTTTCCGCCACCGCGCTGGAGGGCTACAGCGAGACCCAGACCCTCGCCAGCGGCACCATCGAGCGCCGCCGCAAGCAGCTGCTGGAGCTGCTGCTGTCCGGCCGCCGCACGAGCGCCGCGACGCTGGACGGCATGGCGCGTGGCGCGAGCTGGGCGCTCCCGGCCGAGACGGCGGTGGTCGCGCTGGAGCGCACCAGTGGCGCCGGCGAGTTCCCGGTGGAGCTGCTGGAGGACGACGTGCTCGTCGATTTGGAGAGCAGCGAGCCCTGCCTGCTGACCACCCACCCCAAGGGCCAGCTGATGCCGTTGACCGGACGCTGGAACGGCTGGCGCGCGGCGGTTTCCCCCACCGTGCCGCTCGCCGACGCCGCGGCCGCCCATCGGCTGGCGCGCCGCGCGCTGCGCCGGCTCGGCGCCGGCACCCCGGAGGCGCCGATCGTCTGGTGCGTGGACCACCTGGCGCGGTTGTGGCTCGGTGGTGAGGAGTTCCTGGCGGCGGAGTTGAGCAGGCGCGCGCTGGAGCCGCTGGACTCGCTCAGCGACAAACAGCGCCGGAGACTGGGCGAAACCTTGCTGGCGTGGCTGGAAACCCGGGGCGGGGCACCGGAAATCGCCAAGCGGCTGCAGGTGCACCCGCAGACCGTGCGCGCCCGGTTGCACCAATTGCGTGAGCTGTTCGGCGGCAGGCTCGACGACGGGGACGCCCGTTTCGGGATGCGGCTGGCGTTGCGGGTCGAACTCCTGGGGCGGGCGGGCGATCCGTGATTTTTGTCAGCCGCGGGCAGGTCCCGTCGCCGGGCGGTGTCACCTTCGTGCACCTGCCTGGGCCGTTCGCCCGGGCCCGTTACTCCGCCCCGGAACGGATCCTTGCCAAGCCGGGGAGCCGGTGACATGTTGTTCCTCCCGGGATGTACCGAATATCGTGCCCCAGAACGGAAAACCCGATCTGCCGCGACGGCGGCGACGCCAGTTTTCGTTGCGATCCGAGGTTAGCCATGACCACCGATGCCGGTACCCGGCAGCAGCCGGGCGTGCGGAAGAACGCCCCGGGAAGGTCCCCGCGCGGTGAGCCGCGTCCGGCGGGTTTCCCCGCGCGGCCACGCCGGGACCCCGCCGTGGAGGTAGCGACCGGGATCGGCCGCGCGAGCAGGTTGTGGGCCTCGCTGCCGCGTGAGCTGGCCCGCGCGTTCCGCCCGCACGCGGACGCGATGGCGCGGGAGATCCTGCGCGAAATCCAGCTCGCGGTGCCGGAATACGCGCGGCCCTTGGAAGGGCCGTTCGGGAAGACGATCGTGCAGGGCGTGCAGGAGGCCGTGCTGCACGCGCTCGACAACCTCGGCAACCCGGCGGCGCCGCAGGAAAGCTGGATCACGCTGTTCCACCACCTCGGCAAGGTGGAGTTCAGCGAGGGCCGCACGCTGAACCAGCTGCAGACCGCGTACCGCGTGGGCGGGCGCGTGGCATGGCGCTACATCGCCACGGTGGCGCAGTCGCTGGGCCTGTCGACGGAGTTCCTGTGCGTCGGCGCGGAGGCGATTTTTTCTTACGTGGACGAGATTTCCGCGCTGTCGCTGCAGGGGTACGCGGCGGCGCAGGCCCGCGCGGCCGGTACCAGGGCGAGGCAGAGACGCCAGCTCCTGGAGCTGATCCTGGTGGATCCGCCCGCCTCCCCCAAGGCGATCGCGGCGCTCGCCGTGACCGCGGGGTGGAAGCTGCCCGAGCGGGTCGTCGCCGTGGCGCTGGAGCCGCGCCCGGACCAGCATCAGCTGGAGCCCCCTACGCTCGACCACGAAATCCTGGTGGACCTCGAAGGCCCGCAACCCTGCCTGCTCGCCGCCCCCGAACTGCTGCCGCCTGCGGAGCTGGAGAGCGCGCTGCTCGGCTGGCGCGCGGCGATCGGCCCCACGGTCCCGCTCAACGACGCCGCGCTGTCGCTGCGCTGGGCGCGCCGCACGATCGAATTGGCCACCCGTTCGGTCATCGACGCCGGCCCGGTCACCAGCGCGACCGACCACCTCGCCACGTTGTGGCTGCTCTCGGACGAGTTCCTGATCCGGGAACTGATCCGCCGCTGCCTCGCCCCGCTGCGCGGGCTGACCGAGAAGCAGCGCACGCGCCTGAGCCTGACGCTGCTGGCGTGGCTGCAGTCCAGCGGCACGGCCCCGGACATGGCCGAACGCCTCGGCGTGCACCCGCAGACGGTGCGGTACCGGATGCGCCAGCTGGAGCAACTCTTCGGCGACCGCCTCAACGACCCGGAGAGCCGGTCGAACCTCGAGATCGCCCTACGCGCGCAACAGCTGCTCAACCCCTGATCCCGCGTGTTGGCCCCTCCCGCTGGCGTGTTGGCTGCTCCCGCGGGCATGTTGGCTGCTCCCGCGGGCATGTTGGCTGCTCCCGCACGCGAGTTGGCCACCGCCGAGGGCCACCACGCCAACGCGGGGGGCCAACTCGTCGCCGTGCGCGGCAAACACGCGCGGGGCGGGCAAACTTGCCAACGCAAGCGGCCAACACATCAACGCGGGCGGCCAACACGCCAGCGGGGAGGGCCAACACGCGCGCGCCGAGCGCGCCGCCGCGCGGGGCGCCGGGGTGAGGGGTCAGGCGCCGTCGAGGTTCCGGCAGTTGGGGGCTTTGCCGAAGGCCTTGGCGAGTTCCGGGTTGTCCTTGAGGTCCTTCGTCGGGCCCTCCGTGCTGCCCAGCTTCGCGAAGGCGGTGCTGGCGTCGCTCACGGCGGCTTCGAAGGTGGCCTGGTCGGTGACCGCCGCCGTGGCCAGTTTCGTTTTCGCGGTGTCCACACTGGACTTCGTGGCGTTCAGGGTGGTCATCGCGCGGTCCAAAGTGGCCTGTCCGTCGTTCACCGGCGGCGCGCCTTCCTTCGTGATCCCGGCGGAAAGCCGGGTCAGCGCGTCCGACAGCGAACCGAGGTAGACGACCAGGCTGTCCTTCGCCTTCGCGGGGGCCGACGGGTCGACGGCGGGCAGCTGCGAGAGGCTCACCCCGCCCGCGCGGACCACCTCGCACACGTGATCCGACCACGTGATCGCCGGGCCGTTCTCCTCCTGGGCATTCTTCGCCTGGCCGCCACAGCCCGCGACCAGGAACGCCAGCGCCAGCGCACCGGCGAGAAAGCGTTGTCTCATCGGGTTTCTCCCTTCAGCGCCGGCAGCCGGCGGCGGTGTTCAACGGCGCCGGAGACGTGTCCAGGCCGTCGCGGTACTGGGTGCCCCCGTAGCCCGCGGTGCACGGCAGCGGGGAGAAGAACGTGGTCACCAGGCCGAAACTCGCGCCGTCCCCGGTGAGCACCTTGCCGCCGACGTCGACCGCCTGCGGCGCCGCTTCGAGCAGGCGCTCGACCCCGCCCTCGTGGGTCAGCAGCACCTGGGACGTGGTCAGCAGGTTCGCCAGCAACGTCGTCAGCCCCGGCCCGGTCTCCTGCAGCAGCGCGCTGACCTGCTGGGCCGCGGCGGGCGCCTGGGTCAGCACGGTGCGCACGTCACCGTTGGCGTCGCGCAGGGTGGCGGCCACCTGTTTCGCGTTGGTACCGAACGACTTGATGGCGTCGGAGCTGGCGATCTGGGTGGACAGCACGGTGTTCGCGTCCTCGATCAGGTCGAGCGTCTGCGGCAGATGCGCCGAGGCGTCCTGGACGAACGCGGACCCGGAGTCCAGCAGGGCCTGCAGGCTGGGCCCGGTGTTCTCGGTGGCCAGGTACACCTCGTCGACGACGGTGCGCAGCTCGTCCCGCGGCACCGAGGAAACCAGTTTGTCCAGGTCCACCACCAGCCGCGAATTGGGCAGCGGCAACGCGGTGTCGGCCTGCGGGATCGTCGCGCCGCCGGAAAGATAAGGCGCGCCACCGCGTTTCGGGCGGAGGTCGACGTACTGCTCCCCCACCGCCGACCGGTTGGTCACCACGGCCTCGACGTCCGAGGGCACGGGCGGGGTCCCGGAGTCGATCCGCAGCTCCGCCTCGATGCCCGTGGCGGTGAGCCGCAGCTCGCCGACCCGGCCGATCGGCACGCCGTTGTAGGTCACCTCGCCGTTGGTGAAAACCCCGCCCCCTTCGGCGAATTCGGCCTTCACCACGTACCCGCCGCCGCCGAGGAGCCGGTCGAGGCCGACGTAGCGGGCACCGACGTAGGCGACCCCGGCGAGCGCGAGCAGCACGAACACGATCACCTGCAGCCGGATCCTGCGCGTCAGCATCTAGTCGCCTCCCAGCGGCAGCGGCGGCCCGGTCCGGGCGTGGTAGTCGAGGAAGAGGTTGAGGTAATCGCCCTTGACCGCGTTCAGGGCCGAATCCGGAAACGGGAACGTCAGCAGCAGCTCCATCGCCTGCGGAAGCTGTTGCCCCGCCTGGTTGAGCTGCCGCAGCGTCGGTTCCAGCGCGCGCAGATCGGCCAGCAGGTCGTCCTTGCCGCGCTCGATCGTGTCGACCGCGACGCCGGACAGGTCGTGCAGCGAGCCGAGCATGGTCACCAGCTGGTCGCGTTGCTGGGCGAGCGCGTCGATGCCGGGGCCGAGGTCGGTGAGCACCCCGCTGATCTCGTCCGCGCGCCCGGCCAGCGAACCGGCCAGCTGGTCCACATTGGACAGCGCGCGGTCGAGGTCGCCGCGGCGGGCGTCGAGCCCGGTAACGAACGTGTCGAGGTTGGTGAGCAGTTCCCGCACATCGGGCTCACGCCCGGAGAGCGCCTTGTTCAGCTCCTGCGTGATCTGCTGCAGCTGGCCCACGCCACCGCCGTTGAGCAGCATCGACAGCGCGCCCAGCACCTCCTCGATCTGCGGGTTGCGGTTGGTGCGGGTGACCGGGATGTTCGCCCCGTCGGCCAGGGTGCCCTCGGGCTGCTCGTCGGTGGGGCGTGCGAGTTCGACGAACTTCTCCCCCAGCAGGCTCGACTGGCGCAGTGCCGCCGTCGCGTTCGCGGGCAGGTGCACGGTGCCGTTCATGGCGAGGGTGACCTCCGCGGTGCGCCCGTCTGCGGACAGACCGATCCGCTCCACCCGCCCGACCGGCACGTCGTCCACCTGCACCGCCGACTGCGGCACGAGGTCCAGCACGTCGGCGAAGGCGACCGTGACGTGGTATGGGTGGTCGCCGAGGTCGGCGCCGCCGGGCAGGGGCGTGTCGTAGAGGCCGCCGAAGGAACAGCCGGTGACGGTGGCCAGCACGAGCACCACCCCGGGCAGGATCGCCTTGCGCGCCATCAGTTCCCACTCCCCAGCGGCAGCGCGGGGTCGCCCATGCTGTACTCGTTGAGATCGGCCCGCGTGTACACGGTGGCGCTGCCCGGGTCGTACGCCGCGAGCAGGTTGTCCAGCGCCTGGGGTGCCGCGGTGAGCGCCTCGGACAGCGAGTTCCGCTGGTTCACCAGCAGCTGCGTCGTGCCGGCCAGCTTGTCCACATTGGACTTGACGCGGCCGCGGTTGTCCTGGATGAACCGCTGGATGTCCCCCAGCGCCCCGGCCAGCTGGTCGAGCGCGCCGCTGAAGGCGTCCCGTTCCCCGGCCAGGTACCCGGAAACCTGGGAGAGCAGGTCGGCGAAGCGGCCGACCTGCTCGTCGCTGCCGGCCAGCATGGCGGTGAACTTCTGCAGGTTGTCCACGGTGGCGAACACGTCGTCCCGCGATTCCGAGAGGGTCGTCGCGGCCTGGCCCAGCTGGCGGATCATGTCGCCGAGCTGGGCACCGTTGCCGTCGAGGTCCCGTGACGCGCTGCTGAGCAGGTCGCTGAGCGCACCGTCCTTATTGGACCCGTCGGGCCCGAGCGCGGTGGTGAGCCTGTCGAGGCTCTCGAAAAGCTGGTCGATCTCGACCGGCACCGCGGTGCGGTCCGCCGGGATCACCGCGCCGTCGGCGAGCCGCGCCCCGCTCTTGTACACCGGGGACAGCTGCACGTAACGGTCGCTCACCAGGCTCGGGGTGACCACGGCCGCGGTGGCGTTCGCGGGGACCGCGACGTCGCCGTCGACGGTCATTCCGACCCGGACCTGTTTTCCTTGCGGGACGACGGAATCCACGGTGCCGACCGGGACGCCGAGGATGCGCACCTCGGAGCCCGCGTAGATGCCTACCGCCGCGCTGAAGTAGGCGGTGAGCGTCCGGCCGCGGGTGTTGTCGCGGACCAGGACCACGATCGCGGCGGCCATCGTCGCGAGAATCACGATCCCGGCGGTGACCCGCGCCCAGCGTCGGATGGCCATCAGCCGCCCCCTCCCGGCTTCGGCGGCCGGCAGCTCCCGCCGCCGCTGACGAGACCGCAGATATAGGTGTCTATCCAGTCCCCGTTGCCGATGGCGTCGCCGACGAGCCGGTAGAACGAACCCGCCAGGCTGAGGCTGCGGTCGAGGTTGCCCTGGTTCTGTTGCAGCACATCGGTGACGCGGTCGAGCTGGGCGAGCGCGGGGCCGAGCTGCGCCTCGTTGTCCTGGATCAGGCCACGCACCTGCCGCGCCAGGTCCTGGGTTCCCCGCAGCAGCGAGGTGATCGAGTCGCGGCGGCGCTGGAACTCGGCCAGCAGCACGTTCCCGTCGGCGATCAGCCTGGCCAGCTGATCGGTTCGCTGCGCGACGGTGCCGCTGAGCGCCGCGGTGTTCGCCAGCAGCTGCTTCAGCTCGGTGTCCCGAGAGGAAATGGTGCGCGACAACGAGGAGAGACCGTCCAAAGCGGACCTGACGTCGTCCGGGGTGGCGGCGGAGAACGTCTGGGACAGGGTGCGGAAACTGTCCGCGAGCTGGTCGGTGTCGAGCCGGCCCGCCGTGGTCGCGAGGTCGCCGAACGCGTCGGTGACGTCGTACGGGGTCACGGTGCGGCCGCGCGGGATGGGCTTCCCCGGGTCCTGGTCGTGGTCGCCGCGCGGGTCGACGGCCAGGTTCTTGGCGCCCAGCAGCGTTTTGATCCGGATCGCGACCACGCTCTGGTCACCCACCCACGCGCCGGACACCTTGAACCCGACCTTCACGTGGTCGCCGTCCAGCCACACCGACGTCACCTCGCCGACCTTCGTGCCGGCGATCCGGACCTCGTCACCGGACTTCAGCCCGGCGGCTTCCCCGAACTCCGCGGTGTAGGTGTGCCCGCCGCCGATCCCAGGCAGGTCCTCCCAGAACAGCGTGAGCAGGCCGAGCACGAGCAGCAGCACGCCACCCGCCACACCGACGCGAACGGGGTTGCGCGAGCGGAAGGACTTCACGAGCGGCACCTCGCCTCCGTGACGGGCACGCCGACCGCGCCTCCCCCGGGCGCGGGGGTCGCGTCGGAGCTGACTTCGCACAGGTAGAAGTTCAGCCAGGCGCCGTAGGAGGCGGTGCGGCCGAGCGCTTCGTACTTTCGCGGCAGGTTGTCCAGGAACTTCTCGAACTCGGGAGTGTTGTCCCCCAACGTCTTCGAGAGCCGGCCGAGCGCGTCCACGTCGTCGTGCAACGGCTGGCGCCCGTCCTGCAGCAACCCGGCGGTGCTGGCGGCCAGCTCGCCGATGCCCTCGATCGCCGCGCCGATCGGTTTCGCGTTCGCGGCGAGACCGGACACCAGCTGCTGGGTCGCGTCGAGGACCTGCCGCAGCTGCGCGTCGTGCGCGTTGACGCGGTCGAGCACGGCGTTGAGATTCGTGATCACCTGGCCGATCACCTGGTCCTGGTCGGCGAGGCTTGACGTCAGCGACGCGGTGTGCTTGAGCAGGTCCGAAACCGTGCCGCCTTCTCCTTGCAGCACTTGGACTATCTCCTGGGCGAGCTGGTTGACGTCGTCCGGCGAGAGCGCCTGGAACAGGGGCTTGAACCCGTTGAACACCGCGGTGAGATCGAGCGCGGGCCGGGTGCGCTCGACCGGGATCAGCCCGCCCGCGGACAGGGGCACGCGGAGGTCCCCGGTGCCCTGGTCGAGCGCGATGTAGCGCTGGCCGATGAGGTTGCGGTACTTGACCGACGCCTCCACCGTGCCGGCCAGTTTCCGGCCGGCCTCGACGGAAAACGTGACTTCGGCGAAACGCCGGTCGACGAGCTTGATCGCCTCGACCTGGCCGATCCGTACCCCCGCCATCCGGATGTCGTCCCCGGTGTTGAGCGAGGTGACGTCGGTGAACCGCGCGCGGTAGCTGACCGCGGCGCCCCCGCTCTGGTTCGCGATGGTGGCGGCGAGCAACCCGGTGGCCAGCACGGTGATCACCAGGAACAGCAGCCCTTTCACCAGTGGCGAGGCGAGTCCCCTCATTTCAGCGTCACCTCCGCGCCGCGCAGCAGCGGGCCCATCAGCAGGCCGCTCCAGCCCGGGATCTCGTCCGGAGTCGTGCCTTCGGCCATGGCCAGCAGCTCGTCGATCAGCTGTTGTTCGGCCGGGGTGTTCATGGGTGCGGGCGAGCCGCTGGAGTAGCACTTCGGGCCGCCGGTCGTGGTGACCGCCTGGCGGTTCGCGGGCGCGGGCCGCACTTTCAGCTCCACGTGCAGCCCGGGCTCGTCCGTGCCGACGCCGAGGGCCTTGTCCAGCTTCGGCGTCAGCTGCACGGCCGCGTCGGTGAGGCAGGGGAACTCCGGGGCGTACTTTTCCAGCAGCCGCAGCACCGGTTCGCTCGTCGCGGTCAGCCCGATGACCGTGGAACTGTTGGTATCAAGGAACTTGCGCGTGTCGTCCGACGCGTCGGTGACGTCCGCGAACAACGCCTGCAGGTCGGTGCGCTGCCGGCTCAGCGTGGTGGCTGTCGAGCGCAGATCGCCGAGCGCGTCGACGAGGTCCGGGGCCGCGGTCTGGTAGGTGCTCACGGTGTCGGCGAACTTCGTGATGACCGACTGCAGCTGCGGCAGCTCCGGATTCAGCCTGCCCAGATAGTCCTTGAGCGTCACCAGGGTCTGCCCGAGCGTGCCGCCTCTTCCTTCCAGCGCCTGGGAAACCGCGCCGAGCGTGCTCGCAAGCTTCTGCGGCTGCACGGCCTGCAGCACCGGCAGCAGGTCGCGCAGCGCCTGTTCGAGCTCGATCGCGGACTCGCTGTGGTCCTCCTGGATCACGTCCCCGGCGGTCAGTTTCGCCGACGTGGCGGGCTGTCCGGGCAGCACCAGGGCGACGTAGCGCTGCCCGAACAGCGTCTTGGGCAACAGCCGGGCCGACACGTCGCGCGGGATCCGGGCCACCTTGCCCGGATCCAGCGCGAGGTCCACGTCGACGCCACCCGGCCGGATCGTGACCCCGCGGACCGAGCCGACGACGATCCCGCGCACCTTCACGTCGGCGTTCTCCTTCAGCTGCGTGCCGGCGCGGTCGGCCCGCAGCGTCACGGGAACGTAGTCCGAGAACGACTTGTCGTAGATCTTCACCGCGAGCCAGCCCATCCCGGCGAGCACGGCGAGGAACACCAGGCCCAGCGCCTGGTACGCGAAGTTGGCGCGCCCACTGGTCATCCGGCCACCGTCACGGTGATGGTCGAGCCCCAGATCGCCAAGCTCAGGAACAGGTCGAGGATGCTCACCACGACGATCGAGGTGCGCACCGAACGCCCCACCGCGACGCCGACCCCGGCCGGGCCGCCGCCGCAGCGGTAGCCGTAGAAGCAGTGCGTCAGGATGATCGCGATGCTGAACACGAGCACCTTCGCGAACGACCACAGCACGTCGCCCGGCGGCAGGAACAGGCTGAAGTAGTGGTCGTAGGTGCCCGCGGACTGGCCGTAGACGAACACCGTGGTGGTGCGCGCGGCGAGGTACGAGGTGAGCAACCCGATGATGTACAAGGGAATGATGGCGACGAACCCGGCGATGATCCGGGTGGTGACGAGGTAGGGCATACTGCGGATCGCCATCACCTCGAGCGCGTCGATCTCCTCGGCGATCCGCATCGCGCCGAGCTGCGCGGTGAACCCGGAGCCGACGGTGGACGAGAGCGCGAGCGCGGCCACCAGCGGCGCGATCTCGCGGGTGTTGAAGAAGGCGGAGAGGAACCCGGCGAAAGCGGACGTGCCGATCTGGTTCAGCGCCGAGAAACCCTGCAGCCCCACCACGGTCCCGGTGAACACGCACATGCCCACCATCACGCCGATCGTCCCGCCGATCACCGCGAGCGCCCCGCTGCCGAACGCGACCTCGGCCAGGAGCCGGACCACTTCCCGGAAGTAGTGCGTCAGCGTCCTCGGCACCCACGCGAGCGCGCGCAGGGAGAAGATGAGCTGATCGCCCAGGCGCGCCAAGGCGTTCATCGGGCGCTGCGGGTCGAGCAGCCGGTGCTTTCCGCCGAGAGTCGTCACGTCAGGCTCCCTTCGCCGGCACGAGCCGCAGGTAGAGCACGCTGATCACGAAGTTCACGAAGAACAGCAGCAGGAACGTGATCACCACGGACTGGTTCACCACGTCCCCGACGCCTTTGGCGCCGCCCTTGGGGTTCAGTCCGCGGTAGGCGGCGACGAGCCCGGCGAGGAAGCCGAACGCGACCGCCTTGATCTCCCCCACCCACAGGTCCGGAAGCTGCGCCAGCGCGGAGAAACTCGACAGGAACGCGCCCGGGGTGCCGCCCTGCACGAGCACGTTGAACACGTAGCCCCCGGCCACCCCGACGAAACTGACCATCCCGTTGAGCAGCACCGCGACCGCGGTCGCCGCGAGCACCCTCGGCACGACCAGCCGTTGCACCGGTGAGACGCCCATGACCTCCATCGCGTCGATCTCCTCGCGGATGGTGCGCGAGCCCAGTTCCGCGCAGATCGCCGAACCGCCCGCGCCCGCGACGACGAGCGTGGTGACGATCGGGCTCGCCTGCTGGATCACCGCGAGCACGCTGGCCGCGCCGTCGAACGCCTCCGCGCCGAGCTGCGTGGTCAACGACCCCAGCTGCAACGTGATCACCGCGCCGAAGGGGATCGACACCAGCGCCGCCGGGAGGAGGGAAACACTGGCCACGAACCAGAACTGCTGCACGAACTCGCGCAGCGCGAAGGGACGGCGGAACATCGCGACGAGCACGTCGGCGCCCAGCGCGAACAGCTGGCCGAACTGCCCGACGGCGCCGCGGGCGGCGGTGACCGGGGTCGCCATCAGCCGATCCCCGTCGAGGTGAGCACGGTCGTGAGCGTGTTGCCCGGTCCGGAAATCAGGCCCGTCAGCAGGGGATCGAGGTCCTCCTTCACCCCGCAGCCGGTGAACGGCGGGATGTCGAAGGTGGTCTGGATCGTGCTCCGGGCGCCGGGGGTGAGATCGGACCGGCCCCGCAGCCGGAAGACCAGCGGCGAGCCGGTCCGGCAGTGGCTGCCGACTTCGAGGGGCACGCCGTCCTCCTTGACGTTCGTGAGCACCAGGTCCACCTTCGCGGTGACGTCGATCGTGGGCGTGAACACGCCGTTGGTGATGTCCGCGCTGCCCGCAGCCCGCTCCGCCTGGGGCAGCTCGATGTCGCTGGTGACCGGCATGAAGCGGAACGCGATGAAGTAGCCCGAAGCGCGCGGCAGGGAGAGGTCGCCGAGGATGTCGACGGTGTTGGCGACCTGGCCGGTGTAGAGCCCGGCGTCGAAGGTTCCGTTGCCCGCCACCAGATCCGAGCCGAGTTTGGCGATCCGCGAGGTGGTGTCCACCCGGAAATGCGCGGTCAGCAGCGGTGCCGCGTCCTCGGCGGCGGCCTGGATTGCCGGGATGGCGGGCGCGGCGGTGGCGGTACTCGTCACGGCGATCGTGGCGAGGTCCCCGGCTGCGGCGGGATCGGCCGCGCAGCCCAGGTCCTGGGTCGTTTCCCCTTGGTGTACCACGATCTTCGGCGTAAGCGAGGCCAGCGCGACGGTGGCCTGCGCGCTCACCGCGAACGCGGGCACCGCGCCGGTGAGGGTGATCCGCAGGTCCCCGGACTCCGGCAGCGCGATGTCCGTTGTGGACAGTCCGGACACCTGGAGCGCCGTACCGGCCCCGTTCCGCGACACGGTGAGGCTCACCGCGGCGGAGGCGTCGACCGTGGTGCCGCCCGCCGTTCGGAGCGCCGTCACCGCGTCGGCGGGGATCACGAGCGTCACCGCGGGGCCCGAGGCCACCACCTGGGTACCAGCGGCGACCGAGTCGGGGAAAGTGGCGCTGAACGACGCCGGCACCGAGGTGCTCCCGCACGCGCTGGTGCCCGCCCTCGACGCGGGCCCGGCGGCAGCGGGCACCGCGGGCAGCAGGGCCGCCGCCACGGCGGCCAGGCCCGCCACGGCGACGACGGCGCGGGGCGCGGAAACGAAACGCATCAACGGAATCCCGGGAACGAGAAAATGCTGGACCCGGGCGACGTTACCGGCGCGTAGTTCCCGCCCACAATGATCGTTCCGGCAGTTCCGGAAATAGCCGGGATTCTTGTCACGAAACTGCGTGCCGGCGTTTCCGGTGTTGTCACGGGAATCGTGGTCGCCGGTGTTTTTGACAGTTTCGTCAGCGGCCGGGTAAGCGTTTTCTGTCAGCCGCGGGCGGGTTTGCCAGGAGGGCGCGGTCCGCACCCTCCGCCGCGGGCCAGGGGCCTACCCGAAGCGGCTGTTGCCCGCCAGCCAGCCGTCCTCGAACAGCACGCGCTTGAGCACCTTCCCGGTCTGCGTGCGCGGCAGCTCGTCGATGAAGATCACCTCACGCGGCATCGCGAAGCGCGCGACGCGATGACGGAGGTAGTCGCGCACCACGTCCTCGTCGAGGCGGGCCGCCGGATGCGCGACGACGAACGCGACAAGGCGCTGCCCGTACTCGTCGTCGGGCACACCGATCACCGCCGCGTCGAGCACCCCGGGGAGGGTCGCCAGCGCCTCCTCCACCGGGCGCGGGAACACGTTCTCGCCGCCGGAGACGATCATGTCGTCGTTGCGGCCGGAGACGAACAGCCGCCCGTCCGCGTCGAGGTAACCGCGATCGCCGGTGTCCATCAGCCCGTGCCGGATCTCGCGGCGCGAACCGTCGGTGTAGCCGTCGAAGAGCAGGTCGTTGCCGACGTAGATCCAGCCGATTTCCCCTGGTGGCAACGGTTCCCCGCTCGGGCCGAGCACCGCGAGGCGGGAGCCCAGCGGCGGGTACCCTGCCGTCGCCGGCGCGGTGCGCAGGTCTTCCGGGGTCGCGACGGCGGCGGCCGAAACCTCGGTGGAGCCATAGAAGTTGTAGAGCACGTCGCCGAACGCGTCCATGAACCCGGTGACCAGCGCCGCGGGCAGGGCCGAGCCGCTGCTGACCACGATCCGCAGGCTCGAGGTGTCGTACTCCTCGCGCACCTCCGGTGGCAGCGCGAGCATCCGCTGCAGCATCACCGGCACCGCGAACATCGTGGTCACCCGGTGTTCTTCGATCGCGCGCAGGCATTCCTCGGCGTCGAACCGGCGCTGCAGCACGAGGCAGGCCCGCAGCGGCATGCCGACCTGCAGCGCGGAAAGCCCCCAGGTGTGGAACAGCGGCGTCGAGATCAGCATCCGCTCCCCGACGCGCAGCGGGATCCGCGACAGCAGCGCCACGGCGGCGCCGAGCCCCTTGGGCGTCGGGCGGCGCGCGCCCTTCGGCGTGCCCGTGGTACCCGAAGTGAGCACCACCAGCCTGCCCGGCTTCTCGGGCGGCTCGAAGGTCGCGTCCTCAGCCTGGTCGATGAGCGCGTCGAGCGTGCCGGAACTGAGCCAGGCGGCGGATTCGGGCAGGTTGACCAGCAGTGGCGTGAACTCGTCGTCGGCGATCAGCACCCGCACGCCCTGACGCCGCACGGCATCGGTGACCTGCGGCTCGGCGAGGCCGGTGTTCAGCAGCAGCACGTCCACGCCGAGTTTCCCGCAGGCCAGCAGGACGTGCACGAACGCGGCGTGGTTGCGGGCCAGCAGCGCCACTTTGCGCTCGTCGCCCACCCCCATCTTTTCCAATACCGACGCGAGCCTGTCCGCCCGCCGGGACAGCTCCGCGAACGTGCGCTCCTCGCCGTCCTCGTCGATCACCGCGACGCCCTTGGGTTCCCGGGCGGCCGCGGCCGTGTAGCCCCCGGCGAGCGTCGCGCCCCAGCGCGCGAGCGCGCGCATCTGGCGGATCACCTTGTCCGGCCTCGACGGGAGCAGGATCCCGGCCTGTACCAAGGTGTTCGCCACCTGCAGGGCACCGGCCGGGCGGGCGGCGGGCAGCGGCTCCGGATCGCCCGCGAGATAACGGCCCATCCTGGCCAGTCCGTCGCGCACCCAGTGCCGGAACTCGTTCGCGGTCAGCCGGGAACCGCCGGCGGGGCGGAAGAAGATGCATTTCACGGTGGTGCGGCCCGGGCCCGCGTCGACGAGTTGCACCGAGATGCAGCCCGCCGTGTCCGGGTCGCTGTCCAGCACGAACTGCTCGTCGCGGCGGCTGAGCAGGACACGGAGCTCGTGCTCGACGGCCTCGCCGCAGATGTTGGCACGCAGGCGGTACCGGGCCCCGCGGCCGGAGCCGCTGAGCCGGTCGCAGGCCCCGACGCCGCGGAAGAACCGCGGGTACAGCTCAGGCGCGGCGATCATCTTCCAGACGTCGGTCCTGGGGTGGCCGAGGTCCTCCTCGAAGGTCACGCAGTCAGGCATTCTGCCGAACCTACGGAGACTTCTGGCGGATGGTCAACGAATCGGGCGGTTTTTCCCGGGCCGGGGCCGGGAACCGGTGAGCTTCTCGCCGCGCCGGTGAGTGCCCGCGGCCGCCGGGCCCGCCGGGTTAGCGGCCGGATGCCAGTCCCGGCCGGGCGGGCGCTGGGCGCGGTGACAACTTCGTTCCGCGCTTTTTCCCGCGCCTTGCGAATCGCTTTTCCCGGGCTTAGCTTACTCACCGGTAGCTCAGCCGGAGCACCCATTCCTCAATTGGTCCGAGTATCACCGCAGATACCCCGGAGGAGCAGTGTGAGCAATCGAAGAAGAACGAAGAAATGGGCCGCCGCGGCCACTTCCGGCCTTGTGGTGGCCGGAACCGCGGTCACCGCCGTCCTGCTGGGCGCGGGCACGGGTTCCGCCGCCCCGGTTTCGCTGACGCTGAACTACAGCTGCCCGTTTCCGTTGATCGGGACGCAGCAGCTGTCGGTCAAGATCAGCGCGGACGTCCCGGCGACGGCGACCGTCGGTGAACCGACCCCGGCGTTCGACGTCACCACTGTCTCGACGGTGCCGGCCACCGCGACCCAGGGCCTCGCCCTCGTCGGTGCCGCGACCGTGGAAGGCAGCGCTCAGGCCGGTTCCACCGTGACCGCGCCGGAAGCCACCATCCCCGTGACCGTGCCCGCGACGATCCCGGTCACCCCGGTTCCCGCCTCGGGCACCTTCGACGTGACGGCCACCGGTTCCGCGCCTTCGCTGACCTTCACCCAGGCCGGCACGGCGACCATCACGGTCGGGGACATCAACCTGACCCTGCACCCGAAGAAGGCCGACGGCACCGACACCGGGCTCGGCACCTTCGACTCGGCGTGCACCCAGGTCGCCGGCCAGAACAACACGCTCGCCACGATCGACATCCAGGGCGGCACCACGACGACGGAACCGACCACCACGGAACCGACGACCACCGAGCCGACCACGACCGAACCCACCACGACGGAGCCGACGACCACCGAGCCCACGACGACCGAGCCCACCACCTCGGAGCCCGGTGGCGGCGGGATCGCCTACGGCTACGCGCTGAAGGGCTCGACGAAACTGAAGAGCCTGGGCGCGACGGTCCCGCTCACCGGCGGCATCGACGCGAACCTCGACCTCGCCACCGGCGCGTTCACCGCGGACCTGACGCTCGACCCGGCGACGATCAAGGCCTCGCTGTTCAAGTTCATCCCGATCACCGCCAACGCCCGGTTCGCGCAGGAGGGGCAGACCACCGGAACGCTCGCGGGCGGTGTGCTCAGCTCGGACAGCAAGACCACGATCAAGCTGCCCGTGGTGAAGGTGTTCGGCTTCCCGATCAGCAAGACGCCGAACTGCCAGACCTCCAGCCCCTCGGACATCGCGCTGAAGTCCGGCGCGGGATTCGACCCGCTCGCGGGCGGCGCGCTCACCGGCACGTACTCGATCGCGAAGCTCAAGGGCTGCGGGGCGCTGAACGACCTGATCAGCGCGCTCGCCACCGGCGACGGCAACACGATCGACGTCACCCTGACCCCGAAGACCTCGTGACCCGGTAAAGGAGGTGCGACCGGCCCGTCCCCCGTGCGGGGGCGGGCTTTTCCTTGTCGCTCAAGGGGTTACTTGAGCATCCCCGTCAACTCCACCCGCGACCGAACCCCGAGCCGCGCGAAGATGTTCCGCAGGTGGTGGTCCACCGTGCGGGGGCTCAGATACAGCTGCGCCGCCACCTCCCGGTTCGTCGCGCCTTCCGCGACGAGGCGCGCGATCTGCAGCTGCTGCGGCGTCAGCTCGGCCGGGCTCGCCTGCGCGTCCTGGTCCGGCTGGGGCACCGACTCCCCCGCCGCCCGCAGTTCCGCCTGCGCGCGGTCCGCCCAGCGCGGGGCGTCGTAGTGCCGGAAGATCTTCCACGCGTCACGCAGAAGTTCCCGCGCCGCGCGGTTCTTCCGGTTGCGGCGCAGGCGGTACCCGTAGAACAGCTCGGTTTTCGCCAGCTCCAACGCCGTGTGACTGGTGCGGTGCAACTCGATCGCGGCCCGGAAGTGCTCGTCCGCCTCGGGATCGTCGCCTGCCAGGAGCGCGTGGCAGCGGTGCGCCAACGCCAGCCGCGCCGCGCTTCCCGTGCTACGCGCCCAGTCCTCGAACGGTTTCAGCGCCGCGCGCGCCTTCGCCCGCTGGCCACAGCGCGCGGCGGCCTCGACGAAATGCGGGGTGGCCATCGCCCGGATGCCGGGATGCACCGGCCCGGCTCCCGCCGCCATCAGCCGGAACCGGTCGAGCGCGTCCTCCGGCCGGTCGTCCGCCAGGTCCACGCACGCCGACGCCCACGAGCTGCACGCGCCCGGCCTGCCCAAACCCCGTTGCGCCACATCGCGTGCGGCCGCGTCGAGCCGCAATCGCGTCGTCTCGCCGTCGCCGCGCAGCGCGGCTTCCAGCGCCAGCAAGGTCAGGTGGTCGATCGCGGCATTGGGCTGTCCCTGCGACTTCGCGAGCCGCACGCCTTCCTCGGAACTGGCCAGCGCCGAGGAAAGCCTGTCCTGCAACAGTTCCGTGATCGAGACGTACACCAGCGCCCACGGCACGAGCGCGGCGTGCCCGCCGGTCACGGCGGCGACGGCGAGTTCATGCGCCTTCGCGGCGTCCCCGAGGGTGTACGCGGCTTGGCTCGCCCAGATCTTCGCGGCCGGGTCCCCCACCACCTCGGCCAGGCCCACGACGCGGCGCAACGGCCCCGCCGCCCGTGAATGCGAGCCGGCGAACGACGCGGACATCCCGGCGAAATGGTCCAGCACCAAACGGATCGCGGGCGGGTCGTCGGGCTGACGCATCCCCGCCGCGTGCGCGGCGATCGCGAAGTACCGCTCCGAATCCCCGGCCACGCAACTCGCTTCGCCCGCCAGCATCAGCGCGCGGACGGCGGCCTCGCGGTCGGGGCAGGCGAGCAGGTCCGCCGCCGTGACCAAGGTTTGTGCCGCCACCGCGGGCATTCCGGTGTGCAGCTCGATCTGCCCGTGCAACAGATCCGTGCGGCCCCGCAGCTCGGCGGTGTCGAGCAGCGGACGGCTCCGGCGCAGCAACACCCGTGCCCGGTGCGGCCGTCCCGCGAGGATGCAGTCGTCGGCCGCGGCGAGCAGGTGCCGCGCCTTCAGGCTTCGCTGCGGCGTCAGCTCTGCCGCGCGCTCGTACGCGTCCGCGGCAGCCAGATGCTCCCCCGCCTCGGCGGCCGAGGCCGCGGCTTCCGTCAGCTCCGCCGTTTCCGTGCCGCCCGCGAGCGCCAGCCGGTGCCAGATGCGCCGCAGCTTGTGCCGCTCGGGATCGAGCACGCTCGCGAGGAGCCGGTGCGTCGCTCTTCGGTCCACCAGCGCCATTTCCGCGCGCACCAGATACCGGACGAGCTCGTCGGCCAGCGTGACCGCGTCCCCGTCCACGGTCAGCAGGCCCGCTTCCCTGGCCGCCTCCACCGCGCGCAGGTCCAGATCCGCCTCGGCCGCCGCGCGCACCAGCGTGTCGACCTCCAGCCGGTCGTCCAGCGCCGCCATCAGCACGAATGTCCTTGCGGCATCGGGAAGATCACGCAGCTGGGCGCGGATCGCCACGCGCAGCCTGCTGTGCCGCGGCAGCGTGGCGCGGCGGCCGAACTCGGCGAGCGCGAGCGGGTTACCCGAAGCCAGCTCCACGAGCTCCGGTTCGTTCGGCAGCAACCGGGCGCTGGTCTCGGGTTCCAGCGGCCCGAGCCGGATTTCGGTGATCCCGCCGAGGCTTTCGCGGGCGGTGAACACCATCAGCACCGGCAGCCCGGAAAGCCGGCGCGCGGCGAACGTCAGCACTTCGCGTGAGGCTTCGTCGAGCAGATCGGCGTTGTCGATCAGGCACAGCAACGGCCCGGCGGCGGCGATCTTCTCGTGCACCGCGACGCACCGGGCGAACCGGCCCCCGGGCAGCGCCGGGGTCAGGGTCCGGTTCAGACGGTGCAGCCCGGCCAGCGGGAGCGAGGTTTCCGTTGTCTCACCACAGGTCCGCCACACCGGAAGGTCGCCGGGCACGAGCGCGGACAGCAGGGTGGTCTTGCCCAGCCCGGTGCCGCCGACGATCGCGATCGCCGTGCCCTGGCCGCCGCGCGCCAGCTCCAGTGCCTCCCGCAGCCGCGTCAGCTCCCGGTCGCGGCCCAGCACCTTTTCGCCGAACATGCTTTCATGGTGCCGATTCCGCTCTCCGCACGGAAGGGGCACCGGTGCCCGACTGGCCATTTCACCGATGTCCCCGTGACTTCCCGCCGCGACACTGGAAAACCCCTGTCCCTCAACGAGGAGGTTCCATGCGTCGCTTCATCGGCGCGCTGCTCGCGCTCCCGCTGCTCGTCCTCGGCCTCGGCGCCGCGCCGGCCCATGCCGCCACGCACAACCCGGTCGTGTTCGTGCACGGGTACACCGGCAGCGCGTCCAACTGGGCCACCGCGGAGTCCCTGTTCCTCGCGAACGGCTACAGCAGCAACGAACTCTACGCCTACGAGTACAACTGGTCCCAGTCCAACAAGACCAGCGCGCAGGGCCTGGCGAGCTACATCAACCAGGTCAAGCAGAAGACCGGCGCGTCCAAAGTGGACATCGTGAACCATTCGATGGGCGGGCTGGTCAGCGACTGGTACCTGCACGAGCTGGGCGGCACGGCCAACGTCGGGCACCTGGCCTCGATCGCGGGCGCCAACCACGGCACGACCTACGCCTCGGCTTGCCTGATCTACACGTCCTGCCAGGAGATGTACCCCGGTTCGTCCTTCATCACCACGGTCACGTCCGGCGACGAGACGCCCGGGGCGACGAAGTACGCGACCTGGTACTCCCCCTGCGACGGCGTGATCATCCCCTACACCAGCACGACGCTCAACGGCGCGGCCAACAACTACGTGGTGTGCCAGACCCACATCGGGTACCTGACCGACACGAGCGTGCTCAACGCGGTCCGGACCTTCCTGGCCAGCTGAGCACAGTGGACGGTGGGGCCGCCCGGCAGGACGGCCCCGCTTTCCCTTGCGTACCAAGGACTCAGCGAAGCTCCTTCTTGAGGATCTTCCCGGTCGGGCCCTTGGGAAGCTCCGCGACGACACGCACCTCCCTCGGGTACTTGTAGGACGCGAGCCGCTCACGGCAGTACTCGATCACCGCGGCGGTGTCCACCGGGGCGTCCGAGGCGGGACTGACGATCGCGACCACCTCCTCGCCGAGCTTGTCGTCGGCACGCCCGATCACCGCCGCCTCGCCGATCGCCGGGTGCGTGTAGAGCACCTCCTCGATCTCGCGCGGGTAGACGTTGTACCCACCGCGGATGATCAGGTCCTTCTTGCGGTCCACGACGAACAGGTAGCCGTCCTCGTCGGCGTAGGCGAGGTCCCCGGTGTGGAACCAGCCGCCCCGGAACGCCTCGGCCGTCTCCTGGGGACGGTTGTGGTAGCCCTTCATCACGTTGTGCCCGCGGATCACGATCTCGCCGACGTTGTCCGGCCCCGGCGGCAGCGGGGTGCCGTCCTCGTCGACGACACGCACCTGCACGCCCCAGATGGGCTTGCCGATGGAGAGGACCTTCCGCTGCTCGGCGCTGATGTTGAAGGTGGTGGTGCTCGCGGTCTCGGAAAGCCCGTAGCCTTCCAGGATCACGACGCCGGCGAACTTCTCCTCGAACAGCCGGATGGTCTCGCCCGGGATCGCCGCCCCGCCGGACGAACCGACACGCAGGCTGGACACGTCGCGCCCGGTCAGATCCTCGTGCGCCAGCGCGTAGTACATCGTCGGTACCCCGGCGAAAACCGTGCAGCGGTGGCGTTCGATCGCGTCCAGCACCGTCCCGGCCTCGAACCGGGGAATGAGCACGATCGTCCCGCCGAAGCGCACGCAGACGTTCAGCACGCTGGACAGGCCGAAGACGTGGAAGAGCGGCAGCACCGCCACCCCGATGTCATCGTCTTGGAACCCGAACAGCTCACCGCTGACCGTGCAGTTCATGTACAGCTGGAAATGCGTGAGTTCGGCGCCCTTCGGGTGCCCCGTCGTGCCGCTGGTGTAGATCAGCACCGCCGTGTCGTCGGCGTTGGCGGGCTCGACGTCCCCGGTGTTCTCCGCCGCGTACAGCTCGTCGTAATGGCGGGTGCCGTCGAGCGGCTGATCCGAACCCGGCAGCGTCACCACGAACGTCGTCACACCGTCCACTTCGGACGCCGCCTTCACCGCCTCGGCGGCGAAGGACTGATAAGTCACCAGCACCTTCGCGCCGGAGTCCTCGAGGTGGTAGGCGATCTCCGCGGCCCGCAGCAACGGGTTCAGCGGCACCATCACCAGTCCGGCCTTGAGGATCCCGAAGTAGCTGAACAGGAACTGCGGCAGGTTCGGCAGGTGCACGGCGACCTTGTCGCCGCGCGCCAGGCCGAGCCCGCGTAAGCTCGCCGCCACCCGCCCCGAGATTTCGTCGACCTGCGCGTAGCTGAACGTGAGATCGCCGAAGTGACACAACGGTTTGTCCGGGCTGCCCGACCGGGATTCGGTCAGCATAGTGGCAAGGTTGAAACTCACTTTCCTCCTTCTCGCAGCGCTTCGAGTTCGCGCTGCACCTGGGCTTCGTGCCGTTCGAGGTCCTCCTTGGCGCGGCGCGGGCTCCACCGGCCTGCCATCACGAGGATCAGGGGCAGGAACACGACCTCACCGCCCACGCAGACCCACCACCAGTTCTGCCACTGGCCCGGCGTCGCCGCGGCGGCGTCCTTGACGGACTGCCCGTGTTCGGAGAGGTAGGCCAGATCCTCCGCCGGGATCGCGGCCACGGCCCGCAGCCGGGCGGTCGCCTCGGCCGGGGTGATCTTCTCCGCCGCCGCGATCTCGCCGACGGCGCGCGCTCCCGCGACCGGGTCGGCCGGGTTCGCGCTCAGCGCGGCCTGCGTCGCGGGGTCGACGGCGGCGAGCGTACGCAGCTGCGGGGCGTACTCGGCGCTCAGCTCCGAGACTTTCGTGCCGTGCTCCACCAGCGGCGACATCGAGCTGACCACGAACGGCAGCACGGCAACCGAAACCGCCACCACGATCCGCACGATCCAGCCCCACACGGCGAGCCCGGTCGCGGTGAGCGCGGGGTTGCGCCGCTCGACGGTCTCGGTGAAGCTCGCCATCCACGGCGCGTACGCGATGCCCATGAACACCGCGAGCAGGCTGATGATCCAGACGAAGGTGTAGTACCCGGTATCCGGATGGGACGTGCGCGACGCGAAGATCAGCGTCATCACGATCGCGCCTGCCCCGCCGACGACCATGAACGGTTTCCGCACCCGCAGCGCGTCGGACGCGATGCCGACGGCGATCAGCGCGACCGCGTCGAAGGCCCAGAACCAGTTCCCGAGCCCGTTCGCGTCGGCGAGCGAGAAGCCGAAGATCGTCGTGAAGTAGACGGTGAAGAACCCGACCGCGGTGTAGTAGATGATCAGGAACACCGCGATGGCGAACGCCGAGCCGATGATGTCCAGGTGCAGCATCTGCCGCCACGGGTGCCGCAGGCCCTCCTCGACGTCGATGCCCCTGGCGCGGGACTCGACCAGAGCGCGGTCGCGCATGCTGACCATGAGCTGGTCGCGCAGCCGCGGCGAGAGCTCCTTCAGCCCGAACAGCGCGATCACGAACATGACCAGCCCGACGATCCCGCAGATGACGAACTGGCTCTGCCACGCGGGAAGCGCGTCGACGGTGTGGCTGGAGACCTCGGCGAGCACGAGGCTGCCGACGACCGGGCCGAGCGTCCAGAACCCCATCGCCGAGGCGCGGCCCAGCTGCGGGGAAAAGTCGCGCACGAGCGCGGGCGTGGCGACGAGGATGATGCCTTCGACGAACGCCACGAACACGAACAGCACCGCGAAGACCGCGCCGTTGGGCGCGTTGGGCAGCCCGAACAGCACCAGCAGCCCGGTGACCGCGAGCCCGTAGACGACGAGGTTCGCGCGGCCCCACCGGTCGGCGAGCCCGGCCACGAGTGACGCGAACGCGCCGATCAAGTTGCCCAGCGCGGTGATGTAGACGTAGGTGGAGAAGGACATCCCGAAATGCGCCATGATCGCGGGAGACACCGCGCCCGGGACGTAGAGCTCGTAGTAGAGCACGATCGTCGCCAGCACCGCGATCGCGAGGCACGTGAAGCGCCGCGCGGTGCCGGGATAGTGATCGAGCTGCCGGTGCCAGAGCAGGCGGGAAAGACCCCCGCCGCCTTCCGGCCGGATTTCGGTGTCCGTGACGCCTGCGGCCATGACGACCGCCTCCTTCGGCTCGCTTCGTCGAGAACCCCGGGTGCGTCCACGGCCGGGCCGTCGCCCGCGCGAACTGCGGTTACGCTCGGCCTGTCCGTTTGTCCCGTCACTTGCCGGTCTTCAGAGGTACGAACGGGTACTTTAGAAGCGAGGGGCCTGATGAAGCAAGAGGGATCACTGGCACGGACGCACGAGCGCAGTCCGGGCCTGCCGCGGGGACGGGCGAGCCTGCCCGCCGACGCGGTGCGCGCCGCCCAGCGCGAGCGGCTCATCCGCGCGATCATCTCCGCGGCCGCGGAGAACGGCTACCCCAACCTGACGATCGCGGAAGTGGTCAGCCGGGCGAAGGTGTCCAGGGCCGCGTTCTACGCGCATTTCACGGACAAGGCCGGCTGCCTGCTGGAGGCCGCGCTGCACGGACGGCAGCTGCTGATCGGCCACATCCGGGCGAGAACCCACGCGCTGCCCCCGGAAACGCCGCCCGAGGAAGTGCTGCGCGTGTCCTGCCGGGCGTTCCTGGAGTTCCTCACCGACGAGCCCGAGTTCGCGCGCGTGTTCTACCTCGAACTGCCCGGGGCGGGCCCGATGGCGATCGGCCGTTCGGTCGAAGCGCAGCACGCGTACGCGCTGCTGAACGAGAGCTGGCACCGGCGCGCCCGGCGTCTCGACCCGAGCGTGCCCGCCGTGCCGCCGGAGGCGTTCCACGCCGCCGTCGGCGCCACCACCGAACTGGTCCGCGCGGCCGTCCACAATGGACACCCGGCGTTGCCGGACCTCGAAGACACGCTGGTGTCACTGCATCTCGCCCTGCTCGCGGGCAAGCCCTGGACCTGAGTCAGCGCTCGCGGAGGCCGGCGACGAAGAACCCGACGAGACGGCGGGTGTCGTAGCGCGGGTCGTTGCCGTCCCCGGCGCACAGGTTCCCGATGGCGTACAGGAGCGCGAAAGGCGCCAGGTCCCGCGGCACCTCACCGGCGTCCGCGGCGGCTTCGAGCAGTTTCGCGCACACCGGTTCGAGGTTCTCCAGGAAGTAGGCGTGCAGCGGCCCGAACCGGGCGTCGCCCGACTGCATCGCCCCGGCCAGCCCGTGCTTGGTGATCAGGAAGTCGACGAACTTGTCGACCCAGCGCACCAGCGCCTCGTACGGCGTGGCGCATTCCGCCAGCAGCACCGGGCCCGCCTCCGCGCAGGCGTCGACCTGATGCCGGAACACCGCGATCACGAGGTCCGAGCGGGTCGGGAAATGGCGGTAGATCGTGCCCATCCCGACGCCGGCCTTCTTGGCGATCTCGCGGACCGGCGCGTCCACGCCGGACTCGACGAACACGGCGGCGGCCGCGTCGAGCAGGTTCTGCTCGTTGCGCCGCGCGTCGGCCCGCTTGCGCGGGGCGCGTTCCTCTTTCCCGTCCGCCATGCGCCGTCCTCCTAGCACTTGCCAAGCGGAACACTGCTCCGTATATTAGGTGGAGCACGGTTCCGGTTACCCATGATGCCAGGCCACCCTGCCGGGCACCACCGCCCGTGATCCTTTCATCCCGTCCGGAGGAGACCCCTCATGCAGTACCGCACCCTCGGGCGCACCGGCGTCCAGGTGAGCACCCTCGCGCTCGGCGCGATGAACTTCGGCGCGAACGGCCGCACCACGCAGGACGACGCCACCGCCATCGTGGACGCCGCGCTCGGAGCCGGCGTCAACCTGATCGACACCGCCGACTTCTACAGCGCCGGCGAGTCGGAAACCCTGGTGGGCAAGGCAATCGCCGGCCGCAGGGACGAAGTCGTGCTGGCCACGAAGGCCGGCCTGCCGATGGGCGAAGGCGGCAACCGCCAGGGCGCCTCGCGCCGCTGGCTGGTCACCGAACTGGACAACAGCCTGCGCCGCCTCGGCGCCGACCACGTCGACCTCTACCAGATCCACCGGTGGGACCCGGCGACCAGCGACGAGGAGACCCTGTCCGCGCTGACCGATCTCCAGCGCGCCGGGAAGATCCGCTACTTCGGCTCGTCCACCTTCCCCGCCTACCGGATCGTGCAAGGCCAGTGGGCCGCGCGCGAACACGGGCTGAGCCGGTACGTCACCGAGCAGCCCAGCTACTCGATCCTGCAGCGCGGGATCGAGAAGGACGTGCTGCCGGTGACCGCGGAGTACGGGCTCGGCGTGCTGGCGTGGAGCCCGCTGGCTTCGGGCTGGCTGTCCGGCGCCGTGCGCGCGGACCGCGAGATCTCCACGCACCGTTCCACGCTGCTCCCCCAGCGCTTCGACCTGTCGTTCCCGGCCAACCGCGCGCGGATGGACGCCGTCGAGCTGCTGGCCAAGGTCGCCGACGACGCCGGGCTGACGATGATCCAGCTCGCGCTCGGGTTCGTCACCGCGCACCCGGCCGTCACGAGCGCGCTCATCGGCCCCCGCACGCTGGACCACCTGCACTCGCAGCTGGCGGCAGCGGACACCGTGCTGTCCTCCGACGTGCTGGACGCCGTCGACGAGATCGTCGCCCCCGGCCTGGACCTCGCCCCGGAGGAGAAGATCGACACCCCGCCCGCGCTGCTCGACGCGTCCCTGCGTCGCCGCTAGAGAGAGGATCCGTTGGTATGAACGGGAAACCGTCGTTCGGGATCATGACGGCGCCGATGCAGGCCGGCTACGACGAGGTCCTGCGAGTGTGGCGGGAAGCCGACCAGATCCCGCAGATCGGGCACGCCTGGCTGTTCGACCACCTGCTGCCCATCGCCGGCAGCCTGGACGGGCCGATTTTCGAGGGCTGGACACTGCTTTCGGCGCTCGCGGCCCAGACCGGGCGGCTGCGGCTCGGCCTGCTGGTGACCAGCAACCGCTTCCGGCCGCCCGCGATGCTCGCCAAGATCGCGGCGACCGTCGACGTGGTTTCGGGCGGACGGCTGGAGTTCGGCATCGGCGCGGGTTCGCGGCCGAGCCTGCCGATGGCCCGGCGCGAGTACGACGCGCACGGTTTGCGTTACGACGGCGCGGGAGATGCCGTCGCGAGCCTGGCCGAGGCGCTGACGGTCATCCGTCGCTTGTGGACGGAGGACGAGCCGTTCGACTTCGACGGCGAATTCGTGAAGCTGGCCGGGGCGTTCGGGAATCCGAAGCCGGTGCAGCGGCCGTATCCGCCGGTGGTGATCGGCGGCCGCGCGAAGGCGACGCTGCGCGTGGTCGCCGAGCACGCCGACGTGTGGAACATCCCTGGCGGCGACATCGCGGACGCGATCAGCCGGAGCGCGATGCTGGACGGGTTCTGCGCGGAGATCGGCCGCGACCCGGCGGAGATCACCCGCTCGATCTTCCTGCCGGTCTCCTATGACCGGCCCGGCTCCACGCGGGACGCGATCGCCGAAGCCCTCGACGCCGGCTTCCCGCACGTGATCCTCGGCCTGACGCCGCCCTACCCGGAGCACGTGGTGCGGTGGCTCGCGGACGACGTGCTCAAGGAGTGGAGCTAACCGGCCTGGCCGCGTCCACGCGGCGTTTTTGCCCCTCCCGCGGGCATGTTGGCCCCTCCCGTCGCCGAGTTGGCCCCTCGCGGGCGCACATTGGCTCCCCGCGCGCGTGTCTCCCGCTCGTATCGAGGTGTTCGCCCGTGCCGCAGGGGGGCACCTCGCCCACGCTCGGTCCCACCC
>NZ_VMNW02000074.1 GCF_007713735.2 Amycolatopsis acidicola | reverse complement strand
GTCCTCGCCAGGAACCGCCCACCCGCCGCCCGCCACCGCCCTCAACGGACACGCTCCGCGCGGCTCCACCGATTCAAACCCCCGGCGGTGCCGGTTGACGGCCCACCGCAAGCGGCTCCGCCACTTACAAAACAGAACCTAGCCTCCGAAGAGCTGCACCATCTTCTGGATCAGCTCGTACAGCCCGTACGCGAAGGGCAACCCGACCCACAGCCACGCCAGGGTCATCAGCCACGGACGCCCGCCCTCGTTCATTCCGCCTCCTTGACCGCGGTCCTGCCCGGCGCCGCGGCCGGTTCGTGGTAGCGCTCGTTGACCGGCCGCACCAGTTCGTTGGCGATGAAGCCGAGCACCAGCAGCGCGATCATGATGTAGAACGACATCGTGTAAAGGTCCGGACCCTGCTTGCCTGCCCGCTTCTGGCTGTCCGCGATCGCGTTCACGATCAGCGGCCCGAGCACCCCGGCCACCGACCACGCGGTGAGTAGCCGCCCGTGGATGGCGCCGACCTGATAGCTGCCGAACAGGTCCTTCAGGTACGCCGGGATCGTCGCGAAACCCGCCCCGTAGAAGGAAAGGATCACCATCGCGCACAGGATGAAGATCACCTTGGACGAGTTCCCGGTGAGCGCGATGACCAGGTACAGCAGCGCGCCGATGCCCAGGTAGCACCGGTAGATGTTCTTGCGCCCGATGACGTCCGAAGTGGACGACCAGACGAACCGGCCGAGCATGTTGGTCAGCGACAGCAGCGCGACGAACCCGGCGGCGGCCGCGGTGCTCACCGGGGCCGGGGTCTGCTTGAAGAAGTCGATGATCATCGGCGACGCCTTCTCCAGGATGCCGATGCCCGCGGTCACGTTGAAGCACAGCACCACCCACAGGCACCAGAACTGCGGCGTCTTCAGCGCGTTGGCCGCCGACACGTTCGCCGTCGTCATGAGCTTGTTGCCGCTGGCGGCCGGCGGTTCCCAGCCCGCGGGCCGCCAGCCTTCGGCCGGCACGCGGATCAGGAACACGCCCAGCGACATGAACACCGCGTAGACCACGCCCATAACGAGGAACGTGGTGGCGATCCCGCCCGTGCCGGTGCCGAAGGTCTCCAGCAGCTGGCTCGACCACGGGGACGCGATCAGCGCGCCGCCGCCGAAACCCATGATCGCGATGCCGGTGGCCATGCCCGGCCGGTCCGGGAACCACTTGATCAGCGTGGACACCGGCGAGATGTAGCCGATGCCAAGCCCGATCCCGCCGACCAGCCCGTAGCCGAGCACGACCAGCCAGTACTGCGAAGTGACGGCGCCGAGCGCGGAGATCAGGAACCCGCTGGAGAAGCAGGTCATCGACACGAACATCGCCCACCGCGGCCCCTTGCGCTCGACCAGCGTCCCGCCGAACGCGGCGGACAGGCCGAGCATCACGATGCCGAGCTGGAAGGGCAGCGCGCTGAGCGTGCCGGTCAGGTTCAGCGACTTCTCCAGCGGCGGTTTGAACACGCTCCACGCGTAGGCCTGGCCGATCGCCAGGTGCACCGACAGCGCGGCGGGCGGGATGAGCCAGCGACTCCAGTTCGCCGGCGCGACCGTGCGTCCACGGTCCAGGAAGGTGACGGCCACAGTGACGCTCCCCTAGGCTGGTGATTGAGAGTGCAATCTAGTCCCGAAAGCGTGGCGGCGCACCAGTCATTTGTGGAACTTTCGGACACCGGTTTCGGAGGGAGCGGACATGGGACGCGTCACAGTGCGGCGACCGGTGCGGAAGCTGTCGGCCGGCGGACAACGCCGCCGGCCGGATTCACTCGCGGCCGAGGAGCCGCTGGAGATCCGCGTCGGCGGCAAGGCGCTGGCGGTGACCATGCGCACCCCGGGGCACGACGTGGAGCTGGCGCACGGATTCCTGCTCTCGGAGGGCGTGCTGGGCTCGTCGTCGGACGTGTTCGCGGCGCGGTACTGCGATGGTGTCGACGATCAGGGCCGCAACACCTACAACGTGCTGGACCTCACCCTGGCCGAGGGCGTGGCCCCGCCGGAGACCGGCGTGGAGCGGAACTTCTACACGACGTCGTCCTGCGGCGTCTGCGGCAAGGCCGCCCTGGACGCGGTGAAGCTCAAAACCCGTTTCCCCCCAGGGGATTCCACGTTCTCGGTCACCCCGGAACTGCTGGCCGGGCTGCCGGACAAGCTGCGCGCCCGGCAGCGGGTGTTCGCCAGCACCGGCGGGCTGCACGCGGCCGGACTGTTCACCTCGGACGGTGAACTGCTCGCCGTGCGTGAGGACGTCGGCAGGCACAACGCCGTGGACAAGGTGCTCGGCTGGGCGCTGCTGGAGAACAGGGTGCCGCTGGGCCAGGTGGGGCTGATGGTGTCCGGGCGGGCGTCCTTCGAACTGGTGCAGAAGGCCGCGATGGCCGGGATCCCTTTGCTGGCAGCGGTTTCCGCCCCCTCCTCGCTCGCGGCGGAGCTCGCCGAGGAGAACGGGATGACCCTCGTCGGGTTCCTGCGCGGGGAAAGCATGAACCTCTACACCGGTGAGCACAGAGTGCTGGAGACGGCGACGGCGTTGTCCTGAGCTGGTTCAATGGACGCTGTGGATCAGGAAGGGAAGCGGCCGCGGCGGCAGTGGTCCCGGAGATCCTTGCTGATCGCGGGAGGTTCCGGGCTGGGCATCGCCGGGTTCACGGCCGCCACCGCGACGGGAGCGCTGCCGTTCGGTGAAGCGGTGCAGCGCGCGCTGGGCGTCACGTCGACAACCCCGGTGAGCCAGCTCGGCGTGGCGAAGGTCGAGCGCGTCTGGTCGCAGGCGCGCAACCGCCAGGTCGACCTCGTCATGCTGCTGCCGAACAAGAACCCGCCGAAGAACCTGCCGATGTCGCTGCTGCTGCACGGGTTGCACGGCCGCGCACGCACAGCCGCGCCCACCGGCACGCTCGCCGAGCTGAGCAGCCAGGTCGCCCGGCACGCGTCACCGTCCTACGGGTTCGTCGCCGTCGACGGCGGGGACAACTACTGGCACCAGGCCCACCCCGGCGACGACCCGATGGCCATGCTGCTGGAGGAAGTGCCGCAATGGCTCAGCCGGCGCGGCCTCGGCGGCACGGACGGGCTGCCGTTCGCGTGCACCGGGATGTCGATGGGCGGGTTCGGCGGGCTGCTCTACGCCCGCCGCCGCGCCGAAAACAGCCAGCCGGTGCGCGCACTGGCGCTGCTCGCGCCGGCGCTGATCCTGTCCTGGGCCGAAATGGCCAAGCGCGGCATCTTCCACGACGAGGCCGAATGGTCGTCGCTGGATCCGTTGAAGCACCTGGACTCCACGGCCGGTATCCCCATGGCCACCTACTGCGGCACGGAGGATTCGTTCATCGCCGGCGTGCGGCAGTTCAACGCCGCGACCCACCCGGCGATCACCTACACCGCGCACGGCAAACACGGCGATTCCTTCAACCGCACCGTGGTGCCCAGCTTCGTGAGCTTCATCGGCAAACACGTGCCCACGGTTTAGGAACCGTTCAGGACACCCACGTTCCGACCACCGACAGGAACCAGAACCCGACGACGACGGCGGCCAGCAGCGTCGACGCCCAGATCACCAGCAGCCTGTCCGAGGAAGCCGTCCGCATCCGGCGCAGCGCGTAGTAGGCCACCCCGAACAACGGGATCGGCAGCAGCGGCAACGGGGAAAGCCGCACGCCCGTGGCGATCAGGCACACGACGGCGAGCACCACGAGCACCACCTGGACGCAGCGGTGCACGAGTGAATCCTTCAGGTACGGGGTGATGATCCGGTACGTCAGATCACTGATCCCGCGCACGTCACCCCGGCCCTCCGGAATGACCTTGTCCTCGCCGGCGGCCTCGGCCGCGCTGCCGTTGTCGGCATCCTGGCGGGGACCCGCCCCCTCGACGCTCATCCAGTCAGTTTATCCAGCAGGGCTCTGGCCCGTCCGGGCTACCGGTCAGTTATGCGGTCTTCTCGCCGCGCTCCGTGCTACGCCGGCGCGAAGGCTGACGCGACACGATGGTCGGGTTCACGTTCTCCCGCACCGTCTGCTCGGTGATGACCACCTTGGCGACGTCGTTGCGGCTCGGGATGTCGTACATCACCGGCTGCAGGACCTCTTCCATGATGGCGCGCAGCCCACGGGCGCCGGTACCGCGCAGCACCGCCTGGTCGGCGATCGCCTCGAGCGCCGTCTTGGTGAACTCCAGCTCGACGGCGTCCATCTCGAAGAGCTTCTTGTACTGCTTGACCAGCGCGTTGCGCGGCTCGGTGAGGATCCGCACCAGCGAGTCCTTGTCGAGGTGGGTCACGTTCGCCACGATCGGCAGGCGGCCGATGAACTCCGGGATCAGCCCGAACTTGATCAGGTCCTCCGGCATCGTGTCGGAGAAGACGTCGCTCTCCTCGATCTCGGTGCGGGTGCGGATGTCCGCCCCGAACCCGAGGCCCCGCTTGCCGACCCGCTCGTTGATGATCTTCTCCAGCCCGGCGAACGCGCCGGCCACGATGAACAGCACGTTCGTCGTGTCGATCTGGATGAACTCCTGGTGCGGGTGCTTGCGCCCGCCCTGCGGCGGGACCGAGGCGGTGGTGCCCTCGAGGATCTTCAGCAGCGCCTGCTGCACGCCCTCGCCGGAGACGTCGCGAGTGATCGACGGGTTCTCCGACTTGCGGGCGATCTTGTCGACCTCGTCGATGTAGATGATGCCGGTCTCGGCGCGCTTCACGTCGTAGTCGGCGGCCTGGATCAGCTTCAGGAGGATGTTCTCGACGTCCTCGCCGACATACCCGGCCTCGGTGAGGGCGGTGGCGTCGGCGATGGCGAACGGCACGTTGAGCATCTTCGCGAGCGTCTGCGCCAGGTAGGTCTTGCCGCATCCGGTGGGGCCCAGCAGCAGGATGTTGGACTTGGCCAGCTCGACCGGCTCGTCCTTGGAGTCCTTGGGGCCGCTCTTGTCGTCGGACTGGATGCGCTTGTAGTGGTTGTACACCGCGACGGCGAGCGTGCGCTTGGCGTCGCTCTGGCCGATGATGTACTGGTCGAGGAACTCGTGGATGTCGAACGGTTTCGGCAGCTCGTCGAGCTTCACGTCACCGGCTTCGGCCAGTTCCTCTTCGATGATCTCGTTGCACAGGTCGATGCATTCATCGCAGATGTACACGCCGGGGCCGGCGATGAGCTTCTTCACCTGTTTCTGGCTCTTCCCGCAGAAAGAACACTTCAGCAGGTCCCCGCCGTCGCCGATCCGTGCCATGACCGTAGACCTGTTCCCCTCCGGAGCGCCGGATGGCGCACCTGTCCGTGTACCTGCCCTCGCCGCCGAGGCAGCGGAACTTTCAGCAACGCCTCTGACGGTACCCGCCCGACGCGTCTGACGGGAGGACCATCGGTCCCCCGAGACGTGGCCAAGAGACCCTGGCACCGCTCGGGCGGCGCTGCCGCGCGGGCCAGCCTAGGACCTTGGCCCGGTACGCGCCCTGATCGACACGCACCGGGCCAGGCCCGCGGCTCGGTGTTTCGCCGTGGCGAAGCCGATCCCACTGCCCGGGACCGGCCGCGCGGTTCTCCCGCGCTCGCCACTGACGAAACAGTGCCCGGATCAGCTGTCGGAGGCCTTGCGGTAGGGCAGCACCTCGTCGATGATCCCGTACTCCTTGGCCTGGTCGGCCGTCAGGATCTTGTCGCGCTCGATGTCGGCGCGGACCTCGTCGGGCGTCTTGTTGGTGTGCTTGGCCAGCGTGGTCTCCATCAGGCGGCGCACCCGCTGGATCTCGTTGGCCTGGATCTCCAGGTCCGACACCTGACCGTACGTGCCTTCGGTGGCGGGCTGGTGGATCAGCACACGCGCGTTGGGCAGCGCGAGCCGCTTGCCCTTGGTGCCCGCGGCCAGCAGCACCGCGGCGGCGGAGGCGGCCTGGCCCAGCGCGACCGTCTGGATGTCCGGGCGGACGAACTGCATCGTGTCGTAGATCGCCATCAGCGAGGTGAACGAGCCACCGGGGGAGTTGATGTAGATCGTGATGTCGCGGTCCGGGTCCTCGTGCTCGAGGTGCAGCAGCTGCGCCATCACGTCGTTCGCCGAGGCGTCGTCGACCTGGACGCCCAGGAAGATGACGCGCTCCTCGTACAGCTTGTTGTACGGGTTGGACTCCTTGATCCCGTAGCTGGTGCGCTCGACGTACGAGGGCAGGATGTACCGGGACTGCGGAAGCTTGAATTCACTCATTGACTTATCTCCTACTTACGCGCCCGGGTCAGCGGCTGCCGTTGGCCGAGGGGAGCTGGTTGTCCCTGGTGAGCACCTGGTCCACGAAGCCGTACTCGCGGGCCTCCTCGGCGGTGAACCAGCGGTCGCGGTCACCGTCCTGGATGATCTGCTCGATGCTCTGCCCCGTCTGCTCGGCGGTGATGCGCGCCAGCTCCTGCTTCCACTTGCCGAACACCTCGGCCTGGATCGCGATGTCGGAGGCGGTGCCGCCGACGCCGGCGGAGGGCTGGTGCATCAGGATCCGGGCGTGCGGCAGCGAGTAGCGCTTGCCGGGCGCACCCGAGGAGAGCAGGAACTGCCCCATCGAGGCGGCCAGCCCCATCGCGTAGGTCGCCACGTCCGGCTCGATGAGCTGCATCGTGTCGTAGATGGCGAAACCCGCGGTGACCGAGCCACCCGGGGAGTTGATGTAGAACCGGATGTCGGACTCGGAGTCCTCCGCGGACAGCAGCAACAGCTGCGCGGTGATCCGGTTCGCCACCTCGTCGTTGACCTCGGAACCGAGCACCACGATGCGCTCGGCGAGCAGCCGCTCGAACACCGAGTCGGTCAGGTTGAGCCCCGCGGTGCTGGTCCGCGCCTCGGGCTTGTGCTGCGTCACGTCTGCCTGCCTTTTCGCCGCCGTGGATCCCCGCGGAGATCCACTGTGGACTTCCGTACTCAATGAGATCTTGCAACCGACCCTAACGAACTTGGGCGGCGCGGAATGCCCGACACCGCCCAAGTTCGCTGAGAGCTTTACTTTTCCGCGCCGGACTCCGCGACCTCGGTGACCTCGGTCTCAGCGGCCTCGGTGGCCTCGCCTGCCTCGCCCGCTTCGGCGGCGGGAGCCTCGTCCTCACCGGGGCCGAACAGCTCCTCGAGGTCGATCTCGGCGCCCGAGGCGTCGGTGACCTTCGCCTTCCGCACGACCGAAGCCAGCGCCTTGCCGCGCCGCACGTCCGCGTAGATGGCGGAGAGCTGACCGGACTGCTGCGCCCGCTGCACGTACTCGTCCGGGCTGACGCCGAAGCGCTGGGCCTGGTAGATGATGCGCTCGGTCAGCTCCGCGTCGTTGACGCTGGTCTGCTCGTTGTCGGCGATCGTGTCCAGCAGCAGCTGGGTGCGCACCGCCTTCTCCGATTCGGTCTGCACCTCGGTGTTGAAGTCCTCCAGGGTCTTGCCCTGCGACTCCAGCACCTTGGCCAGCGCCTCCTCGCTGTGGTCGAGGTCGTGCACCGCGTCGTGCTTGCGGCTCTCCACCTCGGCCTCGACGACCTTCTCCGGCAACGGGATCTCGACCTGCTCGAGGAGTTCCTCGAGGATCTTGTCCCGTGCCTGGACACCCTGCTGGACCTTCTTCATCCGCGCCAGCCGCTCGCGCAGGTCGGCCTTGAGCTCGTCGATCGTGTCGAACTCGCTGGCCAGCTGGGCGAACTCGTCGTCGGCCTCGGGCAGCTCGCGCTGCTTGACGCTCTGCAGCGTGACCGAAACCTCGGCGTCACGCCCGGCGTACTGGCCGGCGACCAGCTGGGTGGTGAAGGTCTTCGTCTCGCCCTCGCTCGCCCCGATGATCGCGTCGTCGATCCCGTCGACGAGCTGGCCGGAGCCGATCTCGTAGGACAGCCCGGAGGTCGAGGCCTCCTCGACCTCCTCGCCGTCGACCGTGGCGGACAGGTCGATGGAGACGAAGTCACCGTTCTCGGCGGGGCGCTCGACGCCGGTCAGCGTGCCGAAGCGGGCCCGGAGCTGGTCCAGCTCGGCGGCCACCTCCTCGTCGGTGACCTCGACGTCGTCCACGCTGACGGTGAGCCCGTCGAACTCGGGCAGGGTGATCTCCGGCCGGATGTCGACCTCGGCGGTGAACTCCAGGACCTCGCGGTCCTCGAGCTTGGTCACCTCGAAGTCGGGCTGGCCGAGCGTGCGCACCTCGCCGGCGCGCACCGCCTCCATGTATTTGGCCGGGATGGCCTCGTTGACGACCTCATCGAGCACCGGCGCGCGGCCGATCCGGCTTTCCAGGACGCGAGCGGGCGCCTTGCCGGGCCGGAAGCCCGGGATGCGCACCTGCTGGGCGATCTTGCGGTAAGCGCGGTCGAAGTTCGGTTTGAGTTCGTCGAACGGCACCTCGACATTGATCTTGACTCGCGTCGGGCCGAGCTGCTCGACGGTGCTCTTCAACGTGTTCTCCTCGAGCCGTACAGGGTTGGTGATGCTGCTGGACACCGGGCACGCGAAGTGCCCGAAGTCCGAGTCTAGGCCAGGCACTTGACAGGCCAGGCTCGGGCCTGCGGCGAGCGCCCGGCCGGCGCGAAAGTTTACATTCCTCAAGGTTTTGTCTACATTCTTCGCAGCAGGTCCCCCGTGTGGAGGAGCCGGACGTGACAACCGTTGAGGCGCGGGCATTTCCCCGGTCGCGGGTGAAGGTCCCGGCGGTGGTGACGCCCACGCTGGTGCTGTTCGGCGCCGCGCTCGCGCTGGCGGTTTCCGCGGGATGGCTGACGCTCGCCGAGGGCACCACGCCCCTGCTGACGGTCCCGCTGGAAATGCTCGCGATGCTCGGCCTGTTCGTGGTCGTGCACGAGGCGTCGCATCATGCGACGGGCAGGCTGACCTGGTTGAACGACGTGCTCGGCCGGGTGGCGGTCCTGTTCAGCTCGGCGTTCGTCTCGTTCCCCGCCGCCCGCTACCTGCACCTGGAACAGCATCGCCACGGCGGCAGCGGGCACCTGACCCCGTGGAACCTGCGCGGCCCCCGCTGGCAGCTGCCGCTGCGCTGGATGGCCACCGATCTGTGGCACACGTTCGCCTACTTCAAGCGGACCGCGGACCGGCCGCAGGCCGAGGTGGCGGAGTCGCTGGCGCTGCTCGTGCTGCTGCCCGGCACGCTCGCCGCGGTGGCCGGCACCGGGAACGGCTGGGAGCTGCTGCTCGTGTACCTGCTGCCGCAGCGGCTGACGATGCTGCTCGCTTCGTGGTGGTTCGACTGGTTCCCCCGCCACCAGCCGCCGGACGCGTGCAGTTATCACAGTGTGCACAGCCGGTATCCGTCCTTGCCGTTCTATCGGTACCAGCAGGCGTGGCGAGCGGACCGCGAGCCGGACGCGGCTCCCCCGCCCGCCCCGGCGTGCGGAGGCGAATTCCACCGGCTGGCCGTGACGAGGGTGGAGCGGCCGCTCGACCGCGTCGTCGTGGTGTCGCTGGCGTTGCCTCCGGAACTGCGCGCGGAGTTCCGCTTCTCCCCCGGCCAGCACGTCACGCTGCGGACGCGGGTGGAGGGCGCGCTGCTGGAGAGGCAGTACGCCGTCTGTTCCCGGCCGGGCGAGGAGGAGCTGCGTCTCGCGATCAAGCAGGTGCCGGACGGCTGGTTGTCCAACCACGCCACGAAAGTGCTGGCGCCCGGCGACGAGCTGGAGGTGCGTCCGCCCGAGGGGTCGTTCACCTTGACGCCGGATCCCAGGGAGGCGAAGCACTTCGTCGCGATCGCGGCCGGGATCGGGATCGCGCCGGTGCTGCCGATGCTCGGGCACGCGCTGGCCACCGCGCCCCGCTGCCGCGCCACTCTGCTTTACGTCAACCGCACCGGCGCCGACACTTTGTTCGCGAGGGAGCTGAGCGCGCTGACGCGTCGTTTCGAGGGACGGCTGCGAGTGGTGCACTTCCGCACCGACGAGCGCGACCCGGACCTCCGGCCGGCGCGGACGGGCAACCCGTTCGACACGATCGGCTCGGCGCTCGCCATTTGTTTCGAGCGTTACCAGCCCGGCGCGCTCGACAGCGCGAGGCTGCGGTTCCTGCTCTCGGCCCGGCTCCACCCGGCGAAGGTGGACGAGTGGTTCCTGTGCGTGCCGCCGCCGCTGGCGGACACGGTGCGCGCCGTACTGGCCGAACACCATGTCCCGCCTGACTCGGTTCATGGTGAAACGTTCCACGTGATGGCGCGGGTTTGACCGATGGCGCCGGGTAGCCCACGCGGTCCACGGTGCTGGAACATCGCCACGCGATGAAGCGCGTCTGACCGGCGGCACCGGGTAGCCACGCGGTCCACGGTGCTGGAACATCGCCACGCGATGAAGCGCGTCTGACGGGCGACACCGGGTAGCCACGCGGTCCACGGTGCTGACATATCGCCACGCGATGGAGCGGGTCTGACCGATGGCGCCGGGTACCCACGCGATCCACAGTGCTGAAACACCGCCACACGATGAAGCGGGTCCGACCGACGGCACCGGGCAGCCACGCGGCCCACGGTACTGCAGCCGGTTGATCTTCCTTGAGCCGCAAGGGACCCAGCCCGTCTACTCCCCCTTGAGCCGCAGAGCGAGCGTGGGGCACAGGCGCACCGCGCGTTTCGCGTGTTCGGCCAGCTCCGGGCGGATCGTGGTCTCGCGAGCACGGTCACGCGGCACCGGATATCCCCACGGGTCACGGGAAAGCGTCTCCGGCAGCAGTTCCGTGCACAGCCCGCGGCCGTCGCACGCGGTCCAGTCGATGTGCAGCCGCACGGTCATTTCGTCCTCCTCCCCGCGCATTCCCCGCGCAGGTGCCAGGCGATCTCGTCGCCGAAGACGGCGAGCGTGCTCCGGACGAACCGGGCCGTGCCGTCGGGATGGTGACAGGCGCCGCGTCCCTCGACGAGGTCGGCGAGGCGGGCGGCCCTGGCAGGCAGCTCGGCCGTTCCGGCGCCGGTGGCCAGCGCCTGCAGGGTTTGCGCGAGCGCGGGCAGGCCGTTCAGGCAGGGCCCGCATTGCCGGGCGCTCTGCGCGGCCAGATAAGCGGCGACTTCAGCGGACGCTTTCAGGCCACAATGGCCGGTGCCGAGCGCGACCATCACCCCGGCGCCGACCGACCCGCCGATCGCGCTCAAATCCTTGCGTGTCAACGGTATTCCGAAGTTCGCCGCGGGGACCCAGGTGCCGTGGTAGCCCCCGACGAGCACCGCGCGCAGTTCGCTCGACGGACCACCGGCCAGCGCCAGCACCTTTCCGAGCGACGTGCCCAGCGGGACCTCGTGCACGCCCGGTTCACGCACCGCGCCGCTGACCGTGACGAGGAACGTGCCGGGCTCCTCGGCCGTGCCCCGGCGGCGGAACCACTCGGCGCCGTAACGCGCGATCTGCGCGATGTGCGCCAGGGTTTCCACGTTCTGCACCAGCGTCGGCCTGCCGTGCACGCCCGAGCGCGCGGTCAGTTCGACGCGGTCCGCGGGAAGCGCCGCCTTCCCCTCGATCGCCGCCACCACAGCGGATTCCTGCCCGCTGAGGAAGGCTTCCGGCGCGTGCACGACGGAAACGGGAATCGCGTCCCAGTTACGCATCGCGCGTTCGGCGAGCGCCGCGCGCACGGAATCCGAGACCCGGGCGGACACGTACAAATAAGCCTCGCCCGCGCGTACCGCTTGCGCGGCAAGCTGGAGCCCGTCCAGGACCAGGTGCGGTGCCCGCGCCAGCAGCGTTTCGTCCTTGCTGCTGGCCGGTTCGCCCTCCGCGCCGTTGCCGATCACGACGGGCGCGTCTCCCTCGGCGACCACGGAAAGCTTGCGCCACACGGGAAATCCCGCTCCCCCGCGTCCGGTGAGTCCGGCCGCGCGCAGCTCGTCGATCAGCGGGCACTGCCACGGGATCGGGCCGCTGATCCGGTGGTGCGCCTCGAGATCGGGCGCTGCCGCGTCGAGCAGTCCGGCGACTTCGGTGAGACTGACGGTCATACCCGGACCTCCATCGTGGGGGCGACAGCCCGGCGTTCGGTGAACCGGGCCGACAGCCGCCAGCCGAGCGCGCCGAGCACAGCGGCGACGCAGACGATCGCGAGCACGAGGAACCAGGCGCTGAACGAGTCGGTGCCGGTGCCCAGCGCGTGCACGAGCGCGATGGGCCACAAACCGTAAGCGGCCCAATGGATTCCGCGCCACGTGCGCAACCCGATCCTGGTGCGCAGCAGGCTCGTGACGACCAGCGCGATCATCAGGTCCAGCGCCACCGTGCCGAGCCCCTGCCAGAACGGCCGGTAGTTGCCGACGAACGGGAAGACGAGGTCGAAGATCCGCAGCTGCGCGTACGGGTCGAAGAGCAGCAGGCCCACGTGCAGCACGAGGAAAACCGTGGCGAGCAGGCTGGTGTTGCGATGCGTCTCGGCCACCGCGAACCGGGGCAGCCACGGCGCGGGACGGCCGGAGCGCGTGGCGATGCCGAGCACCATCGACAGCGTCAGCAGCACGAGCGCCACCACGCCGGAACCCCGGCCGAAGTCCCAGAGGGCTTGCGAGGTCATGACGGCCATCCGCCGAGGGTGTGCACACGGCCGTCGCGGGCGACGAGGCGGGCGGGCACGCCGAGCCCGGAAAGCCACTCCGGCGCGTCCTGTCCGCGGACGAGTGCCGCCGTGGTCCAGGTGTTCGCGTCCACGCAGCGGTCGGCGACCACCGTGACGCTGCGCCAAGTACGCGGCGCGGGCTGGCAGGTGCGCGGGTCGAGCACGTGATGCAGCAGCCTGTCCCCGCGCCGCCAGGTGCGGGAGTTGGTACTGGACGTGGCCATCGCCGCGCCCGAGGGAACGGAGACCGTGCACGACGGATCGTCGGCCCGGTCCTGCACCAGGATCTTCCAGCCGTCCGCCGGCCCCGCGCCCGCGGTCGCGATGTCCCCGCCGAGTTCGACGAGCACACCGGTGCCGAGCGCACCGGCGGCCAGCCGGGCACAGTGGTCCGCGGTCCATGCCTTCGCCGTGGCGCCGAGGTCCATCCGCACGCCTGCGGGCACCGTCAACCGGTTGCCCGTCAAGCGAATCCGCTGCCAGCCGGGCGCGGGCCGCACCTGGATGGGCAGCGGCGGACCGTCCACGGCCACCAGCGACAGGTCACGGTCGTACCCGAGCCGGGCGAGCGCGTCACCCAACGTCGGATCGACGTCGCCGCCGGTCCGGCGTGCGGCTTCGAGCGCGGCCGAGACGAGCCCGGCCAGCAGGTCGCTGATTTCGACGTCCGTGCCCGCGCGCTCGGCGAGCGCGAGCTCGGAGCCGGGGCGGAACCGGCTGCAGGCCTGATCCACCGCGGCGAGTTCCGCCTCCACCAGCGCTTTCGCGTCGGCGAGCGCCGCGGCGTCGTCGACGACGACGCGTGCGGTCGTGCTCCACACTTCCCACTGTGCCGTCGTGTCATCGGTGATCAGCGGCATCAGGATCCTCCCGACTGCGCGTGCGCGGACCCGTCGCTCGAGGACATCCCGCTGGAGCCCGAGTACGACTGACTGTCCGAAGTGGACGACTGACTGGTGGAGGTCTGGGTCGACGTCTGGGTCGACGACGTGTCGTCCCCGGCGACGCCGCAGGCGACGAGGGTCGCGCCGGCGACACCGGCGACCGCCAGCCCGGTGGTCACCAGCGCCACCCGGCGCATCCCGTGCTCACGCGCTCCCACGGCTCAGCCCTGACCCGTCGTCTGGCCGCTGCCGCTCGAGCTGGAGTCCTGCTTCGGCAGGGTGCCCTGCTGCTGTTGGCCCGCGGGCGCGCCGCCCGCTCCCTGCCCGGCCTGATCGCTACCCTCGGTGAGGGTGTCGGCGGTCGCGGTGTCCCCGGAAACGGAAGCGACGACGGTGACCGTGTCGCCGGTGGCGATGCTGCTGATGTTCTGGTTGTCACCGACCGCGGTGCCGCTGTCGATCGTGTAGGTCTTCGTGTAGCCGTCGGTGCTCTTGGCGGTCAGCGACGTCGCGCTGATCTCGGTGACGGTGCCGGTCTGCATCAGCTCGGTGGTGTAGCCGCCGTTGCCGTCGGAGACCACGTATTCCCCGTGCAGCGCGCTGCTGAGCGTGCTCGCCCCGCTGGTGCCGCCGGGCATCTGGCCGCCGCCGGGGCCGCCCTGCATCCCGCCTTGCGAGCTGCTGGAGTCACTGGACGTGCCTGCCACATAGATCGCGGCACCGCCGGCGCCGACGACGGCGACCGCCACCGCGACGGCGGCGAGCGTCTTGCGGCTGTCCCAGCGCTGCGGCGGGCGCTGCTGCGGCGCGCCCCAGTTCTGGTCGGGGGTGGTGTGCTGCGGGGGCAACTGTTCGGTAGTCATGGCCCCGAGTTTTCGAGCGCGCTCTGTGTGAAGGCTGTGGGAGTTGTGAAAGGAGGCTGTGTCCCTTCACCGTCCCGCAATCACACAGCGGTTACACAGGAAGCACACAAGGACCCCACACGAAAATCGACCATCTTCGAGTCATGAACGTGCGGAAGTCTGCCCACCGGGCAGAGCCGCGGCGGCGGGTGCGGCCGCTGCGGACCAAACTGATCGCGGCACTGGTCGCGCTGCTCACCGTGGTGTGCCTGGTGATCGGCGTGATCAGCCTGTTCTCCCTCAGCGCGTTCCTCACCCAGCAGGTCGACAAGCAGCTGCACGACACCGTCAACCGCTCGCAGACGTTCAACGGCGGGCCGGGGCACGACCGCGGCGGCGACGCGCTGATGGCCGCGGGCACCGCGACCGGCACCGTGTACGCGCTGTTCTCCGCCACCCAGACCAAGGCCGAGATCCTGGACACCGAGCCGGGCTCGCCGGTGCCCGTGCCGCAGAACATGAACCCGGCCGACGAGCAGGTGCTGCACCAGGTCGTCGCGGACGGCCGGACGCACACGATCTCGCTGTCCGAAGGCGATTACCGCGTGATCGCGGTGAACACGAACGGCGGCGTCGAGGTGTTCGGGCTGCCGATGAGCCAGCCGAACGCCACGCTCCTCACCGTCGGCCTCATCCTCGGCGGCGTCGCGCTGGTGGCGGTGATCGGCGCGGGCGTCGTCGGCGCCTTCGTCGTCCGCCGGACCCTGCGGCCGCTGGACCGCGTCGCCGCGGCGGCGTCGAAGGTGACCGAAATCCCGCTCGACCGCGGCGAAGTGGCGTTGTCGATCCGGGTGCCGGTGACCGACACCGACCCGGCCACCGAGGTCGGGCAGGTGGGCTACGCGCTCAACCGGATGCTCGGCCACATCGACAACGCGCTCGACGCCCGGCAGGCGAGCGAAACCCGGGTGCGGCAGTTCGTCGCCGACGCGAGCCACGAGCTGCGCACCCCGCTTGCGGCGATCCGCGGCTACGCGGAGCTGACCCGCCGCTCCGGCGACCGGGTGCCCGCCGACATCGCGCACGCCATGAGGCGTGTCGAATCCGAGGCGTCGCGAATGACGACGCTCGTCGACGACCTGCTGCTGCTGGCCAGGCTCGACGCCGGCCGCCCGCTGGAAGAGTCCGAAGTGGACCTGAGCAGACTGGTCGCGGACGCGGTCGGCGACGCGCACATCGCCGGCCCGCAGCACCGGTGGAAGCTGGAGCTGCCGGACTACCCGGTGAGCGTGACCGGCGACGCCCAGCGCCTGCACCAGGTGCTGGCGAACCTGCTCGCCAACGGCCGCACGCACACGCCGCCCGGCACGACGGTGACCACGCGGCTGGCGGTTTCGGCCGACGGCAGCGCGGTGCTGACGGTCACCGACAACGGCCCCGGCATCCCGCCCGATCTGCTGCCGAATGTCTTCGAGCGGTTCGCCAGAGGCGATTCGTCGCGTTCGCGCGCGGCCGGCAGTACGGGGCTCGGGATGGCGATCGTGGCCGCCGTCGTTTCGGCGCACCACGGCAAGGTCCACGTGCACAGCAGGCCCGGACGCACGGAGTTCGAGGTGCGGCTGCCGCGGGCGGTACTCACCATCGACGCCGACGTGACCGATGAACTGCCCGTTCAGGTGGTCCGGACGTCCACAGGCTTCTCACAGGAACGGCACAACCTCGGCCAAGGTGTGCCCGAGACCCTGGATCCATGACCGTATTGGCCGAGCGCTCTTCGCCTGACAGCCCACCGAACACCAGCCGGCGCAACCGCCTGCTGCACGGGAGACCAGGCGACCCGCGCTGGGTGCGGCCCGCCCTGTTCGCGCTGCTGGTGGTCAGCGCCGTCCTTTACCTGTGGGATCTTTCGGCTTCCGGCTGGGCCAACGCGTTCTACTCCGCGGCCGCGCAGGCCGGCGGGGAGAGCTGGAAGGCGTGGTTCTTCGGCTCGAGCGACCCGTCCAATGCGATCACTGTGGACAAAACGCCCGCCGCGTTGTGGGTGATGGGACTGTTCGTGCGCGTGTTCGGGCTCAGCTCGTGGAGCGTGCTCGTCCCGCAGGCACTGATGGGCATCGGCTCGGTGTATGGGATCTACGCCACAGTGCGGCGGGTTTCGGGCCCCGGCGCCGGTTTGCTGGCCGGGCTCGTGCTCGCCGCGACGCCGGTCGCCGCGCTGATGTTCCGGTTCAACAACCCGGACGCGCTGCTCGTGCTGCTGCTGATCATCGCCGCGTACTGCACGGTGCGGGCGGTCGAAAAGCCCGGTCCGAAGTGGCTGGTGCTCGCCGGGATCGCGGTCGGCTTCGGCTTCCTCGCGAAAATGCTGCAGGCGTACCTGGTGCTGCCCGCTTTCGCGATCGCCTACCTGATCGCCGCGCCGACCGGGATCGGCAAGCGGCTGCTGCACCTGCTGGCCGCGCAGGCGGCGGTGATCGTCTCCACCGGCTGGTACATCGCGGTGGTGGAGCTGTGGCCGGCGAGCAGCCGCCCGTTCATCGGCGGCTCGCAGACGAACAGCATCCTGGAACTCGCCTTCGGCTACAACGGTTTCGGCCGGATCACCGGCGACGAGGTCGGCAGCCTCGGCGGCGCGCAGAGCAGCGGCAGCTGGGCGCGGCTGTTCGGCAGTGAGATGGCGGGCGGGATCGCCTGGCTGCTGCCGGCGGCGGTGCTCGCGCTGGCGGCGCTGATCTGGCTCACCTGGCGCGCGCCGCGCACCGACCCGACGCGTGCCTCGGCGGTGATCTGGGGCGGCTGGCTGCTGATCACCGGCGGGGTGTTCAGCTACATGAGCGGCATCATCCACCCCTACTACACGGTCGCGCTCGCGCCCGCGGTCGCCGCGCTCGTCGGCATGGGCGCGGCGCGGTTGTGGCGGCTGCGCGCGAATCCGATCGCGGCGGGGCTGCTCTCCAGCGGTGTGGCACTCACCGGACTGACGGGGTTCCTGTTGCTGGACAGGGAAACCGATTTCGTGCCCTGGCTCAAGTACCTGGCGCTGATGGTTGCTTTGCTTGCGGCGGCGGCGATCCTGGTCGCCGACCGGCTGCCGCGCCCGGTGACCCGCGGGGTCGCGGTCGTCGCCTTGGTGGCGTCGCTGGCCGGGAGCGGGGCCTACACGATCGCGACGGCGGCGACGAGCCACAGCGGGGCGATTCCGGCAGCGGGCCCCAGTGGCAGCGGGTTCGGCGGCGGTGGCGGCGGCCCGCGCGGCGGTTTCGGCGGCGGCCAGAACGGCGGTCCCGGCGGGCAGACCGGGGGCCAGGGTGGAATGCCCACCGGCGGTCAGGGCGGTGGCCCCGGCGGCGGGATGGGCAGCCTGCTGAACACGACCACACCGAGCGACGCGCTCGTCGCACTGTTGCAAAAGGACAGTGAGTCCTACACCTGGGCGGCGGCCACGGTCGGCTCGAACCCGGCTGCCAGCTACCAGCTGGCGGCGGACGTCCCGGTGATGGCCGTCGGCGGGTTCAACGGGACCGACCCGGCACCGACGCTGGCCCAGTTCCAGGAACTGGTGAAGGAGAAGAAGATCCACTACTTCGTCGGCACCGGAACCGGGGGCTCGATGGGCGGCAGCACTTCGGGCAGCGACGACGCCGAGCGGATCGCCGAATGGGTCGCGGCGAACTACACCGCCACGACCGTCGGCGGGACGACCGTGTACGACCTCACCTCATGAGTCAATGAGCTGTCCCCACCGGGGGCTCCTTCCGTGCCGGCGCGGCGCGGAAGGAGCCCTTTTTTCGTCCGTCCATTCTTCACAGAACGCCCACAGGACATGCACAACGGCACCCCAGCGCGGTGCCGGATCGTAGAAGCATGACAGCCACGATGCACACCGAAGCCGGTCCACGGCCCGGGACGACACCCGTCGACACGCGGACCGCGCGGCCGGTGCTCGACGTCGTCATTCCCGTCTACAACGAAGAAACCGACCTGGAGCCGTGCATCCGCCGACTCCACGCGCACCTCGCCGCCACGCTCCCCTACAGCTTCCGCATCACCGTCGCGGACAACGCCAGTATCGACGGAACCCTGTACGTGGCCGAGCGGCTCGCGCGCGAATTCGCCGAAGTGGAGGTGCGGCACCTCGCGCAGAAAGGCCGCGGCCGCGCGCTCAACGCCGTCTGGTCCACTTCGGACGCTCCCGTGCTCGCGTACATGGACGTCGACCTGTCGACCGACCTCGCCGCGCTGGGGCCGCTCGTCGCGCCGCTCATCTCCGGGCATTCCGACCTCGCGATCGGCTCGCGCCTCGCGAAGGGGGCACGGGTCGTGCGCGGGCCCAAGCGCGAGTTCATTTCCCGTTGCTACAACCTGATCCTCCGCGGCGCGCTGGCCGCGAAGTTCTCCGACGCGCAGTGCGGGTTCAAGGCGATCCGCGCGGACGTCGCCCGCCAGCTGCTTCCTCTCGTCGAGGACACGGGCTGGTTCTTCGACACCGAACTGCTCGTGCTCGCACAACGCGCGGGCCTGCGCACGCACGAAGTCCCCGTCGACTGGGTGGACGACCCGGACTCGTCGGTGGACATCATCGGGACCGCCACGGCGGATCTCAAGGGCGTGGCCAGGATGATCCGCGGGTTCGCCACCGGTTCCCTTCCGGTCAGCGAACTCCGGGCCCAGCTCGGCCGGGAGCCGATCGGCGTGTCCACCCCCGGCGTGCCCCCGAAACTGGCCACTCAGCTGGTGCGCTTCGCGGTCGTCGGGATCGGGAGCACGCTCGCGTACCTGCTGCTGTTCCTGGTGCTGCGCAACGGAATGGGCGCGCAGGCGGCGAACTTCGTCGCGCTCGGCCTGACCGCGATCGCCAACACCGCGGTCAACCGCCGGGTCACGTTCGGCATCCGCGGCTCCTCGGGCGCGGCGCGGCACCAGTTCGAGGGGCTGATCGTGTTCGGCCTCGGGCTCGTGCTCACCAGTGGCTCGCTCGCCCTGCTCAACGCGCTGGCGTCGCCCGGCGTGGTGCTCGAACTGACCGTGCTGGTGCTGGCGAACCTCGCCGCCACGATCCTCCGCTTCGTCCTGCTCCGCGGCTGGGTGTTCCACCCCCGGCGCCAAGACCACTGAAAAACCCTTGGGAGACAATGATGACCAGCGTCCTGACCGGGCCGCCCCGCACGGAGCCCCGGCACCGCGCCCCGGAACCCGCGCCCCCGCGGGGAAACAGCAGGCTGCGCCGGCTGATCTTCGGCAACGGGGACCAGCCGTCCTGGATCCGGCCTGCCGCGCTCCTGCTGCTCGTCGGCACCGCGGTGCTGTACCTGTGGGATCTGACGGCTTCGGGCTACGGCAACAGTTTCTACGCAGCCGCCGTGCAGGCGGGCACCGAGAACTGGAAGGCATGGCTGTTCGGCTCGCTCGACTCCGGTAACTCGATCACGGTCGACAAACCGCCCGCCGCGTTGTGGGTGGCGGTGGCTTTCGCCCGCGTCTTCGGTTTCTCCAGCTTCACGGTGCTGGCGCCGCAGGCGTTGATGGGCGTGGCTTCCGTCGGCCTGCTGTACGCGACGGTGAAGCGCACGTCCGGTCCGGTGGCCGGGCTGATCGCCGGGGCGGGACTGGCGCTGACTCCGGTGGCCGTGCTGATGTTCCGCTTCAACAACCCCGACGCGCTCCTGGTGCTGCTGCTCGTCGCGGCCGCCTACTGCACCGTCCGTGCGATCGAGAAGGCGAGCCCGAAGTGGCTCGCGCTCGCCGGGGTCGCCGTCGGGTTCGGCTTCCTGACCAAGATGATGCAGGCGTTCCTGGTGCTGCCCGCCTTCGGACTGGCGTACCTGACCGCCGCGAAGACCTCGCTCGGAAAGCGTTTGCTGCACCTGCTCGGCGCCGTGGTCGCGGTGGTCGTGTCGGCGGGCTGGTACGTGGCGCTGGTGGAGATCTGGCCGGCGAGCAGCCGTCCGTACATCGGCGGTTCGACGACCAACTCGTTGCTGGAGCTCGCGCTGGGCTACAACGGCCTCGGCCGGATCTTCGGCGGCGAGGGCAACGCCGGTGGTGGCGGCGGCGGTGGTTTCGGCGGCACCGCGGGCATCACCCGGCTGTTCAACTCCGAGTTCGGTGGCGAGATCTCGTGGCTGCTGCCCGCCGCGCTGATCGGGCTGGTCGCCGGGCTGTGGTTCACCCGCCGGGCGGCCCGCACCGACAAGACGCGGATGGCGCTGGTGCTGTGGGGCGGCTGGCTGCTGGTCACCGGCGTCGTGTTCAGCTACATGAGCGGCACCGTGCACCCGTACTACTCGGTGGAGCTGGCCCCGGCGATCGCCGCGCTGATCGCGATCTCCGGTCAGGCGCTGTGGCGCGGACGGCACAACGTCCCGGCGCGGGCGGTGCTCGCGGCGATGATCGCGGTGACGGCGATCTGGGACTACATCCTGCTGGCCCGCGATTCGGACTACCTGTCGTGGCTCAAGTTCGTGATCATCGTGCTGGGCGTGCTCGGGGCGACCGCGGTGGCGGTCGGGGTGCACGAGTTCCGGCGGATGGCGACCGTGCTGATCACCGCCACCGTGCTGGTGTTCGGTCTCGGCAGCACCGCGTACGCGGTCACCACGGCGAGTGTGGCGCACACCGGCTCGACCCCCACGTCGGGGCCGACGACGAGTTCGATGGGCGGCATGGGTGGCGGAATGCCCTCCGGCAGCGCACCTTCGGGCACCGAACAGGGTGGCACGCCGCCCGGCCAGTCCACTTCGGACTCGTCGGGCACTGCGTCCCGCGGGATGATGGGCGGCGGCTCGTCGTCCAGCACCGAGCTGACCACGTTGCTCTCGCAGACGACGACGAAGTGGGCGGCGGCGGTCGGCAGCTCGCAGACCGCGGCGGAGCTGGAGCTCTCCAGCGGTAAGGCCGTGATCGCGATCGGCGGCTGGAGCGGCACCGACAACTCGCCGACGCTCGAGCAGTTCAAGTCCTACGTCGCCTCGGGGCAGGTGAAGTACTACATCGCCGGCGGCGGCATGGGCGGCGGGATGAGCGGCAGCGACTCGTCCTCCAGCGCGATCGAGCAGTGGGTGGAGGCGAACTACACCGCCACCACCATCGGCGGCACGACCGTGTACGTGCTCAGCTGAGTCCGGAAACGAAGGCGGGGCCGGGTGTGATCCCGGCCCCGCTTTCGCTGTGATGTCACAGGTTCGCTTCACATCCGGCACAGCCTTGCCACAGCGGAGGGGACGAAACTCGAAGACACAGGCCGAAGGAGGGCATCATGCTCCACCCTCTCACCCAGACTCCCACCTGGCACACCGCGAGCGCGCAGGGCCCGCGCTTGGTCAACGCCGACGCCGTGGGCGCCTACGCCGATCCCGCCACCCAGCAGGTTGTCTTCGCGCTGGCCGACGGTGTCGGCGACGACCAGTTCGCCGCGCGGGCCGCCCGACTCGCCGCGGCCGCCGCGGTGCGGACGCCGGCGGCGGAAGGCCCGATCGCCGCGCTGCTGGCCGCGCAACGGGCGCTGCGCGCGGACCCCACGGCGGGCGACTGCGTTCTCGTGGTCGCGTTGCCGTTCGCCGAGGGATACCGGATCGGCTGGGTCGGCGACGTACGGGCCTACGCGTGGACGGGCTCCACGCTGCGGCAGCTGACGAAGGACCACACGCTGGCGGAGTACTTCCGCGACCGGGGTGAGGAGGTGGTGCCGCGCATGGAGCACATCGTGACCACCAGTGTCCGCACCGCCGAGGCGACCGCGTTCGGGCGGGCGGAGGTGCACGGCGCGGCCGGGCTGCTGCTCACCAGCGACGGTGTGCACAAGAACCTGTCCCCCGCGGCGATGGCCGAACTGCTGCGCCACCCGGCGAACGCCGCACAGTCCCTTGTGGACTCCGCCCTAGCCGCCGGCGGAACCGACAACGCGACGGCGATGCTCGTGGAGGACGCCCCCTTTTCAGACCTGACCACGGAAGCCATCCCGACGGCGGCGTGAATGCCGTCCGTGCCCGCGACGGTGCTGGCGAGGGCGGGTGCTCCGGTGGATTGGGCACGGCGCGAGCGCTGCGGCAGCAACGCCAAGTGCGCCGGTGCGTGTTCTCGGTTACGTGAGCTCGGTTCCGTTTTCGGACAAAAGTGGTTCACCGGCCTGAGCGGCCCGGAGTGCAATGGCGAGACGCGCCGCGAGCGTTGCTTTCAGCGACGGCACCGCGTCGAGGAAGAAGAGCCCAGCGGAAACGATCTCCGGATCGGTCAGCTCCAGCGCGGCGACCTCGGCGTTGGTGATGAGCCCGCCGTCGAAGACGAACGCGATGCCTTCGGGCATGCGGCCGTCGTCCGGCACATAATCGATCACCAGGAGCCGGGTGAACACACGCTCGATCCCGAGCTCCTCACGTACCTCGCGGGACGCGGCCGCCCATGGCGACTCGCCCGCATCGACGGAGCCGCCGGGGATCTCCCACTGTGCCTTGTAAGAAGGCTCTACGAGCAGCACCCGGCCTTCGGCGTCGCGAAACAGGACGCCCGCCGACATGCGCTTGCGGTCGAGCGAACGCACGTACTCGTCGAACGGCAAAAGCTCCACCCGCCGACACTACAAGGGCGCGCCCGCACCGTGATGCGGACGCGCCCTGCCTCGTGGAGGGTCTCGGCGCACCCGACCGTGTGCGTGCCCTGCCCGGGACCCCCGAGGACCGGCCACGGTGGTGCCGCGGCGTACCGCGCCGCCGCCGCGGCACCACCACCCCCGCGAACGGGCTCAGCCCGTGGTCGGCAGGGTGTTGGTGGTGGCGACCACCGAGTAGTAGTGCGCCGAATGCTTCAGCGTCCGGCGCTGCGTCTCGTAGTCCACGTGCACCAGGCCGAAGCGCTTCGAGTATCCCTCCGCCCATTCGAAGTTGTCCAAAAGGGACCAGTAGAAGTACCCGCGGAGATCGACCCCCTGCGTCAGCGCCGCGTGCGCCGCCCGCAGGTGTGCTTCGAGGAAGCCGATCCGGTCGGTGTCGACGATCTGGCCGTCGCTGCCGACGACGTCCGGGTAGGCCGCGCCGTTTTCCGTGACATACAAGGGAATGTGCGGATAATCCCGGTGCACGTTCACCAGCGTCTCGGTGAGCCTGTCCGGCTCCACCTGCCAGCCCGACGCCGTCAGCGGCACCGTCGGGTCCGGGATGAAACGCACCTCCTCCGCCCCGATCCACTCCGGCCCGGCGGGCTCCGAACCCGGCACCGGCTCGCGGGTCACCTCGTAGCCCCGGTAGTAGTTCACCCCCAGCATGTCGATCGGCGCGGAGATCAGCTCCAGATCGCCTTCGCGCACGAGCTCGCCGAAACCGAAGCGGGCCAGGTCGGTCAGCAGGTCCTCCGGATAACGCCCGAGCAGCACCGGATCCATGAACAGCCGGTTCATGAGGCCGTCGATCTTCCGGACCGCTTCGGCATCCTCGCCCCGCACCGGGTACAGGTTCAGCGTGATACCGGACTCCGCCGCCGGGGCGTACCGCCGCAGCTCCGCCATTCCCAAACCGTGCGCCAGCAACAGGTGGTGCGCCGCCGCGGCCGCCGCCTCCGGATCCTGGCGCCCGGGCGCGTGCACACCCGAGCCGTAGCCCAGAAAAGCCGAGCACCACGGCTCGTTCAGCGTGGACCACAACGGAACCCGGTCACCGAGCCGTTCCGCCACCGCCTCCGCGTAGCCGGCGAACCGGAAGGCCGTGTCGCGGTTCGCCCAGCCGCCCTTCTCCTCCAGCGCCTGCGGGAGATCCCAGTGATACAGCGTGGCCCACGGCCGGATCCCGTTGGCCAGCAGCTCGTCCACCAGCCTGTCGTAGAAATCGAGCCCGCGCCGCTCCACCGGCCCGCCGTCAGGCCGCACCCGTGACCACGCGATCGAGAACCGGTACGTGCCGAGGCCCATGTCCCGCATCAGCGCGACGTCGTCGGCATATCGGTGATAGTGGTCGGCCGCCGGCTCCCCCGTATCGCCGTCGGCCACCGCGCCGGGACGGCGGCAGAAGGCGTCCCAGATACATTCCGTGCGACCGTCCACAGTGGTCGCGCCTTCGATCTGGTACGCGGCGGTGCTGGCACCCCACACGAAACCGGTGGGAAACTCCAGCCCCGCCGCGAGTCGTTCACCCAGAACAGACATGCCTAACCTTTCACAGCACCCTGCATGATCCCGGCCACGATCTGGCGGCCGAGCAGCAGGAAGACGATGAGGATGGGAATCGTGGCCAGCGTGGTCCCCGCCAGCACGAGCGAGTAGTCGACGTAGTAGCCGCTCTGCAGCCGCTCCAGCGCGAGCTGCACGGTCGGGTTCTCCGCGTTCAGCACGATGAGCGGCCAGAGGAAATCGTTCCACGACATCATGAACGTGAACATCGCGAGCACCGCCGCGGCGGGCCGGATGGCGGGCACGCACACATTCCAGAAGGTACGGAACACGCTGCAGCCGTCCACCCGCGCCGCCTCGATCAGCTCGTACGGCACGGCGTCCACAATGTACTGGCGCATCCAGAACACGCCGAACGCCGTGACCAGGTTCGGCACGATCACCGCCTGCAGATGCCCGGCCCAGCCGAACTGGGACATCGCGATGAACAGCGGGATGATGCCCAGCTGCGTGGGCACGGCCAGCGTCACCACGATGAACACGAACAGCGGGTTGCTGCCGCGGAAGCGCAGTTTGGCGAAGGCGAATCCGGCCAGCGACGAGAACAGCACCGTGGTCAGGGTGACCGTGCCGGACACGATCACGCTGTTGCCCAGCGCCTTCCAGAACGCGACGAGGTCGAACACGCGCGAGGCGTTGGCGAAGAAGTTGCCGCCCGGCACCAGCGACGGGAGGCTTTCCCCGAGCATCCCGCTGTCGCGGCTGGCGACCAGGAACGACCAGTAGAACGGGAAGAACGAGAACAGCACGAACACGACCAGCGCCGCGTAGACGAAGAAATTGGGCTTGCCCAGCCGGGAGTTCATTTCAGCCTCCCCATTCTCCTGGTGAGCAGGAAGTTGACCAGCGCGAACACGATGATGATCAGGAACAGCACCCAGGCGATCGCGGACGCGTAGCCGAGGTCGAAGTTCTCGAAACCGAACTGGTACATGTACAGCGTCACGGTCTGGAACTGGTGCGTGGAGCCGCCGTTGTTCGAACCGGGCATCGCGTCGAACAGCTTGGGCTCGGTGAAGATCTGCAGCCCGCCGATGGTCGAGGTGATCACCACGAAGATCAGCGTGGGGCGCAGCATCGGCAGGGTCACGTGCACGAACCGGCGGATCGCGCCCGCACCGTCCACAATGGAGGCTTCCATCACATCCTTGGGCAGCGCCTGCATGGCGGCCAGCACGATCAGCGCGTTGTAGCCGGTCCAGCGCCAGTTGACCATCGTGGCGATGGCGACGTGGCTGGCGAACCGGTTGGCCTGCCACTCCACCCGGTCCAGCCCGAGCCCCTCGAAGATCGAGTTGACCAATCCGTAGCGGGGCCCGAAGAGGTTGCTGAAGATGATGCCGAGCGCGACCAGGCTCGCCGCGTACGGCAGCAGCACGCCGACCCGCCACGTCGTCGGCCCGCGCAGCCGCATGTTCAGCAGCGCCGCGAGCAAGACGGCGACGATCACCTGCGGGATACTCGAGAGCAGGAAGATCGAAACCGTGTTGACCAGCGCGTTCCAGAACTGGCCGTCGCCGAAGAGGTCGACGTAGTTGCCGAAGCCGAGGAACTTCGGGTGGTCGTCGCCGATCTCCCAGTCGAACATCGAGACGTAGGCCGTGTAGAGCAGCGGGAACAGGCCGGCCACCCCGAAGACGACGAAGAACGGCGCGATGTAGAGGTAGGGCGAGTACTTGACGTCCCAGCGGGACAACCGATAGCGCCACTTCGTCCGGGGTGACGGTTCCCCGTCGGGTGTTCGCCGCCGTGGTTCGACCACGGTGCTCGTCATCCGGTCTTTCCTTTCCAGGCCGCACCGGCGTGCCCTGGCCGCGGCCGCGGGCACGCCGGTGGCAGGGTCACTTGACGATCTTCTTGGCGCCGTCGACGACCTGTTGCCAGGCCTGGTCCGGTGGCATGCCCTGTTCCACCGCGGTCAGCGCGGGTTTGGTGACGTTCTCCTGGATCTGGCCGTCACCGGGGCCCTTGTACTGGGCCTTGGTCACCTTCTGTGCCTGGGTGGCGTAGAGCTGGCCGATCTTGACGTCGCCGAAGTAGGCGTCGGTCTGGTTCAGCAGCTCCGGCGAGGTCAGGTCCTGCACCTGGCTGGGGAAGTTCCCCTTGGCCTGGAAGGCTTTCAGCTGCTGCTCGGGCGCGGTCAGCCAGGCCGCGAGCTCCGCGGCCTCCTTCGGGTGCTGGCTCTGCTTCGGCACGGTCAGATACGAACCGCCCCAGTTGCCGCCGCCGTTGGGGAAGGAGTCGGTGACCGCCCACTTGCCCGCGTTCTCCGGGCCGGAGTCCTCCTTGACGACGCCGAGCATCCACGACGGGCACACGGTGGTGGCGAAGGCGCCCTGCTGGAACCCGGTCTTCCACTCGTTGCCGAACGCCTCGAGCTTGGCCGACTGGCCCTGCCCGATGGCCGTGGTGATCCTGGTCCAGGCGTCCTTGATGCCGGGGTTGGTCTCGATCGTCAGCTGGTCGTTGCGGTCGAGGTAACCGGTGTCGAGCTGGTTGACCATCGAGTTGTACAGCTGCGAGGACGCGTCGAACCATGGCTTGCCGGTCTTCTGCACGTACTGCTGCCCGGCCGCGAAGTAGCTGTCCCAGCTGGCGAACATCGCCTTGACGCTCGCCGGGTCCGTCGGCAGGCCGGCGGCGGAAAGCAGGTCGGTGCGGTAACACATCGCGAGCGGCCCGATGTCGGTGCCGTAGCCGATGAGCTTGCCGTCCTTGTCCTTGCCGCCGTCGTACTTCCACGACAGCCACCGGTCGGCGGTGACGTCCTTGGGGCCGATCTCGGTGAGGTCGTTGAACTTGCTCGACTTGTCGATGATGTCGGAGAAATGGCCCTCCTCCACCGCGACGACGTCTTCGAGCCCGGAGCCCGCGGCCAGTTTGGTGATCAGGTTCTGGTGGTACGGGCCGCCTTCCCCGGTCTTGTGGTGGGTGATCTTGATGTTGGGGTGCAGCTGCTGGTACTCGGTGAGCAGGCTTTCGTAGCCGAACTCGGTGAACGTGCCGATGGTCAGCTCGATCTGCCCGGAGTCACCGGACGAGGACCCGCCGCCACCGCAGGCGGCCAGGCTCGCGCCCAGCACCGCCAGTCCGATCGCGAGGCTCACACCCTTGTGAAGATGTCGCACGTCTCTTCCCTTGTTAGTGGGGTTCGCGGGAGAGAACTGGGAGCGCTCCCAGAACGAGACTGAGTGTGTCCCCGACCACCACGGGTGTCAAGTTGCGATATGGTTGAGAGCGCTCCCAGCAGGAAGGGTGGGTACGTGGACGATCGGCCGACTTTGGAAGACGTCGCGGCGTTCGCCGGGGTGTCCCGTTCCACCGCGTCGCGCGCGCTGAACGGCGACGCGAACGTGAGCAGCCGTGCCAAGGATGCCGTACTGGCCGCGGCGCGGGATCTCGGCTACTCCCCGAACCAGGCCGCGCGTTCGCTGGTCACCCGGCGCACCGGCGCGGTCGCGGTCGTGCTGTCGGAGCCGGAGGACCTGCTGCTCGGCGACCCGTACCGCAACGCGGTGATGCGCGCGGCGTACCGGGCGCTGGCCGACTCGGGAAGCCAGATGGTGTTGCTGTTCAACGACGGACCGGACGACCACGCCCGCACCCTGCGCTTCCTCGAAGGCGGTCACGTGGACGGCGCGCTGGTGTTCGCGCCGCACCGCGCCGACCCGCTCCCCCGCGCGCTGCGCCTGCTGCGGTTGCCGATCGTGTTCGGCGGGCAGGCGGGCAATCTCACCCGCGGGGTGCACGTCGTCGACTTCGACAACCAGGACGGCGCACGCCTTGCGGTGCAACACCTTCTGGACCGCGGACGCAGGCGGGTGGCCACCGTCGCGGGGCCGCAGGACCAGACGGCGGCGGTGCACCGGCTGTGGGGCTGGGAGAAGACGCTGACCGACGCCGGGCTCGATCCCGACGGGCTCGCCGAGGAAGGTGACTTCACTTTGGACGGTGGCCGCGCGGCGATGGAACGGTTGCTGGCAAGGCATCCCGACGTGGACGGGGTGTTCGTGGCGAGCGACCTGATGGCCGCCGGCGCCCTGCGCGCGTTGGCGGCGGCGGGAAAACGCGTGCCGTCGGACGTGTCGCTCGTCGGTTTCGACGATCACCCGATGCTGGCGCCCACCCTGGAGCCGCCGCTGACCACCGTGCACCAGGCGCCGGCGGATCAGGTGGGGGAAATGGTGCGCACCCTGAACGCCTTGCTGGCAGGCGAACCCGTCACCCCGCGGCGCACGGTACTGCCGGTTTCGGTCAAGATCCGCGAATCCGCTTAGCGAGTTCCGCGACGGTCGCAGCCCACCTAGTGTCTCGTGATCTTGTGGTCCTTACGCGCGGGTGTGTTTGCCCGCCAGGGCGCCGAGTTGGCCCCTGGCGTCGCCGAGTTGGCCCGGGACGTCGCCGAGTTGGCCGACCGCTGCCGCCGTGGGCAAACTCAGCGACCGGAGCGGCAAAATCAGTGACGCAGCGGGCAAACTCACCGACCGCAGGGGCAAACACGGCAACGTAAACCGGACAGGGTCACGAAATACTTGTTGGCCAATCACCGACGATTTTGTTCCACCGCAAGACAACCGTAGGCTGGGAGTAGGCGCGCGGAGGCGGGGATGGCCATGCGGATCGCGGTCAGGGCGGAGCGGTTGTTCGACGGTTCCCGGATGCTCGCCGATCCGGTCCTGGTTCTCGACGGCACCCGGATCGCCGGTGTCGACTACGACTTCCCGCCCCCGCCGGACGCGCTGGTCGTCGACCTGCCCGGCGCGACCCTGCTGCCCGGGCTGATCGACACGCACCTGCACCTGGCGTTCGACGCGAGCCCCGACCCGGTGGCCGCGCTCGCCACGAGAGATGACGATGCCGCCTTGCGCGCCATGGGGGTGGCGGCCCGGCGGGCGCTGCGTGCGGGTGTCACGACGGTCCGCGATCTCGGCGACCGCGGCTATCTCGCCCTGACGATGCGGGACAGGCCGGGGCACCTGCCGACGATCCTCGCCTCCGGGCCGCCGATCACCGTGCCCGGCGGCCACTGCCACTACCTCGGGGGCGCGGTGGCGCCCGGCGGAATCCGTGCCGCGGTGCGGGAACACGCCGAACGCGGGGTGGACGTCATCAAGATCATGGCGAGCGGCGGCACGTACACGCCGGGCACGCGCCAGGAGGACCCGCAGTTCGAACCCGGCGAAATCCGGGCAGCGGTCGAGGAAGCACACCAGCACGGACTGCCGGTCACGGTGCACGCGCACGCCACGAAGTCCATTGTGGACGCCGTCGATGCGGGCGTTGACGGGATCGAGCACGTCTCGTTCTGGAGCGCCGACGGCGTCGACGTGCCCCCGCCGGAGCTGATCCGCCGCATCGCGCGGCAGCGGATCGTGGTCGGCGCCACGATGGGCATCCGCCCGGTGCCGGGCGTGCAGCCGCCGGCCAAGGTGGCGCGCCGGCTACCGCTGATCCACGCGAACCTGCACCGGCTGGTGAAGGCCGACGCGCGGCTGGTGGCGGGCTCGGACGGCGGGCTGAGCCCGCTGAAACCGCACGACGTGCTGCCACGCGCGCTGCCCCTGCTCGTGCGGATCGGCTACCGCCCGGCGCAGGCGCTGCGGGTGCTCACCGAGGTAGCGGCGGAGGCGTGCGGGCTGGCCGGTCGCAAGGGCCGCCTCGCGCGCGGGTTCGACGCCGACGTGCTCGCCGTGGACGGGGACCCGATCGAGGATCCGGCGGCGTTGTGCCGGGTGCGGGCGGTGTTCGCGATGGGCAGCCGGATCGCCGCCGGTGTGCCCCCGCCGGGTTGATCCACCACGGCGGCCGCCCGGCGAGGGTACGGTGTCTTCGTGAGTGAAAAGGACATCATCGGCAACATCGACGGGCTCATCGCGGAGGAGCACGAACTCCGGCAGCAAGCCATCGGTGACGGTCTGGACGAGGCGGGCCAGGCCCGGATCAAGCAGGTCGAGCAGCAGCTCGACCAGTGCTGGGACCTGCTCCGCCAGCGGCGCGCGCGGCGCGAGTTCGGCGAGGACGAGACCTCCGCCGAAGTGCGCCCGGCCACCGAGGTCGAGAACTACCGCCAGTAGCGCGGTTCCTTCGCGGACGGTGACGATGTCCTGCCCGAGCGCAGGGCATCCACCGCTGTCGATACCGCCCCGCGGCGTCCAGCACGGCCTCGATCTCCCGGTTCGCCTTCACAGCCCGCGCTCAGCCTTTACCCAACTCCCTGCCAACTTCGCGGGCGACGCTGGGACGGACTGGGAAGGAGTCCGGACAGGTGCGAGCGGAACGGCAAGCGCGGCTGCTGGTCGTGGACGACGAACCGAACATGGTGGAACTGCTCGCGGCGAGCCTGCGCTTCGCCGGGTTCGAGGTGACCACCGCTCCGGACGGGCCCGCCGCGATAGCCGAGGCACGCCGGAGCAGACCGGACCTGATGGTGCTCGACGTGATGATGCCCGGGCTCGACGGGTTCGACGTGGTGCGGCGGCTGCGCTCGGAAGGCATGCGGGCGCCGGTGCTGTTCCTCTCCGCGCGCGACGCCCCGGAGGACAAGGTCACCGGCCTGACCCTCGGCGGCGACGACTACGTCACCAAGCCGTTCAGCCTGGACGAGCTCGTCGCCCGGATCGACGCGGTGCTGCGCCGCAGCGGCGGGGCCGGCGCGGTGCCGCCGTCGGAAAAACTGACGTTCGCCGACATCGAGCTGGACGAGGGCACGCACGAGGTGTTCAAGGCCGGTGAGCAGGTGGAGCTTTCGCCCACCGAATTCCGGCTGCTGCGCTACTTCCTGCTCAACGCGGGCCGGGTGCTGTCGAAGGAGCAGATCCTGGCCGGGGTGTGGCAGTTCGACTTCAACGGCAACAACGGCGTGATCGAGTCCTACGTGTCCTATCTGCGCCGCAAGATCGACACCACCGAACCGCGGCTGCTGCGCACCGTGCGAGGGATCGGCTACCAGCTTCGCGCGCCGCGGCGATGACCGGCGTCCGCGCCTGGCTGCGGACTTCGATCGCCCGGATCCCGCTCCGCACGATGCTCATCGTGCTGCTGCTCGCCCTGATCCTGGCCGCGCTGCTCGCCGTCGCGTTCGCCTCCACCGCGGCGCTGCACTCCTATCTGCTCGACGGGATCGACGAGCGCCTGCACCAGGTCGTGAAGGGGGCGAGCGGGTTCAGCGGCGTCCAGCAGAACTCCGCGCCCCGCCTGCCCAGCGACTTCGTCGTCGTCGTGACCGACGCGTCCGGGCACGTGCTCAACACCATCGCTTCGCCGCTGCAGCAACAGGCCGCGACCCCGGCGATCCCGGTCATGACGCCCGCGCAGGTGCAGGCGCTCGGCGGCGGGTTGTTCACGGTCGATTCAGCTGGTGGCGCGGACGGCAGTTGGCGGGTGCTGGCGACAGTGGGCTCGGACGGTTCGTCTTCGGTGTTCGTCGCGACCAGCCTGTCCGAGGTCGACGCGACGATGAGCAGGCTGTCGCTGCTGGACCTGCTCATCGGCGGGATCGTGCTGCTGGTGTTCGCGGTGCTCGCGCGCTGGCTGGTGCGGCGCAGCCTGCGCCCGCTCACCGAGGTGGAGCGGACCGCCGAAGCGATCATGGCCGGCGATCTGGCCCGCCGGGTTCCCTTGCGGGACACCAGGACCGAGGTCGGCAAGCTGAGCCTGGCGTTCAACAGCATGCTCAACCGGATCGAGTCCTCGTTCCACGCGCAGCGCGTGTCGGAGTCCAGCGCGCGCCAGTCCGAGGAACGGATGCGGCGGTTCATCGCCGACGCCAGCCACGAGCTGCGCACGCCGCTCGCGTCGATCCGCGGGTTCGCCGAGCTGTACCGGCACGGCGCGGGCAGCGACAGCCTCGACGTGCCGCGGATCATGAGCCGGATCGAGTCGGAGTCGATCCGGATGGGCAGGCTCGTGCAGGACCTGTTGCTGCTGGCGCGCCTCGACGAGGAGCGCGAACTGCAGTTCGGGCCGGTGGACCTGGTGGAGCCGGCGGTCGACGCGGTGCACGACGCGCGTGCGCTGGCCCCGGAACGCACCATCTCCCTCGACGTGGACTGCGCGGGCGGGCCCGCCGTCGTCCACGGCGACGACCACCGGATCCGGCAGATACTGGCGAACCTCGTCGGCAACGCGGTCAAGTACACCGACGCTTCGATCACCGTGCGGGTGCGCACCGGCGACAACGGGTTCGCCGCGCTGGAAGTGGCCGACGACGGGCCGGGGCTGTCCGAAGAACACGCCGCGCGGCTGTTCGAACGCTTCTACCGCGCGGACATCTCGCGTGCCCGCTCCAGTGGGGGTTCCGGGCTCGGGCTGGCGATCGTGGCCGCCATCGCCGCCGCGCACGGCGGACGGGCCGAAGTGGACACTGCGCCGGGCGCGGGCGCCACGTTCCGGATTTTCCTGCCCCTGCGGGAGAAATCACCGGGGTTCAGCGGATCACTGCCGGTCACTGGGTGAATTCACCGGACTGATACAGCAGATTCCCAGGTAGCGCGGCGAAGCTGGGTGTCATGAGACGACGCCTGGCCGCCGCGCTGCTCGCGGTGCTGCTCCTGGTCGCCGCCTGCTCGTCGGGCACAAGTACGAAGCAGGGCACCAGTTTCGCTCCCTATGTCGACGTGACGGGCACGCACACCGCCCTGAACGAGATCGCGAACACCAGCGGGCAGAAGGACTTCGTGCTCGCGTTCGTGCTCGCGAGCGAGTCGGGCTGCACGCCGGCCTGGGGTGGCACGAAGTCGCTCGCGGACAGCACGATCACGCAGGAGGTCAACGCGCTCAAGGCGATGGGCGGCAGCGTCACCGTCGCCACCGGCGGCGCGAACGGCACGTACCTGGAGAACACCTGCACCAGCGCCACCGCGCTGACCACGGCCTACGAATCGGTGCTGGACACGATCGGCACCAACTCCCTCGACCTCGACATCGAGCAGGATGTCCCCACCGCCACCGTGGCGCAGGCACTGAAAACCCTGCAGGACCAGCGGGGCACGAAGATCATGCTCACGCTTCCCGTCGACAGCACCGGGTTCACCGACTCCGGGCTCACCCTGCTGCGCGCGGTCAAGGCGGCCGGGGTCGACATGACCGTGAACGCGATGCTGATGAACTTCGAGGAGACCGGGGACTGGGCGAGCAGCCTGGTGTCCACAATGGACGCCGTCACCACGCAGGTGAGGAGCGTCTGGACCGATCTCGACGACAACGGTGCCCACCGGATGCTCGGTGCCACGCTGATGATCGGCCGGAACGACACCGGCCAGGTGACCACCACCGACATCGCCCGCACCGTGGCGCAGGCCGCCGTCGACCGCGACCTCGCCTACCTCGGCCTGTGGTCGGTCAACCGCGACAACGGCGACTGCGCCGGCACCACGACCACCAGCGGCACCTGCAGCGGCGTCTCGCAGTCCGCCTACGAGTTCACCCACCTTTTCCAGCAGTTGGCCTGAAAGGACGTTCCCATGCTGAAAGCCCCGCAAAGACCCGCTGACGAACCGACCGTCCGCCTGCGTCTTCCCGCCTCCCTGACCGCCCCTTCGGAGCCGGTGTTCGTGGACAGCAGCGGCCGCCGCCTGCTCTGGCTGCGGCTCGCGCTCTTCGGCGTCGCGATCGCGTGCGTCGTGTTCGTCGTCGCGCTCGTGCTCAGCGTGACCGCGGGCGGGGTTTCGCCCAGCGTCGCGGCTTCCATCCCGACCACCGCGTCGAAGTGAGAGGCCAGCGCGCGCTGAAGGGTCTGCGCCGCGCCCCGCGCTGGATACTCGCCGGGATCGTCACGGTGCTGTTGGCCTGCCTGCTCGCCGTCTCCGGCGTGGCCAACTCCGCCATCGGCAACGACGCGGACGCGGATCCCAGCGGCAACGCCAGTTCCGTGCCCTCGTCGATCCTCAACGGCGGCGCGATCATCGACGCCACCGGCGATTCCGTCGTCTCCTACGACGTCCCGGACAAGACGATCGTGCTCACCTTCGACGACGGCCCCAGCGACACCTACACCGAGGAAATCCTTTCCGTCCTGGAAAAGTACGACGTGGACGGCACCTTCTTCGAGGTCGGCTCCAACATCACCAAGTACCCGGACGAGGTGAAGGACCTGGTGGACAGCGGTTCGGAGATCGGGCTGCACACCTTCACCCACCCCGACCTGACCAAGGTCTCGGACACGCGGATGGAGCTGGAGCTGTCCGAAACCCAGCTGGCGCTTTCCGGTGCCGCGGGCGTCACCTCGAACCTCGTGCGCCCGCCGTATTCGGCCACGCCCAAGGCGCTGGACAACGACGACTACTCCGAGGTGCAGAAGCTCGGCGATCTCGGCTACATCACCGTACTGACCGATTTGGACAGTGAGGACTGGCAGACCGACCTGAGCGTGGACCAGATGGTGGCCAACGCGACCCCCGAAAACGGGGAGGGCGCGGTCATCCTGATGCACGACGCGGGTGGCGACCGGAGCAAGACGGTCGCGATGCTGGAACAGCTGATCCCCAAGCTGAAGGCCGAGGGCTACACGTTCACCACCGTCAGCGGCGCGCTGAACATGGCCAAGTCCAACGGGGCGGCCAGCGCCTCGGACCAGTGGCGGGGCAAGGTGCTCGTCGGCGCCGTCGGCGTCTCGACCGGGTTCCTCACCACGCTCAGCTGGTCCCTCGTCGGTGTCGGCGTGCTCACCGTGGGACGGCTGGGGCTGATGCTCGTCTTCGCCCGCAGGCACAAGAAGAAGCGGCGCGACCCCGGCTTCCGCTGGGGCCCGCCCGTGCGGGCCCCCGTCTCGGTGATCGTCCCGGCGTACAACGAAAAGGAGTGCATCGAGGACACCATCAGGTCACTGCTGGCCAGTGATCATCCGGTCGAGATCATCGTGGTGGACGACGGTTCCACCGACAACACCGCGGAGCTCGCGCGCGGCATCGGGCATCCGGCCGTGCGGGTGATCGAGCAGCGCAACGGCGGGAAGGCCTCCGCGCTCAACACCGGGATCGCCGCCGCGCGGCACGAGCTGATCGTGATGATGGACGGCGACACGGTGTTCGAGCCGACCACCGTCGGCAGGCTGGTGCAGCCCTTCGCCGATCCGGAGGTCGGCGCGGTGGCTGGCAACGCGAAGATCGCCAACCGGCGCGGGCTGCTCGGCAAATGGCAGCACATCGAGTACGTGATGGGTTTCAACATCGACCGCCGCGTCTACGACTCGCTGCGCTGCATGCTGACCGTGCCGGGCGCGGTGGGCGCGTTCCGCCGCCGGGCGCTGCTCGAGGTGGGCGGCGTCAGCGACGACACGCTCGCCGAGGACACCGACCTCACGATCGCCTTGTCCCGCAAGGGATGGCGGGTGGTCTACGAGGAACGGGCCCGCGCGTGGACGGAGGCTCCGTCGAAGATCCGGCAGCTGTGGATGCAGCGCTACCGGTGGTGCTACGGGACGATCCAGTCGATGTGGAAGCACCGGCGGGCGATCTTCCAGAAGGGCCCGTCGGGGCGGATCGGCCGGTGGGGGCTGCTGCACCTGGCGCTGTTCCAGGTGGTGCTGCCCACGATGGCGCCGCTGATCGACATCCTCACGGTGTACGGGATGTTCTTCCTGAACCCGTGGCTGACCGGCGGGCTGTGGCTGGCCATGCTGCTGGTGCAGCTGCTCGGCGCGGTGTACGCGTTCCGGCTGGACGGGGAGAAGCTGCGCCCGTTGTGGCTGCTTCCCTTGCAGCAGATCGTTTACCGGCAGCTGATGTACGGCGTGCTGATCCAGTCCGTGATGACGGCGCTGGCCGGGACCCGGTTGCGCTGGCAGAAGCTGCGCCGCTCCGGCGGCCTCGGCTCGGCACTGCCCGCGCCCGGCGCCGGGCCGGGAACCATCAGCGACCTCCCAGCGGTTTCTGGGCCCGCACCCAGGTCCGGGGCGCAGCCTGGGAATACCGAAGACAGGAGGTAGCCATGACCATGGCAGCACCGGCACCACGAGTGTCCGAAGAGGACGTTCCGGTGCCACGACCGGGAGTGCTCGTCGTCGACGACAACGCGACCCTGCGGGAACTGCTCGTGCGGGGCCTGCAGCTGGAAGGGTTCGACGCCTGCGGCGCGGAGGACGCGCTGCACGCGATCGTCCTGCTGGACGGGTTCCGGCCCGATCTGATCGTCACCGACGTGCAGATGCCCGGGATGAGCGGGCTCGACCTGGTGCGCATCGTGCGGGAACGGGACACGTCGATCCCGGTACTGGTGATCAGCGGGCGTGACGGCGAGTCCGACAAGGCCGCGGCCTTCGCCGCGGGCGGGGACGCGTACCTGGTGAAGCCGTTCGGCTGGGCCGAACTGCTGCACCGGGTGCACTCCCTGCTCGGGCCGGCATACGCGGAAAGCAGATAGGAGAAGGAAAATGTGCGGGATCGTGGGATACGTCGGCCGGCGGGACGCCGCGCCGATCCTGCTGGAAGGCCTGCGCCGCCTGGAGTACCGGGGCTACGACTCGGCCGGGATCGGCGTGGTGCGTGACGGCAGGCTGCGGATCGGGAAACGCGCCGGGCGCGTGGGCCAGCTGCGTGAGGCGCTGCCGGCGGACCTGAACGGGAACGTGGGCATCGCGCACACCCGCTGGGCCACGCACGGGGCACCGACGGATCGCAACGCGCATCCGCACACCGACGCGGCCGGCGACGTCGCGATCGTGCACAACGGTGTACTGGAGAACGCGGACGAGCTGCGGGCGCGGCTGTTGCACGAGGGCGTGGACCTGGTGTCCGACACCGACAGCGAACTGCTCGCCCACCTCATCGCCCGCGCCGGGCACGGCCTGGCCGACGCGGTGCGCGCGGCGCTCGACGAGGTGGAGGGCACCGTCGGGTTGATCGCCGTGGACCGGCGCCGGCCGGACACGCTCGTCGCCGCCCGCCGCGGCAGCCCGCTGGTGCTGGGCATCGGCGCGGGCGAGGTGCTGATCGCGTCCGATGTGGCCGCGTTCGTGCGGCACACACAGCAGGTCGTCTATCTCGACGAGGACGAGATCGCCGTCGTGAGCCCGGACGACTACCGCACTTTCGCGCCCGGCGCCGCGCCGACGACGCGCGCGCCGGTGCGGGTGGCGGCCGAGACCGGTTCCTACGAACTCGGCGACCACCCCGACTTCATGCACAAGGAGATCCGCGAACAGCCCGCCGCGATCGCGCGGGTGCTGGCGGGCAGGCTCGACGAACGCGCGGCGACCACCCGGCTCGACGGGCTCGGGCTGGAGCCGCGGCATTGGCAGCGAGTGCGGCGGGTGACGTTCCTCGGCTGCGGGTCGGCCTATTACGCGGCGGAATACGGCGCGCAGCTGGTCGAGGACCTCGCGCGGATCCCGGCGCGGGCGGAACCTTCGTCGGAGTACCGGTATCGCAACGCCGTCGTCGATCCCGACGCGTTGTACGTCGCGGTGAGCCAGTCCGGCGAAACCCTGGACACCCTGGCCGCCATCCGTGAACTCAAACGACGCGGGGCGCCCGTCGTCGGTGCGGTGAACGTGGTCGGCAGCTCCATCGCGAACGAATGCGACGGCGGGATCTTCCTGCACGCGGGCCCGGAACAGTCGGTGGCGGCGACGAAATCGTTCACCAACATGGGCCTCGCGTTCGCGCTGCTGGCCGTGCAGCTGGGGCGGTTGCGGGATCTCTCGCTGGCACAGGGCGCGCGGCTGCTGAGCGGGTTGCGGCGTTTCCCGGACGAGGTCGAGGCGGCGTTGAAGACCGACGACCAGATCACCGAGCTGGCCGCACGGTTCCGCGACTGCTCGCACATGTTCTTCGTGGGCCGGGTGCGCGGATGGCCCATCGCGCGTGAGGGCGCGCAGAAGCTGAAGGAGGTTTCGTACGTACACGCGGAGGCGTACCCGGCGGCCGAGCTGAAACACGGGCCGTTGGCGCTGGTCACCCCGGCGATGCCGACGATCGCCGTCGTTCCCGACGACGAGCTGCTGCCGAAGAACCTGGCCACCCTGACCGAGATCCGGTCACGCGGCGGCCCCGTCGTCGCGGTGACCAACGCCGACCTGCCGCCGGACGCCGCCGACGAGGTGGTGCGGGTGGGCCGGTGCGAGCCGGAGCTGGACCCGCTGGTGCTCTCGGTGCCGCTGCAGCTGTTCGCGTACCGGATGGCACGGGCGCTGGGGCGGGAGGTCGACCGGCCGCGGAACCTGGCGAAGAGCGTGACCGTGGAGTGATCGCCAGGGCGTCCACAGTGGATTCCGGGCTGTGGATCCGGTCCTCACGGCGTTCGTTCGATCCTGAGCAATCCGGCGATCCCCTCGGCTGTCCACGTGCCGGACGCTCCCGGGAGCGCGGCGACGTAGGCGCCGACGCGCTCCGGCGTCCAGCCGTGGGCCTCCACGAGGCCGCGCGCGAGCATCCGGAGGTACGCGGCCGAGGGCGGGTTCTTCTCGACGTCGGCCGCCGACCACGGGGCGGTGAAGGTGACTACCGGGAAGCCGTCGCGCTCCCCCGCGTACACGAGCGTCTCGTACCGGCCGGGCCCCACGCGGTGACGCCCGTTGGCGAGCACCTCGGTCAGGTCCAGGTCCTCCCCCGGTGCGCGGTGCATCTCCTGCGCCGCGATGTCGGAGAACTGCCCGACCGTCACCAGATACGCCCGGGCCGCGGCCGTGCCGGGCAGCGCCGGGTCGTAGAACGCGGGGCCACCCGTCCACGTCGGCGACTCGGTGGCGAAGTAGATCCCGCCCGGCAGGAAATGCGGCTCGACCCGTTGCGGCGGCGAGGAATCCCGGCACCCCACGCACGAGCGCAGACCACCCGGCGGCGTGCCGCCCCGGAGGTAGTAGCCCAGGCGTTCGGCGTGCATGTTCGATCCGTAGCTGACATACCAGAGCACGCCCCCGATCATGACTCACCCGGGGACGCGTCGGCCCGGTGAGGCGCGGGAACGGGAAACCGCAGGTACGCTCCAGCGCGAACGAAGGGGAGCCGGAGTGACCGAGACGTCAGCGCGAGAGCAGCGCGTGCCCGGCGCGGTCGCCGAACGGGCGCGGGCCGCGCTCGGCTCGTTGCCGCGCGGCGAGGCGCGCGCGGTGCAGGCGTTGCTCGCGCAGGGCTCCGACGTGATCCGCGTGTCGGTGAGCGAGATCGCGGCCGCGGCGGGCACGGGCGTCGGCACGGTCGTGCGGGCCTGCCAGAGCCTCGGGTTCAAGGGGTTCCAGGACGCGAAGATCGCGCTGACCCAGGATCTCGCGCCGCTGGTCGGGGAACGCTCGCCGGAGCACATCGACCGCGGCGACCGGCCGGCCGAAGTGCTCGCGAAGCTCGCGGCCAGCAGCGCGGAAGCGCTTTCCCGCACCCCGGTCAGCGTGGACGGGGAGGCGCTCGCCCGCGCCGTGGAGCTGCTCCGCGCGGCGCCGCGCGTGCTGCTGCTCGGCGTCGGCACCAGTTCCCCGCTCACGCAGGACATGGCGTACCGGCTGCTCACCATCGGCATCTCCGCGGAGGCGCCCAGCGACGTGCACGTCCAGCACGTGCGCGCGCGACTGCTGCGCCAAGGCGACGTCGCCGTCGCGGTGAGCCATACCGGCTCCACGCGCGAGACCGTCAACGCGGCGCGCGGCGCGCACGAGGCCGGGGCGTCCGTCGTCGCCGTGACGAGCTTCAGCACCACGCCGCTGACGGAGATCGCCGACGTCGCTCTCGTCGCCGGCGGGCTCGAGACGAGGTACCGCGTCGAGGCGATGACCAGCAGGCTCGCGCATCTCGTGGTACTCGACTCACTCCTGATCAGCCTGGTACTCGCCGAGCCCGAACGCTCCGAGACCGCGCAAAAACTCCTGGCCGACGTACTGGCCGAGCACCGCTTCTAAGCGGCGGCCCGACTCGACAGCAGCCGCGCGACCGCCGGGTCCTCCATCGTCGTCACGTACAACACCGGCCGCGCCGGCCACGGCAGCGGCGCGAACGACGGCCAGTCGCTCGCGGTGACGACCACCAGCGACAGCCCCGCGGCCTGGGCGGCGAGCGCGCCGGCGGGCGAATCCTCCAGCGCCACCACATTTTCCGGCCGCACGCCGAGGTTCCGGCACGCCGCGAGGTACACGTCCGGCGCGGGCTTCGGCCGGGCGACGGCGTCCGCACTCACCACTGTCCCGAACCGCTCCCGCAGCCCCGACCGCGCCAGCATGTCCCCCAGCACGTCGGCCGGGGCGTTCGAAGCGACGCCGAGCGGGAGTTCGCCGGACAACCTGTCCAGCAGGGCCGGGACCCCGGGCAGCACCGGCGGCGGGCACTCGTCGATGGTGGCCCGTAAGGCGGCGTGCAGGATCGTGGCGACCCCGGCGCGGCTGCCCGGCCTGCCGACCCATTCCGTGATCAGTTCCGCCGCCGACGAGACGGAACTGCCCACCAACGCCGTCTGCTGCCGCTCGTCGAGCCGGCGCCCGACCGCGGCCGCGGCCACCGTGAACGCCCGCGCCCACGTACTCGCCGTGTCGAGCAGCAGGCCGTCACAGTCGAAAACCGCCGCCTGGAGTGCCAGTTCGGACAAGACGGACTCCTTCGTCGCCGTCGCGGACCATAATGAAGAGTATTCCATGGCGAACACAAGGCGGAATATCATTCCGTCAGCCGACGAAAGGCAGCGGGATGGGCGTACACGGCGGGCCTCTGCGACTGGGCACGATCACCGACAGCCACGTGGCCGGGATCGGCGCGGCGGACACGTACTTCAACAACCGGGTGCACCTCGGTCTCTCGCGCGCTCTGCTGACCGAAGCGCTCAGCTGGCTCACTCCGCGCGTGGACGCGTTGCTGCTGCTGGGAGATCTGACCCAGTCGGCCACGCCCGAGGAGTTCCGGTTCGTGCTCGACGAGCTCGACGCGACCGAGCTGCCCTGTTTCGTCGTTCCGGGCAACCACGACTGCCCCGCCCCCACCGACGACGGCCTGCTCGCCGGTCACCTCAAGGGCCGCGAGCGCATCCGGATCCCCGGCAAGGAGCCGCTGGGCCCGGCGCTGCTCACCGCGGGCCACCTCACCCGCACGGCCGGCGGCGAGTACCACAACCGGCTGGAAAACCCCGCTCCGGCAAGGCTTCCGGTGCTGCTGACACATTTCCCGGTGCTGGACCTGCGCCCCGCGATCAAGGACCGCGGCTGGCAGTACGCCGGCGACCTGACCAACCGTGCCGAGCTGGAAAAACAGCTGCGGGCGTGGCCGGAGCCGGTCCTGGTGCTGCACGGCCACCTGCACACCCGGGCGCACGCCGTGGCCGGGAACGTCCTCCAGCTCGGCATGGGCGCGCTCGCCGAGGCACCGCACGATGTGGCGCTGGTGTCCATCGACGCGAGCCCGCGCGGACTCCGCGTCACGCGCGAATGCCACCAGGTCTTGGAGGTGGCGCCGGGCACGCGTCCGGCCGTTCTGTCGCCGGAGTCGTCCTCGTTCACCTTCACCGGCCGGACCTGGCTTTCCGAGGTCGGCTAGCGAGTTTCCGCACGGCCTCCAGCAGCCGCCGGACATCGGATTCGTTCGTATAAGGGGCAATGCCCGCGCGGACCGCGCCGCCGTCGCCGAGGCCGAGGTGACGTGCGCATTCCACAGCGTAGAAGCTGCCCGCGGGCGCGTTGACTCCTTGCGCGGCAAGACTCCGGTACACCTCGGACGGTTCGTGCCCGGCCACGTCGAACAGCACGGTGGGCGCGCGGCGCCGGTCTGGATCGCCGTAGCGGGTCACGCCGGGGATCTCGCTCAAGCCTGTGTCGAGCCGGCGCAGCAGACTTTCCTCGTAGCGCTCCAGTTCCGTCATCGACGCGAGCAGGCGTGCCCGGCGGGATCCGTTGCCCGGCACCAGGTCCGTGAGGAAGTCGATCGCCGCCGTGGTGCCCGCGAGCAGTTCGTAGGGCAGGGTACCGAGCTCGAACCGCTCGGGCACGGCATTCGTGGACGGCAGCAGCTTGTCCGGGTGCAGGGTGTCCAGCAAGGCGGGCGAAGCGGCCACGAAACCCAGGTGCGGGCCCAGGAACTTGTACGGCGAACAAGCGTAGAAATCCGCGCCGATCGCCGTCACGTCCACGGGCGCGTGTGGCGTCAGGTGGACACCGTCCACATAGCACAGTGCGCCCGCCTCATGTGCGTTCTCCGTAATCGCCGGCAGATCGGGCCGGGTGCCGAGCAGGTTCGACGCCGCCGTGACGGCGACTAGGCGGGTGCGCTCGGACAGCAAACCAGCCACCGCTTTCACCGGCAGCTCACCGGTCTCCGGGTCGAACTCGGCCCACCGCACGGTGCAGCCCCGCGCTTCCGCCGCCTGGACCCACGGGCGGATGTTCGCGTCGTGGTCCAGCCGGGTGACCACCACTTCGTCGCCCGGGCCCCAGTTCTTCGCGAGCGTGCGGGAAAAGTCGTAGGTCAGCTGGGTCATGCTGCGCCCGAAGACGATGCCGGACGGCTGCCCGCCCACGAGATCCGCGGCGGCCTGACGGGCCTCGACGACGACCTGCTCGGCGCGCCGTTCGGCCGCCGTGACGCTCCCCCTGTTCGCGACCGCCGCGACGAGCGTGGCGGTGACGGCCTCGCCCACCACGCCCGGGACCTGCGAGCCGCCCGGCCCGTCGAAGTGGGCCGCGCCCTCGCCGAGCGCGGGGAACCGCTTGCGTACCGAGTCGACGTCGTAAGCCATGCCCCCAGCTTGCCTCACTCAGCGCGGTGGCCGTGGCCCCGCGAAACTCGCCCGCCACCCGGCGGCCAGCGCGCACGCCTCGGCCTCGCTGCCCCGCACGTGCTCGATGACCGCGTCATCACGCCAAAGCATGACCGCGGCGACCCCGGCGGCGACCGGGGTCAGGCCGATGCGCCACAGGTGCCCGCCGTGCCGGAACTCCAGCTCGGCGAGCAGCCAGCGGCCGTCGGTGGTGGTGCTGACCTGCCAGGCCGGATCGCGGCGGAGGTCGGCGACCGAACGCGGGTGCCCGTCCACACCATCCACTGTGGCACAGCGAAGGGGCACGAACCGGACGGCGCGCTGATCAGTCGATCACCTCGTGCACGTCGAAGGGGCCGTCGTCGGCGAGTGTGAAATCGAGGTGCCGGAGCGCGCCGGTGAACGCGAACCCGCGCGGATAGTCCCAGGACACCGGGGACAACGAGTCGCGGCCGATGGTCAGGCCCTGCCAGCCGATCATGAACCGCGCTGTCGAGGCGATCGTGCCCACCCCGATTTCGCTGTCGTCACACCACAATGAGGCCTTTCCGCACAGCTGCCCGGTCTTGGTGAACCGCATCGCGAGCCGCTCCGGGCTGCCGTGCAGCGGGCCTGCCACGTGATAGCGGGTGCCCTGGTGGTTGTACTCGTAGTGCAGCTGCCCGTTCCGGACGTAGAGCACGTGCCCGCCGCAGACGTCGCCGTGAGCGACCAGCACGCCTTCGTCGCCTGCCGTCATGTCCACCGCGGCCTCGATGGTGAACGACCGGTCGTAGATCAGCGGCGTGATCCCGCCCGGCACCCTGGTCATGCCCGGGTAGTAGCGGTAAGAGCGACGCCGTCGCGGCGAGCTGGCGCTGTGGTAGCGCGCGGCGCGTTCGGCGAAGTTCCGGTCGTCCAGCGGGAAGACGTCGTAGCGGGCGGCCTCCGACCACCAGCGGCCGATCAGGTTCTGCAGCACCTCGGGATGTTGCGCGGCGAGGTTGTGGCATTCCGAGAAGTCCTCGTCGAGGTGGTAGAGCTCCCAGACGTCGTCGTCGTAGGACGTGCCGCGTTCGTGGTAGGCCACCGCCTTCCAGCCCTCGTGCCAGATCGCCCGGTGCCCGTACATCTCGAAGTACTGCGTGCCGCGACGGGTGGTTTCGTCCGCGCCGCCGAATGTATAGCGCAGCGACGTGCCGTGCACCGGGAGCTGCGGGAGCCCATGGCGCAGCTCCGGCATGTCCGCGCCGACGAGGTCGAGGATCGTGGGGGCCACGTCGATCACGTGGTGGAACTGTGACCGCAGGCCGGAATCGGTGATCCCGCGCGGCCAGGACACGACGAGGGGCGCCCGGACGCCGCCGGCGTGGGTGTTCTGCTTGTAGCGCTTGAGCGGGGTGTTCGCGGCCTGGGCCCAGCCCCACGGATAGTTGCTGTGATTCCGGGGGCCGCCGATCTCGTCGAGGCCGGCAAGGTTCTGGGCGGTGGTGACCGAATCGCCGTTCTCGTAGGCGATGGTGTTGACCGTGCCGTCCCGGCCGCCCTCCTGGCTGGCGCCGTTGTCGGACATCAGCACGATCATCGTGTTCTCGCGGGTGCCGAGCCGCTCCAGGTGCGCGAACAGCCGGGCGAGCTGGTCGTCGGTGTGTTCGACCATCGCCGCGAACGCCTCCTGCATCCGCGCCATCACCCGCCGGTCGTCGGCGGGCAGCTCGTCCCACGGAACGACGGAATCGTTGCGTGGCGCCAGATCCGTGCCCGGAGGTATGACCCCGGCGCGCAGCTGTTCGGCGTGCCGGGCCGCGCGGACCTCGTCCCAGCCCTGGTCGTACCGGCCACGCACGCGCTCCAGGTACTCGCGGGGCGCCTGGTGCGGCGTGTGGGCCGTACCCAGTGCCAGGTAAAGGAAGTACGGTTTGTCCGGGGCGCTGGACTTCTGGTCGGAGACGAAGTCGATGGCGTGGTCCACGAGATCCTCGGTGAGGTGGTATCCCTCCTCCGGGGTCTTCGGCGGCTCCACGCGCTGGTTGTCCTGCACCAGCTCGGGGTAGAACTGGTCGGAAATCCCTTCCAGGAAGCCGTAGTAGCGCTCGAACCCGCGCGCGAGCGGCCACTGGTCGAACGGGCCGACGCTGGAGGTCTGGTCGAGCGGGGCCAGATGCCATTTGCCGTAGCAGGCGGTGCTGTAACCGTTGTCCTTGAGCACTTCGGCGACGGTCGCCGCGTGCGGCGTGATCGTGCCGCGCTTGCTCGGGAACCCACTGTCCGCATTGGACAGCAGCGACATCCCGACGGAATGGTGGTTACGCCCGGTCAGCAGCGAAGCACGCGTCGGCGAGCACAGCGGGGTGACGTGGAAGTTGGTGTAGCGCAACCCGTTCCCGGCCAGCGCGTCGATCGCCGGGGTGGCGATCTCGGAGCCGTAGCAGCCGAGCGTGCCGAAACCGACGTCGTCCAGCACGACGAGGATGATGTCCGGGCTGCCCTCGGGCGGGCGCGGCGGCTCGGGCCACCATGGGCGTGAATCGGCGTAGGTGGTGCCGACGTGTCCCGGCTCGCTCGCCGTGGTCATGAATCCCTCCTCGTTTCAGCGGGCGGCCGCGACCTTGCGGCCGAACCTGCGTTCCGCGGTGTGCTGGACCTCTTCCAGGGTCTGGCCCTTGGTTTCGATGGACAGCACCGAAATCACCAGCACGTTGAGCGCGGCGATCGCGGCGATGACCAGGAAGGCGCCGCCGCCGAGCGCGTCGAACACCAGCGGCAGCGCGAACGTGCCGACGACGCTGCCGAGCTTGCCGATCATGTTGACGACGCCGATCGCGCGGCCGCGGAACTCGGTGGGGAAGAGCTCGGGCGCCCAGGCGTAGAAGGCCATCGACGTGCCGCCGTTGATGAACCCGATGGCCGCGGCGAAGGCGATCAGGACCGCCGCCGACGAGTGGATCGCCGCCCACAGCACGAAACTGGCCACCACGACGATCGAAGTGCCCGCGATGGCGAGGAACCGCCGCCCGATGCGCTCGACGACGTAACCGCAGACGATCAGGCCGATCACGACCGCGAGCAGGGAGGTGCAGCCGGTGAACAGCAGCGAGGTGAACGTGCCGGGCGAGACGATCCGCGAGATCAGGGTGGGTTGGTAGAGCAGGATCGCCGAACCGTAGAGGTTGTTGCAGCACCAGTAGAAGCAGATGCCGGCGAGCACGAGTAGCAGCGGCCTGCGGAAGAGTGCGCGCGCGGACGCTTGCGGCGCCGCAGTCGGGGCGAACTTGGGGAGTTCGGCGTTTTCGTCGCCCTGCGCGTACCGCCACGCCGCTTGCGCGTCGGCCTCCCTTCCCTTGCTGCGCAACCACCTCGGGGAGTCGGGGGTGCCGTGCCGGAGGAAGAGCAGGACGGCGGCGGCGATCGCGCCGGTGGCCATCGCCCAGCGCCAAGCGCCGGTGCCGGCCACGGTGAAGATCAGCAGTGTGACCGCGATGGCGACGACGGAGCCCAGCATCCAGGCGACCCCGCCGAACGCGGTGTACATCCCGCGGCGGCGCGCGGGGATGAACTCGGCGATGAGCGCCGCGGCGGCGGGCATGTCGGCGCCGATCGCCAGGCCGATCACCAGCCGGACCGCGATGATCTGCCACGCGGACTGGGTGAGCAGGAAGGACAGTGAGCCCACGAGGAACAGGATCATCGAGGCGAAGAAGACGACGCGCCTGCCGTAGCGGTCGGTGAGGGGGCCGCTGATCGCCGAACCGAGTGCCATGCCGAGGAACGCGGCGGCGGTGAGCAGGCCGAGCTGGACGGATCGGAGGTGGAACTCCGGCGTGATCCCCAGTAGTGCGCCGGAGAGGATCAGCAGGTCGTAGCCGTCGACGAAGTAGCCCCCGATCGCGGTGATCGCGATTCTGCGTTGCGGGCGCGTGAGCCGTGCTGAGTCCTCGACTGACGTCATCGTCATGGTCCGTTTCTCAGGGGATGGTGGACCAGACGCTAATCAGTGGAGAGGCATACGTCTAATATGTGTTGCGACTTGCAGGTATAAGCTTTCCGGATGGATGTCGGGAAGCTGCAGCTCCCTTGGCTGGCCTCGTTTCTGGCCGTGGTGGACGAGGGCAGCATGACCGCGGCCGCGAGTTCGCTGCATCTGAGCCAGCCTCGGATCAGCGCGCACATCGCGGCTTTGGAGGGTGTGGTGGGTGCGCCGCTGTTCGAACGGCGGCCGCGCGGGGTCGCGCTCACGCATCTGGGCAGCCGTTTCCTGCCCCGCGCCCGCCGCGTTTTCGACGAGCTGCGGCTGGCGGCGGATGAGCTCGACGCGGCGCGGGACAGGCTGGAGGGCAAGCTGCGGATCGGCAGCTACCCGGGCGCGAGCGCGATGCTGATCGCGCCTTTGCTGGCGCAGTACCGATTCCGGCATCCGGCGGTGGAGACGGACCTGGTGGAGGGCGACGCGGCTCAGCTGGAGCGGGCGGTGGCGCGCAAGCAGGTGGACTTCGCCGTGCGGCCGGTCGGCCCGCCCGCCGATGCCGGTTTGCCCGCGAAACCGTTGTGCCGGGAGAAAATCGTGGCGGTGGCGCCGTCGGACAGTGCTTTGCGGGTGACCGGGGACCTGGATTTCCTGGCCGGCGAAACGGCCATCGTGAGCGGCGATCCCCAGACGGGCTGGGCAGATTACCGCGACCGGCTGGAGGAGTCGGGCGTCGAACCGGCTCAGGTCATCGTCGCGACCATGCCGACCACCGTGACGGCCTTCGTCCGGGCGCGGCTGGGCATCGGGCTGCTCGGTGCCTTCGCGGCAAGCGCCGCCCACGGCGACGGCACGATGCTGCTGGAACTGCCGCCGCCGCTGTGGCAACGGGAGGTACACATCCTGCACGGTCACGAGCCCCTGCCGCCGCCCGCGCAAGCCTTCACCCACCTCCTGCGGCGGAGAGGACCGGAACTGACCCGGGGGTTGGCCGTTTGGTGAGCGGTGGGTGCGGCG
>NZ_VMNW02000073.1 GCF_007713735.2 Amycolatopsis acidicola | reverse complement strand
CCTCGGAGGCCGCGCTCCGCGCGGCCTCCGAAAACCCGCCCCGGCGGCAAACACACCGACGGCGGCGGCCAACACGCCAACGCGGCAAACACGCCAGCAGGGACGGCAGAAACACGAACGCGAGCGGCCAACACACCAACGGGACCGGCAAACACACCAACGCGAGCCGCCAACACACCAACGGGAGGGGCCAACACGCTGGCGGGGCGGCAAAGACGGGGGCGAGCGGGTGAGCGGGCTAGCTGCGCACTATCTCGTGCACCAATGGCAGCCGCTCGGGGGGTGGGCCTACTTGCACCGCGCCGTCCAGTGCCTCGAGTGCACCGGCGACCGCGTCTGGTGTGTCCGTGTGCAGTTCCAGCAACGGCTCCCCCGCCGTCACCCTGTCCCCCGGCTTGGCGTGCAAGAGGATTCCCGCCGCGTGCTGGACCGGGTCCTCGCGCCGGGCACGCCCCGCACCGAGGCGCCACGCGGCGACACCCACGGCGTAAGCGTCCAAACCGGACAGAACGCCATCGGCCGGGGCCGCCAGCACGTGCACATGCCGGGGCTTGGGCAACGGCGCTTCCGGATCACCGCCCTGCGCCGCGATCATCCGGCACCACGTCTCGTAAGCCGCGCCCGAAGCGAGCACCTCGGCCGGGTCCGCCGAAAGACCGGCCAGCGCCAGCATCTCCCGCGCCAGCGCCACGGTCAGCTCGACGACGTCCGCCGGCCCGCCACCGCGCAGCACCTCGACCGCCTCGGCGACCTCCACGGCGTTCCCGACCGCGCGGCCCAGCGGGGTGCCCATCTCGGTCAGCAGAGCCGTGGTCGCGACGCCGTGCGCGGTGCCGATCGCGACCAGGGTGCGCGCGAGTTCCCTTGCCTGGTCAAGGGATTTCATGAACGCGCCGGACCCGGTCTTCACGTCGAGCACCAGACCGGCCGAGCCCTCGGCGATCTTCTTGCTCATGATCGAGCTCGCGATCAGCGGGATCGACTCGACGGTGCCGGTGACGTCCCGCAGCGCGTAGAGCTTCTTGTCGGCGGGCGCGAGGCCCTCGGTCGCGGCACAGACCACCGCGCCGATTTCGTTGAGCTGCCGGGAAATCTCGTCCGTCGACAGCTCGGCCCGCCAGCCGGGGATCGACTCGAGCTTGTCGAGCGTGCCGCCGGTGTGGCCGAGCCCACGCCCGGACAACTGGGGCACGGCCGCCCCGCACGCGGCGACGAGCGGAGCCAGCGGGAGCGTGATCTTGTCGCCGACGCCACCGGTCGAATGCTTGTCCACGGTCGGGCGATTCACCCTCAGTGACAGGCATTCCCCGGAATCGATCATGGCGCCGGTCCACGCGCTGATCTCACCCGCGTCCATACCCCGCAGGAAAATCGCCATCGCCAGCGCCGACATCTGTTCCTCGGCGACGACTCCGCGCGTGTAGGAGTCGACGACCCAGGCGATCTGCTCCTCGCTCAGCCTGCCGCCGTCCCGCTTCGCGCGGATCACGTCCACGGCTGTGATCACGGCAGATCACCGGGGCCGAACGCGTCGGGCAGCACGCCCGACATCGGCATCAGCCCGGAGGGAGTGTCCACAACGCACTCCGGTCCGCCGTGCTCGTACAGCAACTGGCGACACCGGCCGCACGGCATCAGCAGATCACCGGAACCCGACCGGCAGGCGACCGCCACCAGACGGCCGCCGCCGGTCAGCCGGAGCTGGCCCACCATCGTGCATTCCGCGCACAGACCCAGCCCGTACGAGGCGTTTTCCACGTTGCAGCCGACGACCACCCGGCCGTCGTCCACCACGCCGGCCACCCCGACGAGCAGTCCCGAGTACGGGGCGTACGCCCGCTGCGCGGCCTCGACAGCCGCTGTCCGCAGCGCATCCCAGTCCACAGTGGACGTGGTCAATCCCCTTCACCTCTCCGGTAACGCGCCCCGTCGGCCTTCGGTGGTCGTAGTCGTTGCGACGCGACGGCCAGCACGATCAGCGTCACCACGTGCGCGGTGTACGGGATGAGGTCGCCGGGCAGCGAGTCGTTCGCCCAGTAGATCCAGTACAGGATCCCGGCGCCGATCACGCCGATCCCCGCGGCGATCCACTGCCTGCGGAACAGTTGCACCACAACGATGACGCCGAGCAGCAGCACCGCGCCGTACAGCAGCGCCAGCACCGCCTTGCCTCCGCCGGCCAACTGCAGACCATCGGCGTAGCCGAAGAGCGCGGCACCGCCGAGCAGCCCGCCCGGCCGCCAGTTGCCGAAGATCATCGCCGCGAGGCCGATGTACCCGCGCCCGTTGGTCTGGTTCTCCAGGTAACCGCCGCCGCCTTGCAGCAGCACCAAAGCGGCACCGCCCATCCCGGCCAGCGCACCGGAGAACAGCACCCCGATGTACTTGTACGCGTAGACGTTCACGCCCAGCGACTCCGCGGCGACCGGGTTCTCACCGCAGGACCGCAGGCGCAGGCCGAACCGCGTCCGCCACAACACGAGGTAGCTCACCGGCACCAGCAGGATCGCGATGATCGTCAGCGGCGCGACCCCGGTGACCAGCCCGTTGAGCAGGCCGGCCGCGTCCGAAATGCCCACGCGCTGCTGCTTTTCCAGGTTGCTGAGCCAATCCGAGAGGAACGTCGCCGAGTACGTGTCGAAGGTGTCCACCGTCGGCGACTGCCGGGGGTTCCCGGACAACGGCTGGAAGATCAACGTCGACAGGTACTTCGCTATCCCCAGCCCCAGCAGGTTGATCGCGACACCGGACACGATGTGGTTGACGTTGAACGTCACCGTGGCGATCGCGTGCAGCAGCCCGCCGAGCGCGCCGAACACGATCGCCGCGAGCAGGCCCACCCACGGCCCGCCGTGCAGCGCGCCGAAAGCCGCGCCCCAGGTGCCGAGGATCATCATGCCCTCGAGCCCGATGTTGATCACACCGGCGCGTTCCGACCACAGCCCGCCGAGCGCGGCGAGCAGGATCGGCAGCGCCAGGCGGAGCGCCGTCTGCGCGGTGTTGGTGGACGTCAGGGTGTTCACGCCGGTGGCATAGGAAGCGGTGGACAGCACGGCGATCACGCCGACGGCCCACAACGCGCCGCGCGCCCAGCCCGGCAGCCTTCGCCGCGAAGGCGGAGTGGGCATGGTCATCGCGTCGCCGGACTGGCTCGCCGTGTCGAGCGCCATCAGACCGCACCCCCTTCGGCGACCGAAGCCGGTTTGCCGTTGCCGAACGCCCGGCCGACGCGACGTTGCGCCGCCGCGAGGTCCGCCCGTTTCACCACTTCGTAGGCGATCACGACGGAGAGCACGATCGCGCCCTGCATGATCGTCGCGATCTCCTTGGGCACGTTGACCGTTTCCAGTGACACCGCGGACTTGTCGAGGAACGCCCACAGCAGCGCGCCGAGCGCGATCCCGCCCGGGTTGTTGCGGCCGAGCAACGCGACCGCGATGCCGGTGAAGCCGTAGCCCTGGGTCGAGGTGATCGCGTAGCTGTAGTCGCGGCCGAGCAGTTCCGGCATCGCGACCAGGCCGGCCACGCCACCGGAGAGCAGCATCGCGATCAGCGTCATCTTCTTGGCGTTCACCCCGCCCGCGGCCGCCGCCGTGCTCGATTCGCCGCTGGCCTTGAGGTCGAAGCCGAACCGGCTGCGGTTGAGCATGAACCAGTAGCCGAAGCCGATCGCCGCCGCGATGATCACGAACCCGAACAGCGTGGCGTCGCCGATCGGGATGCCCGGGATGCGCCCCGTCGGGTCGATGATCTGCGTGCGCAGGTTGTTGCCGGTGAGCACGCCGAACTGGTCCGGGTTGATCAGGAACGCCACGATCCCGCCGACGATCGCGTTCAGCATGATCGTGGAGATCACCTCGGACACGCCGCGGGTCACCTTCAGGATCGCCGGGATGGCCGCGTAGGCCACGCCGCCGAGCACGGCGACCAGCAGGATCACGACCACGTGGATCACCGCGGGCAGGTGCACCGCGCCGCCGACGATGGCGGCGACCACCGCCGCGAACCGGTACTGGCCCTCGACGCCGATGTTGAACAGGTTCATCTGGAACCCGATCGCGACCGCGAGGCCCGAGAGGTAGTACACGGTCGCGAGGTTCACGGTGTCCACCGCGGTGGTGCCCTGCCCGAGCTGCTTGATCATCGTGCCGTACGCCTGCAGCGGGTCCGAGCCCGAGATCAGCAGCGCGACCGAACAGATCAGAAGCGAGAAGACGATCGCCAGAACCGGCGGGAGAACCTTGGTACGCCAGGAAGTCATGCCGCTTCCGCCCCCGTCATCGCGCTGCCCAGCTCCTGCGGGGAGACCGTGGCCGGATCGGCTTCGCTGACCAATCGGCCGCGCAGCATCACGCGGATCGTGTCGGACAGCCCGATCAGCTCGTCGAGATCCGCGGACACCAGCAGCACCGCGAGGCCCTCGTGCCGGGCCACGCGGATCTGTTCCCAGATCAGTGCCTGCGCCCCGACGTCCACGCCGCGGGTGGGGTGTGAAGCGATGAGCAGCACCGGATTCCCGGACAGTTCCCGGCCCACCACGAGTTTCTGCTGGTTACCGCCCGAGAGCGCCGCCGCGGGCACCTCGATGCCCGGCGTGCGCACGTCGTACTCCTCGACGATCCGCGCGGTGTCCTTGCGCGCGCCCGCGATATCGAGCAACTGCCCGTGCGACACCGGTTCGCGGGTCTGGTAACCGAGAATCCTGTTGGCCCACAACGGTTGTGTCAGCAACAGGCCGTGCCGGGTGCGGTCCTCGGGGATGTACCCGATCCCCGCCTCGCGCCGCGCGAGCGTGCCCAGCTTCGTCAGCTCGCGGGCGTTGCCCTCGGCGTCGACCAGCTCGATCCGGCCCGCGTGCGCCTTGCGCATCCCCATGATCGTCTCGACGAGTTCGGTCTGCCCGTTGCCCTCGACCCCGGCGATACCGAGGACTTCCCCGGCTCGCAGGGAGAACGAGATGTCGTCGAGCACCGCGCGATCGCTGCCCTCGGCGTTGAGCCGCAGATCCTGCACGCGCAGCACGTCCCGGTCGGTGACCGTGGACTCGCGGGTCTCCGGGCTGGGCAGCTCGGAGCCGACCATCATCTCGGCCAGCTCGCGCGAGCTGATCTTCTTCGGGTCCACCGTGCCGACCGTGGTACCGCGCCGGATCACCGTCACGGTGTCCGCGATCGCGCGCACCTCGTCGAGCTTGTGCGAGATGAAGATGAAGGTGAAACCCTGCTGCTGCATCCCGCGCACCGTGTCGAACAGCGCGTCGACCTCCTGCGGGACGAGCACCGCGGTCGGCTCGTCGAGGATCACGATCTTCGCGCCCCGGTAGAGCACCTTCACGATCTCCACGCGCTGCCGGTCCGCGACGCCGAGGCTCTCCAGCAGCACGTCCGGCGACGCGTTGAGCCCCGTCTGCCGGGACAGCTCCGCCAGCCGCGCCTTGGCCTTGCGCCCGATGCCGTTGAGACTTTCCGCGCCCAGCAGCACGTTCTCCCGCACGGTCAGGTTGTCGGCGAGCATGAAGTGCTGGTGCACCATGCCGATCCCGGCGCGGATCGCGTCCTGCGGGTTGCGCAGCCGGATCTCCTCGCCGTTGATCGTGATGGTGCCCTCGTCCGGCTGCTGCATCCCGTAGAGGATCTTCATCAGGGTGGACTTCCCGGCGCCGTTCTCGCCGCACACCGCGTGCACCTCACCGGCGTTGACCGTGAGGTTCACATCGGAGTTGGCGACGACGCCGGGGAACCGTTTGGTGATGCCACGCAGCTCCACCACGGGTTGTGGTTCAGACAATTTCTCTCCCGCAGATGGCGTAAAGGGCCCGGGAAGGGATCGCCTTCCCGGGCCCCGCACGCGAGGTGTCCTGCCTACTTGGTCGGCGTGGTCGGAACTGTGACCTGGCCGGAGATGATCTGCTGCTTGTAGCCCTCGAGCACCGGCTTGATGTCGTCGATCTTGCCGCCCGAGGTGGCGTAGCCGACGCCGTCGACCTTCAGGTCGAACCGCTTGGGCAGCGCCGAGAGGTTGTTCGAAGCGACGGCCTGGATGTAGTCGTAGACCGCGACATCCACCCGCTTGAGCATGGACGTCATGATCACGTCCTTGTACTCGGCGACCGTCTGCTGGTTGTACTGGTCGGAGTCGACACCGATGGCGAGCGCGTTGCCCGCCTTCGCCGCCTGGAACACGCCCTTACCGGACGCGCCTGCCGCGTGGTAGACCACGTCGGCGCCCGCGGCGATCTCGGCCGCGGCCTTGGCGTTGCCCTTCGTCGGGTCCTGGAACCCGGTGTTGTCACCGGCCGGGGTCAGGTACTGGTCCTCGATCTGGACCTTGCTCGACGCGGCCTTCGCCCCGGCGATGTAGCCGGCCTCGAACTTCTGGATCAGCGGGGTGTTCACGCCGCCGACGAAGCCGATGTGGCAGTTCTTGCTCTTGTACACCGCGGCGATACCGACCAGGTACGAGCCCTGCTCCTCGGCGAAGACCAGCGGGGTGACGTTGGGCTGGACCACCGAGTCGTCGTCGATGATCGCGAACTTGATGTTCGGGAACTTCGGCGCGACCGCGCCGACGGCCTCGGCGTAGGCGAAGCCGACCGCCACGATCGGGTTGTAGCCGTTGGTGGCGAGCTGGGTCAGCCGCTGTTCCTTGGCGGCCTCGTCCTCGGTGGGCGAAGCCGTGCTCTCTTGGACGTCCTTGACGCCGAGGTCCGACTTCGCCTTGTCGACGCCGGCCGCGGCCGCGTCGTTGAAGGAGGCGTCGCCACGCCCGCCGATGTCGTACGCGAGCCCGATGCGAAGCGCGCTGGCGTCGACCTTGGCGCCCGCGGAGCTCGACGTCGTCGCGGCGGCGGCCGCACTCGGCGCGGTCGCGGTCACGCAAGAGCCGGAGTTCCCGGACGCGTTGTTGGTGCTCCCACTGCCACCGGAATCCTTGGCACACCCCGCCAGCACGAGCACCCCGGCCATGGCGGTGGCGGCCAGCGTTACGGCACGCGTTCTACGCACGCTCTTTCTCCCTCCCCGCTGGTTTGCAGCGGACCCGAGCCCCAGCCCGGCACATACCGGGCTCGACTGGCGAACCGTACCGTCGTGTGAGCAAACCGCCATATGGTTGCCACGGCCCGTAACCTAAATGTTTGCTTGGGCGTCGAGAGCGCAGCCGGACCGTCACAGCACGTATGCATCACCTGGTGGAGTGATCCTCACCACGCGGAGTGTGTCTGGTCGATCACACGAGCCAACCCGAGGTTGAGTGGGTATCCGCGCGCGGGTTTAGCATCCGTTTATCCAAGCTCGTTGACGTATTCATGCCACCGGGCACAGTCCAACCACGACGTTGGAGGCCGTTCACCGATGTCCACCACGGCTAGCCCTGCCGCCGATTCCGCGGCGGTGGAGGAGAGCGATCGGGGTGCCTCGCGCCGGAAGGGGACCTTCTACCGGGGCGACCCCGGCATGTGGTCCTGGGTCCTGCACCGCATCACCGGGGTACTCACCTTCTTCTTCCTGTTCGTCCACGTACTCGACACCGCATTGGTGCGCGTCTCGCCGGACACCTACAACTCGGTCATCGAGACCTACAAGACCCCGCTGGTCAACCTCATGGAGGTGGGCCTGGTCGGCGCGGTGCTGTTCCACGCGCTCAACGGCATCAGGGTCATGCTCGTCGACTTCTGGTCGAAGGGCCCCAAGTACCAGAAGCCGATGCTGTGGACGATCGTCGTGGTCTGGGTGGTCGTGATGATCCCCGGCGCGATCGCGATGCTCTGGCGGACGGCTTCGATCATGTTCGGAGGTGACGCGTCGTGACCCAGGAAGCACTGGCGCTCGACAAGCCCCGCTCCCCGCGGCGCCCCGCGGCCCGGCGGAACAACTTCGAGCTCTACAGCTGGCTGTTCATGCGCATCTCCGGGATGGCGCTGATCATCCTGGTGCTGGGCCACCTGCTGATCATGAACATCCTCGACGGCGGCGTGCACCGGATCAACTTCGGTTTCGTGGCGGGCCGCTGGGCGTCGCCGTTCTGGCAGTTCTGGGACCTGGCCATGCTCTGGCTGGCCGAGATCCACGGCGGCAACGGGCTGCGCACCATCATCGACGACTACGCGCGCAAGGACGTCACGCGTTTCTGGCTGAAGATCGTGCTGTACGTCGCCATGGCGATCATCCTGTTCGTCGGCACGCTCGTGATCTTCACGTTCGACCCGAACATCACCAGCTGATACCACCACCAAGGAAGCGGATATGCAGTTCCACAAGTACGACGTGGTGATCGTCGGCGCCGGCGGCGCCGGAATGCGTGCCGCCATCGAGTCCGGGCAGCGCGCCCGCACCGCGGTCCTCACCAAGCTCTACCCGACGCGCTCCCACACCGGCGCCGCGCAGGGCGGCATGTGCGCCGCGCTGGCGAACGTCGAAGAGGACAACTGGGAGTGGCACACCTTCGACACCGTCAAGGGCGGTGACTACCTGACCGACCAGGACGCGGCCGAGATCATGGCGAAGGAAGCCATCGACGCGGTGCTCGACCTGGAGAAGATGGGCCTGCCGTTCAACCGGACGCCCGAGGGCAAGATCGACCAGCGCCGGTTCGGCGGGCACACCCGCGACCACGGCAAGGCCGCGGTGCGCCGCGCCTGCTACGCCGCGGACCGCACCGGGCACATGATCCTGCAGACGCTGTACCAGAACTGCGTCAAGCACGGCATCGAGTTCTACAACGAGTTCTACGTCCTGGACGTCGTGCTGACCGACACCGAGGACGGCCCGGTCGCCTCCGGCGCGATCGCCTACGAGCTCGCCACCGGCGAGATCCACGTGTTCCAGGCGAAGTCGATCGTGTTCGCCACCGGCGGGTTCGGCAAGGTCTTCAAGACCACCTCGAACGCGCACACGCTGACCGGCGACGGCATGGGCATCTACTACCGCAAGGGCCTGCCGCTGGAGGACATCGAGTTCTACCAGTTCCACCCGACAGGCCTGGCCGGCCTCGGCATCCTGCTCACCGAGGGTGCCCGCGGCGAGGGCGCGATCCTGCGCAACGAGTCCGGCGAGCGGTTCATGGAGCGCTACGCCCCCACCATCAAGGACCTCGCGCCGCGCGACATCGTCGCCCGGTCGATGGTGCTGGAGGTGCTGGAGGGCCGCGGCGCCGGGCCGCACAAGGACTACGTGTACCTCGACTGCACCCACCTCGGTGCCGAGGTGCTGGAGACCAAGCTGCCGGACATCACCGAGTTCGCCCGCACCTACCTCGGGGTGGACCCGGTGAAGGAGCCGGTGCCGGTGTACCCGACCGCGCACTACGCGATGGGTGGCATCCCCACCAACGTGCACGGGGAAGCCTTGCAGGACAACGACAAGGTCATCCCGGGCATGTACGCGGCCGGTGAGGTCGCCTGCGTGTCGGTGCACGGCGCGAACCGGCTGGGCACCAACTCATTGCTCGACATCAACGTGTTCGGCCGCCGCGCCGGCATCGCCGCCGCGGAGTACGCCAACGGGCACGAGCACGTCGAGCTGCCGGAGAACCCGGAGAAGATGGTGCTGGGCATGGTCGAGCACCTGCGCACCGTGCACGGTGGCGAGCGGGTCGCGGACATCCGCACCGAGCTGCAGCAGACCATGGACACCAACGCGGCGGTCTACCGCACCGAGGACACGCTGAAGACGGCGCTGACCGACGTGCAGCGGCTCAAGGAGCGCTACGGCCGCATTTCGGTGCAGGACAAGGGCAAGCGGTACAACACCGACCTGCTCGAGGCCATCGAGCTCGGCTTCCTGCTGGACCTGGCCGAGGCGCTGGTCAACGCGGCGCTCGCGCGCAAGGAGTCCCGTGGCGGGCACGCCCGCGAGGACTACCCGAACCGTGACGACGTCAACTTCATGCGGCACTCGATGTCGTACAAGATGCTGCCGGAGAAGGAGGATCCCGACGCCCCGCTGGGCCTGACCGGGTTCCTCGCCGACATCCGGCTTGACTACAAGCCGGTGACCTTCACCCGCTACGAGCCGATGGAGCGGAAGTACTGATGACAGCGGTAGCAGAGCCCGTGCACGACACGTCGCAGGTGCCCGCGCCCGAGGGTTCGATCACGATCACGATGAAGATCCTCCGGTTCAACCCGGAGATCGACGACGAGCCGCACTGGGAGTCCTACGACGTCCCGGCGCTGCCCACCGACCGCGTGCTCAACGTGCTGATGAGCATCAAGAACTACGTGGACGGCACGCTGTCGTTCCGGCGTTCCTGCGCGCACGGCATCTGTGGCTCGGACGCCATGCAGATCAACGGGATCAACCGGCTGGCCTGCAAGGTGCTGGTGAAGGACCTGCTGGCCAAGGAGGGCAAGCAGACCACGGTCACGATCGCGCCGATCAAGGGCCTGCCCACGATGAAGGACCTCTATGTCGACATGGAGCCCTTCTTCGAGGCCTACCGGGCGGTGAAGCCGTACCTCATCGCCTACGGCAACGAGCCCACGCGTGAGCGCATCCAGTCGGCGGCCGACCGCGAGCGCTTCGACGACACCACCAAGTGCATCCTGTGCGCCTGCTGCACGTCCTCGTGCCCGGTGTACTGGAACGACGGCTCGTACTTCGGGCCGGCGGCGATCGTCAACGCGCACCGGTTCATCTTCGACTCGCGTGACGAGGGGTCGGAGGAGCGGCTCGACATCCTGAACGACCAGGAAGGCGTGTGGCGCTGCCGCACCACCTTCAACTGCACCGACGCGTGCCCGCGTGGCATCCAGGTGACGAAGGCGATCCAGGAAGTCAAGCGCGCGCTGCTGTTCAAGCGCGTCTGAGGTTTTCTTCCGGAAGGAAGCCGTGCGGCCCCGGTGGCCGCACGGCTTTTTTCAGGCCCTCCTGCGGCTCACCAGCACCCCGCCGAAAATCGCGGCCAGCAGCACAAGGCCACCGAAGACGAGGGCCAGGATCCAGCCGGTCGACGAGGACGCCGGTTTCTCGTCGGTCCGCACGACAAGGCCCTCCGTCATCTGCTTCTCCGACTTGTCCCCGAAGATCCCCGGACCGGCGGCCGTCGCGTAGGTGGGGCCGGCCTCCTGCTTCCCGCCGACGGTCAGCTCCAGCGTCACCGGCACCGGCTGGTTCGCGCCCTCGTCCGTCGTGGGCCCCACCTGCACGGCGATGTAGTACGTCCCCGCGATGCTCTGCGAGCGCGCCGACTGCACGTCGGCGTTCCGGTTGCCGTACCGGACGGGCACGGTGGCAAGCGCTTTCTCGTTCGGCAGCGTGGATTCGCTGCCGTTGTAGGAGCCGTAGTCGCGGTCGATCACGTCGCGGTACGGGCTGTAGAGCGTCGTGGTCACGGCGGAAAGGTTGTCCAGCCCGCGCCCGCCGGTCTGTCCGAATCGGACTTTGTACGCGAGCCCCTGCCCCCAATCGAGGTGCACGCGGTAGAAGACGTACTCGCCGCGTTGCAGCGTGTCGGTGTAGTTCCCGTTGCCGGGCAAGGAACCCGCGACGTTGAAAGAGCCACCGCCGATGACGGGCTGCGCGGCACTCGCCGGTTCGGCGAAGCTCGTCTTCGGCAGCACGGCGGCGGGGCCGGGGTCCGTGGCGGCGGGCTCGATGCCGACGAGCAGCTCGACCGGCAGCCGCTCCGGCACCCCGGCGGAAACGCGGTCCCAGGTGAGCGCGAAGTAATACCGCCCGCCCCCGGTGCATTTCCCCTTTTCCTCGGCCGCCTTGGTCCACGCCTTCGAGATCGTCAGCGCCACGCCGTCACTGGATTTGGTGGCTTGTGCCGTGTCGAAGGCGTAGCAGTCCTGCCCGTTTTCGCCGTACACGCGTAGTTGGAGCGTGTTGAAATCGTCGAGCTGGTTGATCCCGTCGAGGCGCGGGAACGAGAGCGTGCCGCTGAAGTACGCCGTCGCGCCCTGCGGCACGTCGATCGCGTAGTAGCGGGTTTCCTTCTGTCCCAACGTATCGAGGTACTGCCCCGCACCGGCGACGGGCGCGTCCCGCCAGCCGGCGGTACCGGTGATCTGCGCACCGGCGCTCTCGTAGTTGCGCAGCGCAACGGAACTCACCCGCGGCAGGACCTTCTCCAGCGCCTTGCCATCAGGCGCGTCGCTGTACGTGCCACCGGTCGCCTGCGCGATGCACGTCAGCTGCGCGCGGGACTGGTCGTCCACGCCGTAGCCGATGGTGTGCATGACGATCTGGGTGCCCTGCTGGGTCAGCTTCTTCGCGATCTCACAGGGGTCGGGCGGGGAACACGTGTCGAGGCCGTCCGAGACCAGCACGATCGAGCGCGGGCCTTCCTTCGGCAGCGTCTCGGCGGCCTTGGTGAGGGCCACGCCGATCGGCGTGTAGCCGCTCGGCGTGATGCCGTCCACGGCGCCGTTCAGCGACGCCTTGTCGACGCGCTGCGGCGCCTGCAACACCTGCACGTCCTGGCAGCCCGCCGTTTTCTCGGCGTCCGAGGACCCGGTGTGCGTTCCGTAGACCTCCAGGCCGACCTCGGCGGGGGCCGGGACGGAGTCGACGAAGGTGTGCACGGCGGACTTCGCCGCGTCCATCTTCGCGCCCTTCATCGAGCCCGACGCGTCCAGCACGAGCATCGTCGGCGCGTACTGCGGCCCCTGCTCCTGGGCCTGCGCGGGCACCGCGACCAGCGACAACGCGATCGCGAGAACCGGGACCAACCTGGCGAATCTCGACATGGCCGCTCAGACGGCGACCGGTCACCGGCGGTTCCGCGCGGTGCGGCGCGCTCCCGTACCGGACCCGTAGTGGCGCCCGGTCAAGCCAGGAAAACGGGCTGGTTCACTGTCGCTGTCCGGCAAGGTCCTTCTTGCGCGCCTTGAGCCCGCGCCAGCCGATGACCCCGATGATCGTGCCGAGCACGAACGAGACGATCGCCAGCACGAGGTGCACGTAGAAGAACGCGGTGGCCGAACCGTCCGGCGCCCACGACTGGTCACTGGCGGACAGGTTCTTCACGAAGGTGATCCAGATGATCCACGACCACACGCCGAAGGCCAGCAGGAACAACGCCACACGTCGAGACATGGGCCCGAGTATCCCCCGATCGAATCGCGCCGACTCCGGGGAACCCCCGAGCGTGTTGCTCTAGTCTCGTTTGGTGCGCTCCCGTTCCCTAGTTCTTGCCCTGGTTGCTGCCCTGCTGTCGGGTTTGCTGCTCGGCACCGGCCAGGCCGCCGCGGCGCAGGCCTGTCCCGACCAGCAGGCCCCGCCACCGCCGGTGGACACCTCGGAGCAGCCGGCGCCGGGCCAGGCCGCGCCGGCCCCGTTGCCGGTTCCGGCGGAGCCCGCGGGCGGGGCGCGGATGGGCGAGTGCGGCGTCGTCTTCCCCACCACCGCCGCGGCCCCGCCGGACACCACGGCGGCCTCCTGGGTGGTGCAGAACCTCGACACCGGCGAGATCGTCGCGGCGAAGAACCCGCACGCGCGCGAGCGGCCGGCGTCGCTGATCAAGACGCTGCTCGCGCTGGTGGTGCTGAAGAACTTCAAGGCGACGGACACGATCGTCCCGACGGCGGAGGACGCCAGCCAGGAGTGCACCTGCGTCGGCATCGTCGCCGGGCAGAGCTACACCGTCGACCAGTTGTTGCACGGACTGCTCATGCACTCCGGCAACGACGTGGCGCACGCCTTCGCGACAGCGCTCGGCGGAGTGCCCGCGGCAACACAGAAGATGAACGCGCTCGCGACGGCACTCGGCGCCACGGACACCCGCGCTGCCACGCCTTCGGGCCTCGACGGGCCGGGCATGTCGACGTCGGCGTACGACCTGAGCCTGATCTTCCACTCCGCCATGCAGCAGCCGGAGTTCGCCGCCGTGGTGGCCACGAAGGGCTACCAGTTCCCGGCGGTGGCGGGGAAACCGGCGTTCTCGATCGTCAACGACAACAAGCTGCTCGGCGTGTACCCCGGTTTCCTCGGCGGGAAAACGGGATTCACCGACGACGCCCGGCACACGTACGTCGGCGCCGCGAACCACAACGGCACGCGCCTCGCGGTGGTGATGATGCGCGCGGAGCAGCGGCCGACGCTGGTCGTCGCGCAGGCCACGCAGCTGCTGGACTACAGCTTCGGGCTCGCGCAGGCAGGCGCGCAGCCGGTCGGCAAGCTCGTGGAACCGGTGGCGGAAACGGAAACCGCGGCGAAGCACGGTGACGCGTCGGTGCCCGTGGCCGGGAAAGCCAGCGCCTCGGGACAGCACGATCCGTTCGGCGCGACCGGCTGGGTCATCACGCTGATCGTCGCGGTGCTGATCATCGCCGGATTCCTGGTCGCACGGCGGCGCCGAACCTCGTGACGCCCCGCCGCCGGGCCACTACCGTGGATGCCCGGAGGGGGCGGCATGGCAGAGGCACGGTGGCGAGGCATCGCCGCCACGCTCGCCGGGGCGCTGCTGCGGAAGTTCACCAAGAGCGACCGGTCTTGGGTCGCCACGACAGCGTTGGTGCTGGTCAACCTGCTGCCGCTGACGGCAGTGCTGTGGCGCGGCTGGCAGCCGGGTGACGTGCTGGTCGTCTACTGGCTGGAGAACATCGCGATCGGTTTCTGGGCGTGCCTCCGGCTCCACACGGCGCGCGGCCCGGAACGCCCTTCGGTGATCCGCGACCGCGCCGGAGGGCACGCCCGGCCATCGGTGCCGCTTTTCGTTGCGCTGTATGGGTTTTTCACCTTCGTCCAAGGCGGTTTGGTCGGCGCCGTCGGCCAAGGCCCGCTGCTTTGGTACCTGTGGCTGGCGGACAAGCTGACCGGCGCCGATTTCACCATGTCTCTCGGGGAGAACTCGTCGGTGCTCGCGCACTCACCGGGCGGTTACCTGGGCATGCTGCTGATCTACCTGTTCAGCCAGGGCCTCGCGTTCCGCGGCGACTGGCTCAAGCGCGGCGAGCGCGACAAGCTCGGCCGGGTGGACGTCTTCGACTTCACGCTCGGCCGGATGCTGGTCCTGCATTTCACCCTCATCGGCGGGTTCTTCCTGTTCGGCGCCACCGGAAGTGAGCTGGCCTGGGCCTGTCTGCTCATCGCACTGAAGATCGCGCTCGAAGTGACGCTGTACTACTTCTCCCGCAGGCGCCGCGCCCGGTCGTAAGCCGCGCGAAGCAGCTCGCGGACGGCGCTTTCCGTGCGGGCGCCTGGGTTCACGACGGCGAGCCAGCCGACCGTTCCGTACACGGGGTGGGCGAGCACGGTGTCCGTGACGCTCGGGTCGCCGGTGTCGCCCTCGCGTGGGGCGTGCCCGGTCCAGGCGGTGAAGGTTTCCTTGCCCGCGGCGATGTTCACGCGGAAAGCACCGGGCCGGTCGAGCCGCGAACGTTCGTCGCCGGGGTAGTTCTTCGTCACGATGGTCGCGAACGGCTGGGTGCGCTCCGGGACGAGGCCGTCCGGGGCGTAGTAGAAGAACGCGTCGCCCCAAGCGATTTCGGGTGTGCCGTCGCCGGGTTGCGGCAGCACGGCGAGGGTTCCGTCGAGGCTCGCGACGTGGGCGATGAGGTCGTCGAAGGTCATGGCTTCGAGCTTCGCATTAAAGTCCATGTGGAGACTTTCGACGCGATGACGAGGGACAACGGGGTGTCAGGTCGCAAAATGCGGACAGCGGACGTCGCACGGCAGGCGGGGTGTTCGGTGCAGCAAGTGCGCAACCTCGAACGGGACGGTGTGCTGCCGCCGGCCGCGCGCACGGGCACCGGCTACCGCGCCTACGAGCCCGCGCACCTCCAGTCCGCGCTCGCCTATCGAGCCCTGGCCACCGGAGTCGGTCCGGTGGAAGCGAAGCGGATCATGCGGACTGTCCACGAGGGACCACGCGCGGAATTCCTCGCGATGCTCGACGCGGCGCACGCCCGGCTGCACGAGGAACGCACGGAGCTGAGCGAGGCCCGGCAAGCGGTCGAGGTGATCTCCGGCGAACCGATCGGCGAAGTGCGCGCGGCGGACTCCATGAGCGTCTCCGAGCTGGCAGCCGCGCTCGGGCTGCGCGCCTCGACGTTGCGCCACTGGGACGCGGAAGGCCTTGTGGTGCCGGGACGAGAACGCGGCGCGCGGCGCTACACGCCGACGCAGGTGCGCGACGCGCGGATCGTGCACCAGCTACGCAAAGCCGGCTACCGCATCGAGCCGCTGCGCGCCCTCATGCCCGAACTCCGCCGCGCCCGCCGCCTGACGGACGTCGGCGAAGCCCTCAACGCTCGCGACGCCGCGATCACCGCCCGCTCGCAAGCACTCCTCGACGCGAGCGCCGCGCTCTCGGCGTTGGACGTCTAGGAACGACGGCGCCCCATCCAGGCCAGCACCGCACCGACCCCGAACGCCCCCGCGATGGAACCCGCGCCGGCGCCGCGGCGGACCTCCACCAGCGGCCGGATCACCGCGGGCGGCGGCGGTTCGACGACCGTGATCATGTTCTCGCGCGCCGTCGCCGTCCACGCCGTGACGAACAGCAGGAACCGCGAGACCAGGTTCGCGAACACCAGCAGCCCGATGATCGGCCCGAACAGCACGCCACTCGGCGAGGACGTGACGGTGGTCAGGTACACCGTCGCGACCTGCTTGAGCACCTCGAAGCCGATCGCCGCGATGAGCGCGCCCCGCACCGCGCTGCGCGCCGAGACCCGCTCCCGCGGCAGCCGCGAAAGCACCCAGAGGAACACCAGCATGTTCGCCAGCAGCGACAGCACCACGGTCACCACCTTGAGCACGAACACCGCCCAGCTCTGGTGGTCCAGCCCCGCCTGCCGCAGCAGCCATTCGCCGACGCCACCGCCGATCGCGGACAGCCCGAACGACACCACGAGCGCCAGCCCGAGCCCGGCCAGCGACGCCAGGTCCTTCAGCGTGGTGGTGACCTTCGGCAGGTTCTTCTTCTCCTGCCCCCACTGCGCGGTCAGCGCGTCCCGGAGGTTCGACATCCAGCCGATCCCGGAGTACAGCGCCAGCAACAGGCCGAGAACGCCGGTCGCGCCCCGCGACTTCAACGCCGTGTCGACGATCTTGCTCAGCAGGTCACCCAGGCCCTGCGGCGCGGAGTTGATGATCCCGTCCCGCAGTTCGTTCAACGCCGCCTCGTTGTTGGCCAGCACGAAACCGGCGATGGAGAAGCCCACCATCAGCAGCGGGAAGAGCGACAACACGCTGAAATACGTGATGGCGGCGGCGTAGTGATTGCCGTAGCGCTCGCCGAAGGCCTCGTTGGCTCTCATCACGTGGTCGAACCACGGATGCTTCCGGCGCAACCTCGGGACCAGCTTTTCTTTCTCTTCCGCCACGAACTGACGTTAACCACCCCCGCCGGGCCCCGCAATCGGAGAAGTGTCCACAAAGGACGCTTGTTTTTGTACCTACTAGTATGTACGGTGATAGTATGGGCGCCGACAGAGCACCGAAAGACCCCACCCCTCCACCCCCTGAAAGGGCTTTCCGGCATGTACGCCATGCAGTACGAGCTCACCCTGCCCGCCGACTACGACATGGGCATCATCCGGCGCCGGGTGGCGACGCGCGGCGGGTCCACCGACGACTTCCCCGGCCTCGGGCTCAAGGCGTACCTCATCCGCGAGCGCGGGGTGGCCGGCTCCCCGGTGAACCAGTACGCCCCCTTCTACCTGTGGCGCGACGTCGCCGGGATGGGCAAGTTCCTCGTGGGCGGCGGCGGTTTCCAGGGCCTCGTCGACGACTTCGGCCGCCCGCCGGTGCACCACTGGACGGGCATCGCCTTCGAGCGTGGGCCTGTCAAGACGCCGGTGGCCGCCTCGAAGGACGTCACGCGGATGCCCGCCGATCTCGGCGAGTCCCTCGCTGAGATCGGCGAGCTGGCGCAGCGCGAAGACGTGCACTCGGCCGCGCTGGCCTTCGATCCGACGGCCTGGCGGCTGATCCGCTTCGTGCTGTGGTCCGGGCGTGGGCCGGGCAGGTACGAACTGCTGCACCTGTCCCGGCCGGAGCTGGACGACCTTCCGCGCGGGCGGCAGTGGTAGCTCAGCGACCGCCTTGAGCGCCCTGCGCGCCTTGGGCCCCACCCGCCGGTCGCTGGCCACCGCCGACCAGGCCGCGCGCGTTGGTGTTGGACGTCGGCAGTGCCTGGCCGAGGTCGGCGAGCAGCACCTGCTGACCGGCCTGCAACCCGGAGAGCACCTCGGTCACGGCCGCGCCGGAGACGCCGACCTTGATCCGCGTCGTCTCCGTCTTGTCCCCGGAAACCGTTGTCACGAAAGCATTCGCGCCCTGCAGGTGGACCGCCGAAGTCGGCACCGTGACCGCGGCTTCCGCCGTACTGGTGATGATCGAGACCGACGCGGTGGCTCCCGGGTGCAGGGTCTGCGACGCGGGCAGCGAGATGGTCACCGGATAGCTCGGCGAGCCGGACGACGTGGTACTGGCGAGCAGCCCGATGGCGGTGACCTGCCCGGTCAGCGGCGTCGGACTGCCATCGGGGGTCACCGTGACCTGCTGCCCCGGCTTGATCTGCCCTGCCTGCGTGTCGCTGACCGACGTGGTCACCTGGTCCTCGCCGGGCCCGAACACCACGATGTTCTGCGAGGTCGACGCCTGCTGCCCGGTCGTGTAGCCGATCGAGCCGACCGTCCCGGTGATCGGGCTGACCAGCGTCGCCGCGGCCAGATTCTGTTGCGCCACCGCGATCTGCGCGGTGTCCGCGTCGATCTCGGCCTGGTCCGCGGCGAGCTGCTCGGCCGAAGCCGGGGTCGACGTCTTCGCGCTCGAAGACGACTTGCTCCCGGAGGAAGAACCGGCACTGGTCGAAGGCTTGCTGCCGGTCGAGGACTTGCCGCTCGACGACGACGGCGCCGACGGTTCCGGGTTCGCCTTGGCGGCGGCGCTCGCGGCCTCCGCGAGTGTCGCCGACAGCTTGTTCTCCGCGTCGGCGAGCTTCTGCTCGTCAGCCGCCGTGGTGCGCTGCGCGTCCTGCGCCGTCTGGATCGCGGCCGTGCACTCGTCCACCGTGTCCTGGTCCTCTGGCTGCTTGTCGTCACTCGCGTCGACGATCGTCTTGCACGCCTTCTGTTGCGCCGCAACGGCTGCCGACGCCGCTGTCAGGTCCTCGTCCACCTGATGCTGTGCCGACGTGACAGCGTCCTGCTGCGCCTTGAGGTCCGAAGTGGACGAAGCCGTCGTGACGAACAGCGCCGGCGTGGTGCGGCCGGCCGAAGACGTGGCCGTGGACTGGCCCGTCTGGTCGTTCGCCAGCTTCGCCTGCGCAGTGGCCAAAGTGGACTGTGCCGACGCGACCTGGCTGGCCAGCGACGTGGTGTCCAGTTGCGCGAGCGTCTGCCCTGCCGTGACGCTCTGCCCGACCTGCACCGGAATCGAAGCAACCTGGCCACTGGAGGGAAACGACACCGTCGCGTTCTGCACCGGCTCGATGGTGCCGGTGGTGTCGAGCGTCGCGGTGACCTTGGCCGGCCCCGCGACGGCCGTCCGGTACCCGGCCGAGGCGGATCCCGAAGTCGCCCAGAACACCGCCCCGCCCGCCACGACCACGACAGCACCGGCCACGGCGAGCACCCTGGACCGCTTAACCATTCCCGCCTCCGTTGCGCTGCCTGCCCTCGAACGTGTCACACCCGTTCGCGGTCGCCTGGCTGATCGAGATGCTCTGCGCGGTCACTGCGCCGGTGTCGTCCGCTTTCCCTTGCGCGCTCACGCATTCCCCGACCTTCAACGCCGAAGAGTTCGCCGGCTGGCTCTTCGTGTACGTGGTCGTCGAACTCACCGTCACCTGCACGTCCGTCGTCGCGCCGGTCTGCTGGTTGTCCTCCTGCACCGTGAAACCGGTACCGCTCACCGCCGACACCTTCCCGAACGCGCGCCCGCCACCGCCGTTCTGCGTTCCGGACGGACGCGCGCTGCCGGAGGGGCGCGACGGTCGCGAGCTGCTGTCGCCCTGCGGCCGCATCCCGCCGGCCTGGCCACCAAAGGAACAGGTGTTTCCGTTGGCAGCACTGATTTCCACCGTCTGCGCGGCGACCGGCGTGCCGGTCCCGGTGACCGAGACACAAGAGCCGGCGGTGACGTCGGCCAGCGTCGCGGCGACGCGGTCGGTGAACGTGGTCGTGTCCGAGAAGTTCACCGTGACCTGGCCGTTGCTGGTGCTCTGCACCTCGATGCTCGACGCGGCCACGGCGGCGACGGTTCCCGACGCGGCGGGCCCTCCGGCCCGTGGAGTACCCGAGGCCGGGGTCTGTGCCGCGGGGGTGGCGCTGGTGTCCGAGGAGCCACAAGCGGCCAACGTCAGGGCGAGCGCCCCGCCGGCCACCGCGAGAATTGTGCGACGCATGGGTTTTCCTCCGTTATTCACTGCGCAAGGCGTCGATCGGGGCGAGCCGGGCGGCCCGCGTCGCGGGGTAGACGCCGAAAACGAGGCCGATGGCGATCGCGGTGAGGATCGCGACCACGGTGGCCACGGGCGAAACGGCGATCTGGATGGCGATGAGGTGCGGCAGGATCAGCGCGCCGACGATGCCCAGCAGCGCGCCCAGTATCCCGCCGGATAGGCCGAGCACCGACGCCTCCACCATGAACTGCCGCCGGATCACCACCGGGCTCGCGCCGACCGCCTTGCGCAGGCCGATCTCGCGGATCCGTTCGGTGACCGAGACGAGCATGATGTTCATGACCCCGATTCCGCCCACCAGCAAGGAAATCGCCGCGACGCCCCCGAGCAGCAGGGTGAGCGTCTGGCTCACCGAACTGGCCGTCGTGAGCAGCGACTGCTGGCTCGCGATGGTGAAGTCCGCGGCCGTCGCGTCGGTCACGTGGTGCAGCGCGAGGAGTTCCTGGTTCGCCTCCTGGTATGCGGCCGAGAGCGTGTCCGAAGTGGTGGCCTCCAAGTAGATCGACTGCACCGAGGTGCGGTTGGTGCCGCCGATGAGCCGGTCGGCCGCGGTGCTGATCGGCACCACCGCCTGGTCATCTTCGTTCTGCGCCGAGGAAGTCCCGGCCGAAGCGAGCACCCCGACCACTTCGAACGGCGTGGTCCCGATGGTCACGCTGCGGCCGACGGCGTTGGTGCCGCCGAAGAGTTCCTCCGCCGTCGTCGCCCCGAGCACGACCACCGCGCCCTCACCGGTTTCGTCCGCGTCGGTGAGGAACCGCCCTTCCGACAACGTTCTCGCGCGCACGCCGAGCCAGGTCGGCGTGGTGCCGACCACCGACGTCGTCCACGTCGTGGAGCCCGCCGCCAGCGAACTGCTCTTGCTGGTGGTCGGCGCGACGGCGGCGATGTCCGGGGCGACGCCGGGCGCGGAAAGCGCGTTCGCGTCGTGCACCGTCAGCGTGGTGGCCGAGCCGCTGCCGCCGCGGACCCCCGTCGTGCTGCTCGTGCTGCTGCCCGGCGAAACGACGAGCAGGTTCGTGCCGAGCGAGTTGATCGCGGACGCGACCTGCGCCTGCGCGCCCTCGCCGAGGCCGACCGTCAGGATCACCGCGGCGATCCCGATCAGGATGCCGAGCATGGTCAGCCCGGAGCGCAGCCGGTGCGAGCGGATCGCCTCCAGGCTCGTGCGCAGCGTTTCCAGCCAGCTCATGCGCCCACCCCGGTATCGGACTCGATCAGCCCGTCCCGCAGCCGCACGACCCGTTTCGCATGCGCGGCAACGTCTTCCTCGTGCGTGATCAGCACGATGGTGTGCCCGGCCGCGTTCAGCTCGCCGAACACCGACAGCACCTCGGCCGTCGCGGTGGAGTCCAGGGCGCCGGTCGGCTCGTCGGCCAGCACCATCGACGGCCGGTTCACCAGTGCCCGCGCCAGCGCGACACGGGACTGCTGGCCGCCGGAGAGTTCGTTGGGCCGGTGGTCGATCCGGTCGCCGAGCCCGACGCGTTCGAGCAGTTCCACCGCGCGTGCCTTGCGTTCCGCTCGCCGCACGCCCGCGTAGCAGAGCGGCAGTTCCACGTTGCGCCACGCCGACAACCCGGGCAGCAGGTTGAACTGCTGGAACACGAACCCGATGCGGCGGTTGCGGATCAGCGCCAGATCCAGCTCGGTCAGGTTGCCGACGTCCTCCCCGGCGAGGGTGTAGTTGCCGGTGGAAAGCAGGTCCAGGCAGCCGAGGATGTGCATCAGGGTGGACTTCCCGGAACCGGAAGGCCCCATGATGGCGACGTATTCGCCTTCCTCGACCCGCAGCGAGACTCCTCGCAGCGCCTCCACCTGCACCACGCCGGTGGAGTAGATCTTGCGCACGTTCTCGACGTCGATGACGGGCACGGTCATCCCCCGAACCCGCCGAGGCCGCCGGTCCGGTTACCCCCGCCGAAACCGCCGCCGGTCCCACCGATGCCGCCGGTCCGCCCGCTGGTGCTTCCGGTGCCGCTCGGCCGGTTCCCCGCGCCGCCAGCGGCGCCGGCGATCATCACCTGGTCCCCTTCAGACAGTCCACTGAGGACCTGAGTCATCCCGTCGACCGTGGTCCCCGCGGTGATCGGCACACTGGTTTCCTTGCCGCCCACCATTTCGCTCACCGTCGCCGCACCACTCGTGTAGTGCACCGCGGCACTGGGTACGGCGAGCACATCAGTCAGTTGTTTGACCACAATGGACACTGTCGCGCTCGCGCCCGCGAACAACCCGGTGGGGCTGCCGGTGACGCTGATGGTGACCGGGTAGCTGGGAACCGAGGACGAGCCCGAGGCCAGCACTGCGACCGACGTGACGGTGCCGTACACCGGCGTCGTGGCCCCGTTGGGCGTGATCACGGCCTGGTCGCCGGTCTTGACCTGACCGACCTCGGTGTCGTCCACCGACGCGTTGACGACATAGGAACCGGTGGAAATCACGGTGATCTGCGCGGTGCTCGAAGAACTCGAACTGCTGCTACCGCTGCTGTTGCTCTGACTGGTCGCCGAGCTGCCGCCGGCCGACTGCCCGTTCCCGCCGTTGCCACCGGAGGAAGACGAGCTGCTGCTCGAGTTCGACCCCGAGCCGCCTGCCGAAACCTGTTGTCCCACAGTCAGGTTCACCGCGGCGACGGTGCCCGCGATCGGGGCGGTGAGCGTCGCTTCCGAAAGCCCCGCCTGCGCGTTGTCGAGCTGGTTCTGCGCGGCCGTGATGGCGGCTTCGTCCGCGCTGATCTGCGCCGAGGAAGCGCTTCCCGACTGGTCGGAGGAAAGTTTCGCCTGATCCGAGGCCAGCGAAGATTTCGCCTGCGCCACGCTCGCGGAAAGCGAGGCCGATTGCACGGTCGCCAACGACTGCCCCGCGGACACCTGCTGGCCCACTGTCACCTCGACCGCGGTGACCTGGCCGGAAACCCCGAAATTGAGGTCGCTCCGTTGCGCGGGCTCGATTGTCCCGGACGAGGAAACCGATTGTTTCAGTGTGGTCGTACTCGCCGCGACGAGCCGGTACGACGGCGCGTCCGCCGGCCGCGTCACCACCCAGACCGTGACCCCGGCGGCGACCACCACCACGACGGCCGCGGCCGCGATGGCCCACCGTCTCCGTTTCTTGAGCCTGCCCAGCACGGCGACCCTCTCTCTGTGCGCCCCAGAACGAACCAGCGGCGAAAGCTTCGCCGGTCATTCTGAAAAACAACTGAGAAAAAGGCCGAATTAACTGTGAATCAGGTGTGTAAATTGGTAAAGAATTGTTTAACGAACGGCGGGGAGGAAACCGATCCGGTCATAAACGACAGAAAGGGTCTCGGCCGCCACGGAGCGGGCCCGGTCGGCGCCGCGGGCGAGCACCTTGTCGAGTTCGGTGACGTCGTCCAAATACGACCGTACCCGCTCCTGGAAAGGAGTCACGAACTGGACGAGTACTTCGGCGAGATCCACCTTCAGGTTGCCGTAGCCCTTGTCGGCGTACTCCGCTTCCAGTTCCGGAATGCTCTTCCCGCCGATCGCCGAGTAGATGGTCAGCAGGTTCGACACCCCGGCTTTGTGCTCCGGGTCGAACACGATCTCGCGGCCGGTGTCGGTGACCGCGGAGCGGATCTTCTTCGCCGACTTCTTGGGCTCGTCGAGCAGTTCGATCAGCCCGTTCGGCGAGGACGCCGACTTGCTCATCTTCGACGTCGGGTCCTGCAGATCGAAGATCTTGGCGGTGTCCTTGACGATGTGCGGCTCCGGCACCACGAAAGTCTTGCCGAAGCGGTGGTTGAACCGCTGCGCGAGATTGCGCGACAGCTCCAGGTGCTGGCGCTGGTCCTCGCCGACCGGCACCGCGTTCGCCTGGTAGATCAGGATGTCCGCGGCCTGCAGGATCGGGTACGTGAACAGCCCGACGCTCGCGTGGTCGGCGCCCTGTTTGCTCGCCTTGTCCTTGAACTGGGTCATCCGGCTCGCCTCGCCGAACCCGGTCTGGCACTCCAGCACCCAGGACAGCTGCGCGTGCTCGGGCACCTGGCTCTGCACGAACAGCGCGCTGCGCTCGGGGTCCACGCCGAGCGCGAGCAACTGGGCCGCGGAGACACGGGTGCGCTCGCGCAGCACCTTCGGGTCCTGCTCGACCGTGATGGCGTGCAGGTCGACGACCATGTAGAAGGTCTCGTGCGTTTCCTGCAACGCGACCCACTGCCGCAGCGCGCCGAGGTAGTTCCCGAGGTGGAACGAGTCGGCGGTCGGCTGGATGCCGGAGAGCACACGGGGGCGGGTCGGAATCGCGTCAGCCACGGCCCGATTCTTTCAGGCCCGCGCGCGGCGACGGCGGCGAGGTCGGCCGCCGTGGGGTGCTACGCCTGACGCGCGTGCTGCAGCGCGCTTATCCCGGTTTCGAGATCAGCGGCCGCTTCGACCACCGGGCGGGCCCAATCCGCGACCAGCGCGCCCGCCTCGCTGAGCGACGAACCCCGCGGAGTTCGGTCGACGAGCGCCACTCCGACCCGCGCTTCGAGCTGGCGGATGCGCGCGGACGCGGCGGGCTGGGAAATGCCGTGCGCCCTGGCGGCGGCGCCGATGCCGCCGAGCTGAGCCACGGACAACAACAGATCGAACCCGGCCAGCTCGGTCACGCGCGAGGGCAAGGGCACCAAGCCAGGTTATGAAGCCTTCGGGGGTCCGTAACCACCATCAGGGCGATATCCCCCGAAGGTGTCATACGGGCACTTACGCGGAGGGGCGGCGGTACGGGGTCAGTGCCGGGCGCGAGGGGCTCTCGGCGTTTTCGGTGACTTCGGCGGCCTCTGCGACGACCGCGGCTTCCTGCTCGGCCTGCGCCTTGCGGCGGGCCCGAACCACTCCGAGCGCCATCCCCACAACGCCGAGCAGCACCGCGGCCAGGCCGACCGGGCCGAGCAGACCGAAGGACGCCGTGGTATCCGTCGTCGTGGTGTCCGCGGCGGACGCGACCCCTGTTCCCGCGCCCACCAGCACGGTGAAAGCGATGCCCACGCGCAGCAGTTGCGCGCTGAAACGCCTGGCCAGAGTGCTTCGGTTGCGCACCGGGGTGCCTCCCGCGACGAGACTGACGGTTGGACGTGCGTCACCCTAATGGGTGGAAGTTGCCTGCGTGAAAACTACCGAGCGTGTCAAGCCCTGTCGTTTTCGATCATCACGGAGGCCGAGAGTAGCGCCCATCCGAGTGGCCGGAACACCGGGTCCACACAACGCCGGATGACCTGCGACGCACCTCCGGCACCGAAAGCCCGAGCCGTCTTGACAACTTTATTTGTCGGTAGAACTCTGGTCGCATGCTTGAAGTCGCCGTGATCGAAGACCCGGCCGCGGCCGAGGTTTCGCTTGATCCCGTGCGCGCGAAACTGCTCGCCGCGCTCGCCGAACCGGGGTCGGCCACCAGCCTCGCCGCACAGGTCGGGCTGGCGCGCCAGAAGGTCAACTACCACCTGCGCGCGCTGGAGCGGCACGGGCTGATCGAGCTGGTCGAGGAACGTCGCAAGGGCAACGTGACCGAGCGCGTCATGCAGGCCACCGCCGCCTCCTACGTCATTTCGCCGTCCGCGCTCGCCGACGTGGCTCCGGACCCGAGCCGCGCGCCGGATCAGCTTTCGGCGCGATGGCTGCTGTCGCTGGCCGCCCGGCTGGTGCGCGAGGTCGGCGACCTCATCGCCGGCGCGGCCGCCGCCCGGCAGCGATTGGCGACGTACGCGATCGACGCGGAAATCCGCTTCGCGAGCGCGGCCGAGCGCGCCGCTTTCGCCGAGGAACTGGGCACCAGCGTGAAGTCCCTCGTCGCGAAGTACCACGACGATAAGGCCGAGGGCGGGCGCCGGCACCGGCTCGTCGTCGCCCTGCATCCGAAGAAGAAGGAGAAGTGAAATGGGCAAGGAATTCGAGATCCGCCGTGAGGTCGTGCTGCCCGCCACTCCGGAGCAGGTGTTCGAGGCCGTCACCTCCGGCACCGGGAACTGGATGTTCCCGACCCCGGAGGTCGGGCCGGGCGACCCGATCGTCAAAGCCTGGGAGCCGCCCGGGCACGCACTGGTCCGGATGGATTTCCCGGACGGCACGTTCAACGCCCTGGAGTACGTGATAGAGGCCAGAGACGGTGGTACGGTGTCGATGCGCTATGTCCACAGTGGAATCTTCACCGACGACTGGGACAACCAGTACGACGGCGCGAGCAAGCACACCGACTTCTATTTCCACACCCTCGCGCAGTATTTGCGGTACTTCCCCGGCCGCACCGCGACGTACGTGTCGGTCGATGGGCCTGCCGGATCGTCGGGGCCGCGGGCGCTGGAGGACGTGAAGCGGGCGCTCGGCGCTCACCAGACCGGCGACGAGGTACGACTGGAGCTGCCCGGTGTCGCCCCGGTCGACGCGGTCGTCGACTACGTGAACCCGTATTTCGTGGGGCTACGCTCCGAGGACGCGCTGTACCGGTTTTTCGGGCGCAACCACTTCGGCCGTACTGTCGATGCGGCGCACCACCTGTTCGGTGAGCAGGTGGACAGAGAGAAGACGGAACGGGCCTGGCGGGCCTGGCTGGACGGGGTGTTCACCGCTTGAGCAAGCAGAGCGCGGGGATTCTGTTGTACCGCACCGGAAATGGTCCGCTCGAGGTCCTGCTCGGACACATGGGCGGGCCGTTCTGGGCGCGTAAGGACGAGGGCGGGTGGTCGCTGCCCAAGGGCGAGTACGGCGAGGACGAGACCCCGGAAGCCGCCGCGCGGCGGGAGTTCACGGAGGAGCTGGGCCTGCCGGTGCCCGAGGGTGAGCTGATCCCGCTCGGCGAAGTGCGGCAGTCGGGCGGGAAAACCGTGACCGCGTGGGCCCTACGCGGCGACGTCGACCCGGCGGCCGTCGTGGCGGGCACGTTCGAAATGGAGTGGCCGCGAGGTTCCGGCCGGATGCGGGAGTTCCCGGAACTGGACCGCGTGGAGTGGTTCGAACTGGAGCCCGCCCGGGCGAAGATCGTCAAGGGACAACGGCCTTTCCTGGACCGGGTCGCCGAGCTGGGCTGAGAATTGCCGCGAGGGTTTCCGAACCGGCATGCCCCCGCGACGGTTCCGGAGATAGACCCCGCTCTTTCTCTCTCCCCGCCGAAGCGATCCACCCAGATCGGCCCCCGGCGGCGCGGCCTCGCGGGCGACGCCTCGGGATCGCCTAGGTCCCCGGCGCCACCCACCCACGCCGCTCCCCCTCGGCGATGATCTCCTGCGCCGCCGCCCACAACTCGGCCGACGCACCACCGATCACGGACTTGCGAGCGCGCACCGTATCCGCCGTCACGCCGGGCGTGCGCCAGGTGCCGCCCTCGGCCATCCAGTTCAACAGCAACGGCTGCAACCGATCCATCGCCTTCGCGAAGCGCGCTTCGGCCGTCTCGCGGGCTTCGAACTCGTCCCACAGCGCGCGGAACCGGCGCGCCTGATCGTCTGGGAGCAACCCGAACAGCTTCGCTGCGGCGGCCTTCTCGCGCTCTTCTTGGCTCTCGCGGCCTTCGTCGTCGTAGAGCGGGGTGTCCCCGGCGTAGATCTCGACCAGATCGTGCACCGAGACGAGCTGGATGGTGTGCCCGACGTCGATCGGCTCATCCGAGTACTCGGCCAGCACTGCGACCATCATCGCCAGGTGCCACGAATGCTCGGCGTCGTTCTCGCGCCGCTCCGCGGCCGCGAGAGGCGACTGGCGCAGCACGGTCTTCAGCCGGTCGATCTCGATCAGGAACCCGAACTGCGCCCCCAACCGCCCACCGACCGGCGGCAGCGGATTGCGTTCTGGCAGAGTCACGGCACCTCACTGTCTCGATCGTGGCCGCCCGATTGTGCCCGATCAGTCCTGATACGTCACCGTGAGCGGCGCGTGGTCCGACCAGCGTTCGGCGTACGTCGCGGCGCGCTCGACCGTCGCCGAGACCGCGCGGTCGGCCAGGCCCGGGGTGGCGACCTGGAGATCGATCCGCCAGCCGGCGTCGTTGTCGAAGGCCTTGCCGCGGTACGACCACCACGTGTACGGCCCTGGCCCCTCCGGGTCGAGCTTGCGCTGCACGTCGACATACCCGGCCTCGGCGTAGACGCGGCCCAGCCACTCCCGCTCCTCCGGCAGGAAGCCCGAGTTCTTCCGGTTGGTGCGCCAGTTCTTCAGATCCACCTCGGCGTGCGCGATGTTCCAGTCCCCGCCGACGAGCACCTCCGCGCCCGCCGCCTCGGCCTTCGCCCGCAGCTCGGCAAGGTAGGGCAGGAACGCGGCCATGAACCGCTCCTTCTCCTCCTGCCGCGGCGTGCCGACATCCCCGCTCGGCAGGTACAGGCTCGCCACCACGAGCCCCGGCAGGTGCACCTCCAGGTACCGCCCGCTGTTCTCGAACTCCGCCTCACCGAAGCCGACGCGGACCTCCTCCGGATCCGCCCTGCTGTACACCGAGACGCCGTTGCGCCCCTTGACCTCGCAGGACGCGTGCCGCGCGTGCCAGCCGTCCGGGGCCACGACCTCCTCGGGCAGCTGGCTCTCCTCGGCGCGCACCTCCTGGCACAGCACGACGTCGGCCTCGCTCGTGGCAAGCCACTCGACGAAGCCCTTCTTGGCGGCGGCACGCATGCCGTTGACGTTGACTGTGGAGACGGTAAGCACGACGGGCAGGTTACCGGCGACCACCGACAAAACCCGTGCCAGACTGCCCGGGTGAGCCGGCTCACCGTGCTCGGCAGCTGCGGGGCCTGGCCGGAGCCCGGCCGCGCCTGCAGCGGATTCCTGCTGAGCCACAACGGTTTCCGCCTCGTACTGGACCTCGGCTACGGCACCGCCTCCCGGCTGCGCGAACCCGTGGACGCGGTGGTGATCACCCACGAGCACCCCGACCACTGCGCGGACCTCTCCGCGCTCGGCCGCCTCCAGCAGTTCACCCGCGAGGGCAGGCTCCCGCTCTACTGCACACCCGGCGTGCTGCGAGTCCTCGAAGCCACGGAGCCCCGGCCGCATCCCCGCACGGTGTTCGAGGTGCACGACGTGGCCGAACCCGCGACGATCGGACCGTTCCGACTCGACGCCTGGCCACTACTCCACCACGTGGCCTGGCAGCGACCGGGCCGTCTCAGTTGCCGAGGCCCGTGCTCACTACCCGGGCGAGGTAATCGCCGCGGACGAAGGGCTACGGCTCTAACCGCAGTTGGTGCCCTCGACCGGCTTGAGGAAGTCCGACGACGCCCACTTGTTGTCCGCCAGCTTCCGGAAACCGTTCTGCACCACCGGCTCGGCCCCGGTCTCGGCGTTCTGGTTGAACTTCCCGACGACGTCCGCCCCGGCGTCCGGCGCGGCACGCACGTTGAGCACGTCGGCGGTGACGGTGACCTTGCACCCGGTCGAACCGCCGGTGGCTCCCTCGGAAGCGCGCTTGTCCACACCCATCACGTAGATGATGCCGATGCCGATCAGCACCGCAGCGATGATCACGACTTTCTTCGGCAGGCCCAGAACCACGGCTAGCTCCTCGTCCGAATACAAGAAGGACTTCCGGTAAGGGTAGCCATGCCCTGTTCCGCTCCGACAGTCCGCGCGGGCGAAAACACCCGTTGACGCCAACGGAAGTTCAACGCCCGGGCATCACCGGTGCCGGTGCGGACCACACGCTCGCGTGCTCGGTGACCTCCGCCCGCGCCGCGCCGAGCAGCCGGCCGACGGCCGGATCCCGGGGATCGAACGGCACCGCGGAGGTCCTGCGCTGGTCGACGACCGCGCGGACCAGGTGCCCGGCGTTGCCGAACCCCGGCACCAGCACCTTCGTCAGCGACTGGACCTGCCCGAGCCCGCCGACGACGTCCACCCGGCTGCGGGCGAGACCGGTCAGCCTCGCGAGCCACAGCCCGGCACCGACGACGGTCCGGGCCACCAACTCGACGAGGTAGAACGGCATCAGCACCAGCCAGGCGAGGAACACGAGGAAATACACCACGGCTTCCAGTGCCTGGGCAGCCAACCCGATGACGAGCACGCCCACGACCAGCGCCGGACCCATGTAGAGCCAGTGCCAGCCGGTGATCTTGCGCTGCTCGCGCTTGGCCTCCTGGCGCTCCTGGCGCTCGGCTCGCCTTCGCTTCGACTGCTCGATCACGCTCGGCCGCTTCGGCGCGACCCGGTACCTCGAGTACTCGAGCTGGGCGAGGTTGGCCGGCTGCACGAGCCGGTGCCACGGCGTCATCCGCCGGTACGCCTGCCAGAACTCTCCGTGGCTGTCTTTCACCCGCATGGGTGCACAGCCTACGAAAAAGGGGCACGTCCGCTTTCGCGGCCCGCGCCCCTTTTCACGGCCGGTGGCTACTCAGCCCTGGTTGATCTTGCGCGCCAGGTTCTCGTCCAGCGTCGCGAGGAACTCCTCGGTGGTCTGGAACGGCTGGTCCTTGCCGATCAGCAGCGCGAGGTCCTTGGTCATCTTGCCGCCCTCGACGGTCTCGATGACGACCTGCTCCAGCTTGTTGGCGAAGCCGATCAGCTCGGAGTTGCCGTCCAGCTTGCCGCGGTGCTCGAGGCCACGGGTCCACGCGTAGATCGACGCGATCGGGTTCGTGGAGGTCGGCTTGCCCTGCTGGTGCTGGCGGTAGTGCCGGGTGACGGTGCCGTGCGCGGCCTCGGCCTCCACGGTCTTGCCGTCCGGCGTGCGGAGCACCGAGGTCATCAGGCCCAGCGAGCCGAAGCCCTGCGCGACCGTGTCGGACTGGACGTCACCGTCGTAGTTCTTGGTGGCCCAGACGTAGCCGCCTTCCCACTTCAACGACGCGGCGACCATGTCGTCGATCAGCCGGTGCTCGTAGGTCAGGCCCTTGGCGTCGAAGTCCGCCTTGTACTCGTTCTCGTAGATCTCCTGGAACACGTCCTTGAACATGCCGTCGTAGGCCTTGAGGATCGTGTTCTTGGTGGAGAGGTACACCGGGAAGCCTCGGTCGAGGCCGTACTGCAGCGAAGCGCGCGCGAAGTCCTCGATGGACTTGCGGAAGTTGTACATCCCCATCGCGACACCGCCGCCCTCGGGGAACTTCGCGACCTCGAACTCCATCGGCTCCGAGCCGTCGTCCGGCTGGTAGCTGATGGTGACCGTGCCGGGGCCGGGGACCTTGAAGTCGGTGGCCTTGTACTGGTCGCCGTGGGCGTGGCGGCCGATGATGATCGGCTTGGTCCAGCCCGGCACCAGCCGCGGCACGTTGGACATGATGATCGGCTCGCGGAACACGACGCCGCCGAGGATGTTCCGGATGGTGCCGTTGGGGCTCCGCCACATCTTCTTCAGGCCGAACTCCTCGACCCGCGCCTCGTCCGGCGTGATGGTGGCGCACTTGACGCCGACGCCGTGCTGCTTGATGGCGTTCGCGGCGTCGACGGTGATCTGGTCGTCGGTGCGGTCCCGCTCCTCGATGCCCAGGTCGTAGTACGCCAAGTCGATGTCCAGGTACGGATGGATCAACTTGTCCTTGATGAACTGCCAGATGATGCGGGTCATCTCATCGCCGTCGAGTTCGACGACGGTGCCCTCGACCTTGATCTTGGCCATGAGCGGCGGTGCTCCTCTCGCGGATCCTCGCGCTTCGTTTCTCAGCACTGTGGTATGCGGTACAAGCGTACTGCTAGGAACGGTTCAGCGGACCGGGTGGTGACGAACAACCAGTCTCGCAGTCCCGGGACGTGGCCGAGGTCACCGGGTTGGGCGTACGTTGCGCGTGCGGCTACCGGAGGTGAGGGACGATGCGTTTCGCGATCAAGACCAGGCCCGAGCACACCAGCTGGAACGAACTGCGCGACGTCTGGGTCGCGGCCGACGACATCGAACTGTTCGAGTCCGCGTGGAACTGGGACCACTTCTATCCGCTGACCGGCGACACCGTGGGCGGCCCCAACTTCGAGGGCTGGACGATGCTCGCCGCGCTCGCGTCGGTGACCAGGCGGATCCGGCTGGGCTGCCAGGTTTCCGGGATGCCCTACCGGCATCCGGCGGTGCTGGCGAACATGGCGGCGACCATCGACGTGATCTCGCAGGGGCGGCTGGAGGTCGGCCTCGGCGCCGGCTGGCACCAGCGGGAATGCGACGCGTACGGGATCGAGCTGCCGCCGCTGCGCGAGCGGTTCGACCGGTTCGACGAAGGCGTGCAGGTGATCATCGGGCTGCTTTCGCGGGAGAGCACCGACTTCGAGGGCAAGCACTTCCGGCTGACCGACGCGCGCTGCGAACCGAAGCCGGTGCAGCGCCCGCACCCGCCCATCGTGATCGGCGGCCGCGGGCCGAACCGCACGCTGCGGTCGGTGGCGCGGTGGGCGCAGCAGTGGAACTGCCTGGTGAGCGGGCCCGCGGACTGGTTGCCCCTGAAGGAAATGCTGCTCGTGCGCTGCGACGAACTCGGCCGCGACCCGGCGGACATCGTGTGCTCGGTGAACGTGATCATCGACCCCGACGCCGGTATCGGCCCGGCCGTGGAGAAGGTCGCCGCGTTACGGGAGGCCGGGGTCGACATGGTGGTGCTGAACCTGCCGCACCGCGCGAAGCCCGCGGTGTTGGAGCCATTGGCGGAGGCGTTGGCACCGTTGGCTTGACGCGAGCGGCGCGGTCGGCACCGCGTGTTGGCCGCTCCCGTCCACGCGTTGGCCGCTCCCGTCCACGCGTTGGCCGCTCCCGTCCACGTGTTGGCCACTCCCGTCGGCATGTGGTGGCCTTTCCCGTTCCCATGGCTTCAACCGGCCGCCACCCACACACCCCGGCGAGCCAACACACGCCCGGCACGGGCCAACACACCGACCGCACCGGCCAACACGCGTACCGGAGCGGCAAACACGTGAACGGGAGGGGCAAACACGGCGGAGGCGGCGCGGGGCGAGGGCGGCACGGGTCGAAGCCGCTGCTCAGCCGTGAGATGCTGAGGGCTATGCCCAAAGCACTGCACTTCACCGGCAATGCCTCGGCCGACCGGCTGCTGAGCTCCGACCCCTTCGCGCTGCTGACCGGGCTCCTCCTCGATCAGCAGTTTCCGATGGAGCACGCCTTCGCCGGGCCGCAGAAGATCGCCGACCGGATGGACGGGTTCAGCATCACCAAGATCGCCGAGACCCCGGTCGACGAGTTCGTCGAGCTGTGTGTGCAGCCGCCCGCGATCCACCGCTACGGAGGGTCGATGGGCCGCCGCGTGCACGCTTTGGCGCAGTTCATCATCGAGCACTACGACGGCAAGGCCGACCGGATCTGGAAGCAGGGCAAGCCGGACGGCAAGGAAATACTGAAGCGGGTCAAGGCACTGCCGGGATACGGCGACCAGAAGGCCCGGATTTTCGTTGCGCTGCTCGGAAAACAGCTCGGCGTGACACCCGAGGGCTGGCGCGAGGCGGCGGGCGCGTACGGCGAGGAGGGTTCGCACCGGTCCATCGCCGACGTGACGAGCGCCGAGTCGCTGGCCGAGGTCCGCGCGTTCAAGAAGGCCGCGAAGGCCGTCGCGAAAGCCAAGTAGGCCTCCGCGACGGCCGCCGGGTCACGTGGTGGCGAAGTGGCCGAGCGTGGTTTCCGGCCGGATCCCCTCGAACGACGAGTGCCAGATCGAGTAGAAGCCCGCCTCCTCGTCCGAGCGCAGCGAAATGCCCTCGGGCAGGTCGGGCGAAGTGCGCACGGCAGCCTCCAGCACGTCCTTCGCGCCGGAGCCGTCGCCGAACTGTTCCTTGCCGCGGTTCAGGATCTCGTCCGGAACCCAGCCCTCGAACGCGTCGCGCAACAACTGCTTCTCCACCCGGCCGGGCGCGAGCATCTTGTGCTCCGGCGGGATCGACAACGCCAGCTCGATCACGTCGCGATCGAGGAACGGCACCCGCGCCTCCATCCCGAACGCCATCGTCGTCCGGTCGCAGCGCTGCAGGTTCAGGTGATGCAGCTCCTCGACGGTCCGCACGAGCTCGGCCTGCAGCGCGTCGGGATCGGTGAACGGCGCCTCGTGGTAGTACGAGTAGCCGGCGAACAACTCGTCCGCGCCCTCGCCGGTCAGGACCGCGTGCACCCGCTTCGCCGCGTACTCGGCCAGCAGCAGGTTCGGCACGGAGCTGCGCACGAGCGACGGGTCGTAGTGCTCGATCGCCCGGACCGCCTTCGGCAGCGCGGCCTGCGCGGCCTCCTTGGTCATCACGATCTCGTGGTGCTCGGTGCCCAGGTACTCGGCGACGACCCGCGCCGCCGCGAGGTCCGAACTGCCCGGCGCGCCCACCGCGAACGTGGGCAGCGGCTGGTCGTGGCGCTTCGCGTACTCCGCCGCGACAGCCGCGACGATCGCCGAATCCAGTCCACCGGAAAGGAAAACGCCGATCCCGACATCGCTCATCATCCGGTTCTCGACCGCCGTGACGACGGCCTCCCGCACGGACTTCACGAGCGCCTCGTCCCAGACACCCGGCTGCTCGGCGCGCCGCGCCGGCCGGACTCGCGCCGGGACAGCGTCGGCGAAGCGGACCAGCCCGCCGTTCGGGGTCCAGCAGTGCCCCGGCGGGAAACTTTCCACCAGCGGCCGGTCGGCGGGCTCGAACGCGCGCAGCTCGCTGGCGAACAGCGTCACGTCGTCCCGGCGGACCCAGTAGAGCGGCTTCACGCCGAGGGAATCACGGGCGACGAGGAATTCGCCGTCCGCGGTCATGAACGCGAGCGCGAACATTCCGCGCAGCCGCGCCAATCCCACCGGGCCGTCGACGATCAGCGCGTGCAGCGCCGCCTCGCTGTCCGATCCCGTTTCGAAGAGCTCGTGCCCGAGGTCCTCGCGGATGTGCCGATGGTTGTAGATCTCGCCATTGGCGACGAGATAGGTCTTTTCCTCGGTGTCGGTCATCGGCTGACTCCCACCATCGACGTCCATAATGGACAGTCGCTGGTGACCCAGCCATACGTTTCCCCTGCGGATCTCCCCGGTGTCATCGGGCCCTCGATGTTTGATCCTGGCCAACATGTTCCGGCAGAGCTGGACGTCGATCTCGCCAACCGCGGCGACGATTCCACACACGATGCGTGGACACCTCCTTGATCGACAATTCATATTAGTTGCTTTTTCAGCGATTCGCCCGGCTCTCGACTCGGGGATTGGTCACAACTACGCTGATTGCGGCGGAGGTGACGGCTATGCGAGCAACCGTGGGAGACCGGATCCGGGTGCACGGCCGCACTGTCGGATCCGGCGAGCAGCAGGGCGAGATCATCGAGGTCCGCGGCACCGAAGGGAAGCCGCCGTACCTGGTCAGGTTCACCGACGGGCACGAAGGCCTGGTGTTCCCTGGCAGCGACTGTGAGGTCTACTCCCGGCACCACTGAACCGATCTCCCAGCAGCGGCGTTACGTGGGGATCATCACCCCGGCGGCGGGATGACAGCCTGGCCGCGGCCGGTTGAAAATTGACGTCAGGACAGCCGAGGTCGCCAAGAACTTGGCTGTCCTTATTCGTGCGCCCGCCCTTGATCGATCCAGGAGAGGAGAACCGTGCCCATCGCGTTGCTCGCGCTGGCCATCGGTGCTTTCGGAATCGGCACCACCGAGTTCGTCATGATGGGTGTGCTCCCCCAGGCCGCGGCGGACTTCGGGATCTCCATCCCGGCCGCGGGCTTTCTCATCACCGGGTACGCGCTCGGCGTCGTCGTCGGGGCACCGACGCTGACCGCACTCGCCGTGCGGCTGCCCCGCAAGACCATGTTGCTGGCCATGATGGCCCTGTTCACCTTGGGCAACGTGCTGTTCGCCCTCTCGCCGAACCAGCAGTTCGGCGTGCTCTTCCGCTTCCTGGCCGGCCTCCCGCACGGGGCGTTCTTCGGGGCGGGCGCGGTGGTCGCCTCCAGCCTCGTCACGCCGGGCAACCGGGCCAAGGCCGTGTCGATGATGTTCCTCGGGCTGACGCTGGCGAACGTGGTGGGCGTGCCGCTGGGCACCCTGCTCGGTCAGCAGGTCGGCTGGCGCGCGACCTTCGGCGTGGTCGCGCTGATCGGCGTGCTCGCCATCGCGGCGATCGCGAAACTGGTGCCACACCAAGGAAAACCGGAACAGGCTTCGCTGCGCGGCGAGCTCGGCGCCTTCAAGCGGCCACAGGTGTGGTTCGCGCTGGCGATCGTGACCGTCGGGATGGGCGGGGTGTTCGCCTCGCTGTCCTACGTGACGCCGATGCTGACCGACGTCGCGGGCTACGCCCCGCACAGCGTCACGCTGCTGCTGGCGCTCGCGGGTGTCGGCATGACGGTCGGCAACCTGCTCGGCGGCAGGCTCGCCGACAAGGCCCTGATGCCGAGCCTGTACGTCGCGCTGTTCGCGCTGGCGGCCGTGCTCGCGATCTTCACGCTCACCGCGCACAGCAAGATCGGCGCGGCGGTCACGATCTTCGCGGTCGGCGTGGCCGGGTTCATGATCGGCCCGATGATGCAGACCCGGATCATGCAGAAGGCGGGCGGCACCCCGTCGCTCGTCTCGGCGGCGGTGCAGTCGGCGTTCAACGTCGCCAACTCGATCGGCGCCTACCTCGGCGGCCTGGTCGTCGCGGGCGGGTTCGGCCTCGTCGCGCCGAACCTGGTCGGCGCCGTGCTGTCCGTGCTCGGGCTGTCCATCGCCACCGTGTCCGGCGTGCTCGACCGGCGCGAGGCGCCGATGGCGCTGGCCGAGGCGTGAGTCAGCTGCCGAACGGGCCGTTGGTGATCGTGAAAGCCAGGAACAGCAACAAAACCGCGAGCCCGGAGTAGGTCAGCACGTCCACCGGGCGGCCGCGGACGGCCAGCAGGCCGGCCCGGACGCCCGGCAGGACACCGCGGAAAATGGCGGCCACCAGCAGCGCGGCGGCGACGATCACCGCGCCCTGGCGCCAGTGGTACTGCCAGATCCGGAGCCCGGCGACGGCCACCAGCAGGAGCACGATCGCGAACGGCACCTGCTCCAGCATCGCCGGACGGCGGCTACCGCGCGGCGACGACACGTTCTGCCGCTTCGACGACGTTGGTGACGAGCATCGCCCTGGTCATCGGCCCGACCCCGCCGGGGTTCGGCGAAAGCCAGCCCGCGACCTCCTCGACCCCGGGCGCCACGTCCCCGGTCAGCTTCCCGTCGACGTGCGAAACACCGACGTCGAGCACCGCCGCGCCGGGCTTGACCATGTCCGGGGTGATCACGCCGGGCACGCCGGCGGCGGCCACGACGATGTCGGCCCGGCGCACTTCGGCGGCCAGGTCACGGGTTCCGGTGTGGCACAGCGTGACGGTGGCGTTCTCGCTGCGGCGGGTCAGCAGCAGGCCCAGCGTGCGGCCGACGGTGATGCCGCGGCCGACCACGGTCACGTTCGCGCCGGCGATCGGGACGTCGTGCCTGCGCAGCAGTTCGACGATGCCGAACGGGGTGCAGGGCAGCGGGCCGGGCTGGTTCAGCACCAGCCTGCCGAGGCTGATCGGGGCCAGCCCGTCGGCGTCCTTCTCCGGCGCGATGCGCTCCAGGATCCGGCCGGTGTCCAGGTGCTTCGGCAGCGGCAGCTGCACGATGTAGCCGTGGCAGGCGGGATCCGCATTCAGCTCCTCGACGACCGCTTCGAGTTTGTCCTGGCTGATATCGGCGGGAAGATCACGCCGAATGGAATTGACCCCGACCTTCGCGCTGTCCGCGTGCTTCATCCGCACATAGGAATGGGAACCGGGATCGTCACCGACCAGCACCGTGCCCAGCCCGGGTGTCACGCCCTGCTCCGCGAGCGCCGCTACCCGCGGCTTCAGCTCGGCGTAGATGGCGTCCTTGGTCGCTTTGCCGTCGAGAACCGTCGCCGTCACGAGAACCATTCTGACAGAGGCCACTTTGCGTAGCTTCAGCTAGACGCTCCGTACCTCACAGGTGGCATAAACACAGGTCAATGGGCGTAATGGTGCGGGTGGTGTGCATTCGTCAGAGTCACCAGTCAAAATGGTTTGGTGGCCCAAGCGACGACCCAGCTGAACGCAACCGAGCAGGACACTCTGGTCAAGCAGATCGGACTCGCCCTGCTGCGGGCGGCTCCACGTGACTGGCGGCGGGTGACCGCCCAGTACCGCGCCGTCGGCCGTTACCACGAGCTGACCGGGGAGGTGCTGAACGAGGACGGCAGCGTCTCGGAGTGGATGGCCACGCACGACATCGCGACGCTCTTCGGCAGACTGCGCGGCGGCATGTACCGCGAGGGCCGCGGCACCTGGTTCAACGCCCGCTACCAGCTTGATCACCCATCGAGCTACAACCTCGAGTACGACCGCGACGAGCCGCGCTGGGACCTGCAGCCCCCGCCACAGGCGTATGCCGACGAGCTGCGGATGTTCCCGCGCTCCGAGGAGAACATCCCGGAGTGGCTGATGCGCCGGATGTCCGGCCTCGGCCCGGAGCAGCCCGGCCCCCGCTTCCGCATCGCCCGCATCTTCGACGGCCAGGGCCCCGACGGCCGTCCGGTGCTCAACCGCCCCGAGCTCGACCACGACGAGGCCGACCGGATGCTGGAGTACCTGAACTCCGCGCCCGTCGTGCGCTCCGAGCGTGGCCTCGACCTGGACAGGCTGGCGTCCCCGCCCACGCCGAAGGTGCCCGTGGCGTTCCACACGGACGGCACCTGGATCTGGCCTGCCGCGGTCAATTTCTACTTGCAGGAGTACGGCATCGCCCCCGAGGCGGAGCTGGCCTCGCACATCGAGTCCGCCGGGTTCCGGGTGCCGGAGGTGTCCGAGCAGACGGTGCAGGCCGCGGGCGCGCACCTGAGCCGGGGCAACCAGCCGCCCGGCCCTCCGCGCGGTCCGCGTCCGATGCAGGAGCAGGCGCCGCCGCCCCCGCCGATTCCTCCGCAGCCGGAGCCCGAGCCGGTGGCCGAAGAGCCCGAGCACGCCGTCGAGCCCGAGCCGCACCCCGGCGCGATGGACGTGGAGCAGCCCACCACGTTCACACCCGCGCTCGACCTCGACGACGACGGCCCGCCCACGATGGTGCAGCCGCCCGTGCCCGCGGAGCCGGAACCGGAGCCCGAGCCGGTGCAGCCGGAGCCCAAGGCGGCCCCGTCCACACGGCTGGTGCCGCCGGTCGCGCCGCCTCAGTCCGCGGCCGCGCCGACGCCCGTTCCTTCGGCCCCCGCGCCCGCGCCGAAGCCGACTGAGCCCGCGATCGAGAACCTGCGGAGCAGGCTGAGCGACCTCGGCGTGCCCGAGTCCCGGTACCGGATCGGCGAGCCCGCCGAGTACGGCTGGAGCGTCGAGCAGGTCGAGTCGGGCTGGCGGGTCGGCTGGTACGACAAGGAACTCAGCAATCCGGCGGTCTTCGGTGATGCCGAGGACGCGGCCGCGTTCATGCTCGGCAAGGTCCTGCTGGACCAGCGCGGCCGGGACGCCGCGGCCGAGCCCGGCCTGCTGGAGCGGGACGCGATGGGCGAGACGGCGCCGGTGATCGGCGGCCCGAGCGCCGACAAGGCCCGCGAGAGCCGCACCGACATCCCGCGCGAAGCGTGGGCCGAGGGCGGTCACGGCGAGTCGACGCGGGAGAACATCTCGGAGCCCGGCCGGGAGAGCTGGGAACCGGTGCGGGAACCCCGCGGCTCGCGCGAGGGCTGGGAAGGCGGAGCCACCCGCGCCGACGTTGCCCGCGAGAGCTGGGAAGGCGGCCGAGGCCGCGACGCCGGTCGCGAGGGCTGGGAGCCGGGCCGCGAGAACCGCGCCGACTCCTCGCGTGAGAACTGGGAGCCCGCCGCCGCGCATTCGGACGGCTGGGAACCAGGCCGTGAGTCCCGTGGCGATGTGCCCCGCGAAGCCTGGGAAGCCGCACAGGGCCGCACGGAAGTTCCGCGCGAGAACTGGGAAAGCCCGGCGCGGCCGGAAGGCCAGCGCGAAAACTGGGAAGCCCCGGCACGCTCCGAAAGCCAGCGGGAGAACTGGGAAGCCCCGGCGCGCTCGGAAGGCCCGCCCCGCGGCGAGGGCCAGAACTGGGAGCCCGGCCGCGCCGACGCGGCCCGGTCCGAGGAGGCCGCGCCCGAGCTGCCTGTCCGGCCGACGCCCGAGGCGTCGCGTTCGCTGGCCGACGCCCTCGAAGAGACATCGGTGGACATCGACGGCTCGCAGACCATGCTGGCTGCCCCGGTCGCGCCGCCGGCCGCGCGTCGTGAACCTCCTGCCGCGCCGCCGCCCACTCCGCCCCGCAGGGAGCCGGCGCGCGCCGCGGCGGCCCCGGCCGCGCAGCAGAACAACGGCGGCGGCAGTGGTGGCAGCAACCAGAACTGGCCGGTCGAGCCGCTGCCCGGCGAACCGCCGCTGACCCTGTTCCGTGGCAAGGAAATGCGCGAGCTGCCGCCGGGATCCGAGCTGGACAGGTTCGGCAACCCGAACGGAAACCTGACGTACGCGGCGGGCACCCCGTTCGAGGAGCGTTCGCTGGTGCCGGAGTGGGTCGGCCGCCCGTACCACGTGTACCGGGTGCAGCGGCCGCTGGAGGCGCTGGCCGGTGTGGCCATCCCATGGTTCAACCAGCCCGGCGGCGGCGCGGCGTACCTGCTGCCCGCGTCGATCGAGGAGCTGCTGGCCGACGGCGACCTCATCGAGCTGGACCCCGGCGAACCGCCGATCGACTGAGCCACAAGGGAAAAGGGCGGCGCCTCACTGGAGGCGCCGCCCTTTTCCGTTACGACACCAGCAATCCGTGCGCGCCCGCGAACGCCAGGGCGGTTTCCACGTCCACCTTCGCGCCCCGCAGTTTCGCCTGTACCAAGCCGTTCGCGTCGAGCTTCGCACCGCGCAGGTCGGCGTCGGCCAGCTCCGCGCCCAGCAGCCTCGCCCCGCGCAGATCGGTGTCACGCAGCTGGGCCCCGGTCAGGTTCGCCTCGGTGAGGTTGGCCTCGCGGAACCGCAGCCCCGACAGGTCCACCTTGCGCAGGTTCGCCCGGCTCAGGCTGACCAGCGAGAAATCCGTGTCCCGCACGGTGATCGCGCGCAGCCCACAGTCCACAAAGGACGAACCGAGCAGCGAGCTGCCGTACCAGGCCGCGTCCGCGAGCACAGTCCGGTCGAAGGTGCAGGAGCGGAACGCGGAGTTCTCGTGCCGGGAGCTCCCGAGATCGGCGCGCGTGAAATCGCATTCGTCGAAGGTGCAGCCCTGGCTGAGCAGCCCGCGCAGATCCGCGCCGGCGAAGTCGCACCGGACGAACCGGCGTTTCTCCCAGTGCTCCTTGGGCAGCACGGCTTCCGAGTAGTCCTCGCCGATCTCTTCCATACCCGCGAGCCTGTCACATCACCGGAAGTCCCTTGACTTCGACGGCACCCGCATCGGCAGGTGCTGCAGGCGGTCGGCGAGCAGGCTCACCACCCCGTCGGCGCGTTCGACCACCCCGCGTACCAGCAACGCCGGGCTGCCCCTGGCTATCCGGTGGTAGCGGTGCCACAGCCCGGCCGTGCAGATGACATTGACCATCCCCGTCTCGTCCTCGATGTTGAGGAACGTGATCCCGCCCGCCGTCGCCGGCCGCTGCCGGTGGGTGACCGCGCCGCCGATCAGCACGCGTTTGCCGTCCTCGACGTCGAGCAGGTTCGCGGCGGGTACCACGCCGAGCGCGTCCAGCCGGTCGCGGATGAACTGCGTCGGGAAGCTGTCCGGGGACAGGCCGGTGGCCCACACGTCGGCGACCGCGAGGTCGATCTCGTCCATCCCCGGCAACGCCGGCGCGTCGGCACCGACCACGCTGCCGGGCAGTTTCTCCGGCCGCTCCTCGGCGACCGCGCCCGCCGCCCACAACGCCCGGCGCCTGTCCCCCGCCACCTCCGGGAAACAGCCGAAGGCGCCTGCCGTGGCGAGTGCCTCCACCTGAGGCCTCGTCAGCCGGACGCGCCTCGCCACGTCCGCCATGTCGCGGAACGGTCCGCCGGATTCCCGTTCCGCCACCAGCTTTTCGGCGAGCTCCTGCCCGATGAGTCGCACCGCGGCCAGCCCGACCCTGACCGCGAACTCGGCACCCCACGGCTCAAGCGTGGCGTGCGGGAGGCTGGCGTTGACGTCCGGGCCGTGCACCGTCACCCCGTGCCGCCGGGCGTCGGCGACCAGCGACTGCGGCGAGTAGAACCCCATCGGCTGCGCCCGCAGCAGCCCCGCGCAGAACGCGTCCGGGTGGTAGTACTTCAGGTGCGCGCTCGCGAACACGAGGTACGCGAAGCTGAGCGCGTGGCTTTCCGGGAACCCGAAGTTCGCGAACGCCAGCATCTTCTGGTAGATCCGGCCGGCCAGTTCGTCTTCGATCCCGTTGGCGGCACAGCCTTCGTAGAACCGTTTCTTCAGCCGCTCCATCTTTTTCGTGGACCGCTTCGAGCCCATCGCGTGCCGCAGCTCGTCGGCCTCCGCGGCGGTGAAGTTCGCGACGTCGAGCGCGATCTGCATCATCTGTTCCTGGAACAGCGGCACGCCTTCGGTCTTGTCCAGCGCCTTCTTCAGCAGCGGATGGTCGTGCTCCCATTTCTCCACCTTGTTCTTGCGGCGGATGTACGGGTGCACCGAACCGCCCTGGATGGGCCCGGGCCGGATCAGCGCCACCTCGATCGCGAGATCGTAGAACTCCCGCGGTTTCAGCCTCGGCAGCGTGGCCAGCTGCGCCCTGCTCTCCACCTGGAACACCCCGATGGCGTCGGCGCGGCACAGCATGTCGTAGATGTTCTCGTCGGCGAGGTCCAAATCGGACAGATCGATCTCGATGCCCTTGTGCTCGCGCACCAGGTCGACCATGTAGTGCAGCGCGGAGAGCATGCCGAGCCCGAGCAGATCGAACTTGACCAGGCCCACCGAGGCGCAGTCGTCCTTCTCCCACTGGAGCACGCTGCGGTTCTCCATCCTGGCCCATTCGATCGGGCAGACCTCGCTCACCGGCCGGTCGCAGATCACCATCCCGCCGGAGTGGATCCCGAGGTGCCGCGGGAAGTCCTCGAGCGCGGTGGCGAGCCTGCGCACCGGTTCGGGGATGTCGTGGTCGTGGTCGTTCCTGGTGACTTCGAGCGGCCCCCAGCGGTCGATCTGCTTGCTCCACGCGTCCTGCTGGCCCGGCGAGTAGCCGAGCGCGCGCGCCGCGTCCCGTACCGCGGACTTGGGCCGGTAGGTGATCACGTTCGCCACCTGCGCGGTGCACAGCCGCCCGTACTTGCCGTAGACGTACTGGATCGCCTCCTCGCGGCGATCGGACTCGATGTCGAGATCGATGTCGGGGTAGCCGTCCCGGTCCGGCGCCAGGAACCGCTCGAACAACAGCTTCCAGCGCACCGAGTCCACCTTGGTGATGCCGAGCGCGTAGCAGACCGCGGAGTTGGCGGCCGAACCCCGGCCCTGGCACAGGATGTCCGCGCGGCGGCAGAACTCCACGATGTCCCAGACGATGAGGAAGTAGCCGGGGAAGCCGAGCTGCTCGATGATCCGCAGTTCGTGTTCGATCTGCGCGTACGCCTCCGGGTTTCGTTCCGGGGGGCCGTACTTCTCCAGCGCGCCCGCTTTCACCTTCTCCCGCAGGAACTCCGCCTCGTTCTCGTGCTCGCCGACGTCGAACGGCGGCAGTCGCGGGGCCACCAGCTTGAGGTCGAAAGCGCATTCCAGGCCCAGCGCGGCGGCGCGCTGCACCGCGCCGGGGTAGTCGCGGAAGCGGGCCGCCATCTGCTCGCCGGAGTGCAGGAACGCCATCCCGGCCGCGGGCAGCCAGCCCTCCATCTCGTCGAGCCCGCGCCGCGCGCGGATCGCGGCCATCGCACCGGCGAGCCTGTCCCGCTCCGGGATCGCGTAGTGCACCGCGTTGGTCGCCACCGTGAGCAGGCCGTGCTTTTCGGCCAGCGCGGAAAGCCGGTCGTTGCGGCGACTGTCCTCCGGGGCGCCGTGGTCGGTCAGCTCGACGAAAACGCTTTCCTCGCCGAAGAGTTCGACCAGACGGCGAAGTTCGCGGGCCGCACCGTCTTCACCTTCGCGCAGCAACGCCTGACGGACCGCGCCCTTGCGGCATCCGGTGAGCACCACGACGTTGCCGCGCACCTCGTCGGCCACCGTCTCCAGGTCGTACACCGGGCGCCCCTTCTCGGCCTGGAGTTCGCGCGGCAACTCCTCGTCGTGCCCGCGCAACTGGCCCGCCGTGATCGCCCGGCAGAGCGCGGCGTACCCCTCCTCCCGTTTGGCCAGCAACAACAGATGCTGACCTTCCGGGTCGGGAATTCCGTTCTGCGGCCCGGAAAGCCCGAAGCTCAGCTCAGTGCCGTACACCGTGCGGACACCCAGTTCCCTGGCCGCGTCGGCGAACCGCACCACCCCATACATGCCGTCGTGGTCGGTGAGCGCGATCGCGTCCAGCTCGAGCCGCGCCGCCTCCTCCACCAGTTCCTCGGGATTGCTCGCGCCGTCGAGGAAACTGAAGTTGGAATGGCAGTGCAGCTCGGCGTACGGCACCCGTTTGCCGCCGCCAGAGCGGTCATCTCCGCGCAGCGTAAGGAAATCATCCGGGCGCAGGTAGCCCTCGCGCTTCCGGCTCCACGCCGGACTGTCCCCGCCGTCGGCCGGTACCGGATCGCCGGAGAGCGTCCGTTCCAGCTGGCGCCAGGGGACGGGCGGGTTGTTCCAGCCCACGGTTACTCCGAAGGCGTTCTGGGAAACGGGATCCAGGGCGCGGGCGGCTCCGGGTCCAGTCCCGCGGACGGTTGCGGGATCACCGGCTCGGCCCGCAGCCACTGCCGGATGCTGCGCAGGTACTCCTCGTCCATCAGTCGTACACTCCTTCGACAGTCCATTGTGGATGGTCTTGACCGGCGAGCGTGAGCAGCACGGCCACCTCGGGCTCCCCGGCGAGCAGCGCCTGGATCCGGGTGCACGCGCCCGGCCCGTCGCCCCAGCGGCCGCTGACCTGCCACGGCCCGGCCCAGTCCAGAACCCGTTGTGGCGCAGCGCCGTTGACGCTCACCTCGTGTGGCGGCGCGGTGAGCCGGCGCTGCCGGGTGGTCTCCACCGCCGCGCCGGCGGAGTCCACCACCCGCGCCGGCAGCGCCTTGGCGAACACCGTGGCCGGGGACGGTGCAGGGAGCCGCCCCGGCCACGGCATTTCCGGCGGGCTGTGCACGGAGCGATCGTCGCCCCACGGCACCAGACGGACCCGCTCCGCCGGGCCACGCCCGCCGTCGAGCACCGCGGTGAAAACGCTTTCCGGGCCGAGCAGGCCCTGGACCCGCACCAGCGCCCGGCCCGCCTTCTCCGCGGCCAGCTCGTTTTCCTCGCCGAGCCCACGCACCCCGCCCCGCCACAGGCCGAGTTGCAGGGAGTTCCCGGCGACGGTTTCTTCCGGCTCGAGCCGGAGCCTGCTGACCCCGGACGTCGGCCGCGCACCGGGTGCCGCCTTCAGCCAGCCCTCGAACTGCCAGCGCACCCTGTCCGCGATTCCTTGCGGGGTAAGGGGTTCCGCGCACCGCCAGACCCGGGACAGCTCCTCGCCGCGCTCGGTGACGGCGTGGATGCCCAGCCTCGTGCAGGCGAGCCCGTGCGCGGCGAGCCCGGCGTGGAACCGCCCGGCGAGCGTCTTCGCCATGAACGCCGCGGCGTCCACCCTGTCCAGCGGTGGATCGAACTCCTTGCTCACGGTCAGTTCCGGTGGTGGGCGGCGCCGGTGCGGCGGGCGTTCCGAACGGCCCTGCGCCAGCCTGTGCGCGAGCAGCCCGGCGCTGCCGAACCGGGAGACGACGTCCCGTTCGGCCAGCTCCGCGAACGCGCCCAGCGTGCGCAAACCCAAGCGCCGCAACAGGTCCACGAGCTCGGCCCGTTCGGTGTCCGGCTGGTCCAGTTCCGTGATGTCCAGTGGGGCAAGGAACTCCCGTGCCGCTCCCCTGTCCACGAGAACGGAGCGGTGCGCGGCCAGCGTGGCGGCGAACAGCCCGTCGGCCACCCCGATCTGGCACTCCACCCCGACCCGGCTCGCCACCTGGTCGATGAGCAGCTCGGCCAGGCTCAGCTCCCCGCCGAAGTAGCCGGCGGCGCCGGTGACCGGCACCGCGACCAGGCCCGGCCGCACCACCTCGACCCCGACGACCAGCTCCTCGACGGCCGCCGCGACCGGCTCGAACAACCGCGCGTCCCGGCCGTCGTCGGTGCCGAAGACCACCAGCTCGGGACAGCGGGCCTGCGCGTCGCGGCGGCGCATGCCACGCCGGACCCCGGCGGAGCGGGCCGTCACCGAGCAGGCCACCACGCGGTTGGCGGAGAACACCGCGGCAGGCGGATGCGCGGATACCCCGGCCGCCATGGCCGCCGCGACCGCGGGCCAGTCGGGACACCAGAGCACGAGGATGCGCGTGGGCAGGTCACTCATCCGGCCTCCCCGCTGTGAGGAACCAGAGTCCGGCGGGCGGATGCGCGCCGCGCCACCACAAGCCGACTCACCCGACCTCCCCGAGATCGGGAGCGAGTTCGGGAGCCGGGGCCTGGTGGGCGACCGCTCCCACCGGCCCCGGCAGCATCAGATCCGCGAACCGGGCACGCGCCGCCGCGCGCCGCCCCGCGACGCGCACCTCGCAGCGGCGCTCCACCAACTGCCCCGAGCCCGCGCGCAACCCGGTCCACTCGCCCGGCACGCAACTCAACTCGATCTCGGCGCCCGGCCACGGCCCCAGCGACAGCAACACCGCGCCGCGGTGGCGCGCGCGTGCGGACAAACGCCGCGCCACCGCGGGGGTGCTGCCGGCGGGGTTGACCGCGACCAGATCCATCCCGTCGAGGAGGGCCGCGGTCACGGAGGCGAACTCGACACCCGGCTTGGGCACCAGCGCGAGCCGGCTCACCTCCACCCCGTACTCCCCGGCAGCGACCACACCGAGGTGCGGCAGGCCCACCGCGGCGGCCCACGATCCGGTCGCGGTGGCTTCGGCGAGCAGGGCGAGCAGCAGGGAGGTGGCCCCGCGGACGGCGACCGTGCTCCCCCGGCGCAACCCGCCGGCGGGCAGGAACGCACGCAGCTCCGGACGCACCGGCAGCAGCCGCCCGGTAGCCTCGTCGTGCCGCGCCGCCGCGGCGACCCCGCTCGCCGTGCTCACGCCGGGCAGGGCCGCGAGCTTCGCGACCGGTGCTTCGACCGTCACCACGGACCCCTCCCCACGACGAAGAAACGCCCTGCTCAAGGACGTGCATTCACCGCGGGGAAGGCAGTGAGTCGAACTGGTGTTCGACTCACTCAGTCTGCCTCGGCGGGGTCAGGGTGTCAAGCCGGGGCGCACCCGATACCGCAGGTACACCACTCCGCCCCGGAAACGCCGTTCCTCCACCAGTTCCAGCCCGAGCCGGACTCCGTCCGGGAGCGCGCGCTTGCCGCCGCCGACCGTCACCGGGCAGAGGAACAGCTGGCATTCGTCGACCAGGCCCGCGGCCAGTGCGGCGCGGGCGAGCTCCGCGCCGCCGATCGAGAGGTCCCGCGCCGAGGATTCCTTGAGCCGCCGGACGGCCGCGGGATCGAACTCGCGCTCGATCCGCGTCCTGGCGCTCGACGGGGACCGCAGCGTCCGCGAGTACACGATCTTCTCGGCCGCCCGCCAGACCTCCGCGAAAGCCCGTCCGACCTCGGATTCGCCGTCCTCGGTCTCCCAGTACACCATCGTCTCGTACATCCGGCGGCCGAGGAGGTGGGTGCCGATCGGCCGCTCGAGGTCGTTGACGAAGGCGTGCACCTCCTCGTCCGGTGCGGCCCACTGGAAATCGCCTTGTTCGTCCTCGACGTACCCGTCCAACGACGCGATAGCCGAATAGCTCAGCCTGGCCATTCGACGACTATTACCGGACGCGGGCGCGCCACGCCACCCCCGACAGTCCACTGTGGACCCGGCTGGGCCCGCGGCGCCTAGTTGTACTGACCCGTGAGGTTGGGGACGCGGCTGGCGGGTGGTTGGCCGCCGAGCGCGGTGTGGCCGCGGTGGTGATTGTAGGTGTGCAGCCATCGCGGGAACGCTTCGCGGTGTTGGGTTTCGGACTG
>NZ_VMNW02000072.1 GCF_007713735.2 Amycolatopsis acidicola | reverse complement strand
CGCCCGGGCGTGTTTGCCGCCCCCGCGGGCGTGTTTGCCGTTCCCGCCCGGGAGTTTGCCGTTCCGGTCGAAGTGGTGGGCCGCCATGCCGAGGCGGGTGGCCAACTCGTGGGCGTGGGCGGCCAATACACGTGCGTGGGTGGCCAAGTCGCGCGCGGGAGGGGCCAACACGTGGGGTGGGGGTCCGGTCAGGACGGTCCGGGCAGTTCCACGGTGATCCGCAGGCCGCCGTGCGCGCCGGCTTCGGCGCGGACGGAGCCGTGGTGCGCGGTGGCGATGGAGCGCACGATGGACAGGCCGAGCCCGGCGCCGTTCGTGTGGGAGGTGCGGTCGCCGGCCAGCCTGCGGAAGGGCTCGAACAGCCCGGGCAGCGACTCCGCCGGCACCGCCGGCCCCGTGTTCTCGACGACGAGCGCGCCGTCGACCCCGGCGTGCACCCAGCCGCCCGGCTCGTTGTAGATGATCGCGTTGTGCACGAGGTTGGTCACCAGCCGTTCGAGCAGGATCTCTTCCCCCGCAACGGTTTTCGCGGTGATCGACCGGCGCAGGGTGACCTCGTGCCGCGCCGCGAGTCCGCTCATCGAGTCCAGGACGTGCTCGGTCACCTCGTCCAGGCGCACGGGCCCGCTGCTGGCCAGGCCCTGGTCGCTGCGGGCCAGCACGAGCAGGCCCTCGATGATGCGCTCGCTGCGTTCGTTGGTCACCAGCAGCTGCCGGCCGAGCCGCTGCAGGTCCGGGCTCGCCTCCTCGTCCGCCATCGCGACATCGACGAGCGTGCGCTGTACGGCCAGCGGTGTACGCAGCTCGTGGGAGGCGTTGGCGACGAAGCGGCGCTGGCTGTCGAACGACGCCGCGAGCCTGTCGAGCATGCTGTCGAAGGTGTCGGCCATTTCCTTCAGCTCGCCCGGCGGCCCGTCGAGGTTGATCCGGCTCTCCAGGTTGCCCGCTTCGAGCCTGCGCGCGGTCGCGGTGATCGCGTGCACCGGCTGCAGCACGCGGCCCGCCATCAGCCAGCCGAGGAACATCGCGAGCGCGCCGGTCAGCAGCAGGCCGAACCCGGACACGATGATCAGCGTGCGCACCGCGGACTGGCGGTAGTCGTCGATCGACGTGATGACCTCGGGATTGCCCACCGCGGGCGCGCCCTCGCTCACCGTCGTCTGCCCGGCGACGGTGGGCGCGGCCTGTGAACCGCTGAACGTGGTCCCGTCCGGCAGGTACCGGGCCGCCAGCACGTAGTTGACCAGCAGCAGGATCGCCCCGGCGAGCAGGAACAGCGCGCCGAACATCAGCGAAAACCGGGCGCGCAGCGAAAGCCGGGTCATGACCCGAGCCGGTATCCGGCGCCGGGCACGGTTTCGATCACCGGCGGTTCGCCGAGCTTGCGCCGCAGCGTGCCGACCGCGACGCGGACGGCGTTGGTGAACGGATCGGCGTGCTCGTCCCACGCCTTCTCCAGCAGCTCCTCGACCGCGACCACCGTGCCCTCAGCTCGCATCAGCACCTCCAGGACCGCGAACTCCTTGGGGGACAAGGGAAGGTGCCGTCCGTCGCGGGAGGCCTGGTGCCGGGGCAGGTCCAGCACGATCCCGCCGCGGGAAAGCACCGGCGGCAGCGCGGGGCGGGCGCGGCGCGCCAGCGCGCGCAGCCGGGCCACCAGTTCCCCGAACGCGAACGGCTTCGTCAGGTAGTCGTCGGCGCCGGTGTCGAGCCCGGAGATCCGGTCGTCGATGCCCGCGGCGGCGGTCAGCATCAGCACCCGCGCCTCGCCGCCGGCCGCGACGAGCCCCCGGCAGATCGTGTCGCCGGGCGTGCCTGGGAGGTCCCTGTCCAGCACCACCACGTCGTATCCGTGCACGCCCACGTGTTCCATGGCCGTGTCTCCGTCATAACAGACATCCACCGCCATGGCCAGGCGCCGCAGCCCTTCGGCGATCGTGTCCGCCAGGAGCCGTTCGTCCTCGACGACGAGTACGCGCATCCCCACCGCCCTCCGTCGGATCCAGTCTGCGCCGCCCGGGGTAAGCGCTGGATAAACGTTTTCGCTTAACGCCGCCAGCGGTCGCGCCCGCTAGACCTGGCTCCCGAGCGAAGGGAGCAGACGATGCGGATACGAATGCTCGTGCCGGCCGCGGTCGCGCTCGCGGTACTGACCGCGTGCGGGAGCAAGGACGGGGGCGACAAGGTCGCGTCGCTGTCGTCACCGGCCACGACGACGAGCGCGCAGCAAGGCGGGACGGACGAGGACAAGGCGCTGGCGTACGCGAAATGCATGCGCGAGCACGGGGTGAACATGCCCGATCCGGAGACCGGGGGCGGCGGGATCGGGATCACCATCCCGGACGGCACGGACAAGTCGACGGCCGATGCCGCGGACGCGGCGTGCAAATCCCTGCTGCCCAACGGCGGCACGGCGGCGCCGGTCAGCGCGGAGGACCTGGACAAGCAGCGGAAGGTCGCGCAATGCCTGCGGGAGCACGGGGTCGACGTGCCGGACCCGACCGCGGAGGACCCCGGCATCAAGATCCAGAACAACAGCGCCACCGACCAGGACAAGGTGCGGGCGGCGATGGAGGCCTGCCAGCCGGCCGGCGGTGTCGGCGGCGAGACGCACAGCAACGGAGCCGGGAAATGAGCGCCGGGCCGGAACGGCGGCGCCGTCTGCGCCGCATTCGCTGGGTCGGCGCGGCGGCATTGGCGCTCGTGCTGTTCGGCACCGGCACGGCCGTCGTCCTCGCCAGGGTGAGCGCGGAACCGGCGGCGGCCGCGCCGGCCGGGCCCGCGGCTCCCGCGACGGCGGAGGTCGTGCGCACGGACCTCGCGGAGCAGGACACCGAGGACGGCACCCTGGGCTACGGCACCGAGCGGGCCCTGAACGGGCAGCGCGGGGGCACCATCACCGGCCTGCCCGCCGCGGGCGCCGTGCTCCAGCGCGGCCAGGAACTGTACACAGTGGACGCCAAGCCGGTGCAACTCTGGTACGGCACAATGCCTTTGTACCGGCAGCTCGCGCTCGGCATGACCGATGGCGAGGACGTGCGGGTGCTGGAGGACAACCTGCGCGCGCTGGGGTACACCGGGTTCGGCACGCCCGACACGAAGTTCACCCAAGCCACCGCGAACGCGCTGAAGCGCTGGCAACGCGCGGCGGGCCTGGACCAGACCGGCTCGCTGGCGCCGGACGCGGTCGTGGTGCGGACCGGCGCGGTCCGGGTCGCTTCGGTCACGGCCCAGGTCGGTGACCAGGCCGGCGGCGAGCTGCTGAAGCTGACCGGCACCGACCGCGTGGTGACGGTGAAACTCGGGGTGAGCAAACAGAACCTCGCCCGGCAGGGGGACCGGGTCGAGCTCGCCGTCACCGGGGGCGGACGCACCCGCGGGGTGGTCGCGTCGGCGGGAACCACGGCGACGCCGGGGGAGCAGGGCGAGGAGGCGACCGTCGACGTGCTCGTCACCCTCGACGACCAGAGCGTCGCCGGGCGGCTCACGTCGGCGCCGGTCGACGTCACCTTCACCACCGGCACGCGAACGGGCGTGCTGGCGGTGCCCGTCGGCGCTTTGCTCGCGCTGGCCGAAGGCGGGATGGCGGTGGAAGTGGTGACCGGTAACGGATCCCAGCTCGTCGGTGTCCGAACAGGACTGTTCTCCGGCGGTTTGGTCGAGGTGACCGGGAACCTGCGGCCGGGCCAGCGGGTGGTGACGACGTCATGACGGCCGCGCTGGAACTGACGGACGTGAGCAAGACCTATCCCGGCGAGGTGCACGCGCTGCGCGGGGTTTCGCTGCGGATCGGGGACCGCGAAATGGTCGCGATCGTCGGGCCTTCAGGCTCGGGGAAATCGACGCTCCTGCACCTGATGGGGACACTCGACCGGCCGAGCGCCGGGAACGTGGCCGTGCGCGGGCACGATGTCGCGAGGTTGCCGGACAGGCGGCTGTCCGCGCTGCGGGCGGCCTGGATCGGCTTCGTCTTCCAGCAGTTCTTCCTGACGGAGGGGATGACGGCGAGGGAGAACGTCACCACCGGGCTCGCCTACGCCGGGGTGCCCCGGCGCCGCCGCGCGCAGCTGGCACGCGACGCGCTGGCGCGGGTCGGCCTCGGACACCGGGCCGGACACCTGCCCGGCGAGCTGTCCGGCGGCGAACGGCAGCGGGTCGCCATCGCGCGCGCGGTGGTCACCCGCCCGCCGATCGTGCTCGCCGACGAACCCACCGGGAACCTGGACACCGCCACCGGCGCCGGGATCCTGGACCTGCTGGCGGAACTGAACGAGGACGGCACGACGGTCGTCGTCATCACGCACTCGCGGGAGATCGCCGAGCGGATCCCGCGCCGGCTCGAAGTGCTCGACGGGGAGCTGCGCGCCGACAACGGGAGGCCGGCGTGAAAGCGCTTACCGCGGTGCCCGTGGCGGAACCGCTGCCGAGGCCGGTCCGGCTGGGGCCGGGTGACCTGCTGGCGCACGGCGCGCACGGGCTGCGCACGCGGCCGTTGCGCGCGGTGTTGTCGGCGCTGGGGATCGCGATCGGCATCGCGGCGATCGTCGCCGTGGTCAGCATCCCGGCGTCCAGCGGGCGGGCGCTGCAGAACCGGCTCGCGGCGCTGGGCACGAACCTGCTGCACGCCGAGCCGGGGCAGCGGATGCTCGGCGGCGGGCAGGCGGAGTTGCCCGTCGAAGCCGTGGCGATGGCCGCGCGGATCGGCCCGGTCACCGCGACCGGCGCGACCGGGCACACGTCCGCGACGGTGCGGCGGACCGACCGCATCGACGCCGCGGACACGTCCGGGCTGAGCGTGCTCGCGGCGGGGCCGGAGCTCCTGGGTGTCCTCAATGGACATGTGCACGCGGGAAGCTTCCTGGACACGGCGAATTCCCGGTTCCCGGTGGTCGTCCTGGGCTCGGTCGCCGCCGCCAGGCTCGGCATCGTCGTGCCGGGGCGGCAGGTGTACCTCGACGGCCAGTGGTTCACGGTCGTGGGGATCCTGGACGCGATGCCGCTCGCGCCGGAGATCGAGCGCTCGGCGCTCGTCGGCTGGCAGGCGGCCGCGGACCGGCTGGGGTTCAACGGGCATCCGACGACGGTGTACGTGCGCGCGGAGGAGTCCCAGGTGGAATCCGTGCGCTCGGTGCTGGGCGCGACGCTGAGCCCGCAGGCGCCGAGCGAGGTCAAGGTGACCCGGCCGTCCGAGGCGCTCGCGGCGAAACGCCTTTCGGACTCCTCGTACAGCGCGCTGTTCCTGGCGCTGGGCGGGGTGGCGCTGCTCGTCGGCGGGGTCGGGGTGGCGAACACGATGGTGATTTCCGTACTGGAGCGGCGCCGCGAGATCGGGTTGCGCCGCGCGCTCGGGTCGACGAGACGTCAGGTACGCGGGCAGTTCCTGGCGGAGTCGGTGCTGTTGTCCTTGCTGGGCGGACTGGCCGGGGTGCTGGCAGGCGTCGCGGTGACGGCGGGGTACGCGCTGACCCAGCACTGGCCGGTGGTGCTGCCGCCGTTCGCGCTGTTCGGCGGCGCCGGAGTCGCGGCGGTGGTCGGCGCGCTCGCGGGCGCGTACCCGGCGGCGCGGGCCGCGCGGCTCGCCCCTGCCGAGGCGCTCGCGTGATACTCCTGATGGAGCAAGGGAAACTGCTGCCACCGGCGCATCCGCGCGCCCGTTTTCGCTCTAATCTTTACGAGGTCATGGCGACGGCTCGCGCGATCCGCAGGAGGCGGTGCCGGTGGGACAGCACGGGTCCGCCACCGGGTCCAGGCGGCGGAAGGTGGTTCTCGGGATCGCGCTGGTGCTCGTCCTCGGCGCCGCGAGCTGGGTGACGGTCGCCCTCACCACGCGTGACGACGGCTGCCCGGTCACCGATGTCGTGCACATCGCGGCCACGCCCGAGGTGGCCGGGGTGGTGGCCGAGACGGGGGAACAGGTCGCCGCGGGGCAGTGCTTCCGGTTCGAGGTGGACCGGCGGGACTCGGCCGCGGTGGCGCAGTCGCTGTCCACTTCGGACGGTACGCGCAGGCCCGACGTGTGGATTCCGGACTCGACGGTGCGGCTGCGGGAGACGAACACCGCGGGCGCGGCCGACGTGCCGGAGTCGGGGTCCTCGGTGGCGTCCTCGCCGGTGGTGTTCGCGCTGACCGAGCAGGCGGCGAAATCGCTGGGGTGGCCCGGAAAACAGCCGTCATGGCCGGCGCTGCTCGCCTCGTCGATCACGATGGGCATGGTGGACCCCAGCCAGGATCCGGTCGGGATCTCGGCGTTGCTGGGCGCGCAGAAAGCGCTTCCCCCTGGCGCCGACCCGGTGGCCGGTTCCGCCGCCGCGCTGCGCCGCCTGTCGCCGATCACCCTGCCCGGCGTGGACGACCTGTACGCGCGGCTGCCGGGCGCGGGCGGTTCGAAGCAGTCGATCGGCGCGCTCCCGGCGTCGGAGGCGTCGGTGCTGAACTACAACAGCCGGAACTCGATGGTGGCCACCGGCGACCAGCTGGTGGCGGCCTATCCGCCGAAACCGGTGCCCTCATTGGACTTCCCGTTCGCGGTGCTGAACAACGCGGGGGACGCGCAGCGTGTGGCGGCCGCGAAACTGTTGCGTGCCTTGCAGGCCCCGGAGGCGCAACAGGCTTTCGCCGCCGCCGGGCTGCGTACCCCGGACGGCCGCACGCTGATCAGCAGGCCCGGGGACACGCACGTCACCAGCCCGGATCAGCCGCTGGCCGCGATCCCGTCGGACGACGACCTGACGGCGGCGCTGAACCAGTGGGCCAAGGTCAACCTCAGCTCGCGGGCGCGGGTGCTGATCGACGTCTCCGGTTCGATGAACGCGGTGGTGCCCGGATCCGGTGGGAAGACGAGGATGCAGCTGACCGCGGACGCCGCGGCGCGGGCGCTGAACCTGTTCAAGCCCACGTCCGAACTCGGCGCGTGGATCTTCTCGACGAACCTCGACGGGGACAAGGACTACCGGGAGATCCTGCCGATGTCGACGATCAGCGCGCAGCTCGCGGCGGGCGCTCCGGATCGGCTGCGCGCGTTGAAAGCGACGCCGAACGGGCAGACCGGGCTCTACGACTCGGTGCTCGCCGCCTACCGGACAGCGCGGCGGGAATGGCAGGCCGGCAGGCTGAACCTGGTGATCGTGATGACCGACGGCCGCAACGAGGACTCCCACGGGATCACCCGCGAGCAGCTGCTGGCGGAACTGGCGAAACTGCAGGATCCCCGGCGCCCCTTGCCGATCATCGGGATCGGGCTGGGCACCGGCGTCGACCCCGGCGAGCTGCGGGCGATCACCGCCGCCACCGGCGGGCACACGTTCGTCGCCTCGGACCCGGCGAAGATCTCCGACGTGTTCTACGGGGCGCTGGCGGGGCTCGCCTGTGCCACGCCGAGCTGTTCCTGAGCTGACTGTCTACTGTGGACGTTCTGCACGACGGCGGCGCCGCCGAGCAGGATGACGGCGCCCAGCACCTGGAGCCAGCTGAGCGATTCGCCGAGCAGCGCCCACGCGGTGGCCGTGGCGACCAGTGGTTCGAGCAGCCCGACCACGGACGCGACGGACGCGGGCAGGTGCCGCAGCGCGCTGGTGCCCAGCGTGTACGCGAGCACCGTGGAGAACAGGGCGACGGCGATCAGCAGCGCCCACACCGGCGGATGCCACGGGCCCAGCTCGGCCGGCGCGTCCAGCACGGCGGCCGGGAGCGTCCACGGCGGCGCGACGGCGCACACCACGATGGCCCCGACGAGCATGCCCCAGGTGACCAGGCCCAGCGGATCTCCCGTGGTGGCCCCGTGTTCGCCGAGGAGGAAGTAACCGGCGGAGCACACCGCCGAGCCGAGCCCGGCGAGGAGCCCGACCGCGTCGAGGCTCAGCCCGTCCCAGACCCGTGCGACGAGCGCGAGGCCGATCATCGCGAGCGCGATGCCGCCCCACATCAGGCCGGGGAGTTTCGTGCCGCGCAGGCGTGTCCACAGCGCGATCAGGACGGGCGAGGTGAACTCCAGCAGGATCGCCACGCCCACCGGTAACCGCCCGGCAGCGACGAAATAGCACAACTGCACGCCCGCGACCCCGAGCAGGCCGTACCCGATCAGCAACGGCCATTCTCGCCGCCGCACTTTCAGCAGCCGGGGCCGGAACACCGCCGCCGCGGCCACCAGGACCAGCGCCGCGAGACCGATCCGCGCGGCGGCCACCTGCTCCGGCGAAAGGCCCGCCAGCATCGCGGGTTTGGCTATCGTGCCGGAACTGCCGAAACAGACCGACGCGAGCACGATCAGCGCGGTGCCGCGCCCGCGATGCGTGACGCGTTCCGGGGCGAGAGCGGGGAGGTCGGTAGCCATTTGCCTCCAGGCTAAGCGGTCGCCCTCACTCGAGGCTCGCCGATGCGTGGTAGGGCTCGGCCTCCCGGAAGCGTGTCGCCGCCCAGCTGGCGAGGAGCTTGAGCCGGTCTTCGGACTCGGTGCCGGGTTCGGCGGTGTAGGTGACCAGGTTGTGCACGGTCCGGCCGGGCAGGGGCAGGTCGAGGGACTGGAAGGTCAGTTCCAGGTGGCCGGCCTCGGGGTGCTGGAGCCGTTTGATGCCGTCGTGCCGGATCAGCACGTCGTGGGCCGCCCAGCGGGTGCGGAACTCGGGGCTGAGAGTGGACAGCTCGCCGATGAGTTCGCGCAGTGCCCGGTCGCGGGGCTCGCGCCCGGCCTCGGCACGCAGCATGGCGGCGGTCGCGTCGCAGGCGGCGTCCCAGTCGACGAAGAAGTCCTGTGCGCCCTGGTCGAGGAAGATGAAGCGGGCGAGGTTGGGGCGGCCGCGCCGGTCGGCGGTGTCGCTGTCGAACATCGGCGCGTACAGGGCCCGGGCCAGGGGGTTGCCGGCGACGATGTCCGTGCGGCCGTTGCGGACGAACGCCGAGGACATCGTCATGGAGTCCAGCAGCCATTGGACCTGCGGCGGGATCTCGGCCTCCCGGCGACGCGACGGCGTGCGGCTCGTGGATCGCGATGCCCGGGCCAGGTCGAACAGGTAGGTGCGTTCGTCGTCGTCCAGGCGCAGGGCGCGCGCGACCGCGTCGAGGACGTCCTCGGACACGCCGCTGATGTGCCCCTTCTCCAGCCGCGTGTACCACTCCGTGCTCACGCCGGCGAGGACGGCGACCTCCTCGCGCCGCAGCCCGGGGACCCGGCGGCGGGGGCTGGTCGGCAGTCCGGCCTGCGCCGGGGTGATCCTGGCGCGGCGGACGGCCAGGAAGTGCCGGATTTCGTCCCGGTTTCCGGGCTGCTGGTCCATGTCCTCCACGGTAGCCGCCGGTCACCGCGCGAAGGGGGTTGAGCTCATACCCCCGATAAACGCGACCTTCTCCGGCGGCGTCGATCGCGGTTTCCTGGGGACCGGACGAGCGATGGAGGAACGCGACATGACGAGCAAGACGCTGACCGCGCCGCCGGTGGCGCTGGGCACGTGGGCCTGGGGAGACAGCGGCCAGGTGGGCGACGGCTATTTCGGCAGTGAGCTGACCGCGTCCGGTCTGAGAGAGGTGGTCGAGAAGGCGCAAGCGAACGGGTTCACCTTGTGGGACACCGCGGCTGTGTACGGCATGGGCCACTCGGAGACGGTGCTGGCCCAGGCGCTGAAAGGCTTCGCCCGCGGCGAGTACCAGCTGTCGACGAAGTTCACCCCACAGCTCGCGGGCGACGGCGACGATCCGGTCGCGGACATGCTGGAGCGGAGCCTCGACCGCTTGGGCACGGATCATGTGGATCTGTACTGGATCCACAACCCCGCCGACGTGGCCCGGTGGACGCCGCGGCTGATTCCGTTGCTGCGCAGCGGAAGGATCAAGCATGTCGGGGTCTCGAACCACGACCTGAAGGAGATCGCTCTCGCCGATCAGATCCTCGGCGAGGCCGGCTTCCGCGTGGAGGCGGTCCAGAACCACTTCAGCCTGCTCTACCGGAGTTCCGAGCGCGCGGGCATTCTCGATCACTGCCGCGAGCACGATGTGCGGTTCTTTTCTTACATGGTCCTCGAACAAGGAGTGCTGACCGGCAGGTACGGCCCGGACCATCCGTTGCCGGAGGGCAGCAGCCGGGCGGCCGCGTACAACGGCATCTTGCCCCAGCTGCGGACTTTGACGGACAGGATGCGGGCGATCGGCGAGGACCGGGGCGCGTCCGCCGCCGACGTCGCCACCGCCTGGGCCATCGCCAAGGGGACCACCCCGATCATCGGCGTCACGAAAGCCGGTTACGTCGACGGGCTGGTCCGAGCTTGCGGCATCGAGCTTTCCGGCGAGGAGATCGCGGAACTGGAAGCACTGGCGGATGCCGCGGACGTCGACACGCGTGGCAGCTGGGAGCACGCCATGTAGCGGGCCCGCCGCGTCTGACGCCCTAAGCCACCGGATTACTCGCCGCGCAGCCCTTTCGCGATGTGGCCGCTGATAGTGGCCAGCCTGCTGCCCTGGATGCGCAGCGCCTCCAGGGCTTCCTTGTCCGGCTCGGCGGACTTGCGGGAGACGAACGAACCGCCGTACGGGTTGCCGGACTCCATCAGGTGCGGTTCGGCGTAGCCGAGCGGGAGGACGATCGCGCCCCAGTGATAGAAGATGTTGTTGATCGCGAGCAGCGTCGACTCCAGGCCGCCGTGCCTCGTGGACGCCGTGGTGAACGAGGTGGCCACCTTGTCAGCGAGCTTTCCCTGGAACCACAACCCACCCGTGGTGTCCAAAAAGGACTTGAGCTGCGCGGCGGGGCCGCCGAACCGGGTCGGGCTGCCGACCGCGAGGCCGTCGGCCCACTCCAAGTCGTCCAGCGTGGCCAGCTCCGCGTGCGGGCCCGCGTCGACGTACGCCTGCCAGCGCGGGTTGCTCGCGACGGCCTCCGGTGGCGCCGTCTCCGCGACGGTGCGCAGCCGCACCTCCGCGCCCGCTTCGCGCGCGCCGTCCGCGAGGGAGGACGCGAGCTGCGCGGTGTTGCCGGTGGCGCTGTAGTACACGACGAGAATCCGGGTGCTCACGCCCGTCAGCCTAGGCGATCATGGTGGCCCGTCTCAGGATCCGGACGGCAGCCACCGCAGCGCCGCGTCCGCGCAGTTCTCGGGGCTGGTGTTGAAGGCGATGGCCGCGCGGGGCGCGTGCCGCCGCACCAGGTTGATCACGTTCTCGAACAGCTCCAGCAACGGTTCGTACGTGCGGATGCCGCCGCCGATCACCACGCAGGCGTAGTCCCCGCCGCGCAGCGCGTCCTCGATCGCCGCTTCCGGATCGTCGTCCGGTGTCACCAGGCACCAGTCGGCGGTGAGGCCGAGCTCGGTGAAGCGGGCGTGGCCGCGCGCGATCGCGGCCTGGACCGGTGCCGGGTCCCAGCCCTCCAGCTTCGCGGGATCCAGTCCGAGCACGAGCACCTGGGCCATCCGGTGAGTGTCCCAGGATCTGGATGTTGTTGTCCAACAGAATGGAACAGCCGTACCGTCGCCGGGCGTGACGACCACGACCCCGGTTCCCCAGCGCACCGCCCCGCGGACGGCGGCGCTCGGCAGCATGATCGGCACGACCATCGAGTGGTACGACTTCTACCTCTACGCCACCGCCACGGCCCTGATCTTCAAACCGCTGTTCTTCCCGAACATCTCCTCGACGGCGGGCACGCTCGCGACCTTCGCCACCTACGCCGCCGGGTTCGGCGCGCGGCCGGTGGGCGCGGTGATCTCGGGGCACCTCGGCGACCGGATCGGCCGCCGCGCGGTGCTGGTCGGCGCGCTGCTGCTGATGGGCGTGGCCACCACGGCGATCGGGGTGCTGCCGACGTTCGGCCAGGTGGGCATCCTCGCGCCGGCGCTGCTCGTGGTGCTGCGCGTCGTGCAGGGGCTCGCGGTCGGCGCGGAATGGGGTGGCGCCGCGCTGCTGTCGGTCGAGCACGCCCCACCGGGGCGGCGCGGTCTGTTCGGCAGCTTCCCGCAGATCGGTTCGCCCGCCGGGATGCTTTTGGCCACCGGGATCTACGCGGCCGTGCGGGGTTTCGCCGGGGACGACGAGTTCGTGTCCTGGGCGTGGCGGCTGCCGTTCCTGGTCAGCATCGTGCTGGTGGCGATCGGGCTGGTCATCCGGCTGCGCCTGACCGACGCGCCGGAGTTCCAGGAAGTCAAGCAGCGCAACGAAATCGCCCGCCTGCCGGTGCTGGAGGTGCTGCGCACGCAGCCCCGCAACGTGCTGCTCACCACCGGCCTGCGGCTGTCGCAGATCGGCCTGTACGTCCTGCTGACGACGTACTCGCTGACCTACCTGCAGACCGGGTTCGGCAAGCAGAGCCAGGTCGGGCTGGTCGCGGTGATGGTGTGCTCGGCGCTCGGCCTGATCAGCACGCCGCTGTGGGCGCATCTGTCCGACCGCTACGGCAGGCGGCCGTTCTACCTTTTCGGCGCCGTGGCGGGCGTGCTCGCGCTGGTGCTGTTCTTCGTCGCCGCCGACTCCGGTTCGAAACTGGGCGTGGTGCTGGCGATCGTGTTCGGAGTGAACGTCGCGCATGACGCGATGTACGGGCCGCAGGCCGCGTGGTTCGGCGAACTGTTCGAGGCCCGCGTGCGCTACAGCGGGGTTTCGCTGGGCTATCAGGTGGGCGCGGTGCTCTCCGGCGGGTTCGCGCCGCTGATCGCCGCCGCGCTGCTCGTCGCCGGTGGCGGAAGCCCGTGGCTGATCGTGATCTACTTCGCGGTATTGGCCGTGCTGACGTTCGCGTCGGCCCTGTTCGCAAAGGAGACCGCCCGGTGAGCCGCATCTACCTCAACGCCTTCGACATGGCCTGCGTCGGGCACCAGTCGGCGGGGCTGTGGCGGCATCCGGAGGACCAGGGCCACCGCTACACCGACGTCAAACACTGGGTGGAGCTGGCGAAACTGCTGGACGAGAGCGGGTTCGACGCGTTGTTCCTCGCCGATGTGCTCGGTGTATACGACGTGTATAACGGCTCTCGGGACGCCGCGGTGGCCGATGCCGCGCAGGTGCCGGTGAACGACCCGACGCTGGCCGTTTCGGCGATGGCCGCGGCCACCGAACGGCTCGGCTTCGGGCTCACCGTCTCGCTCACCTACGAGCAGCCGTACCTGCTGGCCCGTCGTCTGTCCACTTTGGACCACCTCACCGACGGCAGGGTGGCGTGGAACATCGTCACCTCGTACCTGGAGAGCGCGGCGCGCAACCTCGGCCTCGACGGGCAGATCCCGCACGACGAGCGATACGAGATCGCCGAGGAGTACGTCGACGTCTGCTATAAGCTCTGGGAATCCTCGTGGGAGGACGACGCCGTGGTGCGCGACGCCGAGCGCGGCGTGTTCACGGATCCCGCGAAGGTGCACGACATCGGGCACAAGGGCCGGTACTTCACCGTCCCCGGCCCGCACCTCTGCGAGCCCTCGCCGCAGCGCACTCCCGTGTTGTTCCAGGCCGGTGCTTCGCCGCGCGGCATGAAGTTCGCCGCGTCGCACGCGGAGGCCGTGTTCGTGTCGGGGCCGTCGCCGAAGGTGGTGCGCAAATCGGTGGACCGGCTGCGTGCCGCGGTCGCCGAGCGCGGCCGGGACCCGCGCTCGGTCAAGATCTTCACCATGCTCACGCCCGTCGTGGCGGAGACCGGTGAGCTGGCCCAGGCGAAGCTGCGCGAGTATCAGGAGCTGGTCAGCGTGCCCGGCGCGTTCGCGTTGTTCGGCGGGTGGACCGGGGTGGACCTGGCGGAGCTGGAGGTGGACGAGCCGCTCACCTACGCCGATTCCGACGCCAACCGCTCGGCGCTCGCCTCCTTCACCACGGCCGACCGGGCGTGGACGCCGCGTGAGCTGGCGGGGTTCATCGGCCTGGGCGGGCGCGGGCCCGTCATCGCCGGTTCGCCCACGGAGGTCGCCGACGAGCTCGAGCGCTGGGTGGAGGAGGCCGACGTGGACGGGTTCAACCTCGCCTACGTCACCACGCCGGGCACCTTCGCCGACTTCGCCCGCCTCGTGGTCCCGGAACTGCGCCGTCGCGGGCGCGTGCCGGAGCAGACGGAGCCGTCGACCTTGCGCGAGCGCCTGGGCTTTTCCTCACCGCGCTTGGCCGCGCCGCACCCGGGCGCCGCGTACCGGCGTTAGGCGGCGCGGGACTGGAGGATTCCCTCTATTCCCAAGAGAAACGTCTCGCAGACGGCGGCCGCGTCGGACAGGCAGCCTGCTGCCATCGCACCGTCGCGCAGCATGATGAAATGCCGTCCCGCGGGCCCGGCCGGCTTCTCCCCGGTCTGCGCGAGCAGGTCGGTGACCGTGTGCAGGAACCACTCGCGGTGGGCGAGAACGGCTTGGTGCACGGGATGCGCCGGGTCCGGGAACTCGGCCGCCGCGTTGAGGAACGCGCAGCCGCGGAAGCCGGGGGACTGGATGTCCTCGGCGATGGACTTGGCGATGGCGCGCAGGATGTCGGCCGCGGGCTGCCCGCTGCGCAGCGCCTCGCCGGCCCTGTCGCGCATGGCCTGATCGGCTCCCTGCAGGTACGCGACCACGAGGTCGTCCTTGCCGGGGAAATGCCGGTACAGCGTCGCGCGGGTCACCTTCGCCTCGGTGACGATGCGGTCGACGCCCACGGAGTGGAGGCCCTCCGTGTAGAAGATCCGCGTGGCTGTTTCCAGCAGCCGGGTCCGGGCCTCGGACACCGGGCTTCGAGTGTTCTGCACCATTACCGAAAGCTTAACAGAGAGAACGTTCGGTCTTGCGCGGGTCGATTTCGTGGTATCTCTAGGGAGACCGAACGTTCTATCTTGTCTGCCTCGGAAAGGGCTTCCCGTGACCACAGCCACCACGTCCCCCGTGAGCATCGCCCCCTCCCTGCGACGGCTGTACTTCCTCCGCTTCGGATTCGCGCTCGTCTGGGCGGGCCTGCTGATCGCGACCGGTCCGGGGTTCGGGCCGGTCGGCATGATCCTGCTGGTGCTCTACCCCTTGTTCGACGCGGTCGCCACGGGCATCGACGCCCGCGCGTCGAAGGCGACGACGTCGGCGCTGAGTCTGTACGCGAACATCGCGATCAGCTGGCTCGCCATCATCGGGGTCGCGATCGCGATCCCGGCCGGCATCCCGGCGGTGCTGCGCGTGTGGGGCGCTTGGGCGATCTTGTCCGGCCTCGTCCAGCTGACCGTCGGCGTGCTGCGCCGCCACTTCGCGGGCCACTGGCCGATGATCTTGAGCGGTGGCATCTCCGCGGTCGCCGGGGTCTCGTTCATCGTCCAGGCCGGTCAGGCGGGCGCGGGGCTGACCACCCTCGCCGGTTACGCCGCACTCGGCGGCGTGTTCTTCCTCCTGTCGGCGCTGCGCCTCGGCCGCGACACGCGTTGACCGCGCCCGGGGTTCGACACGCGCCGAGCGCGCTCGACGAAGATCAACAACGGTGGGGGCTCACATCCGCAATATCGTTAGGAGGGCTAAGCTGGCGCCGCAGCTACACGCGATGATCAAGGGGAACCTGCCGTGGTAGACCGTCCGGTTACGCCCTTCGATGTGGCACAGGCCACCGGCCGCACCGACGTCGGGGAAAAAGCCAGCCCCGCTCGCGTCTACGACTACTTTCTCGGCGGCACCAACAACTACGCCGTGGACCGCGTCTGGGCGGACCAGGCCGAGGCGCGCTACCGCGACTCGGGTCAGGACGTCCGCCACATCTACCGGTCCAACCGCGGCGCGGTGCGGCGCGTCGTCGAGTATGCGATCCGCGAGCACGGGATCCGGCAGTTCGTGGACATCGGCTCCGGCCTGCCGACCGTGGGCAACGTGCACGACGTGGCCGAGAAGCTCGCGCCCGGCGAGACGCGGGTGCTCTACGTCGACAACGAGGCCATCGCGCACGCGCACTCCGACATCCTGCTGGCCCGCACGGCGGACCCGGACAGGCACCGCGCGGTGTTCGCCGACCTCCTCGACTTCGACACCTTGTGGGACAAGGTTCTCGCCGAGGAGGTCATCGACCCCGGGCAGCCGATGTTGTTGCTGGTGATGGCCGTCCTGCACTTCGTCGGCGACTCCGAGCGCGCCTCGGCGGCGCTGAGCTACTACCGCGACAGGCTGCCGAAGGGCTCGCTGCTGGCGCTGTCCCACGGCACGTTCGCGGGCGCGAGCCCGGAGTTCCACGAGCTGGTCTCGCAGTACGTGTCGACGACGACCAACGCGTTCATGCGCACGCCCGAGGAGATCACGAGCTTCTTCGGCGACTTCGAGCTCGTCGCCCCGCTCGACTACACCTCGCACTGGCTCAACCCGGACCCGCCGAAGATCGAGCCGTGGCGCTCGCACTGCATGGTCACGGTGGGCCGCAAGGTCTGAGCCGCCGGCCGCCGGCCGGCGGCCGCCGTGGGCATGTTGGCCGTTCCCGCGCGTGTGTTGGCCACCCGCGTCGGTGTGTTGGTCGGCCGCGTCGGTGTGTTGGTCGGCATTGTTGGTGTGTTGGCCGTTCTCGGTCGTGTGTTGGCCCGCGCCGCCCGGCGCGCCTGCCGCCGACGGCCAACACACGGACGCCACCGGCCAACATACGGACGCCACGGGCCAACATGCCCACGGGAGAGACCAACACGCCCACGGGAGCGGCTAACACGCGGACGCTACGGGCCAACGCGCGGACGCCACGGGCCAACGCGCGGACGCCACGGGCCAACGCGCGGACGCCACTGGCCAACATACGGACGCCACGGGCCAACACGCCCGCGGGAGGGGCCAACACGCTCGCGCCGGCGGCGGTGTCCTAGGGCCGCCAGGGGCTCACGGTGTCCGTGGGCCGGGTCGGGTCGTGGAATTTCGGCTTGTCCGGTTCCGCCGCGCGGAGCGGCACCAGGCCGTCGGTGATCGCGCGCATGATCTTGCGGTGCGCGCGCATGCCCGCGCCGGGCCGCTCCGGCTCCACGTCGGAAAGGTCGACGGGGCGCCCGAAATGCACCTGGAACTTCGGCCGCCGCAGGGGAGCGGTGAACCCCGAGCGGGCGAGCGGCAGCAGGTCGGCCGGGCCCGAAACCTTCTCCGTGCCCCAGTAGACGGCTTCGTGCGCGCCCCACTGGCTGATCGGCAGCACCGGCACGCCCGCGGCCAACGCCAGCCGCGCCGCGCCGGTCTTGCCGCGCTCGGGCCACAACCCGGGGTCGTGGCTGATCCGGCCCTCGGGGTAGACGATGATCGGGCTCGTCGCGGTCTTCAGCGCCTCGACGGCGTGGCCGAACTGCTCGACGGCGCCGGCCTTGCCCCGGTCCACCCGCAGATGCCCGCTCGCGCGCAGCGCCGGGCCGAGCACGGGCGCGTCGAGCAGCCCGCCGGCGAGCAGGAACCGGGGGCTCACGCCGATCTGCTGGCAGGCGGCGATCAGCACGAAGGCGTCGAACACGCCGATGTGGTTGGCGGTCATCAGCAGTGGCCTGCCGCGCAGGTGCGCGGGGATCCCGCCGGTCACCCGCAGCCTGCCGACCAGGTGCACGAGCCCGGTGTCCACCGCCGACATGGCCCGCCAGATCGGAGGTGCCCCGGTTCGTCCGCCGTTCAGCCTGAACATGAGCAGAGCATCTCAGACGCCTGATCTTTCACTGGATTGGAGTATCAAGGGGCGCTGCTGTTGCGAAAGTTCGAAGTGCGCCGCGAGTGGCGGGTGGGACTCGTGGGTTCCGCCGGTTACCGTAGATGCATGGCGAGCGGGTCCACGGCGACGAGGAGAAACACCACGAAGCGGAGCGGCAGCAGCAAAAGCCCGGCGCGAAAGTCACGCGGGGCGGCCAAGCCGCGGTCCGGTTCGACTCGTTCCGCTGCCCGGAAACCGGCCGCGCGGAAACGCAGTTCGGGCGGCACGTTCGCCAAGGCTGTCCGCGGCGGCTGGACGCTGCTCGCCCGCGGCACCGGCAGCCTCGCCCGCACACTCGGCCGCAGCCGGGAGCTCGAACCCGAGCACCGCCGCGACGGCGTGGGCCTCGGCCTGATCGCGCTGGCCCTGATCATCGCGGTCGGGGTCTGGTGGCAGGCGGCGGGTCCGATCGGCCAGGCACTCGAAGTCGGCACGCGCACGGTGTTCGGCGCCGGCGCGGTGGCGCTGCCGCTGGCGCTGGTGGTCGCGGCGATAGCGCTGATGCGCTCGGAACCCAAGCCGGAGACCAGGCCCCGCATGGTCATCGGCACCCTGCTGGTGATGTTCGCCCTGCTGGGCCTGCTGCACCTGTTCAACCGCCAGCCCGCGAGCAACGACTACCGGATGTACGCGGGCGGCCAGCTCGGCGCGGTGTCCGGCGGGTTGCTCGCGCGCGGCGTCACCACGTGGGTCGCCGCGCCGCTGCTCATTCTCGCGCTCGGCTACGGCGTGCTGATCTTCACCGGCACCCGGGTCCGCGACATCCCGCAGGCGCTGCGCGAATGGGGTCTCGACCCCGAAGAGCGCGAGCGGATGCACGAGGAGCAGCGCGCCTTCGAGGAGGAGCAGCAGGCTGTCACCGAGGCCGACCCGAAGGCCGTGCGGCTGCGCAAACCCTCGCGCCGCAGGCAGGCCAGCGCGGACAAGGAAGGCGAGCAGCTCGACATCGAGGCCGCGCTCGCCGAACCGCCGACGCCCGCCCGGCCGCCGAAGGCCAAGCCCGTCGAGGTCCCGGAGAAGAAGCCGAAGAAGGAGAAGGCGGAGCCCGCGATCACGGTCGCGCGCACCGTGGAGGGCGACTACCGGCTGCCCTCGCCGGAGCTGCTCACCCTCGGGGACGCGCCGAAGACCCGCAGCAAGGCCAACGACGCCATGATCGAGGCGATCACCGGCGTGCTGGAGCAGTTCAACGTGGACGCCCAGGTCACCGGGTTCACCCGCGGCCCGACGGTCACCCGCTACGAGGTCGAGCTCGGTCCCGGCGTGAAGGTCGAGAAGATCACCGCGCTGACCAAGAACATCGCGTACGCGGTGGCCACCGACAACGTCCGCCTGCTGGCGCCGATCCCCGGCAAGTCCGCGGTCGGCATCGAGGTGCCCAACTCCGACCGCGAGATGGTGCGCCTCGGCGATGTGCTGCGCTCGCCCAAGGCCGCCAAGGACAACCACCCGATGGTCATCGGGCTGGGCAAGGACATCGAGGGCGACTTCGTCACCGCGAACCTGACCAAGATGCCGCACCTGCTGGTGGCGGGCTCCACCGGTTCCGGTAAGTCCAGCTTCGTCAACTCGATGCTGGTTTCGCTGCTGGCCCGCTCGACGCCGGACGAGTGCCGGATGATCCTGATCGACCCGAAGATGGTCGAGCTGACGCCGTACGAGGGCATCCCGCACCTGATCACGCCCATCATCACCCAGCCGAAGAAGGCCGCCGCCGCGCTGGCCTGGCTGGTGGAGGAGATGGAGCAGCGGTACATGGACATGCAGGCCAACCGGGTGCGGCACATCGACGACTTCAACAAGAAGGTGAAGTCGGGGGAGATCACCGCCCCGCCGGGGTCCGAGCGCGAGTACCGGCCGTACCCGTACATCATGGCGATCGTCGACGAGCTGGCCGACCTGATGATGACCGCGCCCCGCGACGTCGAGGACGCGATCGTGCGGATCACGCAGAAGGCGCGCGCGGCGGGCATCCACCTGGTGCTGGCCACGCAGCGCCCGTCGGTGGACGTGGTCACCGGCCTGATCAAGACCAACGTGCCTTCGCGGCTGGCGTTCGCGACTTCCTCGCTGACCGACTCGCGGGTCATCCTCGACCAGCCGGGCGCGGAGAAGCTGATCGGCATGGGCGACGCGCTCTACCTGCCGATGGGCGCCGGGAAGCCGGTCCGCATCCAGGGCGCGTTCGTCGGCGATGACGAGATCGCCGAGATCGTCAACTTCACCAAGGAGCAGGCGCAGCCGGAATACGCGGACGGTGTCACGGCCGCGAAACCGGGCGAGGCCAAGGAAATCGACCCCGAGATCGGGGACGACCTCGACGTGCTGCTGCAGGCGGCGGAGCTGGTGGTCACGTCGCAGTTCGGGTCGACGTCGATGCTGCAGCGCAAGCTGCGGGTCGGGTTCGCGAAGGCCGGGCGCCTGATGGACCTGCTGGAAAGCCGTGGCGTGGTGGGCCCGTCGGAGGGTTCGAAGGCCCGCGACGTGCTCGTCAAACCGGACGAGCTGGAAGGCGTGCTGTTCATGATCCGCGGCGGCGACGCGGGCCCGTCGGACGACGACGAGGACTGACTTCAGACGCCCGGCCAGCCCCGGCGCAGATGCTCGAACGCCAGCTTCAACGCGGCCCGGGGGTCCGGTTGCACGCCGGCGAGGTCCGGGATTTCGAGGACGTAGCGGGCCAGCAGCCGTAGTGAGAGATCGCCCGCGGCGCGGCCGGTCTGCTCGGCGATGACCTCGGTGAGGTCGGTTTCGGCGGCTGTCCACAGTGTCCTGGCGTAGGCGCGCAGAGCCGCGGTCCGCACGACCAGATCCGCCACGCGCTGGGCTTCCGTACTCGCCTTGGCGGCGAACGGGCCCCGGGTGGCAAGGAAATCCTGGAGCGCGTCGAGGATCGAGACGCCGTCCGCGCGGTGCCGCACCGCGTCCGCGAGCGCCTGTGCGCGTTCCTCGCCGTCGCCGAGGATCAGCGCTTCCTTGCCGCCGGGGAAATGCACGAACAGGGTCGACACGGCGGTGTCGGCGGCTTCGGCGATCTCGGCGACGGTGACCCCGTCGAACCCTCGTTCCAGGAACAGCCGCCGCGCCGCCGCGGACAGTGCTTCGCGGGTGGCGGCCTTTTTTCGCTCTCGTCGCCCGGGTGCGGTCATGGGGTACAGTCTAGCTCGAACCCGGAGTCACTCCGACTTCGGAATCATTCCGATGTGAGGGCCGCGATGGGAAAGACCGTGCTGGTCACCGGTGGAAACGCCGGGATCGGCTACTTCGCCGCCGAGCAGCTCGCCGCCGCCGGAGCCACCGTCGTTCTCGGCAGCCGGAGCGACGCCAAGGCTGCGGCCGCGCTGACCTCGATCCGCTCCCGCGTTCCCGGCGCGAGGCTCAGCCATGTCCGATTGGACCTGGCCGACCTCGCTTCGCTGAAAACCTCCGTCGACGCGCTGGGCGTGGACAGCCTCGACGCGGTCTTGTGCAACGCCGGCGTGCTGGTGGACGGCCCCGAGCGCGCGCTGACCCCGGACGGGCACGAGTTGATGTTCGCCACCAACCATCTGGGCCACTTCGTCCTCGTGTGCCTGCTGCTGCCGTTGCTCGACGCTTCGCCCGCGGGCCGCGTGGTGACGACGGGCAGTTTCGTGGCCAGATCGGTGAAACTGGACCCTGCCGATCCGCAGAGCGCGAACGACTATCAGTCCAAACGCGCGTACGCCCGGTCGAAGCTGGCGCAGATGCTGTTCGGCTTCGAGCTCGACCGGCGGTTGCGCGCGGCGGGCAGCACCACGATCAGCGTGGTGAACCATCCCGGCGGCGCGCTGGATTCCCTGACCCCGTCCCGCCCGCCGGTGCACGTCCGCGGCGCGGGGCAGCGGCTACGCGGTCTGCCTGCCGGACTTCTCTTGCACGGCAAGGATTCCGGCGCCCGGCCTGCCGTCCGCGCGGTGCTCGATCCCGCCGTGACGGGTGGGCAGCTGATCGGCCCCCGGGTCTTCGGGCTGCGCGGCAAGCCCCGGGTGGAACCGGTACGCGGCGGCGCCGCCGACCCGGACCTGGCTGCCGAAATCTGGGCGGCCAGCGTCGAACTCACCGGGATGGAGCCGGTCTGACCGGCGCCGGGAGGGCTGGTGCCCGGAAGCCTCAAGCCATGTCGGGGCAGCCGTTGACCGAGGCCTTCGCCGGCTCGTCCGCTCCGGGGGGCGTGCAGCCGGTCAGCACCAGGTGGCCGTCGTGGCCCAGGTACGTCTCCCAGTACTGCGGCCCGGTCGCGAAGTCCGGCTCGTACGTGCTCTGCCGCACCACCGCGTCAGGTTCGTTGTCCCCGTTGAGATCCCGCACATCCGCGGCGACGCCCTCGGCCTTGCCGGTCACCGTGATCTTCGAGCCCAGCCGCACCGCGGCCACCGCCCCGGCGTGCGCGCCGTAGCCGAACGAGACCGTGCAGCGGTCCGCGAGGCACAGCGCGCCCTTCACCTGTGAGTACGGGAATCCGTCCGTGCCCTGGACCTGGGTGCTGTCCCGCAGCGCCGCCCCGTCCCAGTACGCCAGGTACGCCGACGTCCCGGCCTGCAGTCCCTCCAGCCGCGTGCCCCCCGGCAGCGCGACGGAGAAAACGCTTTCACACCCCTGTTCGCAGCCCGGCACGACGGCCGGCTGCTGCTGTGCCGTGGCGGACGGGGAGACGGCCCCCGCCGTCGTCCCCGCCGCCGCGGCGGGCGGCACGGCCAGCAACGCCACCCCCGCGACGCCGGCCAACCACTTGCCATACCCCCGGCCCATGCCGCCCTCTCCCCGTGTCGTTCGATCCTCTCCACCCTGAAGACGCGTGTGCGGGGGAGAGGTTGCCTATGTCCTCAATGGACTTTCAGAGTTCGAGCAGCATACGTGAGTTGCCGAGGGTGTTCGGCTTCGCGTACGGCAGCTCGAGGAACTCGGCGACGCCGGGGTCGATCGAGCGGCGCATCTCGTCGTAGACCGGTTGCGGCACCGGGGTTCCGTCGATCTCGCGGAAACCGTGCCCGGCGAAGAAGTGCGTCTCGAAGGTCAGCACGAACACGCGCCGCAGGCCCAGTTCCCGCGCCAGCTCCACGAGCCGGTCCACGAGCTTGTGCCCGATGCCCTGCCCGCGCGCGGCCTTGTCCACCGCGACCGTGCGGATCTCGGCCAGGTCCTCCCACAGCACGTGCAGCGCGCCGCAGCCGATCACCTCGCCGCGGGCTTCGGCCACCCAGAACTCCTGCATGCTCTCGTAGAGGGTGACGAGCTCCTTCTCCAGCAGCACCCGCCCGGCGTCCGCGTCGACCAGCGCCTTGATCTTGCGCACGTCGGCGATCCTGGCCCGGCGGATCCGGACCTCGCTGACTGGGGCATCCTGCACCGATCGACCGTATCCGGACCGTGCGTGCCGTGTCGCGGTGGGTTCCACCACGTCGGGGCGTGCTCGTATGCTGCGGGACGGGTTGCCGCGACGAACAGGGGGGCGAGTTGACGCGCGCGGGGTTTGATCCGTTCTTCGAGGCCGAGCGGCAGGCGGCGATGGGCCGTACCACGATGCTGGCCACCCCGGACGGGGTCACCTGGCTGCTCGTGCCGGGCAGGCCATGGCAGTGGCGCCGGCAGGGGCCCTGGCAGTACGGCCAGCCGCCGCTGAACGTGCAATGGCGCGCCACCGCACGCTATCTCCCGTTGCCCCCGCAGCAGCAGGCCCCGCCCCAGCAGCCGCCGTCGCAACCCATGCCGCGGCAGCAACCCCCAGCGCAGCCACCGTCGCAGCCGCTCCCGCAGCAACCGCCCCAGCCGCAGCAGGCCCCGTCCCAGCCGCTCCCGCAGCAACCGCCGTCGCAGCCCGTGCAGGAGCGTCCACCCGCGCCGCCGCAGCAGCAACCAGCGCCGCCCCAACGGCAGGCCCCACCACAAACCGCCCCGCGATCGCAGCGGCCCGCGATCGAGAAGCTTCCGAACGGCCCGTCGTTCGTGAACGGGCCGGAGTCCGCGCTGGCCTATTTGGACAAATCGGTCCGGATCGTGCAATGGGCCGACGGCACGCGCCACGCCGACGAGGTGAAGCCGCAGCAGCCAGGGCAGCCCGCCCCCAGCGGCCCCGGCCTGCTCGACGAAGTCGCTTCGGTGATGAACTCCGACGCCCTCCGCTTCATCGCCCGCGCGAACCGCGTCCGCCGTTCGCGTCAGGAGCGCGAAGAGGCCGAAGCGGCGCAGCAGCAGCAACAGGAACAACAGCCGCCCGCCCCGGTCACGGTCGAAGAGCCCAACCCGATCCTGATGTTCACCGGCGCGCCGCACAGCGGGCAGCACAGGCTGTTCCGCGCGCTGCACGACGAGCTGAAGGCCCGCGACGTCTCCTTCGGCGGCAAGCTCACCTGGAACGGCGCGGAACTGCTGCAGATCGCGCGGACCAACGAAAGCGCGATCGACCGCGCCCTCAAGCTCGCGATCACTGACGCCGGCAAGGACCACAACCCGCTGATGCTGCTGATCGAGGACGTCGACGCGCTGCTGGACGCCGACACCCCCGGGGTGACGCGCGTGCTCGACAAGTTCGCGCACGACCAGACCGACTGCCGGCTCATCGTGCTCAGCGGCACCGAGCGCGCGCTCTCCGCGCTGACCACGGAGTCGCCGCGGCTGGCGTCGCGCCTGCTGACCTACCGCCTGCCCGATCTCACCCAGCCCGCCGCCGGCGCGGCGCTCCTCGAAGTCCTGCTGACCGAGCGCAACGCCGTGGTGTCGCCGCCCGCTCGCGACGTGCTCAACCGCGTGGTGCGCCAGGTGCGCAAGCCCGACGCGCGCGAGATCGAAGCGCTCGTCGGCGCCGCGGCGCAGAACGCGATCGGCCGCGGCGCGGTGTTCGGCGACAGCCCGCAGATCGACCTGCCCGACGTCGAGGGGCTCGGCCCGCGCCAGAGCGAAGACGAGCCGGGCGTCGAGGAGCTGCTCGCCGAGCTGGACGCGATGATCGGCCTGGACGCGGTGAAGCAGCGCGTGCGGGCGCTGGTCGCGGAGATGAACGTCGACGCGCAGCGCCGGGCGGCGGGCCTCAACGTCGCCACCCGCAGCCGCCATCTCGTCTTCACCGGCAACCCGGGCACGGCGAAGACCACGGTGGCCCGGCTGGTCGCGAAGATCTACCAGGCCCTCGGCGTGCTGCCGAAGGGGCAGGTGATCGAGGTCGGCCGGTCGGACCTGGTCGGCGAGTTCGTCGGGCACACCGCGCCGAAGACCCGCGAGGTGTGCGAGCGCGCGATGGGCGGCGTGCTGTTCATCGACGAGGCCTACAACCTCGTGCAGGACGCCGAAAACGACTTCGGTGGCGAGGCGGTCGCGGAGTTGCTGGTGCAGATGGAGAACCATCGCGACGACCTGGTGGTGTTCGCGGCGGGCTATCCCAAGGAGATGGACGGGTTCCTGGAGGCCAACCCCGGGCTGCGCTCACGGTTCTCCGGCCGGGTCGATTTCCCGGACTACACCAACGAAGAACTGGCCGGCATCTTCGAGCTGATGGCGCACGGCCAGGGGTATGAGCTGGCGCCGGAGTTCAAGCAGGCGCTGCCCGAAGCGATCCGCCGGATCCCGCGCGGCCGCGGGTTCGCGAACGGCCGCTCCGCGCGCGGGTTGCTGGAGGCCACGATCAGCCGCCAGAGCACGCGCATCGCCGGGCAGGAGAACAACGACCCGCGCTCGCTCGCGCTGCTCCTGGCCGAGGATCTGCCCACCGATTCCGGGGTGGGCCAGGCCGACGACGGTGGCCCGCGCCGCGGCCTCGAAGACCTGCTGTCCGAATTGGACGGAATGATCGGACTGGCGCCGGTCAAGCAGCGCGTCCACGGCCTGGTCGACGAGACCAAGGTGGACGCGCAGCGCCGTCAGGCCGGGCTGCAGGTCGCCGCGCGCAGCCGTCATCTCGTCTTCACCGGCAACCCGGGCACGGCGAAGACCACCGTGGCGCGGCTGATGGGGCAGCTCTTCCGCGAGCTGGGCGTGCTGCCGTCCGGCCACCTCGTCGAGGCGCAGCGCTCGGACCTGATCGGCGAGTTCAGCGGGCAGACCGCGCCGAAGACCCGCGATATCTGCGAGCGGGCCGTCGGCGGGCTGCTGTTCATCGACGAGGCGTACAACCTCGTCCAGGACTCCGACGACGACTATGGCCGCGAAGCCGTCGCAGAGTTGTTGGTACAGATGGAAAACCACCGCGACGACCTCGTGGTGATCGCGGCGGGCTACCCCAGGGAGATGGACGAGTTCCTCGAGTCCAACACCGGCCTGCGCTCCCGGTTCGCGGGGCGCGTGGAGTTCCCGGACTACTCGAACGAGGAGCTCGCCGAGATCTTCCGCTCCATGGCCGAAAAGCAGGGCTACAAGTTCGCCGAGGACTTCTCGGCGGCCTTGCCGGAGGCGATCCGCCGGATCCCGCGCGGCCGTGGTTTCGCGAACGGCCGCTCCGCGCGCGGGTTGCTGGAAACGACGATCGGCAAGCAGTCGAGCCGCCTCGCGCGCCAGTCCCAGGCCGACCCGGCCGCGCTCGTCGAGCTGACGGCGGCGGATCTGCCCACGGACTCCGGCGTCGGGCAGACCGACGACAGCGGGCCGCGGCGCGGTCTCGAAGACCTGATGGCCGAAATGGACGGGATGATCGGGCTCGCCCCGGTCAAACAGCGGCTGCGCACCCTGGTCGCCGAGACCCGGCTGGACGCCCGGCGCCGCTCCGCGGGCCTGCCCGTCGCGGCCCGCAGCCGGCACCTGATCTTCGCGGGCAACCCGGGCACGGCGAAGACCACGGTGGCGCGGCTGATGGGGCAGCTCTACCGCGAGCTCGGCGTGCTGCCTTCGGGCCATCTCGTCGAAGTGGCGCGGCCGGACCTCGTCGGCGAGTTCATCGGCCAGACGGCGCCGAAGACGCGCGACGTGTGCGAACGGGCCGTGGGCGGGGTGCTGTTCATCGACGAGGCGTACAACCTCGTGCAGGACTCCGAGAACGACTTCGGCCGCGAGGCCGTCGCGGAATTGCTGGTGCAGATGGAAAACCACCGCGAGGACCTGATCGTCATCGCGGCGGGCTACTCGGCCGATCTGGAGCGCTTCCTGGACAGCAACCCCGGGCTGCGCTCGCGTTTCGGTGGCACGGTCGACTTCCCGGACTACGGCGACGAAGAGCTGGCGGCGATCTTCACCGCGATGGCCACGAAACAGGGCTACCGGCTCGCGCCCGAGCTGGAAGCGGGCCTGCCCGGGGTGATGGCGCGGCTGGACCGCGGACCCGGCTTCGCCAACGGCCGCTCCGCGCGCGGGTTGCTGGAGCAGGCGATCGGGGCGCAGGCCCTTCGCCTCGCGGGCCCGGACGTCGATCTGGAGAGCCTCGCCGACGAGGAGCTGACCGTGCTGACGCTGGCGGACCTGCCAGGCCAAGTACCCTGATTGGCGTGTCTGCTGCCACCGATCCGTCCGAGGCCCGCCGCGTTTCCCTGCTCACCCTCGGCTGTGCCCGCAACGAGGTCGACTCCGAGGAGCTGGCCGGCAGGCTGGCCGCCGGCGGCTGGGAGCTGACCGAGGACCCCGGCGAGTCCGACGTGGTGGTCGTGAACACCTGCGGGTTCGTCGAGTCGGCGAAGAAGGACTCGGTGGACACCCTGCTCGCCGCCGCGGACACGGGCGCCAAGGTCGTCGCCGTGGGCTGCATGGCGGAGCGCTACGGCACCGAGCTGGCCGAGAGCCTTCCCGAGGCCGACGCGGTGCTCGGCTTCGACCACTACCCGGATCTGGCCGAGCGGCTCGGTTCGATCGTCTCCGGGCACAAGATCGAGTCGCACGTCCCGGCCGACCGGCGCACGCTGCTGCCGATCAGCCCGGTCGAGCGGCCCGCCGCGGCCGCCGACGTCACGGTGCCCGGCCACGGCTGGATCCCGCGCGCCCGGCTGGCCTCCGGCCCGGTGTCGGCGCTGAAGATCGCCTCGGGCTGTGACAGGCGCTGTTCCTTCTGCGCCATCCCGTCCTTCCGCGGTTCGTTCGTCTCGCGGCGCCCCGAGGAGATCCTCGCCGAGGCCGCGTGGCTGGCCGGCGAGGGCGTCAAGGAACTGTTCCTCGTCAGCGAGAACTCCACTTCGTACGGCAAGGACCTGAGCCGGGCCGACGGCGGCACCCGCGCGCTGGAGCGGCTGCTGCCGAAGCTGGCGGAGATCGAGGGCATCGAGCGCGTGCGGGTTTCGTACCTGCAGCCCGCCGAAACCAGGCCGGACCTGGTCCGCGCGATCGCCACCACGCCGGGTGTGGCCGACTACTTCGACCTGTCGTTCCAGCACTCCAGCGAGGCCGTGCTGCGCCGGATGCGGCGCTTCGGTTCCACGGACTCCTTCCTCGCGCTGATCGACCAGATCCGCGAGCTGTCCCCGGCCGCGGGCATCCGCACCAACGTGATCGTCGGCTTCCCCGGCGAGACCGAGGAGGACGTGGCCGAGCTGGAGCGTTTCCTGACGGGCGCGCGGCTGGACGCCGTCGGTGTCTTCGGCTACTCCGACGAGGACGGCACCGAGGCGGAGACCTTCGAGGGCAAGGTCGACCCGGAGCTGGTGGCCGAGCGGGTCACCAAGATCTCCGCGCTGGTCGAGGAACTGACCGCGCAGCGCGCCGAGGACCGCGTCGGCGAACTGGTCGACGTGCTGATCGAGGAGACCGGCGAGGAGGTCGTCGGCCGGGCCGCGCACCAGGCGCCCGAGGTCGACGGCGCCTGCGTGGTGCTCGACGCCGGGAGCGCCGAGATCGGGCAGTTCCTCCGCTGCCGGGTCGTGGACAGCGAGGGCGTCGACCTCATCGTCCGGCCGGAAGCGGCCGGATGAGCGCGGCCGACGAGCCGGTGGATGCGGACGCCGCCGCACCCGCGCCGCCCGTCGCCCGCGTCTCCAACATCAACCTGGCGAACATCCTGACCCTGTCCCGGCTGGTGCTGGTGCCGGTGTTCGTGCTGGCGCTGTTCGCCGACGGCGGCACCGACACCACGTGGCGGTACCTGGCCACCGTGCTGTTCGCGATCGCCTCGCTGACCGACCAGGTGGACGGCTGGGTCGCCCGCCGCTACGGGCTGATCACCGACTTCGGCAAGATCGCCGACCCGATCGCGGACAAGGCGCTCACCGGTGCCGCGCTGATCGGGCTGAGCGTGCTCGGCGAGCTGTCGTGGTGGGTGACGATCGTCATCGCGGTCCGTGAGATCGGGGTGACGCTGCTGCGGTTCTGGGTGATCCGGCACGGGGTGATCGCGGCCAGCCGCGGCGGGAAGGCGAAGACGCTGACCCAGATCGCGGCGATCGTGGCGTACCTGCTGCCGCTGCCGAGCGGGGCGGATCCGGTGTGCTGGGTGCTGATGGGCATCGCGGTCGCGCTGACGGTCGTGACCGGGTTCGACTACGTGCTGCGCGCGGTGCGGCTGCGCGCGGAGGGCCGCCGGGCCGTGGCGAAGCCGTGACGCTGGCGCGCAAGATCGTCACAAGGCTGACCGAGCGAGGGGAAACGGTGGCGACGGCGGAATCCCTCACCGCCGGGCTCGTGTGCGTGACGCTGACCGAGGTGCCCGGGTCGAGCGCCGTGGTGCGCGGCGGTCTTGTCGTGTACGCCACTGATCTGAAGAACTCACTCGCGGGGGTGGACCAGGCGCTGCTGGACGAGCACGGCGCGGTCCACCCGGAGGTCGCGGCGCAGCTCGCGGAGGGTGCGCGGCGGCGCTGCGGGGCGGACTGGGGCCTGGGCCTCACCGGGGTGGCGGGGCCGGACCCCCAAGACGGCGTCGTGCCCGGAACGGTGCACGTCGGGCTCGCCGGCGCGGGCCTGCGCACGGTGCGGACCTGCTGGTTCGAAGGAGACCGCGCGCACGTGCGAACCGAATCGGCGCTGGCCGCGTTGTCCTTGCTGGGGGAACATCTGGCGTGAGCCAGGCGTTCGCCCTTGGCGTACGGCCCGAGTCAATCGCTGCGGCGAGGGGCCCGGTCTGGGTAACGTGGTCGGTATCAGGAAGGGAGGCGCGTGATGACCGTGCTGTTGCGTGAGGCGATCGGTGATCGGCTCCGTCATGCCCGCACCAACCAGCGTCGCACGCTGCGCGACATCTCCCGCGCCGCCAGGGTCAGCCTCGGCTACCTGTCCGAGGTGGAGCGGGGACAGAAGGAAGCATCGAGCGAGCTGCTGTCCTCCATCTGCGATGCGCTGGAGCTCCCTCTGGCCGAGCTGCTGCACAACGTGGCCGCCGACATCTCCGCGCTGGACACGGTCGACGTGGCCACCATGCGGGCCGAAGGCGAGGATGCCGGGCAGCGGGAGAGCCGGGCCGAAGCGGGCCACCTCGAGGGTGGCCGCATCGTGGACGGCGTGATCGGCAACGACCTGGCCGACCTGCGGGTATCCGGCCAGCGGGTGGGGCCTGCCCTGCGGACCACGATCAGGGCACCGAAGATGGTCGCGGCCTGAGCCGCAGGCCAGGCGAACGTTCGAGGCCGGAAGGCCACCCGCGCGGCGCGGGTGGCCTTCCGGTGTTCCGGGGGCCGGTTCAGGGTCGTCCCTGAAATCCCCCGGGGTCGCCTGGTACCGGACGCGCTGACCTGACACGATGGAACCCACGCCGAGGTCGGTGCGTTGCAGGGTTAGGGGAGTGCAGCGCCCCATGACCGTCGGGTCAACTTGGACTAGTGGGACGTTAAGAAGGCAGGCGGAACAGATGGCCAACCCGTTCGTTAAGGCCTGGAAGTACCTCATGGCGGCGTTCTCGTCGAAGATCGACGAGCACGCGGACCCCAAGGTGCAGATCCAGCAGGCCATCGAGGAGGCGCAGCGCAACCACCAGGCGCTCTCCCAGCAGGCCGCGGCGGTGATCGGGAACCAGCGGCAGCTGGAGATGAAGCTCAACCGGCAGCTCGGCGAGGTCGAGAAGCTGCAGGCTTCCGCCCGCCAGGCCCTGGTGCTGGCCGACGAGGCCCGCGCCAAGGGGGACAACGAGAAGGCCACCCAGTACGAGAACGCGGCGGAGGCCTTCGCCACCCAGCTGGTCACGGCCGAGCAGAGCATCGAGGACCTCAAGACGCTGCACGACCAGTCGCTGCAGGCGGCGGCGCAGGCCAAGCAGGCCGTGGAGCGCAACGCCTCGATGCTGCAGCAGAAGCTGGCCGAGCGCACCAAGCTGCTCTCGCAGCTGGAGCAGGCCAAGATGCAGGAGAAGGTCTCGGCCTCGCTGAACCAGATGTCGGAGCTGGCGGCGCCGGGCAACACCCCGTCGCTGGACGAGGTCCGCGAGAAGATCGAGAAGCGCTACACCACCGCGCTCGGCTCGGCGGAGCTGGCGCAGAACTCGGTGCAGGGCCGGATGCTCGAGGTCCAGTCCGCCACCACGGAGCTGGCCGGGCACTCGCGGCTCGAGCAGATCCGCGCCTCGATGAAGGGCGACCCGGTCGCTCAGGTCACCGATGGTTCGGCGAGCAAGCCCGCCGCGTCTTCGCAGGGTGACATCCAGCGTGAGATCCAGGCCCGCGTGCAGGCCGAGAAGAACCAGGCCTGACGAGGGGCACGGCGCGAAGGGGGCCGCGGATGGGGCCGGGCAGACGCGATTTCGACGAGCTGGCTGCCAAGCTCGAGAAACACATCGACCGTCTGCCCGACTACGCCCAGCGGGCGCAGGAGAAGCTCCAGCGCTATCTGCCGTCCGAGCAGGCCGGGCAGCGGGCGCCGAACCCGCTGCGGCGCCCGGCCCCACCGCGGCCCTCGTTCACGTCGGTGCCGGTGTTCGCCGAGGCGAGGTCGAAGTGGGAGCGGTGGAACGCCCCGGCGGCGAAACTCGAGCGGCGCAAGCGCCGGGCTTCGCGCGCGGTCACGTTGTGGCTCCTGCTCACGTTGTTGTGCGGGCTGTTCGCGGTCGCGGGCGGCTTGCATTTCATCGTGGTCGGCAGTAGTTCCGAGTACCTGGCGGTGGCGGGCGCGGTCGTGTTCGCCACCCTCGGCGTGCGGTCCGGTCTGCGGCTGCGGCAGCTCAACCGCACCGAACTGCCCGCGGCGGACGCGGCGCGGCCGCCCAAGCTGCCGTCGCCGAAGTCGGCGGCGCGCGCGCCGATGGAGCGGCTGACCGAAGGCGAGGAGTCGCTGGCCGAGTTGCTGCGGCAGCTGTCGGCTCCGTCCTCTTTGGTGGGTGGGGAATCCGTCGAGGACGCCCGCAAGACGGCCGCCGAAGCCGCCACCGCGCTGCGTGCGCTGGCGGAGCGCATCCAGGCCATCGAGCGAGCGCGCGATTCCGCGCCGGCGGCCGATCGCAAGGCGCTGGAGTCGGCGGTGCGGAACCTGCTGGAGCAACTGAACGAAGGTCTGGACGACTACGCGACCCTGATCGCGGCGGCGGGCCGAGCGGTCGCCGCGGGGAGCACGGGAATGGCGCAGTCGAAGGAAGCACTCACCGACGCCACCGACAGACTCGCCGGACTGGCCATCGCCCTCCGCGAGGTTTCCTGACCCCGGCTGGGGTGTGGGGTGGTGGCCGCGCGCCGCCGATCACGCGCCGCTTGCGCCGAGCACTCACGAGGCCCCGACCACTTGCCCCCAGACCACGCGCCGCCGATCGCTTGCCCTCGGATCACGCGCCGCCGATCGCTTGTTCCCGGAGCGAGTGCCCATCGCGCGCCCTGATCACGCGCGCTCGGATCACGCGCCCCGGCCGATCTGCTCCCGGCTTCGCTCGGCCGCCTACGCCCTCCACCGCTGAGCCCGCTCGACCACCCCGCCGCCACCGCCCTCCGCCCGCGGCCAACACGCCCGCATGCCCGGCAAACACGCCCGCGCCGTCGGCCAACACGCCCGCAGGAGCGGCCAACACGCCCGGGCGGCGCGGCCTCCTGGCGTGTTGGCCGTTCCCGTTCGCGTGTTGGCCGTTCCCGTTCGTGTGTTGGCTGTTCGCGGTGGTGTGTTGGCTGTTCGCGGTGGTGTGTTGGCTGGGAGCGGCCGAGCCGGAACCCACGCGGAACCCACGCGGAACCCGCGAACGGGCCAGCGGCACCCGTCGCTCTACGCGAGGCCTCCATGGGCCCTCCCATCCTCCTGGAGTAAGCGCTTACCGGTTCGGCGGCGGGCGGCTCGCGGGGAGTCACGGATCGTGAAAAGGCCCCCGGGATACCGGGTTTCGGGAGATTTGTCGATACCTGCGTGTAACGTGAGACGGCTGGTTTCCGGAATATCCGCTGCTTACCGTCAGAGGATGGAGACACTGCCCCCGGAACCCGTGCCCTTGCCACCGGCCCCGGTCAGCGCGCACCGGCAGGTCCTCGCCGCGCTGGACAGGCTCGTGGAACTGCAACGCCCGGAACTCTGGCGAAAGCTCCGGTCCGGTGAGGACGTCCTCGTCGACGCGAAGGCGGTCGACGAACGCGTCCGTGCCGGGGAAGAGCTGCCGTTGGCGGGAATGCTCGTCGCGGCGCCGCCCACGGTCGAACTCCCCGCCCCGGACGCCGTCGCCATCGGACGCCTGGCCGCGGCCGGTGCCGTCGTGCTCGGCGCGGCCTCCGCGGACGCCCTCGCGGCCGTCGTCGCGCTGGAGATCGTCGACGTGGCGCTCGGCGCCGGGCAAGTGGCCGCGGCGAGCGAGGGCGTGGTGGGGCTGAAGCCGACCCGCGCCCTGGTGCCACGCACCGGCATCGCGCCCGCCGGGGTCGAGGTCTTCGCGCGCACTGTCGCGGAAGGACAGCGGGCGCTGGAATTCCTTACCGGGCCGGACGAATCCGATCCTGGCAGCGCGCCTTGGCCGGACGGGGTGCGGCTGGCGGCCGGGGACGCGCCACGGATCGCCGTGCCCGCGCGCGTCGGCTTCGCGAACGTGGTCGAGGACCTGCTCGCGGCCGGTGCCGTCGTGGAACCCGCCGACTTCGGGCCTTTCCTCGACGCGGCAAGGGAATCCTACGACGCCAGGGCCGAGGCCGCGCGGCTGCTGCGAGGCTTCGACGCGCTACTGGTGCCCGCGCTCGCCGAGTACGTCGGTTCCTTCTCGACACTCGACCTCGCCGCCGTCACCGTCCCGCCGGGCGTGAGCGTGGTGGCGCGCGCGTTCGAGGATCAGGTGGCCATCGACATCGCCGCGTTCCTCGCCGACGAGCAGATCAGAAGACCTTGCCCCGCAACGGGAATCGACCTCGTCGTGTTCGGGGCCCATTTGCGCGGCCAGCCGCTCAACACGCAGCTGACCGACCTCGGCGCCCGCTTCCTCGGCGACGCCGTGACGGCCGGGCGCTACCGCATGGTGGCGTTGCCCGACAAACAACCCGGCGTCCTGCCCGTGGCCGAAGGCGCCCCGCTGGTGGGGGAGCGGTGGAAGCTCTCGCCCGCCGGGCTCGGCCGGTTCCTCACCGGGCTGTCCGGGCCGATGTCGGTCGGCGAGATCGAACTCGCGGACGGCAGCAAGGTGCTCGGCCTCCGCTGCGATCAGCACGCCGCCGCGAGCGCCAGGGACATCACCGAGTTCGGCGACTGGCGCGCGTACCTTCGCTACGTCACCGCCACCCGGCCAATGACCGGTTGACCTCACGAACCAGCCCGGGCCCCTTGAGCGCGAACCCGGTGTAGAGCTGCACGAGACTGGCTCCCGCGTCGATCATCTCGCGTGCGTCGGTGCCGCCGAGGATCCCGCCGACGCCGATGACCGGCAGCCTTCCCTCGGTGTGCTTGTGCACGAACCGCACCACTTCACGGGCCCGCGCGGTGAGCGGACGGCCGGACAGTCCGCCGGTTTCCTTGCCCACCAAGGCATCGCGGCCGGTGAGGCCCTCGCGGGACAGGGTGGTGTTCGTCGCGATCAGCCCGGCCACGCCGTGTTCGCCGCAGACCTCGAGCAGCTCCGCCAGCGCGGAATCGGTCAGGTCCGGGGCGACCTTCACCAGCAACGGCGTCGGCGTGCCCTGCGCCAGCGACGCGGACGTGGCGCGCAGCTCGGACAGCAGCTCCGCCAGCGCGGATTTGTCTTGCAGGGCACGGAGATTCGGGGTGTTCGGCGAACTCACGTTGACCGCGAAGTAGTCCGCGTACGGGTACAGCGTGCGCAGCGAGGAACGGTAGTCCTCGACCGCCTCCTCCAGCGGGACCACTTTGGACTTGCCGATGCTGACACCCAGCGGCACCGGCGGCTTGCCTCGCTCGGCGAGCTTCGCCGCGAGCGCTTCCGCGCCGGCGTTGTTGAAGCCCATCCGGTTGATCACCGCGTCACTGTCCGTCAGCGCGAACAGGCGCGGCCGCGGGTTGCCGGGCTGCGCCAGCCTCGTCACCGTGCCGACTTCGACGAACCCGAACCCCAGCGCCGGCCACGCCCGCAGCGCGCGGCCGTCCTTGTCCATGCCCGCCGCGAGCCCGACGCGGTTGGGGAAGCGCACCCCGAACACCGTCTCCGGATCGTCGGCCGCGTACCGGCGCCGGAGCACCTCCGGCGTGCCGCGCAGCAGGCTCAGCGCGCGGACGGTGCGCTCGTGCACCACCTCGGGGTCGTCGGCGGACAGGCGGTACAGGACCGGGCGGATCAGCTTCTCGAACAGCACGCCCGCCATTTTCGCTCAGCGGCCGCGGCCCGGCCTCACCGCCGGGTCCACTCCGTGGCGAGCATCGCGTAGACCAGCTCGTCGGTCCACTCGCCCTTGACCCGCTCGTTCTCGCGCAGATGGGCTTCGCGGCGCATGCCGAGGCCCTCCATCAGCGAGGCCGAAGCGATGTTCCGCGCGTCGCACCGGCCGATGACGCGGTGCAGGCCCAGCCCGTCGAAGCTCAGCTTCAGCAGCTCCCGGGTGGCCTCCGCGGCGTAACCGTGCCCGTGGTGGCGCGGGTCGAACACGACGCCGATCTCGCCGCTGTCGTGCTCCGCGCTGATCCACTGCAGGGTCAGGTCGCCGATCAGCTCCCGGGACTCGGTCAGCTCGACCGCCAGCGCCAGCGTCTCGCCCGGCTCGGTCAGCTCCGCCGAGGCGGATTTGCGCTGCAGGCTCAGCACGCTCTCGTCACGGGTGTGCGGTTCCCAGTACAGGTATCGGGTCACCTCGGGGTGCGAGTGGATGGCGTGGAACGCCGCCAGATCGCCCGGGGTGAACGGCCGCAGCTGCAACCGCGCGGTTCTGATGGGGTAACTGGGCCGAAGCACAGAGAGGAGAGTAGACCCCATTGACCTCTCGTCAGCCCGTTTCGGCGAAGAAAGAAGCGAAAAATCGCACGCGGCGGGGCGTCGGGGCAGTGCATCACCCGGCCGGGCGCGGGTATTTCCGGCAGGAGCACCGTCCACACGACACGGACGGCGACGACCGGAGACACGAGCGGTGACAAGGAAAACCCCCGGCGGACCTCCTGAACGTCGTCAGCCGTTCAGGTCCGAGCCGGACTGGTGCTCGGAACGCCGGGGGCCCGGTGACTGCCTGGTATTCGCCAACAGGCCACCACTGTCCTGTCGCGGCGCGCGCTGAGCGCCGCCGCGGCCAACCCGCCGGTAACGCACCGGCGTGGTCTCAGTGTGGTCCGCTAGCGGACGGCCACCTCACGAGTCCTGTTGCTATCCAACTTCGGACCACCTCCTTTCTCGTGTACCACCAACGCTATGCACATCCGGCGTGGTCGGCAACAAGATTTTCCGGTGGCCAGGATCACGGTGCGGGAGCGGGCCCGCGCTGGCAGCGCGGGCAGAACCAGGTGGGCCTTTTCCGCACGCCGATGCCCTGTTCGGCGACCCGCAGGCGGCCGCCGCAACGGAAGCAGCCCGTCCTGGTTCGCTCGTAGACCCAGTTCTTGCGGCCGCGGCCGAGATCGCCGGTCGTGCACTGGTCCCACCGCCAGGCGTTGGCCAGCAACAGTTTCCGCGCCAGCCGCACCGTCTTCGTGGCGTCCACTTCGGACACCGGCGTCCACGGCGTGACGCCGAGCAGGAAGCAGATCTCGACCTTGTACAGGTTTCCGATGCCCGCCATGATCCGCTGGTCGAGCAACGCCAGCCCGAGTTCGCGGGAGCCGTCCGCGGCCAGCGCGGCCACCGCCCGCGCCTCGTGCTCGTCCGTCCACTGTGGATCCAGCAGGTCCGGGCCGAGGTGCCCGACGAGCCGGCTTTCTTCGCCGGTGGGCAGGATTTCCAGGTCGTGCAGGCGGAAACCGACCGCGCGCACGTCCTCGGTGTCGAGGATGACGCGGACGTGATGGGCGGGATGGCGCCAGCGCGCGCCCGGCGCGTAGAGCTGCCACGAGCCGTCCATTTTCAGATGGCTGTGCAGGCTCAGCTCGCCGGAGAACCTGGTGAAAAGGTGCTTGCCGACGGTGTGCACGCCGAGTACCGTGTGCCCGCTCAGATCGGCCGTGGCCAGCGCCGGATGCCGGAAATCCGTGCGGGACAAGGTTTTCCCGGCCAGCGCCCGGTCGACCTTCTTCCCGGTGAGGAAGACCGTGTCACCCTCGGGCATCGCTCGGAATCGGTTCGATCGGCCCGGTGGTCTCGACGTCGGGCTCGGCGTCCATCTCCACGTCCATCCGGTGCCTGCCGGCGCGGTTCGAGCGCAGGATCTTGGCCAGCACCATGTTGAACGTCAGCGCGATCTCCTGCGCGCCGGGGGAATGCCATTCGTGGATCGGGCTGCACGCGCCCTGCGCCTGCTGGATCGCCATCCGGTCCGGGATCGCCGTGGGCATCACCAGCCCGCCGAACGACTCGCGCAGCTCCGCGATCCGGAACTGGTGCTCGTGCGAACGCGGGCGCAGCCGGTTCACCAGCACGCCGACCGCGCGCAGACCCTGGTTGTGCTCGTCGCGGATCCGCTCGATGGCCTCCAGCGCGCGCTGCGCCCCGGCCACCGCGTACATCGTCGGCTCGGTCACCAGGATCGCGCTGTCCGCGGCCACCAGCGCCGATTTCGTGAGCCTGCCCAGCGACGGCGGGCAGTCCAGGATCACCAGCTCGTACGGTTTCTCCCCGGGCGGCGCGTCGTGCAGCTCGTCCAGCGCGCGGGAAAGGTTCGCCAGCCGGCGCTCGTCCGTGCCGGGGTCGTTCAACAGCTCCAGCTCTTCGGCGCCGACGAGCACGTCGACGTCGGAACTCCAGGCGCTCGCGGCGATGGCCTGGCGCAGCACGGCGCGGTGCGGGGTCTCCAGTACGTCGGCGAGGGTGGCGTCGGTGTACGGCGGGTCGAGCGAGGCGGTGGCGTTGCCCTGGGGGTCGAGGTCGGCCACGAGCGTCCGGATGCCCCTGCGCATGGCGGCGGAGGCGATGCCGAGGGCGACCGTCGTTTTGCCGACGCCTCCCTTGAGGCTGAGTACGGCGACCGTGTGCACGCGTTCGAGGGTAGCCGGATGCCGCCACACCTGATCCTCCTGCTTGTTATTACCGTGCTTGTTATTACGCTGACGCACCATGCGAACGGAGATCGGGGCGGCACGCGGGTCCACCGCGGTCCGGCGGGTGCTCGAGGACGAACTGGCCAGGGTCCGCGCCGGGCGGGCGACTGAACCGCACGTCGTCGACGTCGGCGGCGGGACCGGGGTGTGGGCGGTGCCGCTGGCGGCCGCGGGCTGCCGGGTCACCGTCGTGGAGCCGAACCAGGACGCGCTGGCCACGCTGCGCCGCCGCGCGGAGGAGTGTGAGGTCGGCGGCCGGATCACGGTGGTCGCGGACGACACGGACGCATTGAGCAGCCGCGTCGAGCCGGGCTCGGCCGACCTCGTACTCGCGCACGGCGTGCTCGAAGTGGTCGACGATCCGCGCGCGGTCGCCGCGGCCCTGGCGTCGACGGCGGCGCCCGGCGGCGCGGTGTCGGTACTGGCCGCGAACCGCTACGCGGCGGTGTTGCACCGGGCGCTGGCCGGGCGGCTGACCGAGGCGAAGCAGCTGCTCACCGGCGCCGACGGGGTGCTGCCGGACGACGGTGAGAGCATTCTTCGCCGCTACGGCACGGAAAGCCTGCGGGTGCTGCTGGAGTCGGCGGGCCTGAAGCTGGAGCTGCTCCAGGGTGACGCCGTGGTCGCGGACTCCGTGGGCGAGGCCGAGTCCGAGCAGTTCACCGCGGACGAGCTGGCCGAGTTCGAGGACGTGGCCGGGACCGTCTCGCCGCTGCTGGACATCGCGAGCCGTTTGCACGCGTTGGCGCGGCGCCCCGCGTAGCGCGCCGGAATTGTCGGTGGGTCCGGTTAGGGTCGGTTGCGATGGGAAGAAACGCCGGCCTGCCCGCCGGGCACGAACGATTCCGGGTCTCGGCGGAGCACCAGCCGGACGACACCGGCTGCGGCCTGCTGCACGTCGACATGGACGCCTTCTTCGCCGCGGTGGAGTTGCGCACGCGGCCTGAGCTGGTGCGCAAGCCGGTGATCGTCGCGGGGTCCGGCCCGCGTTCGGTGGTCACCTCGGCGAACTACCCCGCGCGCGAGTTCGGCGTGCGCGCGGCGATGCCGGTCGCGGTGGCGCGCCGGCTGTGCCCGCACGGGATCTTCCTCCCGCCGACGCCGGGGTTGTACGGCGAGGTTTCGCGCGGCGTGATGGCGATCTTCCGCGAGCTCACCCCGCTCGTCGAGCCGCTCAGCCTGGATGAGGCGTTCCTCGACGTGAGCGGAGCGCTGCGGCGCCTTGGCGCCACTCCGGCGGAGGTGGCCGAGTCCATCCGCCGCCGGGTGCAGGCGGAGCACGGGATCACGTGCTCGGTCGGGGTGGCCGGGGTCAAGTTCGTCGCGAAACTGGCTTCAGGCATGGCAAAACCGGACGGTGTGGTCGTGGTGCCGGTCGCGGCCACGCTGGAGTTCCTGCACCCGCTGCCCATCTCGGCGTTGTGGGGCGTCGGCCAACGCACCGAGGAGAGCCTGCGGCGGCTGGGCCTGAACACGATCGCGGAGGTCGCCGTCACACCGCTGTCCCGGCTGCGGCGCGCGGTGGGCAACGCGGCGGCCGAGCATCTGCTCGCGCTCGCGAACGCCCACGACGAGCGCGGCGTGGTGGTCGATTCGCCGGACAAGTCGATCGGCGCCGAGCACACGTTCGACACCGATCAACGTGATCCACTGGTGCTCGAACGGGAGCTGCTGCGGCTGTCCGAGCGGGTGGCGGCGAGCCTGCGCGCGAAGGACGTGCGCGGCCGGACTGTGTCGATCAAGGTGCGGTTCGCCGACTTCAAGACGATCACCAGGGCCCGCACGCTCGGCTCGGCCACGGACGTCGCCAGGGTCATCCACGCGACGGCGGTGGCGTTGCTGGCCGAGGCGGCGGCCGGGGCCGAGATCAGGCTGCTCGGCGTGCGCGTCGAAGGCTTGTCCGGTACGGATGAACCGGAACAGCTGAGTTTCGAGCGGGCCGAGCCACGCTGGCGGGACGCGGAGGTCGCCGCCGACGTGGCCCGGTCCAAGTTCGGTGCCGCGGCGATCCGCCCAGCGTCGCTGCTCTCACCCGGACAGGCGAAGCGGAAATAGGTCCCGGGTGAACCCGCGCGGGGCGGGGGACGTGACCACGGACGTGACCATCGAGGCGCCGGAGAACTTCCGGTGAATCACTGCGTCGTCGATTGCCGATCCGGCCGGCAGTCACGGCTATCCACCTTTCGTGATCGGGCTTCGGCCGGTCACGCAGGGCCTACTTTCGGCCGGATAGGCAAAAGGGGACAGCTTCTGCGGGATCGGGTAGTCCTCCGCGCGCAGGACTCGTATCCTGAGAGGGACACACCCCGTTCCCGGGGTGTCGATGTTGGGTCCAGGACGTTGCGCGGCCCGGCGCCCGCGACAGCTGTGCCGGAGGAGGAAAGATGCCACTCTCCGAGCATGAGCAGCGGCTGCTCGATCAGATCGAGCGCGAGCTCTATGCCGAGGACCCCAAGTTCGCGTCTACGGTGCGCGGTGCCCGGTTCCGCCGGCCCGCCCGCCGCCGCCGAATCCAGGGGATCGCGCTGTTCGTAGTCGGGGTAGCCCTGCTCGTGGTGGGCGTGATGGTCAAGGCGCTGTGGGTCGCCGAGATCCCGCTCGCGAGCGTGTTCGGTTTTCTCGTCATGTTCTTCGGCGCGCTGATCGCGCTGATGTCCGGACGGCACCCGGCCGCCGAGGCCAAGGGCGGCAAGGGTGCGGCGAAGGCGAAGAGCTCCTTCACCCAGCGTATGGAAGAACGCTTCCGGCAGCGGTTCGAAGAGCAGTAGACGCGGCGGACAGCCGGCTTCGGGCCCGGGACCACTCCCGGGACAGGAGCCGGCTTTTTGGCGCGTTCTTCCGCTGCCCGTCGGGCAGCGGAGGTTCGCTGAGCGCGGCTCGGGGGTTTTGTCGGTCGGGTCAGCCTGCTTCGGCTGGAGCGGCGAGCGCTCGCGGAGGGTGCTGCCCGGCCGGGCCCGGTGATCACGCGGGTGCGGCGGCGGAACCTTGCCGTTGAAGCGGCGAGCCTTAGTGAGCGCTGCCCCGGGCCCTAGCGATCACGCGAGTTCAGGGCAACCCAACACCCAGCCCACCCACCGGGCCCGGCGATTACTCCGGCTTGCGGCGGTGGAACACCGAGCGCGGGAAGAGCCGTCCGCGCCAGGAGACCGGCGCGTTCCGGCGGAGGCTCTCCCGCACGCCTTCGAACGCCTCGGCCAGGCGTGGGTCCTCCGTGCCTGCCGCGGGCGCGTACCAGGACCGCTCGACGAGACCGACCACGGTGCGCAGGTCCTCCTGCCCCGGCTGGTCCAGATGATGTTGCCGCGCCACCTGTTGCGCCGCCGTCCGCACCGTTTCCGAGGACCCGATCGGCACCCCCCGGTCCGCGCACTCGTCCAGCAGTTCCGCCCACGCCGCGCTGGCCGAGCCGGGCTCGTGCGCCGCTACGGCACGGCGCCGTTTCTGCCGCTGCAGTTCCCGCACGATGGCCGGGGCGAGCCCGATCGCGGCGAGTACCAGCAGGATCAGCGCCAGCGACCAGTGCACCAGCCATGCCGACAACAGCACCGCCACGATCCACGCCCCGGCCGCCGCGAGGGGCAGCCAGCGCGTGAATCCCTTGTCTCTCGCGAACCGCGGAGCCAGGAAGGCGCCGGCCGTCAGCACGATCGCCATCAGCACGATCACCAGCGCGATCCAGCCCGCCCAGCCGGGCGCCGAACCCGGCGCCGACGCCTGCTGGCCACCGTTCACGCCGGTCTCGCCGTTCTGCGCGGTCGGCGCGCCGGTGGGGGCGACGTGCGAGGTGGACACGCTCGGCACTTCCTGGCTGTCGCTCGCCGACGGGTCGCTGGAAGCGCTTCCCGACTGCAGATACGGCGGCACGTAACCACGGCCGTCCGACCGCGGCGTGGGGTCGAAGCTGACCCAGCCGAGGTCGTCACCGAAGTAGACCTCGACCCACGCGTGCGCGTCCTGCGAGGTGATCATCCTGGTGTCGCCGTCGGAGTACCCGGTGGTGAACCCGACCGCCACCCGCGACGGGATGCCCAGCACGCGGAGCATGACGCCCATCGCCGAGGCGAACTGCTCGCAGAACCCGCGCTTCCCCTTGAGCAGGAAGTCCGCGAGCGCGTCGGAGTCGGTCGCCGAGGCGGTCTGCGTGTCGTAGGTGAAACCGTTCTCCGCGGTGAAGTACCGCCAGATCGCGGTGGCCTTGTCGAATGTGGTGGTCGCCCCGGCCGTGAGCTGCTCGGTCAGCGCCACCACCCGCGGGTCGACGCCGCTGATCTGCGTGTACGCCGAGGAGATGTCGCGGTTGCCGGTGCTCGCGCCTTCGAGCTGGTCCTTCGTCGGCTCGGCCAGCGAGGTCGTCTCCGTGTAGGGCTGGGCGTGCTGCTTGCGTTCGCTGAACACCGCGCCGCTGGCCGGGTCGTAGAACCAGCCGGACGGCACGCCCTGCAGCCCGCGCAGCGCGCCGTAGAACGGCAGCCACACGTCCACCCAGTTCACCGGCTCGATCTGGATCTGCCGCGACTCGCCGGTGCCGTCGTCGCCCGGCGCGGCCGGGAGCGTCTGGTTGGCCGGGTAGCCCGCGGGCATCGGCCCGTCCGGCAGGCTCCAGCCCTGGTTGGGCCGGTACGTGTCGAGGGTGAACGCGCGCAGCAGGCGTTTGTCGTTGCCCAGCCCGCGCACCTTGAACAGGTCCACGGTGCTGCCCTGGTCGAGCATCCCGCGCAGCGACGTGAACGGGTTGACACCCAGGCCGCCCGAACCCGAGCCCTGCCCGTTGTGCCCGCTGCCGGGCAACCGCCCGACCGTGCCGACCGCGGTGATCGCCGCGCCCGCGACGAGCCCGCACACCAAAGCCAGCGACACCACGACGACCGGCACGGACGCCGCGGCGGGGGAGCCGCCGAGGCCGGGCGCGTCGCGGTTGCGCCAGCGGCGGTGCCGGTGGTTGCCGTCCACCGCGAGCAGGCCCGCGAAAGCCGCGGCGCCCAGCAGGAAGGTCCACCACGGCAGCATCGAATCCGACAGCGACGCCGGGACGGCGTACACGCACAGCAGCACGAGGCCCGTCGCCGCGGGCGCGGACGCCGCGACGGCGAGCGTGTCCACCAGTACCGCGACCATGCCGATCGCGATCGTGACCAGGCACAGGATCGGCGGGGTCGGCTCGACCGGCGGCAGCCCGGTGCGGATCTGGTCGAACGCCGCCGTGAGGACGTCGTTCAGCTCGGCGAACGCGGAGGGTCCCGGGATGATCGCGAGGATCCCGCTGCCGGTGAACACCCCGGTGATCAGCAGCAGCACGACGACGAGCTGGGCCATCCCGACCACCAGCACCGGCGTGCGGATCGACCGCAGCGCCAGCCCGGTGCAGGCGACCAGCACCACGGTGACCGCGACGTAGCCCAGCCAGCCCGCGCCGCCGACCACCCCGGTCAGCGAGGTGGAGGCGCACAACGTCGCGATGCCCGCGGCCACCGGGGCGAGCACGGAGCTGCGCCACGCGGGCGGCGGCTGGACATAGCGCTTCTGCGGGACGTGGGGCCGCGGCGGGGACGGCGGCCGGGAATGCGTTGTGGTCACAGGGGACCGCCGATCAGCGCGCCGCGCCCGGCGGACGTGCCGCACAGTTCGCCCCACACCTGCTGCATCGACGCGGCCGGGTCCGCGATCACGACGGTCCAGCCCGCCGCGCGCAGCAGGCTCGCCGACTCCCCGGTGGCGGCGGCGCGCTGCTCGGGCGCGCTGACGCCGCCGGTGAAGGCCGGGGTGTCGAGCAGCACCGCGAGGCTGCGCGTGCCGCGCGGGCGGACGCTGGCGAGTTCGTTGACGGCGTCGTTGCTCACCGTGCCGAGGATGGCGATCAGCTCCTGTCCCACGGCCGGGTCGTGCCCGACCGTGAGGTCCCGCTGGTGCGCCGGCTGCAGCGCGGCCAGCGAATCCAGGATGACGTTGTCCGCGCTGTTGTCCTCGCCGCCGAACCCGCCGGGCACGTCGGCCAGCAGCTTCCCGTGCTCGCTGACCAGCCGGATCCGGTGCCCGGCCTTGCGCACGTGCAGGCAGACGCTCGCCGCCAGCGAGATCGCCCACTCCAGGCTGGCCGCGGGTCCGGTGCCGTGGTGCGCGGCCGCGCGGTGATCCAGCAGCACCGTGGTGCCGCCGCGCCACGGCCGCTCCTCGATGCGGACCATGATCTCGTCCCGGCGGGCGGTGGAGCGCCAGTGCACCTTGCGCAGGTCGTCGCCCTGGCGGTAGTGCCGGACGACCACGTCGTTCTCGCCCTGGCCCGCGTGCAGCCGGATGCTGCCGTCCTCGCCCGCGCCGATCCCGGAGCCCGAAGGCAGGCCCCGCAAGGCGACCACGCGCGGCGTGACGATCAGCCTCGAATGGCCGATCAGCTCACGGTCGAACTCGCACAGCCCGAACGGATCGGTCAGCGTGGCCCGCAGCGGGCCGACCTGCTGGATGCCGCGCAGCGTCGGCTGGATCGGGTAGCGCAGCGCGACCGCGCGCCCGGCGGGCAGGCGCTCCACGACGAAACGTGGCCGCGAGCCCAGCGCGTACGGCACGCCGTCCTCCAGCAGCACCTCGCCCGCGGGCAGCTTTCCGTTGCGCCACAAGGTGAGTTCGACCTCGGACCCGGAACCGGCGGCGACCCGGTCCGGCAGCATCCGGCGGGCGGCGCCGATGCGCACCCGGGACGCCGCGATGAACAACGCCACCAGCAGCGGCAGCCCGATCACGAACACCGCGACCCGCAACAGGTCGCGCTCGTTGAGCACCACCGCGCACACGGCGGCCGCCACCCCGGCGGCCAGCAGGCAGCGGCCCCGCGTGGTCAGCCCCGACAGCGACCGCAGCATGGCCGGGTCACCGGCGGTTCTGGCCGTTGGCAGGCGCGCCCTGGGGCACCGGGACCCGGCCGAGCACCGAGCGGACCACGTCGGTGGCGCTGCGGCGCGCGGCGTGCGCCTCGGTGGTGAGCACCAGGCGGTGCGCCAGCACCGGGACCGCGACCGCGTGCAGGTCGTCCGGGACCACGAAGTCCCGGCCCGACAGCGCGGCCTGGGCACGGGCGGAGCGCACGAGCTGCAGGGTGGACCGCGGCGACGCGCCGAGCCGGATCTCCGGCACCTGGCGCGTGGCGGCGACCAGGTCGACCGCGTAGCGGCGGACCTCCGGGGCGATGTGCACCGCGCGCACCATCTTGATCAGCCGGTTGACGGTGTCGCCGTCGGAGACCGGCTGCAGGTCGGTCAGCGGGTTGTGCCCGGCGTGCTCGTCGACCATCGCCAGTTCGGCCTGCTGGTCGGGGTAGCCGATCGACACGCGCGCGGTGAACCGGTCGCGCTGCGCCTCGGGGAGCGCGTAGGTGCCCTCCATCTCGATCGGGTTCTGGGTGGCGATGACCATGAACGGGTCGTCGAGGTGGTAGGTCGTGGTGTCGACCGTGACCTGCTGCTCCTCCATGCACTCCAGCAGCGCGGACTGCGTCTTCGGCGAAGCGCGGTTGATCTCGTCGCCGACCACGATGTTCGCGAACACCGGGCCGGGGCGGAACTCGAACTCCCCGGTCTGCCGGTTGTAGATGGACACCCCGGTGACGTCGCTGGGCAGCAGGTCGGGGGTGAACTGGATGCGGCTCACCGTGCAGTCGATCGACCGGGCGAGCGCCTTGGCCAGCGAGGTCTTCCCGACCCCCGGCACGTCCTCGACCAGCAGATGCCCCTCGGCGAGCAGCGTGACGAGCGCGATGCGCACCACGTCGGGTTTGCCGACGAGCACGCGTTCCACGTTGGCGGCGATCCGCCGCATCGTGTCGTGCAGCTCGTCGAGGGAAACGGTGCCGTGACCGTTGTACCCGGTCGCGCCGGACTGGTGGTACGGCGCCTGCCCGGTTGCCTGTTCGCCGGTATATCCGCCGGGCGTCGCAGGCTGTGTCCTCGACGTCACTCGACCTCCTGGTGCCGAAGCCCTTCGCGTGCTTTTTAGGGGCGATAACCCGCACGCCCCCCGATGGTGGCGGCGCGGAAGCGTCTCACAGGCCTGGTCCGGCAGCTCGACGGGGCCCGGGGACCGCTGTCCGGCTGGGACCCAGCCTGCCACCAAGTGTGTCAAACTCCTGCCAACCGCGTGAGAGAACCCTCATTTCGGAATCGGCACGCCCGCGCGGGCGTGCGGGATGTGCCGGGGGCCCGGCAGACCGTATGCTGCGGTGAGGATCCGGCCGGCTACGGAGAGGTGCGATGACCGAGACGCAGGCGGGGCCGAGCGCGGGGGCGTTCGCGGTCTCCCCGGAGCTCGCCGCCACCGCGTTCGCCCAGCTCGCCCAGCTGCAGGACACGGTCGGCGAGATGGTGCGCGAGGCCAGGGTCCTGGCTAGGACGGTGCCGCTCGGGGGCGGGTACGCCGACGAGATCGGCCAGTTCATGGCGCGCTACGGGATCGACGGGCCCGGGTCCGCCGGGGATCAGCTGGCCCGGTTCGGCCAGCAGCTGGAAAAGCTGAAGGGCAACATCACCAAGGCACTGGGCCAGTATCGCGAGACCGACGACTCCGCCAGTGACGGCGTCGACTGCAGTGGTGGCTAGGCGGATGGCGGCCGGCGCGCTGGCCGCAGGTGCCCTGCTCACCGGCTGCGGGGCTCAAGCGGCGCCCACCGGGTCCGACGCGCCGACGGTGGCCGCGGCCGGTCCGAGCCCCTCGGCCACCGGCCTCGCCGCGCTCGCGCCGTGTGAGCTGCTCACGCCGGTCGAGCGGTCCACGGTGGGACTCACGTCGGCGGGCACGGACAAGGCGATCGGCTCCGGCCGCGCCTGCGACTGGACCGAGACCGGCACCTTCGGGCTCACGATCACTCTCGAAGACGCCGCCGGGCTGGACGATCTCCAGGTGGGGAAGGGCGGCGGCAAGACCACCGTCGGCGAACACCAGGCGATCAAGGTCTCCGACCGGTCCGCGGGCGACGGCACCTGCGCGATGCTGCTCGCCGCGGGCGACAAGTCGAGCGTGCAGATCGACGTGACCAACTCGAACTTCCACGACACCACGCTCGCCTGTCAGCGCGCGCAGACAGTCGCCAAGCTCGTCGAACCGAAGCTTCCGTAGGGGAGATGATGACCGAACAGCAGGTGCCGGAGCCGGTGCGGCGGTACGAGTCGTACACCCACGAAGCGATGGCGGCGGAGGTCGCGGCGGGCAACGACCCGGCGGCCGCGGGCGAGATCGGCGAGCAGTGGGCGGGACTGGGTACGCGGCTGCGCGAGACGATGCAGGCGCTCGGCGCGATCTCCGGCCAGAGCCTGGAGTCCTGGCAGGGGCCGGCGGGTGACGCGGTGCGCGCCACGCTGGGCAAGGCGGCGAGTTGGTCCGAGCAGGCCACCGAGGTGTCGCTGGCGTTGTCGGACGCGGTGAACCAGCAGGCCGGGATCGCCGCGCGGGCGCGGGCCGAGATGCCGCCGCCGGTGCCGTACGACCCGGTGTCGATGATCCGCCAGGCGGCGCAGGGCTCGCTGCTCGACCGGATCGGCCTGTCCGACGCGATGGCCGCGCGGCGCGAGGAGTCCGAGGCGGCCCGTGCCAAGGCGATCGACGTGATGAACGCGAGGGACGGCGCGCTGCGCGCCGCGGTCCCGTCCCGTTCCTTCGAGGCGCCGCCGGAGCTGGCGTGATCCGGGTGTCGGCCTCGGCCTTCGACATCCTCTGGCAGGACCTGGGGTTCGCCGGGCCGCCCGCCCCGCTGGACGTCCGCAGCGTCGGGCAGACCCAGCACGAGCGCGGGGACATCCGCGAAGCCGTGTACGGGAATCTCGCCGAGCGCGGCCTGTGTCCCGGCGGGCGCCTCGACACGGCGCTGGCCGAGCGGCTGGCGACGCTCGCCGAGGCCGAGGTGTACGTCGAGTGCGAGGCGCTGGCGGATCTGGCGGACGAAGCGCCGTTGCGCGCGGTCGCCGCCGCGGGCGGGCGGCGGGCGGTGCTGGCCGCGCAGCCGAGCCGGACCATCGGGCTGTCGGCGATCCGGGACACCGAGATCTTCTCCGCGGTCGTGGATCTGGTGCCGCCGCTGGAACCCGGCCCGGGCTTCGGCGTCACGCTGCCCGCGTCGGCGTTGCGCGGCGAGCTCGCCGACCCGGTGGTCGAGGGCGAGAAGGGCACGCACGCCACGCAGATCCGCGAGGTGCTGGCGATCCAGGCTCGGCCGGTGCTCGCCGCGGGGCAGTTCTCGGTGCGCGCGCGGAAGGACGGCAGGCTGCGGCGCGCCGGTGGGCTGAGCTGGTTCCGCACCGACGTCGGTTCGTACTTCGGCGCCGTGGCGCCCGGCCGCGGCGGGCAGGACTGGGTGACCCTCGCCCCGGCCGACCCGGCGCGCGTCGCGGCCCGCCTCGCCGACCTCCTCGACTGAGGCCCTTCGCCCCACTCCCCACCAC
>NZ_VMNW02000071.1 GCF_007713735.2 Amycolatopsis acidicola | reverse complement strand
GGACCCGCAAGCTCTGTGTTGCCAGGCCCGCGCCGGGCAAAAAGGTTGCGGGTCCGGGGCGAAGTGATGAGGGCCTGGGCAGGCGACGGGATGACACCCAACTCCGGGTGCGGACCGCTGGCGCGGTCCGCACCCGTGTGGGTCGATCATGCTTACACGTCGATGGTGAATGCGCGTAGCCAGAAGCCTGGGACTGGTTCCCAATCCCGCTCCGGCATGCGGGCAAAGCCGATGCGCTCGTACAGGCGGTGCGCGGACTTCATCGCGTCCAGGCTGCACAGCACCACGCGCCGCGCGCCGAGTTCCCTCGCGCGGCCCAGCACGGCACGGGTCAGCGCCTCACCGACGCCGCGCCCGCGGGCGGCCGGGGCCGTGGACAGCATGCGGAACTCCAGCTCGTCCGGCCGCGAGATCTCCGCGAACCTCGAACCCGGCGGAGTGATCGTGACCGAGCCGAGCAGCTCACCCGCCCCGTCCACCGCGACGACCAGCTCCCCGTGCTCGGCGCGGCTCGCGGCGTCGGCCAGCTCCTCCGTGTACTCCGGATTCGCGACCAGCAGCCCATCATTACGATACGCCGCAACGGTGATCTCCCCGATCCTGCCGAACTCCCCTGGCTCGGCGGGACGGATCACCACCTCACTCATCCGCCTGCTCCTCCTCGCCCGCGGGCAGCGCCATCTCCGCCGCGGCTTCCGGGCCACGCTCCAGCAGCACCGCGAAACCGTCCTCGTCGAGTACGGGGACCTTCAGCTGCACCGCCTTGTCGTACTTCGAACCCGGCGCATCCCCCACCACGACGAAGGCCGTCTTCTTCGAGACCGACCCGGCGGCCTTGCCACCGCGGGACATGATCGCTTCCTTGGCCTCGTCCCTGGAGAACGTGTTCAGCGAGCCGGTGACCACAATGGACAGACCTTCGAGGTTGCGGGGAATCGACTCGTCCCGCTCCTCCGCCATCCGCACCCCGGCGGCACGCCATTTGTCGACCACCTCGCGATGCCAGTCGACCTCGAACCACTCCTGCACGGCTTGCGCGATGGTGGGACCGACCCCGTCGACGTCGGCGAGCGCTTCCTCCTCCGCGGACTCGATCGCGTCGATCGAGCCGAACTCCCTTGCCAGCGCCTGCGCCGCCGTCGGGCCGACGTGCCGGATGGACAGCGCCACCAGCACCTTCCACAGTGGACGGTCCTTGGCCGAGTCGAGGTTCTGCAGCAGCTTGCGCGCATTCGCCGACAGCTCACCCGCCTTGGTGCGGAAAAGCGGCACCATGGCCAGCTTTTCCTCGTCGAGGTCGAAGATGTCGCCCTCGTCGACCACCACCTTGGACTCCAGCAACGCGGTGGCCGCCTCGTAGCCGAGCACCTCGATGTCGAACGCGCCTCGACCGGCCAAATGGAACAGCCGCTCCCGAAGCTGCGCCGGGCAGGAACGCGCGTTCGGGCAACGGATGTCGACGTCGCCTTCCTTCTGGTGCGCCAGCTTCGTGTGGCACTCCGGGCACCGGGTGGGCATGACGAACTCGCGCTCGTCCCCCGTGCGGGCGTCGGCCACCGGGCCGAGCACCTCCGGGATCACGTCACCCGCCTTGCGGATCACGACCCTGTCCCCGATCAGCACGCCCTTGCGCTTGACCTCCTCGGCGTTGTGCAGGGTGGCCATCGCGACCGTGGACCCGGCCACCTTCACCGGCTCCATCACCGCGAACGGCGTGACCCGCCCGGTGCGGCCGACGTTGACCTGGATGTCCAGCAGCGTGGTCATCGCCTCTTCTGGCGCGTACTTGTACGCGATCGCCCAGCGCGGGGCCCGCGAGGTGGTGCCGAGCCGCCGCTGCAGCGACACCTGGTCCACCTTGATCACGATGCCGTCGATCTCGTGCTCGGCGTCGTGCCGGTGCTCGCCCCAGTACTCGATGTGGGCCAGCACATCGCCCGGCTTGGTGAACACCTTCGTGTGCGTGGACACCGGCAGCCCCCACGCCGACAGCGCGTCATACGCCTCGGACTGGCGCTGCGGCTCGAAGCCCTCGCGCTTGCCGAGCCCGTGGCAGATCAGCCTCAGCTTCCGGCTCCGCGTGACGCGGGGATCCTTCTGCCGCAAGGAACCCGCCGCCGTGTTGCGCGGGTTCGCGAACGGCGGCTTGCCCGCCTCGACGAGGCCGGCGTTGAGCTCCACGAAGTCCTCGACGCGGAAGAACACCTCGCCGCGCACCTCGACCAGCTCGGGCACCGGGAACTCGGCGGTGCCGGTGAGCTGCTCGGGCACCTGATCCAGGGTGCGGACGTTCAGCGTGACGTCCTCACCCGTACGCCCGTCCCCGCGGGTGAGCGCGCGCGTGAGCCTGCCGCGCTCGTAGAGCAGGTTGATCGCGAGCCCGTCGATCTTCAGCTCGCACAGATACTGCGTGGACCCGCCGACCTCGCGCTCGACCCTGTCCAGCCAGGCCAGCATCTCCTCGGTGTCGAAGACGTTGTCCAGGCTGAGCATCCGCTCCAGGTGGTCGTACGCGGCGAACTCGGTGGAGAACGTGCCGCCCACGTTCTGCGTCGGCGAATCCGGCGTGGCCAGGCCCGGGTACTGCCGCTCCAGCTCCTCCAGCTGGTGCAGCAGATCGTCGAACTGGCCGTCGGAGACCGTCGGCGAATCCAGCACGTAGTACCGGAACTGGTGGCCGCGGACCTCCTCCGCGAGGGCCTGGTGCCGTTCCCGCGCGTCGGCGGGAACCTCGGTCACATCCTGGGCAGCTGGCTGGTCACTCACAGCCGGTAGCCTAGCCACTCCCCCCGACATTTCCGGAATCCAGCTCGCGGACCAGGTCACGAAGTTCCAGCAGGCTCAGCGAATCCGCCGGTTCGTTGTCCGCGGCCTCCACTCTGCGTAGCCGTTCGCCCGCCAACCGTTCGCCGAGCGTGGCGTCCAGTGGGAGGAACGTCATCGCCGAGCGCGCGCCGGGATCCAGCTCGGCCAGCAGCGGGTGGTAGACGGCCACGTCCACCACGTCCCCGTCGACGAGCGCGGCCACCCGGAACTCGGCCAGCGCGATCCGGTGCCCGCCGAGGTTGACCGTCACCCCCGTCGGATCGGGCACCGGCGGTACCGAGTCGTGGTACTCCCAGATGGAGTCCTCCTCGGGCGCGGCCGCGGCCCACGCGTCGGTGAACGGGCGCAGCGCCGGGTCCTCCTGGCCGGTGACCACGAGCGCGTAGATCGCGCGCTGCCCGCGTTCGAGCGAGAAGTGCAGATCGGGGTGCAACCCGGCCACGGCCGAGGAAAGCTCGTGCTCGACCCGTTGCGGCGCGCCGTCACCGAGTGCGGCGTTGATCTCCGGCAGCAGTTCGAACCAGCGGCGCCAGAACGCGACCGCCGCCTCGTCCGGGTCGTCGGGCACCTCGGGGGCAGGCCAGGGCGTGCGCGGGTCGGGCACGTCGTCTTGCCTGGGGCGTCGCCGGAACCATCGCATCGCCCCTTACTACCAGCCTTCCGGCGGCTCTACGAACGCTTTGCCCAGATCCCTGGTCAGCGACAACGCCCGGCGCAGCCAGCTCGCGCCCGCCCCGGCGAAGCCGCACGAAGGCGTGGGCAGCGCTCGCTCGGCGAGGATCGATCGGTTGAACCCGAGGCGGTCCACCAACCGCAGCGCGGGCGCGGCGAGCTCGGCCAGCGTGACCGGCCGCGCGGGTTCGAGCGCCGGGACGAGGCCGAGGAACATCGTCACGCCGCTGTCCCACGCCTCACCGAGTTCGTCGAGCAGTTTCGCGGGCGCCCCGCCGAACGTGGTGCCGTCGAGCGCGAGCGCGCCCGCGCCGGTGGAATGGAGCAGGGCGACCGGCGGTTTCGGGGCGCAGCAATGGATGACGACCGGATTCCCGGTGATGGCACCGGCGCGTTCGACCACGTGCGAGAGCAGCTCGCGTGCCTCCGGCTCGCCGACCGCGTCGACCGTGCCGTAACCCGATGGCGTGGGCAGCGAGCCGGCGAGCACGTCCGGCAGGGTCGGCTCGTCGAACTGGACGACGACCTCGGCACCGGTGCGGGCCTTCAACTCGGCCACGTGGGAGGCGAGCCCTTCGAGCACCGATTCGGTGAATTCCCTTACCGCGCCGTGATCCGTGAGCACGCGGTGCCCGCGCGGGAGCTCGATGCCCGCGGCCAGTGTCCACGGTCCGGCCAGCTGGGTCTTGAGGACCTTCGGCCCCTGCGCGGCTTCCTGTACCGCGTCCAGGTCCCAGCGCAGCAGGTCGACCGCGCGGCGGTGGTCGTGTCCCGGCCGCGCCGCGACGCGGTACCCGCTGGGCACCACCTCGACGGCAAGGTCGACCAGCATCGCGGCCGTGCGGCCCAGCATGTCCGCGCCGACGCCGCGCGCGGGTAACTCGGGCAGGTGCGGGAACTCCGGCAGTTCACCGAAGACGACGGCGGCCGCCTCGGCGGGGTCGGTACCCGGCATCGAGCCGATACCGGTGGCCGCGGCCGCGGCCCAGGGCTTGTCGCTCACGACCGCCATTGTCTCCGGTGTTGCGAGGCCGTAAACGATGGGTGCCGCCGTCTCGCGCGGAGGCGCTCTGGTCCCGTACCTTTCGGGGAAAATCTTCCATTCGGACAAAGGAGGTGACGAGCATGAGGGTGGCACTGGCCCAGACGGACTGCCGGCTCGGCGATGTGACCGGAAATCTCGAGACCACCGAACGGCTGATCAAGGAATCCGCCGCGGACGGGGCCGACCTGGTGGTGTTCCCGGAACTGAGCCTGACCGGGTACGCGCTGGGGCAACTGGCCGACGACATCTCGCTGTGGCCGGACGACCCGCGGCTGGCCGAGCTGTCGAGGCACGGGCCCGACGTCGTGATCGGGTTGCTGGAGGACGGCCGGATCCGCAGGCACAATTCGGCGCTGTACCTGTCGGACGGGCAGGCGGTGCACAACCACCGCAAGCTCTACCTCCCGAACTACCTGATCTGGGAGGAGCGCAAGCACGCCAGCCCCGGGCAGCACATGCGCGCCTTCGACACCCGGTTCGCGCGGATGGCGACACTGATCTGCAACGACGCCTGGCAGCCGATGCTGCCCTGGCTGGCGGCGCAGGACGGCGCGGAAGTCCTTGTGGTGCCGACGAATTCGGCCGCCAAGCTGACCGGCGGTTCGTTCGATCCCGCGGAGTACTGGCACGACCTGCTCACGTTCACCGCCCGGATGCAGCAGTGCTGGGTGATCTTCGTGAACCGCGTCGGCGACGAAGCGGGCGTCCGCTTCTGGGGCGGCTCGCGGGTGGTCGACCCGTGGGGTTCGGTAGTGGCGACGGCGCCGACCTGGGAGGAGTCGCTGCTCGTGGTCGACATCGACCCGCAGGCGGTCCGCCGTCGGCGCCGGGAGATCCCGCTGCTGGCCGACGCCAGGCTCGGCCTGCTGCGCCGTGAACTCGAAAGGCTCATCAACGAAAGCGGCTCGGATTAACGGCGGGCATGAAGGGGCGGAGCCGCTTGTCGTGAGGACGGCGGCTTGCACCGCCGGGGGTTTGAATCGGCGGAGTCGCGCGGAGCGTGTCGGTTGAGGGTGGCGGTGGGAGACGGGAGGGGCCCCTACTCGCACCGCCACGCAAACCACCGTTGAAAGAGTTCCGCCAAAAATCCGACATTCCTCCGCAATTCACCGGTGTGCTCCCGCTGCGGGATTTCGCTGGCTACCCTTTGTGCGCATGACGAGTGATTCACGGCGGGCCGGTGGCGGCACGCTGTTCACCGAGCCGGTACTGGTGGTGAACCAGAAGGCCAAGCTGGTCGAGGCGTCGAACGAATTCGGCGTCTTCGACCAGCAGGGCCGGCAGCTCGGCGCGGTGGTCGAGGTCGGGCAGAGCACGCTGCGCAAAGCGTTGCGCCTGTTCACGAAATACGACCAGTACCTGACCCACCGGTTCGAAGTCCGGGACACCGGCGGCAGCATTGTACTGAAAGTGACGCGCCCGGCGAAAATGCTCAAGTCGCGTTTTCTGGTCACCAGGGCTGACGACACCCCGATCGGGGAAATCCAGCAGGAGAACGTGCTCGGGAAGATCCGGTTCTCCTTCACCGCCGGCGGCCGCGCGATCGGGCAGTTGCGCGCGGAGAACTGGCGCGCGTGGGACTTTTCCATCACCGACGCCGCGGACATCGAGATCGCCCGCGTCACGAAGACGTTCGCCGGTTATCTCCGGGAAGCGTTCACGACGGCGGACAACTACGTGGTCGAAATCCATCGTCAGCTGGCCGACCCGCTCGCCAGCATGGTCGTCGCCTCCGCGCTCACGGTCGACACGGCACTCAAGCAGGACGACCAGGGGTGACCGGGGTCTCAACGTCGTCCTGTGGACAATCCGTCCCTGAGCGTTTCAAAGTAAATGTTTCAGGCACGGAAGGGACGATGAGGTCGCGTGGAAGCAGTCGCCGATGACGGAGCACGCCCGTGGGACGAACCCGGGCTCTACGAGGTCGCCCCTGGCGTGCACCGGATCCCGCTCCCCCTGCCCAACGACGGTCTGCGCGCGGTCAACGTCTACGCGGTGACCGACGAGTCCGGCCTGGTGATGATCGACTCCGGCTGGGCGCTGGACGCGGCGCGGGAGCAGCTGGCGGCGGCGCTCAAGGGGATCGGCGCGGAGCTCGGCGACATCAGCCAGTTCCTGGTCACCCACGTGCATCGTGACCACTACACGCAGGCCGTGGCGCTGCGCCGCGAGTTCGGCACGAAGATCGCGCTCGGCGAGCACGAGGAAAACTCGCTGCGCATCACGATGGACCCCGATCGCGAGCCGGTGAACACGCATCTGCGGTTGATGCTGCAGTCCGGCGCCGAGCCGGTCGCGCGGAAGCTGCAGGAGATCTTCGCCGGCGGACGCCGTGAGCGCAGCATCTGGGACCTGCCCGACGAATGGCTCACCGCCGGCCGCCGCACCGTGCTGTCCGCCCGCGAGCTCGACATCGTGCCCACCCCCGGCCACACCGCCGGGCACGTGGTGTTCGACGACGGCGCGGCCGGGCTGATGTTCACCGGCGACCACGTGCTGCCGCACATCACCCCGTCGATCGGGTTCCAGCCCGGCGCGTCCGAGCTGCCGCTGCGCGATTTCCTCGACTCACTGCGCCTGGTGCGCGGGATGCCGGACCGGCGGATGCTGCCCGCGCACGGCGCCGTCAGCCCCAGCGTGCACGCCCGCGTGGACGAACTGCTGGCGCACCACGACGAACGGCTCACGCTCAGCGCGGAGGCGATCGCCGACGGCGCGACCACGGCTTACGAGGCCGCGCTCAAGCTGGGCTGGACGCGGCGCAAGCGCAAGCTCGCCGACCTCGACCCGTTCAACCAGATGCTGGCGGTCTCGGAGACCAAGGCACACCTCGATCTCCTTACCTACCAAGGCAGGATGAACGTGTCCGAAGTGGACGGAACGCGCTACTACAGCCTGCCCTAGCCTTCGCTCAGCTTCGCGCGCAGCTCGCGTTTGAGGATCTTGCCGGAGGCGTTGCGCGGCAGCTCTTCCACGAAGTGCACCGCCTTCGGCACCTTGAACGACGACAGGTGCCCCTTCGCGTGCGCCAGCAGCGCGTCCGCGGAAACGTCCTCTTTGGACACCACGACGGCGGTGACCGCCTCGATCCACTTCTCGTCCGGCACCCCGACCACGGCCACCTCGCCGACCGCCGGGTGGGTGTAGAGCGCGTCCTCCACCTCGCGCGAGGCGACGAGCACCCCGCCGGTGTTGATCACGTCCTTGATCCGGTCGACCACGTAGACGTAGCCCGCTTCGTCGACGCGCACGAGGTCGCCGGAATGGAACCAGCCGCCGCGGAAGGCTTCCTCGGTCTCCTCCGGCTTCTCCCAGTAACCGAGGCACAGCTGCGGCGAGCGGTACACGACCTCGCCCAGCTCCCCCGGCGGCACGTCGTTCATCTCGTCGTCGACCACCCGCAGCTCCACGAACAGCACCGCGCGGCCCGCCGAGTCCGGCCGCTGCTCGTGGTCGGCCGGGCCGAGGATCGTGGCCAGCGGCGCGATCTCCGACTGCCCGAAGCAGTTGTAGAAACCGAGCTCCGGCATGGCTTCCCGGAGCCGCGCGAGCACCGGACCCGGCATGATCGACGCGCCGTAGTACGCCTTGCGCAAGCCCGGCAGCGGGCGGAACTCCGGGTGGTTCGCCAGCGCCACCCACAGCGTCGGCGCCGCGAAGAAGGCGCCGTGCCCGTCCTCGCTCAGCCGCCGCAGGACCTCGCCCGGCTCCGGCACCTCCAGCAGCGTGTTTTCCGCGCCCACGGAAAGCCACGGCAGCAGGAAACAGTGCATCTGCGCGGAGTGGTAGAGCGGCATCACGTGCAGCGGGGCGTCGTCCGGCGTCATCTCCAGCCCCACCACGCAGGACAGGTACTCGTGCACCAGCGCCCGGTGGGTCATCATCGCGCCCTTGGGCCGCGAAGTGGTGCCCGAGGTGTAGAGCAGCTGCACCAGATCGGTGTCGGCGACGTCCACGTCCAGCTCCGGGACCGGCCCCCGCGAGGCGGCGGCCAACAGGGAATCCTCGGTGTCCCGCAAGGAAATCACCTGTTCGACCCCGGTGAGCCGGGCCGCCAGCGCGGGATCGGCGAGCGCCACCCGGCTGCCCGACTGCTCCACCAGATAGCCCAGCTCCTCGCCGACGAGGTTGTAGTTCATGGGTACGTGCACAAGGCCCGCACGGGCGCAGGCGAGGAAGCCGATCAGGTAGGCGTCGGAGTTCTTGCCGTACGCGGCGACCCGGTCGCCCTTCGCCAGCCCCAGTTCCAGCAGGCGCGCCGCCGCGCGGCTCACCGCCGCGTCGAGTTCGGCGTACGTCCACACCCTGTCGGCGAAGCGGAGCGCCACGCGCTCCGGCACCCTGGCTGAGCTGCGCCGGAGGATGTCCGCGACGGTGCTGGAACGGAGCGTGGTCATGGGTACCCTCCCGGCGACGGTGCCATACTCGGGTGCTGTGAGCGAGATCCACATTAGACGTGCCGAGGCCGCCGATGTCGAGCCGATCGTGGCGATGCTGGCCGACGACCACCTCGGCCGAAGCCGCGAGAACACCGCAGACCCGGCCCCCTACCAGCGCGCGTTCGCCGCGATCGACGCCGACCGGAACCAACTCCTCGCGGTGGCCGAGGAGGACGGCGAGCTCATCGGCACCCTGCAGCTCACGTTCATCCCCGGGCTGTCCCGCCAGGGCGCCACGCGCGCGCTCGTCGAGGCCGTGCGAGTGCGTGCGGACAGGCGCGGCGGCGGGCTCGGCGGGCAGCTCATGAAATGGGCCGTGGAGGAGGCGCGCCGCCGCGACTGCGCGCTGATCCAGCTGACGTCGGACGTCTCACGAACCGGCGCGCATCGGTTCTACGAAAAGCTCGGTTTCGAACGAAGCCATGCCGGATTTAAACTTTTGCTCTAGGCAAGCGTTTCGTGCCATACTCCGGCGAGTTGAGTCGAATACTTTTCCACGTCCGGGGTACCACGTTGTCGGGAACGGCCGCAGGCCGACAGACAACTTCGAGGACATCGCGGAGGTAGTATCGATGTCCGGTCGAACGGGCGAGTGCGGATGAGTGGAAGGCAGCACATCACCAGCGCGCACACCACGGTCTCCCAATGCTTCGTGGTCACTGTCGCGGGAGTACTCGACACGGTCAGCTACCGCGAACTGCGGGACACGCTGATCAAGCTGGCGGTCGAAGAACCGAGAGCGCTGGTGGTCGACATCGACAGCCTCGAAGTAGGCAACAGTGCGGCGCTCAGCGTTTTTTCCGCGGCCTCACTGCGGATCAGCGAATGGCCCAACCTGCCGCTCCTTCTGGTGGCCACCAACCCGGTCCGGCGGGGGGAACTCGACGCGAGCACCGTGCGCCGGTTCGTCCGCGTCTACGACTCGGCCACGTCCGCCATCGCCGCCCTCGACGAGGCACCACCCCGAAGACGCAGCGTCATGCGGTACCCGCCGGTGGCCGCCAGCTCGCATCTGGCGCGCAAGTTCGTGCGCACGACGACCGAGCAGTGGCACATCGGCCATCTGGCGCAGGACGCCGCGTGCATCGCCTCGGAGCTGGTCGAAAACGCTTTCCGGCACGCGGACACGGAGTTCGAGGTGCGGCTGGAACTGCGCCGCGGGCTGCTCACGGTCGCGGTGCGGGACGGCGTGACGACCCCGGCTGTCCTCCGCCAGCGCGCGGACGGGCTGCCGGACGGCTACGGCCTGCACATCGTCGCCGATCTGAGCCGGTCATGGGGCTGCATGCCGGACGTCCGCGGCGGCAAGGTCGTCTGGGCCGTACTGGCCTCGGCGCCGGACTGGTTCACCCGGCATCCCGCCTGGCCTACTCCGTGACCTCGTCGGCGGTCTCCATCACCAGTATCGCCCCGGTGGACGCCCCGTCGCGATTGCGCAGCGCGCCGCAGGTCACCCGGATCAGCACCGAACGGCCCCGCCGGTTCACCGCGTCCAGCACGGTTTCCTTGGCATAGGAGGAATCCGCGAGCGCCGAGCGCACCACCGGCCGGAGGTTGTCCAGCGGCAGCCCGATGTCGAGGTTCAGCAGATGCTCGCCCTCGGCCTCGTCGCGGCGCAGCCCCCACAGGTCCTCCGCGCCCGCGTTCCACGCCACCACGCGCATTTCCTGGTCCACCACGACGATGCCGGCACGCAGCGAGGTCAGGATGGATTCGAGGAACTCGTTGACGTCGTCGAGCTCCCTCGTGCGGTCCCGCAGCGCGTTGTTGATGGTCTGCAGCTCGTCGTTCGTCGACTGCAGCTCCTCGTTGGTGGTCTCCAGCTCTTCGTTGGTGGACTGCAGTTCCTCGTTCGTCGTCTCCAGCTCTTCGACCGTCGACTGGAGCTCTTCGTTCGTGGTCTCCAGCTCCTCGGTGGTGGACTGGAGCTCCTCGTAGGCGTTCTCCCGCTGCCGGTTCGCGTTGGCCAGCTCGGTGAGCAGCCGGTGGTTCGTCGTGACGTCATGGAAGACCACGGACACGCCGATCGGCTCGTCGGACAGGGAGATCAGGGGGCTCACGTGCAGTTCCAGCGCCAGCACCTCGCCGGGGCCGCGCTGCCATTCGATGTCCTTCACCCGCAGCGCGCGGCGTTCCTCGCGCGCCTGGTCGATCAGCGCGCGCAGTTCGATCGGGCGGTAGGAGATCTCCAGGTCCCGCAACGGCCTGCCGACATCGCGGTCGGACAGCGAGAACAACTGCTGTGCCTGCTGGTTCGCCAGTGCCACGACGCCTTCGGTGTTCACCACGACCTGCGCCACCGGGGTCGCGCCGAACGCCAGCGACCGCAGCTCCTCCAGCTCGCCGGGGCTGTGGCGCTGGGTGTTCAGCATGCTGTGGTCGTAGAACACGCCGCCGAGCGTGCTGGTGGGAATCTTGCGGAAGAACCGGTGCCGCAGGTCGATCGGGTCGAAGATGCGGCTGTGCGAGAGCAGCAGCTCCGCCTTGCCCATGAACAGGACTCCCCTTGGCACCAGGGCGAAATGCAGTTTGCGCAGGATGCTCGCCTGGCTCTCGGCGGTGAAGTACATCAGCGTGTTGCGGCAGACGAGCAGATCGATGCGCGAGATCGGGGCGTCCTGCACGAGGTCGTTGCGGCCGAAGATCACCGACCGGCGCAGATCCTTGTGAAAGACGTGCCTGCTGCCCTGCGGCTCGAAGTAGCGGTCGAGGTATTCCTCGGGAACCCCCGCGAGCTCGCGCTCCCCATAGGTGGCCGCACGGGCTTGCACGAGCGCTTCCTCGTCCACGTCGGTGGCGTAGATCTTGACCCGCTGGCGGAACTGCTCGAGCCCCATCGCCTCCGCGAACGCGATCGCGAGGCTGTACGCCTCCTCGCCGGAAGCGCAGCCCGCGCTCCAGATCCGCAGCTGATCCTCGGGACTGTGCTCGGCCAGCAGCATCGGGATGACGTCGGAGCGCAGGTAGTCCCAGGCGTCGTCGTCGCGGAAGAACGACGTCACGTTGATCAGGATCGTGTTGAACAGCGCAGCAAACTCGTCCGCGTTGACCTGCAGGTAGTCGAGGTACTCCGGGTAGCCCGCGATGCCGACCTGCGTCATGCGCCTGCCGACGCGGCGCATCAGGCTGCTGCGCTTGTACCCGGTGAAGTCGAAACCCCGGGCCTCCTTGACATAGTCGAGGATCGCCTCGAAACCCTCGTCGAAGTCAAGTTCCTTCTGGTCGCTCACGTGCGGACCCTACCTCGCCCCGCCTGGCTTGCTCAGGCCGATTCACCCGGTGGTTCCTCGTTGGCCCCGCCCGGCAACAGTGAACCGCCGAGCAGGTACCGGCGCAGCGTGTCGGCCGCGCCCGAAGCCTCGTCGTGGTGCCTGGTGTAGCGCTCGGCGACGTATCCGAAACCGTGCTCCCGCGCGTTCCTGCTCATCCGCCGCGCCAGGTCGCGCTTTTCCTCCAGCGCGCGCAACGCCGCCCACAGCGCGTGCTCGACGTCCTTCGACTGCTGCTCCAGCAACGCCTGCGCCGTCCAGGCGTGCCCGACGCGGCAGCGGTAGCGGGAATGCAGTTCGTCCACTGTGAAGAGCACGCCGTGGCAGTCCGGGCACGCGAGCCCGGACGGCTGGGAAACGTCGACCACTTCCGGTATCCCGATCCCGATCGCGCTCTCCGCGCGCGCGATCCGGTCTTCGACCTCTTCGAGTCGCGATGGCGGACCGCTGCCGCCGTTCGTAGGCTCGCGCACCAGACCTCCCAGTACCGCACCCATTTCGTTCGCGGACAACACCTGGTCCACCGCGACCCTCGCGAGCGCGCTTTCGGGCATTCCGGGGTACAGCGCGTCCCCGGGGTCCTGCACCAGCGCGAGACCACCGCGGGACTTGATGCTGGCGAGCCCGGCCGAGCCGTCGTCCAGCGAGCCGGACAGCACCACCCCGATCACACCGTCGCCGTGTGCCTGTGCCGCCGACCGGAAGAGCACGTCCACCGCCGGCCGGTACCCGTTTTCCGTGGGCCCGCGGGACAGCTGCATGCGGCCGTCGCGGACGAGCAGGTGGTGATCCGGTGGCGCGACGTAGATCCGGCCGTGCTCCAGGGAAAGCTCGTGCACCGCGGTTTCCACCGGCAGCGGGCCGGAGCGGGCCAGGATCGCGGGCAGCGCGCTCGCCCCGCCGGGCGGCAGGTGCAGCACCACCAGTACGGCGGCATCGAGGTTGCCGGGCAGCCCTCCCGCGAACTCGCGCAGCGCTTCCACTCCCCCGGCCGAAGCGCCGACCACGATCAGATCGCGGGTCTGCTCACCCACTCCGCTGCCTCCGCCCTCGCGTCGCCCGTGCAGTCGAGTGTTACCCGTTCCGTTTGACGGTAGTCCTTCCGAAGGCGTGCCGGTCAGTCTCCAGCCCGGGTTTTTGCCGTTTTTTCGGCGACTTCCACGGTGTCGTGGACCGTGATGCCGCCGGCGAGGCCGGTCAGCGCGAGCACGCGCGCGACGCGCGGGCCACAGACCAGCTGCGCGCGCTCGCATCCCCGTGCGGCGCGGGCGATCACTTCCAGGCCCGCGGCACCGAGGAACTCGACGTGCGACAGGTCGAGGATGAGCTCGCCGCAGCCGGAGGCCAGCTCCTCGGCGAGGCAGGCGTCGAGCCGGGGCGCGGTCAGCAGGTCGACCTCGCCGCCCACCGCTATCACCGTGATGTCCGGGCCCGGATGGCGCACTTCGAGCCGGAGCAGGGGGCCGGCCTGCGGGTCCTGCCGGGATGGGCCGAATTGCTCACGCACAGTCCGCCTCCCCTTTTCCGGGACGGTGTGGTGCTCCGCCTGCTCAGGCCGTCACGGCGATTTTAGCGCTGCCGAGGACCAGATCCCCACGTTTGTCCGGACCGTAGAGCACCGCGACCTGCCCTGGCGCGACGCCGCGCAGCGGCTCACGCAGCTGGATGCGCACCCTGCCGTCCACGACCTCGGCCACGGCGTCGGCGGTGCCGCCGTGCGCGCGCACCTGCAGCACGCATTCGGTAGGCCCGTCGAGCGGACGCTCCGACGGCCAGATCGGCCTGTCCGCCTCGATCTCGCGCACCTCGAGCTGCTCCGCGGAGCCGACCTTGACGGTGCCGGAGACGGGCTCCAGCGAGAGCACGTACCGCGGCTTGCCATCGGCCGCCGGCTGCTCGACGCCGAGGCCCTTGCGCTGGCCGATGGTGAACCCGTGCACCCCGGTGTGGCGGCCCAGCACGGCGCCGGTCTCCGCGTCCACGAGATCGCCGGGGTGCTGCCCGAGCCTGCGCTCCAGGAACTTCTTCGTGTCGCCGTCCGGGATGAAGCAGATGTCGTGGCTGTCCGGCTTGTTCGCCACCGCGAGCCCGCGGCGTTCAGCCTCGGCGCGCACCTCGGACTTGTGCGTGTCCCCGAGCGGGAACAGCGAATGCCGCAGCTGCTCCGGCGTCAGCGAGGCGAGGACGTAGGACTGGTCCTTGCCGGGGTCCGCGCTGCGCCGCAGCTCCGGCACGCCGTCCACAAAGGACAGACGCGCGTAGTGGCCGGTGGCGACGGCGTCGAACCCGAGGCCCATCGCCTTCTCCAGCAGCGCCTCGAACTTGATCTTCTCGTTGCAGGTGACGCACGGGTTCGGCGTGCGGCCCGCGGCGTACTCACCGACGAAGCTCTCGATCACCTCTTCGGTGAACCGCTCGGCGAAATCCCAGACGTAGAACGGAATCCCGAGGATGTCGGCGGCACGACGGGCGTCGTGCGAATCCTCGATCGTGCAGCAGCCACGCGCGCCGGTGCGCAGCGTGCCCGGCTTCGCCGACAGGGCGAGATGCACCCCGACGACGTCATGCCCGGCCTCGACCGCGCGCGCCGCGGCCACCGCCGAATCCACTCCCCCGCTCATCGCGGCCAGTACCCGCATCACACCCCCTGCTGTGTCTTCTGCTTGCGCAACCCGGTCAGCCCCGCCTGCCGCGCCCTGGCGACCACACCACCGATCTCGGCCGCCAACGCCTCGACGTCCGCCCGGGTGTTGGTGTGGCCGAGGGAAAACCGCAGCGAGCAGCGGGCCGACGTGGCGTCCGCGCCCATGGCCAGCAGCACGTGGCTCGGCTGGGCGACCCCGGCCGTGCAGGCCGAGCCGGTGGAGCACTCGATTCCCTTGGCGTCCAACAACATCAGCAGGCTGTCGCCCGCCGCGCCGGGGAACGTGAAGTGCGCGTTCGCGGGGAGCCGCTCCGGCCCCGGCGGGGCGCCGTTGAGCACCGCGTCCGGCACTTCGCGCAGCACCGCCGCGACCAACTCGTCCCGCAGCGCGCCGACGGTGGCCTCATGCCGCGGCTGCCCCGCCACGGCGGCCTGCACCGCGGTGGCGAAGGCGTGGATGGCCGGCACGTCGAGCGTGCCGGAGCGGACGTCACGCTCCTGGCCGCCGCCGTGCAGCAGCGGCACGCAGGGCGTGTCCCTCGCCAGCAGCAGCGCTCCGACGCCGTACGGCCCGCCGAGCTTGTGCCCGGTGAGCGTGAGCGCCGTGGTGCCACTGGCCGCGAAGTCGACCGGCACGGCACCGACCGCCTGCACGGCGTCGGTGTGCAGCGGGATCTCGTATTCGGCGCAGATCGAGGCGAGCTCGGCCATCGGGTTGACGGTGCCGACCTCGTTGTTCGCCCACATGACCGTGACCAGCGCCACCTCGTCCGGGGCCTGCTCGATGGCCTTGCGCACGGTCTCCGGCAGCACCCGGCCCTGGTCGTCGACCTCGAGCCAGGTGACCTCGGCCTCGGCGTGCTCCTCCAGCCACTGCACCGCGTCCAGCACCGCGTGGTGCTCGACCACACTGGCCAGGATGCGGCGGCGGGCGGGCTCGGCGTTGCGGCGGCCCCAGAAGATCCCCTTGACCGCGAGGTTGTCGCTCTCCGTGCCGCCACCGGTGAAGATCACCTCGGACGGCCGGGCGCCCAGCGCCTCGGCGATGACCTCGCGGGCCTCCTCGACCATCCGCCGGGCGCGCCTGCCGGAGGAATGCAGCGAAGAGGCGTTGCCCACGGTGGACAGCGCCTCGCTCATCGCCGCAATGGCTTCCGGCAACATGGGTGTCGTCGCCGCGTGGTCGAGATAGGTCATCGCCTTACCAGGGTAGACCGTCCGGTTCACCCGCGTGTGGGCCACCGGCGCGTGATCCCCGCCCCAGCCAGCGCCAAGCCGGTCAGGCACACCGCCAGCACGAACACCGCGGCCGAGGGCCGCTCCGCCGAGGCCAAGAGCCCCAGCAGGACGCCGCCGAAGCCGACGGTCAGCGCCGAAGCGACCCAGTCCGAGACCTGCATCGCGGAGGTGTTGAACCCGCGTTCGGCCACCGGCGAGAAGCGGAGCAGCAGCAGGCTGATCGACGGGTACGCGGTGCCCATGCCCGCGCCGCCGACCACGCTGCCGACGAACGCGACCCAGCCGGGGCACCACGGCTCGGCGACGAAGGCGAACACCACCATCGATCCCGCGACAAGGCCGAAACCTATGCGCAGCAACACTTCCCGAGACCAGTCGGGGTACCGGCCCTGCAGCCAGGACGCGGCCGACCAGCCGAGCGCGGCGACCGTGAGGGGCAGTCCCGCGAGGGCCGGGGAGTAGCCGTGCACCCTGGCCATCGTCAGCGGCAGGTACGCCTCCATTCCGGCGTATGCACCGCCGAGCAGCGCACGGGAAGCAACCACCGTTGGCAGCCCCGCCCGCGCGAGAAGCGTCCCGGCCGGCAGGAGCCGCCGCGCCGAAAAAGCAAGCGCGACCAGGCCCGCCAGGCCGTAGCCGAGCGCCGACGGCGAGGGATGCTGCGCCGCCCACGTGAGCGCGGCCACACCGATCGCGGCGGCCACGGCGGCGGTGACCCCCGCGCGGCGTTGCCGCTGACCGGGTTCCGGGCCGCCGAGCCTGCGCGCGATCGGCACGAGCATCACCAGCCCCAGCAGCGCCAACGGGGTGAGCCCGAAGAAAACCCAGCGCCAGCCGACGCTTTCCGTGACCACACCGGCCACCGAAGGCCCGACGACGGCGGGCAGCACCCACGCGGCGGCGTTCGCGGCGTACATCGCGGGCCGCTCGCGATCGGTGTAGACCAGCGCGATCAACAGGGACACGGCGACCAGCACCACCCCGGAACCCAGCCCCTGCAACACCCGGCCGGCGAGCAGCATCGGCATGTTCGCGGCGCTGCCGCAAAGGAAGAGCCCGCCGAGGAAGATCGCGGGACCGGTGACGAGCGCGAGCGCCGGGCCGCGCCTGTCGCACACCCGCCCGGACAGCACCGTCGCGACGACGCTCGCGACAAGGAAAGCCGTGAAGGGCCAGGAATACAGGGCCTGCCCGCCGAGCGCCGCCACCATCGTCGGCATCGCGGTGGCCACGCCCATGTTCTCGAACGCGATCAGGGTGACCACGAGCAGGCTCGCGACGGTGGTGGTCCGGTGGTCGGCGGACCACAGCGTGCCGCGCGGCCGTTCCGTGGTGATCACGGATCCAGCCTGCAACCTCCAGTGCGGTGGAGGTCAACGCGTTTCTACTTGGGGGCGGTCACCAGCGGCGGCAGCACCCGGGCCCGGCGCGGGAAACGCATCGTGCCCAGCGCCGAATGCACGGCCGTCTCGGCCAGCTCCGCCAGCTCTCGCCTATCCGCGGCGCGACCCGGAGCGATCTCTTCGCACACGTGCATTTCCAGTACCAGTCCGCGCAACCGCGCCACCCGGCGCAGCGAGTCGATCAGCGACTCCGGGCCGATGAATGCGGGCTGCGTGGTCTCGCGGCCGTCGGCGAGGCGGTAGCGCAACGCGATGGGCCGTACCGGCACACCACCGTCGATGGCGGCCTGGAACGTGGCCGGGCGGAAACGACCGGACGCCGGACCGCACCACGTGGTGCCCTCGGGTGTCACGTTCACCAGCGCGCCGGCGCGCAGCGCGCCGGCCAGCTCGGCCATCGTGCCCGGCAACGAGGAAAGGCTTTCCCTGTCGAGGAAAACGCTGCCGCCCTTGGCCACCAGCCTGCCCAGCACGGGCCAGCTCGCGATCTCCTTCTTCGCCAGCGCGCGCATCGGCCGCAGCGCGTTGACCGCGACGATGTCCAACCAGGACACGTGGTTGGTCACCACGAGCGCGCCACGACCGGCCTCGGCGGTGGCGAACTCCTTGCCGCCGTAGACCACCAGCCGCACGCCGAAGGCTCGCAGCACCGAGCGGAAGATGAAGCGCGCCAAGGGATCCCGCGCGCCGCGGAGCACGAACAGCGGGCTCACCGCGAACGCCAGCAGCACCACCGAGACCGCCGAGGCGATCCGCAGCACCCGCCGCGGGAACGCCACCGGGTCACCCGCCGGGGTCAGACATCCCGCGCCACAAGGGGAAGCGGGCATCCAGGCGTGGCTCACGCCCCCGCTCCCAGGAAGAACTTCAGGTACCGCTCGTCCATCTGCTGCAGGTCGAGCAACGTGAAGAAGTCCGCGACGCCGAAGTCGGGGTCGTGCGCGGGCGGGCCGCACACCTTCGCGCCCAGCCGCGTGTAGCCCTTGATCAACGGCGGCAGCACCGCACGCGCGGGACGGGCGATTTCGTGGCTCTGCCAAGGGTTCAGCGGCATGACCCGCAGCGCCTCGTCCGAGTAGTGCTTGGTCTTGACCAGGTCCCAGACACCCGCGGCGAACGAGCCACCGTCGTCCAGCGGCACCGACGCGCAGCCGGCGAGGTAGCGGTGCCCGGCCAGCAGCATGTAGCGCCCGATCCCGGCCCACACGAGGCTCACCACGGCGCCCGAGCGGTGGTCGGGGTGGACGCAGGAGCGCCCGGTCTCCACGAGCGAGCCGCGCACCCCGGCCAGCGCCGTCAGGTCGAATTCCGTGTCGGAGTACAGCATTCCCGCGTCGGCGGCGCGGTCCGGCGGCAGCATCCGGTAGGTGCCGACGATCTCGCCGCTGGTGTCCTCGCGAACGACCAGGTGGTCGCAGAACTCGTCGAAGCGGTCGGCGTCCAGTCCGTCTTTCAGCGAGTGCAGGTGCGCGCCCATTTCGCCGGCGAACACCTGGTAACGAAGTCTTTGGGCCGCAACGATTTCATCCGATCCGGCGACGAGCAGCGAGTAGTGCCGAGCGCCCTCGGCGGCTTCGGCACTGACGAGTAACTGTGACCGCGTCATGCGTCCAGGATGACCGCGGGGACGAAACCACCAGGACCCCCAAACCGTGACGAGTCCATGCACTTTATGTGAACCACACACGAAGAAGGGCACCCCCGCCGTGGCGAGGGTGCCCTTCTTCGATTTCGAACGTCAGCCCTTGCGCTGGGCGACCGCCTCGGTGAGCTGCGGGGCGACGTTGAACAGGTCGCCAACGACACCGAAGTCGGCGATCTCGAAGATCGGCGCCTCGGGGTCCTTGTTCACCGCGACGATCGTCTTCGAGGTCTGCATGCCGGCGCGGTGCTGGATCGCGCCGGAGATGCCCAGCGCGACGTACAGCTGCGGGGAGACCGTCTTACCGGTCTGCCCCACCTGGAACTGCGCCGGGTAGTAGCCGGAGTCGACCGCGGCACGCGAGGCACCGACGGCGGCGCCGAGCGAGTCGGCCAGCTTCTCCACGACGTCGAATTTCTCGGCCGAACCGACACCACGGCCACCGGAGACCACGATCGAGGCCTCGGTCAGCTCGGGGCGGTCGCCGCCGACGACCGGCTCGACACCGGTGATCTTGGCGGACTTGGCCGCGTCGGTCGCCGGGACCTCGACGGTCTCCTCGGCGGCCGCGCCCTCGGCCTCGGCCGCGTCGATCGCGCCCGGGCGCACCGTGATGACCGGCAGGCCGCTGGCCGCCTTGGACTTCACGGTGTACGCGCCACCGAAGATCGACTGCTCGACGGTGCCATCGGAGTTGACGCCGACCACGTCGTAGAGCAGCGCGCCGCCGAGGCGCACGGCGAGCCTGCCGGTGACCTCTTTGCCCTCACCGGTGGCGGCGGCGATGACGGCCGCCGGGGACACCCGCTCGGCCAGCGCGGCCAGCACGTCCACCTTCGGCGTCACGAGGTAGTTCGAGGCGTCGTCGGACTCGGCCACGTAGACCTTCTGCGCGCCGTAGGAAGCCAGCTGCTCCTTGAACTTGCCCGCGGTGCCGGGGGCACCCACGACGACGGCCGACGGCTCACCCAGCTCGCGCGCGGCCGTGAGCAACTCGAAGGTCAGCTTCTTGAGTTCGCCGCCCAGGTGGTCGACGAGAACCAGTACTTCAGCCATGTCTCGTTACCCCTCTCAGATGATCTTCTGGCCGACCAGGTACTCGGCGATCTTCGAACCGCCGTCACCCTCGTCCTCGACGCGCTGACCGGCCTGCCGCGGCGGCTTCGGGGCCGCCTCGGTGACCGCGGACTGCGCGTTGGCCAGGCCGACCGCGCCCGCGTCGATGCCGAGGTCGGCGATCGTCAGCGTCTCGACCGGCTTCTTCTTCGCGGCCATGATGCCCTTGAAGGACGGGTACCGCGGCTCGTTGATCTTCTCGCTCACGCTCACCAGCGCCGGCAGGCTCGCCTCGAGGTGGGTCAGCCCGTCCTCGGTCTCGCGGTCGGCCTTGACGTTGGTGCCGTCGACGGTCAGCTCACGCACGAAGGTCAGCTGCGGCAGGCCGAGCAGCTCGGCGAGGATCGCGGGCACCGCACCGGCGCGGCCGTCGGAGGCCTCGTTGCCGGCGATGATCAGGTCGTAGCCCTCGACCTTGCCGATCGCGGCAGCCAGCACCTTCGACGTGGCGATCACGTCGGAGCCGTGCAGCGCCTCGTCGGAGACGTGGATGGCCTTGTCCGCGCCCATCGAGAGGGCCTTGCGGATGGCGTCGGTGGCGCGGTCCGGGCCGACCGAGATCACGGTCACCTCGCCCTCGCCGGCTTCCTTGATCTTGAGGGCCTCTTCGACGGCCTTCTCGTTGATCTCGTCGAGCACCGCATCGGCGGACTCGCGGTCCAGTGTGTGGTCAGCATCGGAGAGCTTCCGCTCCGAATAGGTGTCCGGCACCTGCTTGACCAGGACGACGATATTCGTCATGGGTCTGCTTCGACCTCCCTTAACGTGCGCTACTTGCCGGTAGCGTATGGACGTTTCGGTCTCCTGGCGCGCCGAGGTGACGCCATTCACCTGGATTCGCAATCTACTAGGACCATCGTCCCGGTTTCTCACCGACGCCAAGATACTACTCCGGGTGGATTCCCGGGCGGACGGACTACACGTCGTAGACCTTTCGGGTTAACCTCACACACCGTGTCCACTCACGTAGCGGTAGTAACCGATTCCACGGCCTCCCTGCCCGACCAGTTGGTCAGACAGTGGGGCATCAAGGTGATCCAGCTCCAGCTCCAGGTGGCGGACCGGATCGACGACGAGTCCCGGTTCGACCGCGGGGAGCTCGTCGACTCGCTGGAGGCCGGGATGCCGGTCGCTACGTCGCCGCCGGATCCGGGGGCGTTCTTCTGGACCTACCAGGACGCCGCGGCCGCCGGCGCCGCGGCCGTGGTCAGCGTGCACATCTCCGGCCGGATGTCGGCCACCGTGCACGCCGCCCGCCAGGCCGCCGAGCAGGTGCGCATCCCGGTGTACGTGCTCGACAGCGCCACGGTCGGCATGAGCCTCGGCTTCGCGGTGCTCTCCGCGGCGCGCGCGGCGGCCGCCGGCGCGCAGGTCAACCGCGTCGTCGAAGCAGCCGAGCGCCGGTTCACGAGCAGCTCGGAACTGCTCTTCGTGGACACACTCGAATACCTGCGCCGCGGCGGCCGGATCGGCGCCGCGTCCGCGATGCTCGGCACCGCGCTGTCGATCAAGCCCTTGCTGACCGTACGCCGCGGCGAGGTCGCGCCACTGAGCCGGGTGCCGGGCGCGCGCCGCGCGATGAACAAGCTCCTCGAAATCGCCGCGCAACGGGCGGGCGGCCATCCCACCGAACTGGCGGTGTCGACCTTCCGGCGCTCCGACCGGGAAATGAGCGTGGTGCACCAGCTGCGTGACCGCATCCCGAACGTGCGGGACCTGACCGTCGTCGAAGCCAGCAGCGTCGTGGGGGCGCACGTCGGACCCGGCTCGATGAGCATCACCGTCTCCCCGGTCTGACGGGAACTCCGGCCGGGCGGCCGTCCGTTGGAAAGGCACGAAACGGACACCACGGAGGAGTGACATGGCCTCGTTGTTCACCAAGCTCTCGCGCCTGGCCAACAGCCCGCAGGGCCGCCAGGCGATCCGGCAGGCGAAGGACTTCGCGAATGACCCGAAACGCCGTCAGCAGGCCAAGGACGCGGTGGAAAAAGTCCGGCGGCAGCTGTCCGGTAAGCGCCGTTCGCACTGATCCCGGAGATTTTCGGGCAGACCTGTAACGTTCGCTGATCTTCACCCGATAGGGTCCTCCCTCAGCCGCACTAGCGAAGGAGCTGCTGAGTGCACCAGGGGACGAAAACGCGGGAAGCGACCAGCGACGAAGAGCGCCTGCTGGCCGAGCAGCGGCGGTTTTCGACCGCCCCCTTCGACGCGAGACCGGTGCTGACAGCGGACGAGAACGACCTGGACCTCCGGCTGTTCACCACCACCTACCTGCCGTCGTTCGTCGCCGCGGAGTCGCTGGAGGAGAACCAGCGGCCGGTGGAGGCCGACCTGGCGTGGCTCCGGCTGACCACGCCGTCCGGCACCCCGACCGGGCTCGGCCTGATCGCGGTCGGCCGGGATCCCGCGGCCCACGTGCCCGGCGCGTACCTGCAGTTCATCCGCTACCAGGGCCTCGACCTCGACGCGCCGGTCGTGGACCAGCACGAGCTGCGCGGCAATCTCGTCGGCACGGCCACCCGGCTGTCCGCGTTGCTGACCAGCCACCTGCGCCACAAGCTCGCCGAGGGCGACGGGCTGTTCCGAGAGGAGCAGCTGCCGGACTACCCGCTGGAGGCGCTCCGCGAGACGTGCATGAACGCGATCATGCACCGCGACTACGAGCGTTCCCACGCGCCGGTGCGCATCGCGTGGTTCGACGACCGCATCGAGGTGACCAACCCCGGCGGCCCGTTCGGCCAGGTGCGGCCGGACAACTTCGACCGCGTCAACGACTACCGCAACCCGGGGCTGGCCAGGGCGATGAAGGCGCTGGGCTACGTGAACCGGTTCGGCCGCGGCATCTGGCGGATCCGCTCGGCGATGGCGCGCGCGGGCAGCCCGGTGCCGGAGTTCCGCGTCGAGCAGGGCTCGTGGTCGGTCGTCTTGCGGAAATGGCCGTGAGTACCGGCAAGTAGGGTCGCACCGTGAGCACCTCATCCGCGCGCGCCGAAGCGCTGCACCTCACCGGGGAACGGACGGTTCCGGGGATCCCCGAGGAGACGTACTGGTTCCGCCGGCACGAGGCGGCCTACCTGGCGCTGCTGCCGCACGTTTCGGGCGGCACGGTGCTGGAAGCCGGCTGCGGCGAGGGTTACGGCGCCGCGCTGATCTCCGGACAGGCCGAACGCGTGCTGGCACTGGACTACGACGAGCCGACGGTCGCGCACGTCTCGCGGCGCTACCCCCGGCTCGACGTGCTGCGCGCGAACCTGGCGTACCTGCCATTGCGTTCGTCCACTGTGGACTCGGTGGCGAACTTCCAGGTGATCGAGCACCTCTGGGACCAGGCGGGATTTCTCGCCGAATGCCTGCGGGTGCTGCGGCCAGGCGGGCGGCTCGTGGTGACCACGCCGAACAGGCTCACCTTCACCCCGGACAGCGATGTTCCGCTCAATCCGTTCCACACCAGGGAACTCGCACCGTCCGAATTGGACGAACTGCTGCGTGAAGCGGGCTTCGAGGTGGAGCTGCTGCACGGGCTGCACCACGGCCCGGGCATGCGCGCGCTCGACGAGCGCTACGGCGGTTCGATCATCGACGCGCAGCTCGAGGTGGTGATGGGGCAGCTGCCGGGACAGGCCACGTGGCCAGAACCGCTGCTGTCGGACATCACCGCCATCCGCGCCGAGGACTTCGAGATCCACGGCGAACGGCTGGACGAAAGCCTGGACCTCGTCGCCGTGGCGGTGCGCCCGTGAGCCAAGAAGAGGGCACTTTTTGCCTTGTCCTGCACAGCCATCTGCCGTGGCTGCCGCATCACGGGTCTTGGCCGGTCGGCGAGGAATGGCTCTACCAGGCGTGGGCGCATTCCTACCTGCCGGTGGTCGATCTGCTGCACCGCTTCGCCGAAGAGGGCAGGCGCGACGTGCTCACCCTCGGCGTCACACCGGTGCTGGCCGCGCAGCTGGACGACCCGTACTCGTTGCGCGCGTTCCACGAGTGGCTCGGGCATTGGCAGCTGCGGGCGATGCAGGCCAGCACCCTGCCCGGTCTCGGTGAGCTGGGCGCGCTCGAGCACCGCGCTGCGGCGCACGCGACGGAGGAGTTCGAAACCCGTTGGCGGCACGGCTTTTCTCCCGTGCTCAGGTCGTTTGTGGACAGTGGAACCATCGAGCTGCTCGGCGGCCCGCTGACCCACCCGTTCCAGCCGCTGCTCGACCCGCGGATCCGAGCTTTCGCCCTGCGCGGCGGTTTGGACGACACGCACCTGCGGATCGGGCGCCGCCCGGCGGGCATCTGGGCGCCGGAGTGCGGCTACGCGCCCGGCATGGAGGACGGTTACGCGGCCGCCGGCGTGGAGCGCTTCCTCGTCGACGGCCCTTCGCTGCATGGCGACACGTCGGCCGCGCGCACGGTCGGTGATTCCGACGTGGTCTGCTTCGGCCGGGACCTCGAGGTGACGTACCGGGTCTGGTCACCGAAGGCGGGCTATCCCGGGCACGCGAACTACCGCGACTTCCACACCTGGGCGCACGAAGTGGGGCTCAAGCCGTCGCGGGTCACCGGGAAGACGGTCGCGCCGCAGGACAAGGCGCCCTACGACCCGGCGCTGGCCGAGGACACGCTTCGCTTGCACGTCAAGGACTTCGTGGACACCGTGGTCACCCGGCTGCGCTCACTCCGGGAACGGCACGGACGCCAGGCGCTCGTCGTCGCGGCGTACGACACCGAGTTGTTCGGGCACTGGTGGCACGAAGGGCCGGCGTGGCTGGAAGGCATCCTGCGCGCGCTGCCCGAAGCCGGGGTCCGCGTCACGACGCTGGAAGGCGCGTTGGCCGCCGGGCATCTGGGCTCGCCCGTCGACCTGCCCGCGTCGTCCTGGGGTTCGGGCAAGGACTGGCGGGTGTGGGACGGCGAGCAGGTGGCCGACATGGTCGCCGACAACGCCGCGCTGCAGCAGCGGCTGCTCGCCCTGCCGAAGACGGAGTTCCGGGATCCCGTGCGGGACATGGCCGTCACCGAGGCGATGCTCGCGCTCTCCAGCGACTGGGCGTTCATGGTCACCAAGGACTCCGCCGCCGACTACGCCCGCCGCCGCGCCCGCGTGCACACCGAACGGTTCGACGCCCTCGCCGCGGGCCGCGCGGTTTCCTTTGCCGGGGACCGGTTGTTCGGGCAGCTGGACGCGCGGCTGCTCTGAGGCCGACCACCGACAGGCACCGCTTCACCTGGCCAGGTGGCGCGTCACCCCTCCATCGGGCGTACTCCGGCTCCTTCGCGGCCCGCCGGTGGTGCACTTCGGGCATGAACGGATCGCGTTTTCGCACTGCACTGATAGCCCTGCTGACCGGCTGCGCGATGCTGACCGCCGCGCCTGCCGCCTCCGCCGCCCCGGCGGCGCCCAAATCGAAGGTTGCCGTGCACGCCAAGGCCGAGAAGGACAGCGTGCACGTCGGCGAGAAGGTGAAGATCACCGGAGACCTGGACGCGTCCAGCCAGAACCGGGTCGACAGCCTGGAGCCTGTGATCGTGCAGAGCCTGCAGGCGGGGGTGTGGGTGAACCTGAGCACCGGGTCCTGCCGCCCCAACGGGCTGTTCAGCATCGATCTCAGTTTCACTGTCTCGGCACAGCTGAGCCTGCGCGTGTTCCACCCGGAAACGGGTCTTTACGCGTCGGCGACTTCGAGCGTGTTCGGATTGCTCGTGCTGTAACGTGACTTAAATCACTATCTTTAAATTCGTCCCCCTCGGGCAGTGCTCAGCGAAGTTGACTAGTGAGTAACCTTCGCTCATGCGTGTGCTGATGCTCTCCTGGGAGTACCCGCCGGTCGTGGTCGGCGGGCTCGCCCGCCACGTGCACGCCCTCGCCCGTCACCTGGCCAGAGACGGTCACGAAGTGGTCGTGCTGTGCCGGCATGTCGCGGGGACGGACGCGCACACGCACCCCACCACCGACCGGACGGTCGACGGGGTGCGTGTCATCCGGGTCGCCGAGGACCCGATGCACGTGACCTTCGAACAGGATCTGGTCGCCTGGACGCTGGCCATGGGGCACGCGATGGTGCGTGCCGGGCTGGAGTTGTTCCGCACCTGGCAGCCCGACGTGGTGCACGCGCACGACTGGCTGGTGGCCCACCCCGCGATCGCGCTCGCCGAGGCGGGCGGGCAGCCGCTGGTCTCGACCATCCACGCCACCGAAGCCGGACGGCACTCGGGCTGGCTGTCATACCCGCTCAACCAGCAGGTGCACTCCGCGGAGTGGTGGCTGGCCAACCGGTCGGACGAGCTGATCACCTGCTCTCGGGCGATGCGCACCGAGGTCGCCGGGCTGTTCGACCTGGAGCCCGACGGGATCACGGTGATCCACAACGGCATCGAGGAACGCGGCTGGCGCGTGCCGCAAAGCGAGATCGCCGCGGCCCGCGAACGTTTCAGCCCCAAGGGCGAGCCGCTCCTGCTTTACTTTGGTCGGCTGGAATGGGAAAAAGGCGTGCAGGACCTGCTGGCCGCACTCCCCCAAATCCGGCGCGAACACCCAGGCGCCCGTGTCGTGGTGGCCGGGCGGGGCAGGCATCTGGAGCCGCTCATCGAGCAGGCACGGAAACTGCGGATCCGCCGCGCCGTGCACTTCGCCGGGCACCTCCCGGACAGGGAGCTACGCGCCGCGCTCGCGGCTGCCGACGCCGTGGTTTTGCCCAGCCGCTACGAACCTTTCGGCATCGTCGCCCTCGAAGCGGCTGCCTCGGAGGCACCCCTGATCGCCTCGACTGCCGGCGGTCTCGGCGAGGTGGTCATCGACGGGATCAGCGGCCTGTCCTTCGCCCCCGGCGACGTAGCAGCACTGCACGATGCCGTCGATTCGGTGCTGCGGGACCGTAAAGCCGCCAAAGCCCGCGCCCGCACAGCCCGCGCCCGCCTCTCGGTCGACTTCGACTGGGCCCGCATCGCCGAGGCAACGGCCGAGGTCTACCGCCGCGCGAAGGCCGTGGATCACGGAGAGCTGCCAAGGCCCAAAATCCCCACGGGCAATGCCTTCAATCCGTAGATCTCAAGCGGGATAAGGGCGTCCGCCACCCGGCGACGCAACGCGAGCCACCCCACCACGCACTCCACCGCCACCCGGCAACGAAAGCCGGGAACACCCGACGACCACACCCCTCCGCCGCTCCGATCCCCAGCCTGCTTTTGCGATCTTGGGGCTGGGTCAAGGTACTCTTTCCCGCCTTGACGCAGCCCCAAGATCGCAAACACTCACAGATCGGGGCGGCGGAGGGGTCCACACAGCGCGCCCCGCGCGCGTCCGTTGCTGCCCCAACGCAACAACAAGGCCGAGGGGAAAGAAGCCCCTCGCCGGGGAGGCAGACTCCGGGATAACAGGGGTTTCGCAGATCCACTCACCGAAAGTGCGTGGCTGGGTTGGGGGAGTTGGGTGTCATCCCGTCGCCCGCGAAAGCGGTATCACTTCACCCCGGACCCGCAAGCTCTGTGTTGCCAGGCCCGCGCCGGGCAAAAAGGTTGCGGGTCCGGGGCGAAGTGATGAGGGCCTGGGCAGGCGACGGGATGACACCCAACTCCGGGTGCGAACCGCTGGCGCGGTCCGCACCCGTCAGAACACCGGCAATGACTCGTCGCGCTCGCTTCGGAGGCCGAAGATCCTCCGCTCGTTCTCCGCTATCCGCACGTCGTTGATGCTGGCCTCGCGTCGGCACATCAGGCCGTCGTCGCTGAACTCCCACAGCTCGTTGCCGTAGCTCCGGTACCAGCGCCCCTCCGAATCATGGCTTTCGTACTGAAAACGCACCGCGATGCGGTTGCCGCGAAAGCCCCAGAGTTCCTTGCGCAGCGCGTAATCCAGCTCGCGCTCCCACTTCGCCGTCAGGAACCGCACGATGGCCTCGCGTCCGACGACGTGCTGATCCCTGTTGCGCCACACCGAATCCTCCGTGTACGCCAACGCCACGCGCTCGGGATCCCTGGTGTTCCAAGCATCTTCGGCCGCCCGCACCTTCTGCGCGGCGGTCGTCTCGTCGAACGGCGGGAACGGCGGGCGGCTCATCGGGACCTCCAAGAGAGAACGTCGGTTCTCCCCAGCATAGAGAACCAGCGTTCTCCTCGCCAGCACGAAAACAGCCCGGTGGGAAGTTGGGGTTTCCCACCGGGCCTTTCGCGCGCCGTCCGGCCAGAGATCAGCGCGAGCCGTTTTCCCCGTCAGGAGGAGGGAAAACGGGGTCTTGTCAGGTCAAATCGGTCAGGTAGCGGGCGTACGCGCCCGAGGTGAGGAAGCCGGGCAGCTTCTCGCCGAGCGCGGTCTCCACGAAGATCTCCCGCGCATCGTCGAGCCGGTTGCCTTCGCCGAGGTCCGCGCGGACGCCGGCGAGTTCCTCGTCCAGCCACTCGTACACCAGCTCCGGCGTGACGGCGGTGCCGTCGTCGAGCTTCGTGCCGTTGCGGATCCACTGCCACACCTGGCAGCGGGCGATCTCGGCCGTCGCGGCGTCCTCCATGAGGTTGAAGATCGCCGCGGCGCCCGCGCCACGCAGCCACGAGTCGACGTAGCGCAGAGCCACGTTGATGTTGGCGCGCAAGCCCTTTTCGGTCACCTCGCCACCGGCGCTGGCCACGTTCAGCAGGTCCTCGGCGGTCACGTCGACGTCGTCACGCAGCCTGCCGAGCTGGTTGGGCCAGCCGCCGAGCGTTTCGGTGAACACGCTCTCGCACACCGGGACCAGGCCGGGGTGCGCGACCCACGAACCGTCGAACCCGTCGCCGGCCTCACGTTCCTTGTCCTGCCGCACCTTCTCCAGCGCGTTCGCGTTGACCTCGGGGTCCTTGCTCGGGATGAACGCCGCCATCCCGCCGATGGCGTGCGCGCCGCGCTTGTGGCAGGTGCTCACGAGCAGCTCCGTGTAGGCGCGCATGAACGGCACCGTCATGGTGACCTGCGCGCGGTCCGGCAGCACGAAGTCCGCGCCGTGGTCGGCGAAGTTCTTGATGAGCGAGAAGATGTAGTCCCACCGGCCCGCGTTGAGCCCGGCGGCGTGCTCACGCAGTTCGTAGAGGATCTCGTCCATCTCGAACGCGGCGGTGATCGTCTCGATCAGCACGGTGGCCCGGATCGTGCCCTGCGGGATGCCCAGTTCGTCCTGCGCCAGCCGGAAAACGTCGTTCCACAGCCGCGCCTCGAGGTGGTTCTCCAGCTTCGGCAGGTAGAAGTACGGGCCGCTGCCGCGCGCCAGTAGCTGGCGTGCGTTGTGGAAGAAGTAGAGCCCGAAGTCGACCAGGCTCGCGGAAACCGGACGCCCGTCGATTCGCAGGTGCTTCTCCACCAGGTGCCAGCCGCGCGGGCGGGCGACGATGGTCGCGGGCGAGTCGCCGACGGTGTAGCGCTTGCCGTTCGACTCGAAGTCGATGTTGCGGCGGATCGCGTCGAACAGGTTCAGCTGACCGCCGATGATGTTCTGCCACGTCGGCGAGGTCGCGTCCTCGAAGTCGGCCAGCCACACCCGCGCGCCCGAGTTGAGCGCGTTGACCGTCATCTTCCGGTCGGTCGGGCCGGTGATCTCCACGCGGCGGTCTTCGAGACCGGGCGCGGGCGGGGCGATCTGCCACGACGTGTCGTTGCGGATCCAGCGCGTCTCCGGGAGGAAGTCCAGCGGGCGCTCGCCCGAGGCCAGCTCTTCGCGGCGCGTGCGGCGCGCGTCCAGCAGCTCACGGCGGCGGCCGGCGAAAGCGTTGTCCAGCTTGGCGACGAACTCCACCGCGGCCGGGGTGAGAATTTCGTCGAACCGCTCCCCGCGGGGACCGGCGACGTCGATCCGGGACGTGAACATGACTACTACCTCTCTTCGGCTTGCGCGGCGGGCGGTGCGGGCCGGCGCCACCGTGTCGGCGGCGCCGGCCCGTTCGCTACCTCAGAACTGGGCTTCCTCGGTGGAACCCTTGAGCGCGGTGGTCGAGCTCTCCGGGTTCAGCGCGGTGGAAACCTGGTCGAACCAGCCGGTGCCGACCTCGCGCTGGTGCTTCGTCGCGGTGTAGCCCCGCTCCTCGGAAGCGAACTCGCGCTCCTGCAGCTCGACGTAGGCCGACATGCCTTCGCGGGCGTAGCCGTGCGCCAGGTCGAACATGGAGTAGTTCAGGGCGTGGAAGCCGGCGAGGGTGATGAACTGGAACTTGTAGCCCATCGCGCCCAGCTCGCGCTGGAACCGCGCGATCGTGTCGTCGTCGAGGTGCTTCTTCCAGTTGAACGACGGCGAGCAGTTGTAGGCCAGCATCTGGTCCGGGTACTTCGCCTTGATCGCCTCGGCGTACTTGCGGGCGACCTCGAGGTCCGGAGTGGACGTTTCCATCCACAGCAGATCGGCGTACTCCGCGTAGGCCAGACCGCGGTCGATGCACGGCTCGATGCCGTTGTTGACCTCGTAGAAGCCCTCGGCGGTGCGGTTGCCGGTCAGGAACTTCTGGTCACGCTCGTCCACGTCGCTGGTGAGCAGCGTCGCGGCCTGCGCGTCGGTGCGGGCGACGACCAGCGAAGGCACGTTCAGCACGTCCGCGGCGAGGCGGGCGGCGTTCAGGGTGCGCTCGTGCTGCTTGGTCGGGATGAGCACCTTGCCACCGAGGTGGCCGCACTTCTTCTCGGACGCGAGCTGGTCCTCCCAGTGCACGCCCGCGGCACCGGCGGCGATCATGCCCTTCATCAGCTCGAAAGCGTTGAGCGGGCCACCGAAACCGGCCTCGGCGTCGGCGACGATCGGGGCGTACCAGTCGATGTCGGTGTTGCCCTCGGCGAAGTTGATCTGGTCGGCACGGCCCAGCGCGTTGTTGATGCGACGCACGACGGCGGGCACCGAGTTGGCCGGGTACAGGCTCTGGTCCGGGTAGGTCTGGCCAGCCAGGTTGGCGTCGGCCGCGACCTGCCAGCCGGACAGGTAGATCGCCTTGAGGCCGGCGCGCACCTGCTGCACCGCCTGGTTACCGGTCAGCGCACCCAGCGCGTGGACGTAGTCCTCGCTGTGCAGCAGCTGCCAGAGCTTCTCCGCGCCACGCCGGGCCAGGGTGTGCTCCTCGACCACACTGCCACGCAGCTTGATCACGTCGGCCGCGCTGTAGGACCGCTTGACGCCCTTCCACCGAGGGTCGCTCTCCCACTGCTTGGCCAGCTCTGCGGCCGCCTGCTCGAGGTTCTGTGCCATGAGATGTCTCCACCTTTGCGAACTTTGCGATGACTCGCTGTCTGCCCATGACCATGACATGGCCTGCGGAAACGCCGCCACTGCTCCAATTTGCCAATTTTTGCGAAATTTCCGTAGCATGTTGTGAAGGTTGCGAACGAGGGCTTCGCAGCAGCTCGAAATCTTGACGACTGAACCGGTTTCTTGATCGGTACGGGCCGGAAGATCTGCGCCAGGAGGGCCGATGCCAGACAAGACTTTCGCCGGGGCGAAACTCCGCCATCTCCGCGAAACCCGCTCGATGAGCCAGGCGGACGCGGCACGTTTGCTGGAAATCAGCCCCAGCTACCTCAACCAGATAGAGCACAACGCCCGTCCGCTGACCGTTCCGGTGCTCCTTCGCATCACCGAAGCGTTCGGCGTCGACACCGAGTTCTTCGCCAACAACGACGCCGCGCGCCTGGTCGCCGACGTGAAGGAAGCGCTGCTCGACGAGGCCATCGGACTGGAGGCGACCACCAGCGAGCTCAACGAGCTGGCCACGAACCTGCCGGGAATCGCGCAGGCGCTGGTGAAGCTGCACCGCAGCTACCGCAACGCGGTGGAAACCACGGCCGCGCTGGTCACCGAAAACGGCATGGGCCTGCACGGCAGCGCGGCCGCGCCCCTGCCGCACGAAGAGGTCCGCGACTTCTTCTACGAGCGCGAGAACTACGTCGCCGAGCTGGACGAGCGCGCGGAGAAAATGGCTCAGGACATCGATCTTCGGCGCGGCGGCGTGCACCGCACGCTGCAGGACAGGCTCACCGACCACTACGGCGTCGAGGTCACCAACGAAGGCATCGACGAGGCGCGCGGCCAGCAGCACAAGTACGAACCGGGCGCCCGCGTGCTGCGCATGGCGCCGAGTCTTCGCATCGGGCAGCGGGCGTTTCGGATGGCTTCGCAGATCGCGCTGCTGGAGTACGACGACCTGATCACGGAGCTGGCCGACTCGTGGGCGTTCTCCGGACCGGCCGCGCGCTCACTGGCCAGGGTCGGGCTGGCGAACTACTTCGCGGGTGCGCTGATCCTGCCGTACGGCGCGTTCCTGTCCACCGCCGAGAAGTACCGCTACGACATCGAGCGCCTGTGCGACCACTTCGGCGTCGGGTTCGAGACGGTCTGCCACCGGCTCTCGACCCTGCAGCGGCCGAAGGCCCGCGGCGTGCCGTTCTCCTTCGTGCGGGTCGACCGCGCGGGCAATATGTCCAAACGCCAGTCCGCCGCCGGGTTCCACTTCTCGCGGGTCGGCGGGGCCTGCCCACTGTGGAACATCTACGAGGCGTTCACGTCGCCGGGCAAGGTGATCACGCAGATCGCGACGCTGCCGGACGGCAAGAGCTACTTCTGGGTCGCGCGCACGATCCAGCGGAACATCGGCGGCTACGGCAGCCCGGGCAAGATGTTCAGCGTCGGACTCGGCTGCGAACTCCGCCACGCGCGGCGGCTCGTGTACTCGCAGGGCCTCGACCTGGACGACCGCGCCGCGGCCACGCCGATCGGCATGGGCTGCAAGGTGTGCGACCGGCCGGCCTGCCCGCAGCGCGCCTTCCCGACCATCGGCAAGCAGCTGACGGTGGACGAGAACACGTCGACGTTCGTGCCGTATCCGGCCGTGCCTAAGGGTTAGCCGTCCCGGCGACAGCGCGCAGCGAGGCCAGCGCCTCGGCGAAAAGCTCGCGCAGAGGCCGTTTTTCGGCCGACTGCAACCAGCGCTGCATCGCCGTCTGCTGCACGAGCGCACCGGCTTGCGCGGTGAGAAGCGCCGTATCGGCGTCGACGCCGCGCGCGCGGAGCGCCTCGGCGAGGGTGTCGGTGAGCGCGGCCCGCTTGCGAAGCTCGCGCTCGTGCAGCTCGGGGTTGGCCTCGATGATCGCTCCGCGGCGCATCACGTCGTCGCGGTTCCCCTCGAACATCTCGTCGGCAGCGGCTTGCAGACCGCGCACGACCGCGTCCAACGGCGGGACGTCATCGGGGCTTTCACCGAGCTCGCGCAGGATGATCTCGCGCTGATACTCGGCGGCCCGGCCGAAGAGCACTTCGCGCTTGTCGGCGAAGTGGTTGAAGAACGTCCTCTTCGTCAGCCCCGCCCGCTCGGCGATCTCGGCCACCGTCGTGCGCTCGAACCCTTGCTCGGCGAAGAGTTCGAGAGCCGCGTTCTGGAGGCGGCCGACCCCGTCCGGTTCCCATCGAGGCATCAGCCGAGCATAGTCATTGCACCAAGTGCAGTCACCGGTGCTACAGTGATTACACCAAGTGCAATCACTGCCGAGGAGCCTCAGCCATGCGCGTGTTCGTCACCGGTGCCTCCGGGCACATCGCCTCCGCCGTCATCCCCGAACTGTTGTCCGCAGGCCATTCCGTCACCGGCCTGGCTCGCTCGGACCGTTCCGCGTCCGCCGTGCAAGAGCTCGGCGCCGACATCCGCCGAGGCGATCTGGACGACCTCGACGGCCTGCGCGCGGCGGCTCACGAGGCCGACGCCGTCATCCACCTCGCGTTCAAGCACGACGAGATGAACTCCGGCGACATGGCCACCGCGATCGCCGCGGACCTGCAGGCGATCGCGGCCCTGGGCGACGCCCTGCAGGGTTCGGGCAAGCCCTTCGTCGGCACGAGCGCGACGCTCGCGCTGGTCCTGGCCGGTTTCCAGGGACAGCTGACCGAGCAGGACATGCTGCCCGGTGGCCCGCGGATCGACGCCGAGAACGCCGTGATCGCGCTCGCCGGGCAGGGAGTGCGGTCCTCGGTCGTCCGCCTGCCGCCGACGGTGCACAGCCTCGGCCGGTACAGCCTCGGCTCGGCGTTGCTCGAAATCGCCCGTGCGACAGGGGTTTCCGGCTACGTGGACGACGGCACCAACCGCTGGCCGTCCGCCGACACACGCGACGTCGGCCGCCTCTACCGCCTGGCGGTCGAATCCGCGCCCGCCGGCTCCCGGCTGCACGCCGTCGCCGAGGACGGGATTCCCTTCCGCGACATGGCGAACGCGATCGGCGAACGCCTCGGCGTGCCCGCCGCTCCCGTCGACCCCGAGCAGCATTTCGGTCTGCTGAGCGCTTTCGTGAGCGGCGACAACCCGGTTTCGAGCAAGATCACCCGCGATCTGCTCGGCTGGACGCCGACCCGTCCCGGTCTCATCGCGGATCTCGCTATGTTGGCAGGATGATCCTGACTGTGTGCGGGAGTTTGCGGGACGGCTCGACGAACGCAGCGGTGCTGAAGACGGCGCAAGCGCTTGCACCCCAAGACATCGACGCCTACGACAAACTCTGCGAACTGCCGCATTTCAACCCCGACGACGACAGCGAGCCGTTGCATCCCGCGGTGGCGGATCTGCGCGCCCGGCTGACCGGGGCCGACGCGGTGCTGTTCTGCACGCCGGAGTACGCGGGCGCGCTCCCGGGCTCGTTCAAGAACCTGCTCGATTGGTCCGTCGGCGCGGAAACGATGCAGGGCAAGCCGATCGCGTGGATCAACGCGTCATGGGCCGCGACGGGAGCGGCGAACGCCCACGCCTCGCTGCGGATCGTGCTGGGCTATTTGAACGTGCACATCGTCGAAGAGGCCTGCGTGCACATCCCCGTGGGCCGGACGTCGCTGGGCGAGGACGGGCTGGTGGCCGATCCCGAAGCGAGGGAAGCGATCGCCGCCGCGGTGGCCACGCTGGCTAAAGCCAGTTGACCCAGTTGCCGTGGGATTCGGCCCACGCGAGCGGCCGGCCGTCCCTGGCCAGCAGGTAGTCGGCGGGCCGGTCTTCGATCTCGACGCCGGGGATCGCCGTGCTGGCTTCGTTGGCCAGCCAGACGGCCCCGGCGTCGCGAACGGATTCGGCGAAGGCGGCCCGCTCGGCGGCGTCTTGCACGTAGACCAGGACGGCGGTGTGGAACACCACGAGCGTCGCGTCCTTCGGCGCTTCGCTTGCCAGCGAAGCGAAATCGGCACGCAGATCGCCTCGTCGCACGGGCGGCGGTTCCTGGGCGGCGATCTCGAGCGCCTTCCGCAGCCGCGGCCGCCGCTCCTCCTCGCCGGGCCAGATCAACGCGTCCAGCCAGGCACAGTCGTCGGCGCTGGTCACGTCGACGGGGTCGAGGTCGAGGCCCGCGCGCCAGACCACCTCGGGCACCTTCGACGGCAGCGGCGTGGCGTCGTTCGCGGTGCAGGACAACGTGAGCGGGCCCGGGATGGTGACGCGGCCGTAGTCGTAGCCGTACCGGTCCGGCTGCAGGCAGAGCCCGGCCGAGGCGCCGACTTCCAGCAACGCCAACGGTTGCGGCAGCTGGGCGAGCGCGGGCAGGAGCGTCGCGCAGCGGGCGGGCTCGTTGGTCTGGGTCCGGTGCGTGAGCATCACGTCGCGGATTTCGTCGGCGCGGTCGGTGAACCGGGCCCGAAACCACGGCCAGTCCGGGATCGGCCCGCACAGGTACTGCACCGCGCTGAAGAACAGGTTCGGCTGCCACTTCTCCGGCGGCAGTTCGGCCAGGAACCCCAGCAGCCGCGGCTCGCGCGCGACCTGCGCCGCGAGCTCGGCGTATATCCGGGACTTCGCCGGCGCCTCGACCTCGGCGAAGTGGGTGTAGATGCGGGCGACCCGCCCCGTCACTGCCCCTGTTCCAGGGTTTTCTGCAGTGCTTTGTTCGCCTTGCGGGCCATGTCCTTGATCGCCTCTCGACGTTCCGCGTCCGCCTCGTAGTCGGCCTTGCGGTCACGCACCACGCGGGCGGGCGAGCCGACGGCGATCGCGTAGTCCGGGATGTCACCGCGCACCACGGCGTGCGCGCCCAGCACGCAGCCCCGGCCGACCCTGGTGCCCTTGAGCACCGAGACCTTCGTGCCGATCCAGGTGTCCGGCCCGATCCGCACCGGGGACTTCACGATGCCCTGGTCCTTGATCGGCAGGTTGATGTCGCTGGTCACGTGGTCGAAGTCGCAGATGTAGACCCAGTCGGCGACGAGCGTGGCCGAGCCGAGCTCGATGTCGAGGTAGCCGTTGATCACGTTCTGCCTCCCGAACACGGCCTTGTCCCCGATCCGCAGCGAGCCCTCGTGACAGCGGATGGCGTTGCCGTCGCCGATGTGCACCCAGCGGCCGATCTCGAGCCTGGCGTAGCCGGGCCGGCAGTGGATCTCCACGTCCTTGCCGAGGAACACCATGCCGCGCAGGATGATGTGCGGATTGAGGGCGCGGAACTTCAGCAGCCGCCAGTACCGGACGAGGTACCAGGGCGTGTAGGCACGGTTGCGCAGCACCCAGCACAGCGAGTCGGCCGTCAGGAAACGAGCCTGCCGCGGGTCCCGCCGCGCGCGCCGCCAGGCGGCCGCCCGCGAAACCAGCGGCGCTCCCCACATCGATGTCATAGGTTGACAGTATGCCGGTCAAACTGATCATCGATACGGACCCGGGCGTGGACGACGCCTTCGCGATCTCCCTCGCCGCGTTGAGCGAGGACGTCGAGCTGCTCGGGGTCACCTCGGTGTTCGGCAACGTCGGACTCGAGGCGACCACCCGCAACGCCTTGCGGGTACTGGAGTTGTGCGGCCGCTCCGACGTGCCGGTGGCGGCGGGCGCGGCCCGGCCGCTCGTGCACCCGCAGCCCGCTCGGGCCGGTCACGTGCACGGCTCCGACGGGCTTTCCGGCAGGTCGGCCGCGCTGCCCGAGCCGCGGCGCGAAATAGAACCGGGCGGCGCCATCGGGCTGTTCGTGTCCTTGCTGGAGGCGGCGGACGAGCCGGTGACCATCGCCCCGATCGGCCCGCTCACCAACATCGCGGTGCTGCTGGCCGCGTACCCGCGGTTGAAGGAGAAGATCGGCCGCATCGTGCTGATGGGTGGCGGTGTGAACCGCGGGAACAGCACTTCGGCCGCGGAGTTCAACATCTGGAGCGACCCGGAGGCCGCGCGGCGGGTGCTCGTCGAGGAGGACGTGCCGTGCGTGATGGTGCCGCTGGACCTGACGCACCAGTGCGCCGTGGACACCGCTTGGCTGGCCAAACTGGCCGCCGCCTCGCCGATCGGCGCCGCGCTCGACGCGCTGACGCCCGACTATTTGGCTTCGTACCGCCGTTCCCTGGGCTGGGACGGGATCGTGCTGCACGACGCCGTCGCGGTGGCCGAGGCGATCAGCCCCGGCATCCTCCGCACGGAGCCGCATCCGGTGGAGGTCGACTGCTCGTTCGGCCCGGGGCGCGGCGCCACCCTCGTCGACCAGCGGCGGCCGGAGATGCGCGGCGAAGGCGAAGGCGCCGTGGCCCCGAGCACCGTCCAGGTCGCGGTGGCGACCGATGTGGACGGGCTCGGGGAGTTCGTGCTGGGGCGCCTTACGCGTTGAGCGCGGTCTTGAGTACGCCGACGGCCTGGGTGATCGCCGCCTCGGCCGCGTTGGTCTCGCGCAGGGCGTTGAGCATCACGAAGTCGTGGATGATGCCCTGGTACCGCACGGCCGTGACCGGCACACCGGCCTGGCGCAGCTTGGCCGCGTAGGCCTCGCCCTCGTCGCGCAGCACGTCGGCTTCACCGGTGATCACCAGTGCGGGCGGCAGCCCGGCGAGCTCGTCGAGCGATGCGCGCAGCGGGGAGGCGGTGATCTCCGCGCGCTGTTTTTCGTCGGTGGTGTACTGGTCCCAGAACCACTTCATGCCGGTGCGGCTGAGGAAGTAGCCGTCGGCGAACTCCTCGTACGAGCCGGTGTCGAAGTTCGCGTCGGTGACCGGGTAGAAGAGGACCTGCTGCGCGAAGGTGACGCCGCCGCGCCGCTTGGCGAGGATCGTGGTCGCCGCTGTCATGTTGCCGCCGACCGAGTCCCCGGCGATGGCGATGCGGGTCGCGTCGAGGCCCTTCTCCGCGCCGTGCTCGGCCACCCACTTGGCGACCGCGTAGTTCTGCTCGATCGCCACCGGATACCGCGCCTCGGGGGAAAGGCTGTACTTCGGGAAGACCACGGCGGCTCTTACGCCGACGGCCAGCTCGCGGATGAGTCTGTCGTGGGTGTGCTCGTTGCCGAAGACCCAGCCGGCGCCGTGGATGTAGACGATCACCGGGAGCGTGCCGGTGGCGCCCTTCGGCTTCAGGATCCAGACCGGGACGTCGGCGACGGTGGTGTCCTCGATGTCCACGTCCGGCTTGGCGATGTCGCCGGACTGCACCTCGTCGACCGTCTTGCGGCCGTCGACGGGGCCGAGGTCGTAGAGGTAGGGCGGGTTCGCGGTCGCCTCGGCGAAGGCCTGGGCGGCGGGCTCGAGAGCGAGGTTCCGCGGGTTGGCGGTCATGTCCATCTCCTCGGGGTTGGCGGTGTCGTACCGGTCGAGATTGAAAGTAGTATCCAATTGAGTTGTGCACAACTTAATTGGGTACAATGAGATGTGGGACACCTCGGCAGGTGATCCAGGCAGGCCGGAAGGCATGATGAGGACATGGGACCCGCACCGAAGCTCGACGATCAGGTGTGCTTCGCGCTGTACGCCGCTTCGCGCGCGGTCACTGCGCTCTACCGTCCGCTGCTGGACGAAATGGGTCTGACTTATCCGCAGTATCTGGTGATGCTGGTGCTGTGGGAGCAGGGCGGCAGCCCGGTGAAGGACATCGGCACGGCGCTCAGCCTCGACTCCGGGACGCTTTCGCCGCTGCTGAAGCGACTCGAGCGCTCCGGCCTCATCCGCCGCGAACGCCGCAACGAGGACGAACGCTCGGTTCGCATCACGCTTACACCGGACGGGTTGGCCCTGCGCGAAAAGGCCGCCCCGCTGCCCATCGTGGTCGGCGACGCAATGGGCCTGGACCAATCCGGCCTCGACGAGTTGCGCGACACCCTGCGCAAGCTGACCGAGTCGGTCAACAGCTACCAGCTCAGGGCTGCGGAATCCGAAGCGCGGCCAGCCGCCGGTTGAGCCGTTCGGTGCCGGGCACGCAGACCGGGTAGGTAAGCCCGGGGTCCGGGTCGGTGATCTTCTCGCAGGTGATCTTGTACTCGCCGGCGCAGATGTAGGTCAGCCCGTTGCCGGGGCGGGGAAAGATCGTGCTCAGCCGGATCTCGTGCTCGTCCCCGCGATCGGCCAACCCGTCGAAGGGATCCGCGTAAGGCACCCCACCCACAACGAACTCGTGCGGCTCGTCCCCGCGGTACCCAAAGGCAGGCGGCGCGGCGGTGGGCGACGCGAAGGTGGGCGGCGCGAAGGTGGGCGGCGCGAAGGCGGTGAGTCCGGCGTTGCGGTATGCCGGGTCGCGGGGGCTGGCGTCGCTGCGTCCGGCATTGCGGTGCCCCACCTCGGCGCGTCCTGAGCCGCGGTGGCCCGAGTCGCGCAGCCCGGCGTCGGCGCGTCCCGAATCGCGCTGCCCCGAGCCGCGCAGCCCGGCGTCGGCGCGTCCCGAATCGCGCTGCCCCGAGCCGCGCAGCCCGGCGTCGGCGCGTCCCGAATCGCGCTGCCCCGAGCCGCGCAGCCCGGCGTCGGCGCGTCCCGAATCGCGCTGCCCCGAGCCGCGCAGCCCGGCGTTGCCACGGCCCATATCGCGGTATCCACCGTCGCCACGCTCCAAACCACCGCGCCCCAAGTCGCGGTGCCCGACGTCGCCGTGCCCCAATCCGACGTTGCCACCTCCCAACCCGCCGCGCCCCAAGTCGCGATAGCCAATCGCGCCGCGACCCAAATCGCCGCGCCCCGAATCGCGGTAGCCAACGTCGCCGCCTCCCGGACCGTCGCGCCCCAAGCCGCGGTAGCCGACGGCACCGCGTCCCAAATCGCCACGCGCCAGATCGCGATGCCGGACGTTCCCGCGCCGCAAGTTCCGGTGTCCGAAAAGGATCCCAAGAATCTCGTGCAACCGGCCAAGTGTGACCGCATCCGGCACGACAACGCGCATCGCGTCCCCGTCGGCGGGCTCGACTTTGAGCTGCTGCACGCGCACGCGGACGTTCGCCTCGGCCAGCTCCCTGTGCAGCTCCGCCGCAGCCGGGTGCTCACTTTCGGCGAGCAGCTCCAGCCCACCGCAGTCGCGGACGTAGTGAAACGCAGCCTCGACACCGCCGCGCATCCGAGCCGACAGCGCATACTCCGTAACCAGCCAACGACGTTGCGGGCCATCGACCCCACGCCCCTCACCCCAGTCGGCGAGCGCGGCCAACGCGTGCGCGCGGAGGTTGTTGTAGCGCAACGAGTTCCGCCACGCCGTCAGCGCCTCGTCTCCGAATCCCGCGACCACCTCCACCGCCGCGACGCGCTCCACCGGTGTGGTGAACTCCGCCGCGTACAACAGTTGCGCCGCACCGAAAACCGGCCGCCGATCACCGAACCAGCGCAGGGCCTGCCGCCACGCCTCGTCTTCCGGCAGCGTCGCCAGACGGGCAAGCAGCTCAGGTACAGCCGTTTCCGGTGTGACCGCTTCCGGAGCCCGCTCTTCGAACCACCGGTAGACCCACTCCCCCAACGGCGTCAGGCGGTTTTTCCGGTCCAGCGCCCCAAAAGTGCGCAGAAGCTCGACAGCATCAGCAACAGGAAGGCCGCTCTGCCGGAACGATTTCCCAGCCGCCGCACCGTCGTCGTAGCCGTCGAGGATCTCCCGGACGGCCACCTCGAGGCGCACTCCGCTGCCGCTGTTCCCAGTGTCGCCACGCTCCCCAACGTCGCCACGTCTGGCAACCTCGTCAGCATCGACAGCATTGCCGATACCGACGCGCTCTTCGGAAAGCGCGCTCAGGACTGCCCGGCAAAGGGTGACCGCACCCTTCCTGTGCCGATCATGCGATTCGGCGCGCAGGACCGCATTCAGCCCCTTCAGCCAAAGCTCGGCCGGATCTTCATCCACCGGGCACGCGACCGCTTTGGAGGCACCGATCTCGATCAGCCCCGCACCTTCGGCAGCCAGCCACGGCCAATGGATCGGCGTGACGTCCGCTGCTGTGCGCACCTTCTTCGGCACCTTCACGCCAAGCACTGCCGCCGCGGCGGGCACTTCGGACGGACGCAGAACCCCTTTGGCCGTAACGGGTTTGCCACTCCCGACCCAGTGAGTGAGCTTCACCGCATGCGACAACCCCCGGCCGGCCAAGGTCGAGATCTGGGAAGTCACCCCCAGGACCCTAGCGCGGCGAGAGAGCCAGTCCGCCTTCGGCACAGGCCGGTAAGCCCGCATTCCGTTGTGGATCATCCACACCCGCGCTGCACCTCATTGCAGCCAAGCTCGTCGCAGCTCACCTTCACAACCCGCGAGGCAGCAACTCAGCCCACAAGGCGGCGCGCACCGGCTCACATGACAGACCTCCCATCAAACTCGAATATCACCGTGACCATCCACCCTCCACACCTGACACTGGCCTTCGCCCGTCACCTAGGCTTCAACCGTGACTCTCATCGACAAGATCGCTTGGATCCATCTCGAACAAGGCTCCATCCTGAGCACGCGCTCTCACGGTAAGGACGCCTTTTATCTCCCCGGCGGGAAACGGGAACCGGGCGAATCCGACGTCGAGACCCTGGTCCGCGAAATCGACGAAGAACTGGGTGTCGCGATCGAAGCGTCCAGCGCCCAACGTTTCGGCACCTTCGAAGCCCAGGCCCACGGACGTGGAGACGGCGTCCTGGTCCGAATGACCTGCTATACCGCCGACTACCACGGCACACCAGTCGCGCGGAGCGAAATCGCGGAACTGCGCTGGCTCACCCATGCCGATCGCGATCGCGTCTCCCCCGTGGACCAGATCATCTTCGATCATCTACTCGATCTGAATCTCCTCCTCGCCCATCCGGAATGACTGATTCCACCTCATGATTCCGCAGGAACCGGCCGCGGGAAGCACCGCGAGAAACGGTGCGCCAGCTCCTGATCGCCCTCGACGTGCACATCCGAGAGCGGCCGCTCACCGAATACCACCCCGCGCATAGCCGCGGGATCACCTTCCAACACCGCGTCGGGCATATCCGCGCCTCCACGGCGAGCGCGGAAATACCCGTCGTCGATCTCGATCTCGAAGGAATCGTCCAAGAACCGCAGGTCGTAGCGTCCGACCAGCCCCACGGCTCGTTCGGGGTCGAACGTGGTCTTCAACGCGAGCACCAACGCGTCCACGCTCAGCTCCGAATCCACACCCAAAATCTCCCGGCTTCCCCATCGACCCAGCTCGATGAGCACCGGCTCCAAATCCGCGCCGCGTTCCGTCAGCTCGTAAACCTTCGCACTCACCGGCGGCCCGAACCGGCGATTCCGCACGACGCCTGACTGCTCCAGCTCCCGCAGTCGCTGCGAGAGGACGTTCTGACTCATCCCCGGCAAGCCGCGCGCCAGGTCGCTGAACCGTTTCGCACCGAACAGCAGCTCCCGGACCACGAGGAGCGCCCACCGCTCCCCGACCACATCCAGAGCCCGAGCCACGCCGCACGGGTCGTCGTAACTTCGCATACTCGAAAGTGTAGCTTGCTTTTCAGGATCCGTCACTACTAAGTTAGGAGCATGACCACCGACACACTCTCCCAAGGGCAGGTCCAGCCCCTCGATCACGCAGTGGCGCGGCGCTTGCTTCGCTCCACCGAGCTCGCCAGCCTGGCCGACGCGGCCACCGGCAGCAAGCCGCGCCTGTTTCCGATGCTGTCCCACCGGAACGCCAAGGAGGCCACGTTCGCCGAGTCTCGAAAAATCGCGGCGCTACAGGCTAGGCCGGAGGTAGCGGGCACAACCGACCACCGCGGCCCTCCTCCCCAGATAGCCCTCGGGCGCGGACACGACGAAGCCATGGCCACAGAGGACGTCGTGCCGGAATACGCCGGTGTCGGCGTGCCCGACTGCGTCAGCCGCTTGTCAGGGAAAAGCCCAGCCGAACAGTTCACGACACGTGGGAGCACAGAGTGGCCACCTTCGCATTGATCCCCGGAGCAGGCGGGCAAGCCTGGTACTGGCACCGGCTGGTCCCGGAACTGACCAAACACGACCACGAAGCGCTCGCGATCGAACTGCCGGCATCAGACGATTCCGCAGGGCTTTCCGAGTACGCCGACGTGGTTGTGGATGCCATCGGCGAACGGTCCGACGTGGTGCTGGTCGCCCAGTCGCTGGGAGGCTTCACGGCACCATTGGTCTGCGAACGAAGAAAAGTCGACCTGCTCGTCATGCTCAATGCCATGATGCCTTCACCGGGCGAGCCTCCTGGCGACTGGTGGCGCAACACTCATCATTCGCGCCCTCATGAGGACTTCGACCCATACCGTGACTTCTTCCACGACGTGCCGCCAGACATCACCGCCGAAGCAATAGCCCGAGGAGAGACACCACAGTCCAGCACACCTTTTGCCGAGCCTTGGCCACTGCAGAAGTGGCCGGACGTACCGACAAGATTTCTCCAGGGCTTCGATGACCGCTTCTTCTCGGTCGGATTTCAACAGCGCGTCGTCCGAAATCGGCTCGGGATCGATCTCGACCAGATGCCAGGGGGCCATCTCGTCGCACTGAGCCGACCAGCCGAACTCGCGGAGCGCCTCATCGATTACTTCGAGGAGGTGGCGCCCAGGGCTTGAAATTGCCATCGGAAATCACGAGCCCGAGCCCACACGGGTCGCGTGTGCAGCACAACTGCAACCCCCGCCGAAACGACTACAGACCCGGAGACACAACCACACTGATTCGCTGCCCCACGAAGAGAACAGAGCCGCGGGATAAACTCGTTCACGTCTGATACAGGAAGACAGCCCCGACGCGACAAGTGTCAACTTGTCGAGACTATGCGTTTTAGCAAGGGTACGATCCGGGCATGACCGGGGCTCGACGACCGCATACAGGACGCCGCCGCAACGAGGCAGCACGCGAAGCGATCCTCGCCGCCGCCGCGGGTCTGCTGGCTCACGGCGAGGTCGGGATCAGTGTCGACACCATCGCCGCGGCCGCAGGCGTCGGCAAGCAGACGATCTACCGCTGGTGGCCGTCGAAAGGTGCGGTCCTCCTGGAAGCGGCGGTGGCACAAGCCGAAATCCAGGCGCCGGTCCCGGACACCGGCTCACTGGGGCAGGATCTCGACGTGTTTCTCGTCGCGACTTTTCGCACGGTCGCCGCGAACAAGTCATTGCTGCGCAACGCGATGGCCGAGGCGCTTCGTGATGACGCCGCAGCAAAAGTACTCAAGGAGTTCGCCGTAAGCCGACGGGCCGCCTTGGCGGAAATCCTTGAGCGAGCACAACAACGTGGCGTGGCGATCGAAGACAGGGACCTCACGCTAGACCAGGCATTCGGCGTGTTGTGGTACCGGATCCTGTTCGAGCACGACGAGCTGGACGAGCAGGCCGCCGAACGTCTGGCCGCGGCGCTGGCCCGCAGCGCCGCCGGCTAGATCGCGCTACCTGGCTCGATTCGAGCCAGGTGACTACTAACGAGCACCAAGGAATTTGAGCGTAAGCCGGGCTGGCCAGTGCAGCTGGGCGGAGTCAAAACCGGAGACCAGCAGCCGGGCTTGAGCCCCTTGTCCGATTGCACTATCCATTCAGGTTTCGCCCGTCCGGGACAAGAGCATCGAGTAAGACCCGTGCGCCAGGCCGAGGCGCCCGGATGCCCAGCACCGCCCACCGCGACCCCCGGCACTCCACACCCGAGACCCGGCACCGAGCACCGAGCACCCGAGCACCCGAGCACCCGAGCACCCGACGTCCACGACAGAAAGGTCAAACAATCGCAACAGTCACGCGCCTTGTCGAGCGCGCATACCCGACCGGAACAACACGCATGGCTCGGTCGCACGATCGCGCGCCGCGGAACACCCACTTCGAAGCCGCCTGACCAACTTTGCGAGATCGCACCACAAGACTTTCAACGCTTCCCAGCCCAGGCAACGTAAGCCCAGGCCAGTGGCCTGCCGGGCCAGGCAGATGACTGGGCCCTTACCCGGGCAGCACCAAGCCGGAGGGGCGAATCGATCCACCCGTCCAGAAGCTGAGCCTTGCTAATAGCTCTTACTAAGAGCTACCTTGACTCCATGCCTCGGGATCGAACCGCCCTTGCGGAGAACCTGATGAAGACCGTCGCGGGGTTGCGGCGGACGGTTCGTCGTCAGATCCGCGCCCAACTGCCCGGCCGTCGGGAGCTGACGGGTGCGCAAATGGAGTTGCTGCGCGAGGTCAAGCGCAACCCGGGAATCGGGGTGGCCGCGGCCGCACGGGCATTGCATCTGGCGGGCAACTCCGTCAGTACGTTGGTCAACCAGCTCGTTTCGGCAGGAATGCTGGAACGACAGGTCGACCCCGACGACCGCCGGGCCGTGCGACTGGAGGTCACGGCGGCGACCCGTGAACGCCTCGACACCTGGCAGCGCGCCAGAAATGCCTATGTGGCAGGAAAGCTCACCGAACTGTCCGAAGAGGACACTGAAAAAATCGCCGAGGCGATGCCCGCGCTCGGCAGACTGCTGGCCCTCATCCAAGAAGGCGCCTGACCCTTCCGACAAGTGGATGGATGCCCCCTCCAGGAGGACGCATGACCTCTCCCCCAGCGGTGCGCTGCACCGCCCTCCGGCACGCGTTCGGCGAAACAGTTGCGGTCGACGGGTTGGACCTGGAGATCGCGACCGGCCGCGTCTTCGGGCTACTCGGCCCGAACGGGGCCGGTAAGACCACGGCTATCCGGATGATCACCACGCTGCTTCCGGTGAAAACCGGCTCCGTGGAGGTCTTCGGCCTGGACGTGTCCCATCGCCGAATGGCCGTGCGCCGGTTGATCGGCTATGTGCCACAACAACTTTCGGCCGACGGGACGTTGAGCGGACGGGAGAACGTGGCGCTCTTCGCGCGACTGTTCGACGTCCCGCGGCGCACGAGGGCCGAGCAGGTCGACTCGGCGCTGGACGCGGTCGGGCTCCTCAAAGAGGCAGACCGGCCTGCGTCGGGTTACTCAGGCGGCATGATCCGGCGCCTGGAACTGGCCCAGGCCCTGGTCAGCTCGCCGCGCCTGCTGATACTCGACGAACCGACGATCGGCCTGGATCCCATCGCGCGAGCCAGCGTATGGGAACGCATCGAGCAGATCCGGCTGGAGACCGGGATGACCGTCCTGGTCACCACCCACTACATGGACGAGGCCGAACAGTACTGCGAACGCATCGCCCTCATGCACCGCGGCCGGATCCGCGCCGAGGGCAGTCCGGCCGAGCTCGAGACCGACCTCGGTCCCGGGTCCACTTTGGATGACGTGTTCCGTGCCGTGACCGGCGACCAGCTCGAAGGAGGAGGGATCCGCGATGTCCGTGCCGCTCGCCGCACCGCCCGCCGCCTGGGCTGAGCCCGGCCCGGCGCGCCGCCTGCAGCAACTGCTGTCCCGGGTCGGCACGATGTGCCTGGTGGAACTGCAAAAGCTCCGCCACGACCGGTCCGAACTGGTCACCAGGGCCATCCAGCCGGCGCTGTGGTTGCTGATCTTCGGCGAAACCTTCACCAGACTGCGGGCGATCCCCACCGGGGACGTCCCGTACCTGGACTTCCTGGCGCCGGGCATCCTCGCCCAGTCGGCGTTGTTCATCGCGATCTTCTACGGCATCCAGATCATCTGGGAACGGGACGCCGGAGTGCTCGCGAAGCTGCTCGTCACCCCGACACCACGAACGGCATTGGTGGCAGGTAAGGCTTTCGCGGCCGGGATCCGGGCGCTGGCGCAGGCGTTGATCGTGCTCATACTGGCAGCAATTCTCGGTGTGTCGATGACCGTCAACCCGTTCAAACTGCTCGGCACCGCGTTCGCGCTCGTGCTGGGGTCGGCGTTCTTCTGTTGCCTCTCCATCGTGATCGCCGGGGTGGTGCTGTCCCGGGAACGACTGATGGGTATCGGGCAGGCCATCACGATGCCCTTGTTCTTTGGTTCCAACGCGCTGTATCCGGTGGAGCTGATGCCGGGCTGGCTCAAGGTGCTCAACCACGTCAATCCGCTCAGCTACGAGGTTGACGCGTTACGCGGCTTACTCATCGGAACGGCGTCCCGGCTCTGGCTCGACTTCGGCGTATTAATCGGTGCTGCGGCAGTGGCTATCGGTGTCGCGTCCGCGCTGCTCGGGAGGCTTGCCCGGTAAGTTTGTCGATTTTCCGACGGGGGTACCCCTTTACGCACGGTGCTACGGCAAGTGGCGCACGCCTATAAAAGGGGACGAGATCATGGCTCGTTCGGAAGACACACACATCCGCGTCAGCGGAATCCAGCCGGTGCAGGTGCTCGCCGGCCTGATCGGCTTGGTGTACCTGGCACTGGGCATAGTCGGCTTCGCCCGCACGGGCTTCTCCGACTTCGCCGGGAACCCCGAGGTCATGCTGCTCGGGTTCATGATCAACCCGCTGCACAACCTCGTGCACGTCGTGGTCGGTGTGCTCGGCATCGTGATGGCCAGTTCGTCGGCGACGTCCCGGATCTTTGGCTGGTTGCTGTTCCTCGGCTTCGGGGTGGTGTCGATCTGGGGCCTGATGATCACCGGGATCATCTCCCGGAATCCGGTGTCGGGTATGGGTAACCCGCTCAACCTCAACGCCGCGGACAACTGGCTGCACGTGGTTTCCGCGATCGTCGGTCTGGTGCTCGCGGTGATGCCGGCACGCAAGGTGGCGCACATCAGCTCCCCGGCGAGCACTCCGGCGGACGCCACCACGGTCAGCACACCCCCGGCTGCAGCGGCGCAAACGCAGACCATGCCGCCGGTCGACTCGACGCGCGAGCCCGCGATGGGCGCCGACGCGACCCCGACCGAACCCAGCGGGACACCGAAGCAGCATCGGATGCCACGGCTGGGTCGCCGCAGCGCGGCGCATTGAACCGCGCACTGAATCGGCAGGGCGCAGGAAAGGATCGATAGCCCCACAGCCCGCAGCCCGCCCGTGGGGCTGGGGGCTGCGGGGGTGCGGGCCGCAGGCTCGGGCGCTGCAGGCTGTGGCGGTACGGGCCGCAGGCTCGGGCGGAGCGGGCTGTGGCGGTACGGGCCGCAGGCTCGGGCGATGCGGGTTATGGGGGTGCGGGGGTCGGGCCGCAGGCTCGGGCGGAGCGGGCTGTGGCGGTACGGGCCGCAGGCTCGGGCGATGCGGGCTATGGG
>NZ_VMNW02000070.1 GCF_007713735.2 Amycolatopsis acidicola | reverse complement strand
CCCCCGTTCCCACGAACCCAGCACCACCACAAAACCCAGCCCACCCGCCACCAAGCACCTTCCGCATCTAAAGACGTAAGGTTATGGTGGACTTAGCGAGCGTTAAGCAAGGAGTTGCCTGTGAGTAGCGAGCGAGTCACGCTGTTCGTCGACGGGCGGTGGACCGGGTCGTCGGCCGCCGAGACCGTCGAGGTGATCGAGGCGGCGACCGAACAGCCCCTCGGCGCCGCGAGCGTCGGGACGGCCCAGGACGTGGACAGCGCCGTCACCGCCGCCCGCCGGGCGCTGGAGGGGCCGTGGGGCAAGGCGACCCCGGAGGAGCGGGCGGCCATCGTCGCCCGGTTCGCCGACGCGCTAAAGGCCCAGGGCCGGGAAACCTCGGCGCTGGTGAGCCGCGAGAACGGGATGCCGATCTCGCTTTCCCGCGCGGTCAACGGGTTCGCCCCCGCGGCGATCATCGGCTACTACGCCGGCCTGGTCGGCGACCACGGCCGCGAGGAGACCCGGCCCGGTTTCGCGGGCGAGACGCTCGTCCGGCGCGAGCCGGTCGGGGTGGTCGGCGCGATCGTCCCGTGGAACTACCCGCAGGCACTCGCCGCGATGAAGCTCGGCCCCGCGTTGGCCGCGGGCTGCACCGTGGTGCTGAAGACGTCGCCCGAGGCGGCGCTCGACGCCGTCGCTTTTGCCGACGCCGCGGTGGCGGCCGAACTTCCGCCGGGCGTGCTCAACATCGTGCCCGGCGGGCGCGAGACGGGACAGGCGCTGGTCGACCACCGCGGCGTGGACAAGATCGCGTTCACCGGGTCGACCGCGGCCGGGCGCGCGATCGCGGCCCGGTGCGGTGAGTTGCTGCGCCCCGTCACGCTGGAGCTGGGTGGCAAGTCGGCGGCGATCGTGCTGCCGGACGTCGACCTTGACGTGTTCACTCGCGGGTTGCCGGAGGTCTCGTTCGTCAACAACGGCCAGACCTGTCACGCCTGCACCCGCATCCTCGCGCCCGCGTCCCGCTACGACGAGATCGTCGAAGCCGTGACCGAGACGGCGCGGGCGCTGCGGGTGGGCGATCCGCTGGACAAGCAGACCGCGATCGGTCCGCTCGTCAGCCGCGCGCAGCGGGATCGCGTGCTCGGGTACGTCGAGGCGGGCAAGGGCAGTGGCGCCCGTCTGACGACCGGTGGCGGCGTGCCCGCTGGACAGGACACGGGCTGGTTCGTCGAGCCGACGGTGTTCGCCGACGTGGACAACTCCTCCGTCATCGCGCAGGAGGAGATCTTCGGACCAGTACTGTCAGTGATCCGCTACGACGGAATCGACGACGCGATCCGCCTCGCGAATGACAGCGAGTACGGGCTCGGCGGCACCGTGTGGACCACCGACGAGGAGCAGGGCCGCGAAATCGCCCGCCAGGTGGAAAGCGGCACCGTCGGGGTCAACACTTATGGCATCGACACGAACGCCCCGTTCGGCGGGGTGAAGGCCAGCGGCCTCGGACGCGAGATGGGGCCGGAGGGTCTGGCGCCGTACTTCTCGCTGAAATCCATCTACACCACCGTGAAATCCGCTTGATCCCTCGAAGGTGAGGAAAACTCATGGCCGCTTCGGTGGTATCCGCCCTGCGTTGGTGGGCACGGACGAAGGGCGACCAGGACGCGCTGGTCGTCGCGGAAGACGACGTGTCCTACGCGACCTTGGAATCGTGGACCAGTCGTTTCGCGCGACGGCTCGCGGAGGCGGGCGTCGGGCCGGGTGACCGGGTCGGGTTGCTCGGGTCCAACTCCCTGGAGTGGTGCGTCGCCGCGCTCGGCATCCTCAAGACCGGGGCGGTGCTGGTGCCCCTCAACCCCCGGCTGGTGGCCGCCGAAGTGCGGAAGATCCTGACCGACGCCGACGCGAAACTCGTCGTCGCGGACGACGCGGGGCTGGAGACCCTGCCGGCGGTCCAGGCGGAGATGCCGGGGCTCGGCGCGCGTCCGCTGGCCGAAGTCGGCGAGGCGCGGGACGGCGCCGAAGATCACTTCGTCGTCGACATCGACCCCGCGGACCCCGCCATCGTGCTGTTCACCAGCGGCACCACCGGGTTGTCCAAGGGCGTCATCTGCACCAACCAGACCCTGCTGAACATCGCGTTCGAGCTGACGCTCACCGAGGAAGGGCTGCGGCCAGGCTCGCGGAGCCTGCTCGTGCTGCCGCTGGCGTTCACCCCGGGCCTGGTCACCGGGCTGTGCACGACGACGGTGCTGGGCGGCACGCTCGTCGTCGAACGCAGCTTCGATCCCGGGCAGGCGGTGCGGCTGCTGCAGAAACACAAGATCACCGCGATCTTCGGCGTTCCGCTGATCTTCGAGGCGATGGCGAAGTCTCCGGACTTCGCGGAAGCCGACCTGTCGTCGATCAAGACCGCGATCACCGGCGGCGCCCCGGTTCCGGTGCCGTTGCTCGAGGCGTGGGGCGCGAAGGGCGTCGCGCTGCGGCAGATCTACGGCATGACCGAGGTGGGTGGAGTCGCGACGAGCACCCGGCCCGAGGACGCGGCCGAGCATCCCGGCACGTGCGGCACCGGTTCGGTCTTCACCGAGTTCAAGGTGATCCGTGCAGACGGGACGACGGCCGATCCGGGCGAGACCGGCGAAGTCATCCTGCGCGGGCCCGGGGTCACGCCCGGGTACTGGCAGGACGAGGAGAACACCAAGCGGGCGCTGCGCGACGGCTGGCTGTACAGCGGCGATCTCGGCGTTTTGGACGACGAGGGCAGGCTCAAATTCGTCGACCGGATGAAGGACCTGATCATCTCCGGCGGGATCAACATCTCCCCCGTCGAGATCGAGCAGGTGATCAGCGGGCTCGCCGGGGTCGAGGAGGTCGCGGTGATCAGCGCCAAGGACGAGAAGTTCGGTGAGACGCCCGCGGCGATCCTGGTGACCACCGGGGAACACGATCCCCATTCGGTCATCGAGCATTGTGGCCGCGAGCTGGCCGATTTCAAGGTTCCGCGCTACGTCGTTTTTCGCGACGAGCCCCTCCCGCGGCTGCCCAGCGGCAAGTTGGCGAAGGTCGCCATCCGCCGCGAGTACACCGATATCCCCGCCAAGCACGACAAGGTCCGCTGAACCGTGCCCCATGTCGTCACCCAGTCCTGCTGCAACGACGCGACCTGCGTGTCGGTGTGCCCGGTCAACTGCATCCACCCGAGTCCGGACGAGCCCGCATACGCGACGGCGGAAATGCTCTACATCGACCCGGCGACGTGCATCGACTGCGGCGCGTGCGTCGACGTCTGCCCGGTCGACGCCATCAAGGCGGACTACGAGCTGACCGGGGACTTCGAGCGGTACACCGAGATCAACGCCCAGTACTTCACCGATCCCGCGCATCGCGACTACACGCCACGCCCCGTCGACCGCGCGCCGGCTCCCGCCGTGGACGGTCCGCTGCGGGTGGCGATCGTGGGCTCGGGTCCTTCGGCTTGTTACGCGGCCGAGGAACTTCTGGCGCACAAGGGTGTCGAGGTCACGATGGTCGAGCGGCTGCTCACGCCGTGGGGGCTGGTGCGGTTCGGCGTCGCGCCGGATCACCAGCACACCAAGCAGGTCACGCGGTTGTTCACCCGCACGGCGGCGCGGGAGCGGTTCACGCTGCACCTGGGCGTCGAGGTCGGCAAGCACGTCACGCACGAGGAGCTGCTGGCCCACCACCACGCGGTGATCTACGCGGTCGGCGCGGCGGGCGACCGCAAGCTCGGGGTTCCCGGCGAGGATCTGCCGGGCGTGCACTCGGCGACGGAGTTCGTCGCCTGGTACAACGGCCATCCGGACTTCCGCGACGCGCGCTTCGACCTCTCCGGCAAACGAGCCGTCGTCGTGGGCAACGGGAATGTGGCGCTCGACGTCGCCCGGATCCTGGTCACGGACGACCTCACGCACACCGACATCGCCGACCATGCGCTGGAAGCCTTGGCGCACAGCGGGATCGAAGAGGTGGTCGTGCTCGGGCGGCGAGGATCGGACCAGGCCGCGTATACTACGCCCGAGGTGCTGGCGCTCGGGTCCGTTGTGGACGTAGCGGGCGCGACGGGGTCTGGGCTGAAGTCGGAGATCGTGCGCGAGCTGGCCGCGCGGCCGCACGAGGGCAACCGGCGGATCGTGTTGCGGTTCCTCACGTCGCCGGTGGAGATTTTGGGTGACGGCCGGGTCACCGGCGTCTTGCTGGGCCGCAACGAACTCACCGAGTCCGGCGGGGCACGGGACACCGGCGAGCGCGAGGTCTTGGACTGCGACCTGGTGCTGACCTCGATCGGTTATCGCGCGAATCCTCTGCCGGGGCTGCCGTTCGACGAGAAAAGCGCGACACTGCCGAACGAACTGGGCCGCGTCGTCGAAAACGACGGCGCTCCGGTGCCGGGCGTTTACGCGACCGGGTGGATCAAGCGTGGCCCGTCCGGGGTCATCGGGACGAACCGCCAATGCGCGCAGGAGACGGTTGCCGCACTGCTGCGGGACTTCGAGACGGGATCGCTGCCGACGCCATCCGTCGAAGATTTCGACGGGCTGGTCCGCTCCCGGCAGCCGGAGGCGATCGGCTTCGCGGGCTGGAAGGCGATCGACCGTCGCGAACGGGAACTGGGCCAGGGCAGGCCACGCCGGAAGCTGGTCGATCCGGCCGAGCAGCTGGCCGCCGCGGGTGACGCGCGATGACCGGCTACCGGATCTGCCCGTTGTGCGAATCGACGTGCGGGCTGGAGTTCAAGGTGGAGGGCGGTTTCGCGGTCGATGTCCGCGGCCACGAGAACGACCTGTTCAGCCGCGGTTACCTGTGCCCGAAGGGCGCGAACCTCGGCGCGCTGGACGCCGACCCGGACCGCCTGAAGACACCGCTGATCCGGCGCGACGGCGAGCTGGTGCAGGCGACGTGGGATGAGGCGTTCGCGGAGGCCGCGCGCGGGTTCGCCGCAGTGCGGGAAGCGCACGGCTCCGGGGCTCTCGCGTTGTACCGGGGCAACCCCAGCGCGCATTCGCTGGCCGTCACGCCGTATCTGCGCCCACTGATCAAAGCCTTGGGCACCAAGCAGATCTACAGCGCCAGCACCGCCGACCAGGTACCGACGCAGGTCGCGTGCGGGCTCGTCTACGGCTCGGCCGCCGCGATCCCGGTGCCGGACCTCGACCGCACTTCGCATCTGCTGATCCTGGGCGCGAACCCGGCGGAGTCGAACGGAAGCCTGTGCACTGCCCCGGATTTCCGCGGCAGACTGCACGCGATCCGGGAGCGCGGCGGCACCGTCACGGTGGTCGATCCGCGTCGGACGAGGACGGCCCGGCTCGCCGACCGGCATCTGCCGATCCGCCCGACCACCGACGCGTACTTCCTGTTCGCGCTGGTGCACGTGATCTTCGAAGAGGACCTGGAAAACCCCGGCCCGCACGGCGATCGGCTGACCGGGCTCGCGGACGTCCGTGAGCTGGCCGCCGTGTTCGCCCCGGAGGCCGTGGCGGACGTCTGCGGCATCGCGGCGGCGGACATCCGGGCCACGGCGAGGGAGCTCGCGGCGGCGCAAGGGGCCGCGGTTTACGGCCGGATGGGTACCTGCGCCACGTCGTACGGGACCGTGACGAACTGGCTCATCCAGGTGCTGAATCTCTTGACCGGCAACGTGGATCGCCCCGGCGGCCTGCTGTTCCCGGTGAGCCCGACGCGCGCCGCGTACCTGCGTGAGCAGCCGTTCCGGATGGGGCGCTGGCACAGCCGGGTGCGTGAGCTGCCCGAGGTGTTCGGCGAGTTCCCGGTGGCCACGCTCGCCGACGAGATCGAGACGCCCGGCGAGGGCCGGATCCGCGCGCTGCTGACCATCGCGGGCAACCCGGTGGTGTCCGCGCCGAACGGGGTGCGCATCGGGGAACTGTTGCCGGGCCTGGATTTCATGGTCAGCATCGATCCGTACGTCAACGAGACCACCCGGCACGCGGACGTGATCCTGCCGCCACCGAGGGTGCTGCAGTCCGGGCACTACGACTGGGCGTTGTCGAGTTTCTTCGTCCGCGCGGTGGTGCGCTATTCGCCGCCGGTGGTCGATCTCGCGCCCGGCCAGCCGGGTGAGGACGAGATCCTCGCGCGGCTGTCGTTGCTGCTGAGCGGGCAGGACGGCGACACGAGCGCGCTGAGCGAGTCGCTCGTGACGACGGTGCTGGGCAAATCCGTGAAGTCGGCCGGTTCGCCGGTGCTGGGGCGCGACCCCGCCGAGCTGCGGGCGCAGTTGAACGGTTCTTCGCCGCTGGAACGGTATTTCGAGGCGATGCTCCGGCTCGGCCCGTTCGGCGACGGGTTCGGCGCGGACCCTGAAGGACTCACGCTGCAGTCCCTTTTGGACCATCCGGAAGGGATCGACCGCGGCGAGATGCGGCCGCGGCTGGCCGAGGTACTGCCCGAAGCCGACGGGAAGATCGACCTGTGCCCGGACGCGGTGCGCGACGAGGTCGCCTCCCTGGCGGCCGGACTTCGCGGCGACCGCACGGGTTTCGTGTTGATCGGGCGGCGCACGCTGCGGTCGAACAACAGCTGGATGCACAACGTGCCCAACCTCGTCAGCGGCCCGCAGCGGTGCACGCTGCTCGTCAATGAAACCGACGCCGATCGTCTCGGCGTCGCTACGGGCGACCGCGTGCGGGTGGCCTCGGGCAAGGGCGCGGTCACGGTGGACGTCGAGACGACGCTGGACATCCGGCCGGGCGTGGTGAGCCTGCCGCACGGCTGGGGTCAGCGGAGTTCGAACGGGCGGCTGGGTGTCGCGGCCCGGGCCGAAGGCGTCAACGCGAACGCCCTCACCGACGAGAGCATTGTGGACGTGCTGTCGGGCAACGCCGTGCTGAACGGCGTGCCCGTCAGCCTGGAGCCGGAGGTAGCAACGAGGTGAAGGCAGGTTTTTCCGTCGGCTATTGGAGTTCCGGGCCGCCGGCGAACATCGAACGGCGGCTCGCGGAGGCCGAAGCGCTCGGCGTGGACAGCTTCTGGACCGCGGAAGCGTACGGTTCCGACGCGCTGACGCCGCTGGCGTGGTGGGGTTCCCGGACGTCGAAGATGCAGCTGGGGACGTCGGTGTGCCAGATGTCCGCGCGCACGCCGACGGCGATGGCGATGGCGGCCCTGACCCTGGACCACCTCAGCGGCGGGCGGTTCCTGCTCGGCATCGGCGCTTCGGGACCGCAGGTCGTCGAGGGCTGGTACGGGCAGCCGTATCCGCGTCCGCTGGAGCGCACGCGCGAGTACGTCGAAATCATGCGCACGGTGTGGGCGCGGGAGCAGCCGGTCCGGTTCGAGGGCAGGCATTATCAGCTGCCGCACAACGGCGGTGCCGGGCTCGGCAAGCCGTTGCGCTCGACCGTGCACCCGCTGCGCGAGGACATCCCGGTGATGCTGGGCGCGGAGGGACCGAAGAACGTCGCGCTGGCCGGCGAAATCGCCGACGGCTGGATCCCGTTGTGGTTCTCCCCCAAGAGCGACGCGTTCTACCGCGACGCGCTGAACGAGGGCTTCTCGCGCCCCAGCGCGCGCCGCACGGCTCAGGACTTCGAGGTGGCGGCCGTTGTTCCGCTCGTCGAAAATGACGACGTCGAAAAAGCCGCCGCCCGGTTGCGGCCGCTCATCGCGTTGTACGTGGGCGGGATGGGCGCGAAGGACGTGAACTTCCACGGGAACGTGTTCGCCCGGATGGGCTGGGCCGACGTGTGCGCGAAGGTGCAGGAGCTGTACCTGGCCGGGCGCAAGGAGGACGCGGCCGCGGCGATCCCGCTGGAGATGGTGGAAGACGTCGCGTTGGTGGGCCCCGCGGACAAGATCTGCGAGGACATCGAACGCCGGTGGCGCCCGACCTGCGTGACGACGATGATCCTGGCCGGCTGGCCCCGCCCGGACGTACGGGAACGGATCCTGGCCGCGGTCCGCGGTTGAGCCCGGTGCGCGGATCCTGGGCGCGGTGCGCGGATCCTGGGCGCGGGCCGCGGACGCGCGAGGCGCGCCGCTGAGTAGGGCGCGCCATCGAGTGCGGCACACGGCTGCGCGAGGCGCGCCGCTGAGTAGGGCGCGCCACCGAGTGCGGCACGCGGCTGAGCGGGGCACGCCGGTGAGGAGGGGCACGCCACCGAGTGCGGCACGCGGCCGAGTTGGGCACACGGCTGCGCGAGGCACGCCATTCAACGGGGCAGGCCACAGAACGAGACACACCGCTGCACGGGGCACGCCGCCGAACGGGGCACGCCACTGAGTGGGGACGCGGCTGAGTGCGGCACACGGCCGCGCAGGGCACCCCATTGAACGAGGCACGCGGCTGGGTGGGGCACGCCGGTGAGGCGGGCGCGCCACCAATGCACGAAGCACGCAGCTGAGCGGGGCACGCCACCGAGCAGGGCACACCCGCGGAACGGGGCACGCCATTGAGTGGGGCATGCGACTGCGCAAGGCACGCCACTGAACGAAGCACGCAGCCGAGCGCGGCATGCCACCGAGCAGGCCATGCGACTGCACGAGGCAGACCACCAAGCAGGCCACGCGACTGCACGAGGCGCGCCACTGAACAAGGCACACCACCGAGCGGGATGCGCGAACAAGGGAGGAGGGGGCCTGCGCGACGCAGGCCCCCTCCTCCCTTCAGCGGGAATTCTCAGCGCAGGGACAGCACGATCTTCCCCGCCACCGAACGTTCTCCGAGCGCTCGCAAAGCATCGCCCGCCTCGGTCAGGGGGCGGGCTTCCGGCTCGGTCACCTGCAGGCGCCCATCCGCGAGCAGCGGGTACAGCTCGTCCCATTGGCGGCGCAGGTAGCCCGGCTCCTGCCGCACGATCTCGCCCCAGCCCGCGCCGAGTACGGAAGTGTTGTTCAGCAGCAGCCGGTTCACCTTGACCGTGGGAATGCCGCCGCCGGTGAACCCGAGCACGACGACCCTGCCTTCAGGGCCGAGGCTGCGGAGGCTGTCGGTGAACCGGTCCCCGCCCACGGGGTCGAGCACGACGTCCACACCGCGCCGGCCGGTGTACTCGCGCACCGCGTCGAGCCAGCCGTCGACTAAAACGACGTGGTCGGCTCCCGCCGCGGTGGCCACTTTCGCCTTGCGGTCGTCGCTGACGACGGCGATCGCGCGCAGGCCCCACGCCCGGCACAGGTTCAGCGCGGCGACGCCGACGCCACCCGCGGCGCCGTGTACCAGCACTGTCTCGCCCGGCTCGACCTTCGCCCGGCGACGGAGCGCGAAGTGCCCGGTCAGATAGTTCACCGGCAGCGCGGCGGCCGTCGTCAGGGGCACGTTGTCGGGCAGCGGCAGCACCTTGTCGTCGTCCGCGACGACGACCTGCTGCCAGGCGCCCTCCGACGCGAGCACCGCGACCCGCTGCCCGGGAGTGAACCCGGGCCCTTCCCGTACCGTGCCCGCGCCCTCCGTGCCGAGCACGCAGGGCAGCTCCCGTTTCACCTGGTAAAGCCCTTGGGACTGCAGCAGATCCGGGTAGGTCACCCCGGCCGCGTCGAGTTCGACGACGACGCGGCCGGCCGCGCGCGGCTCGTCCACCTCTTCCAGCCGGAGCGCGTCCGGGCCGGCGAATTCGGTCAAGCGCAGAGCGAGCACAGCGCGTCCTCCTCGGGTCAGCGGGGCGACATCCGGATGGCGCCGTCGAGCCTGATCGTCTCACCGTTGAGCATCGGGTTCTCCGCGATGTGCTTCGCCAGCGCGGCGTACTCCGCCGGGTCGCCGAGCCGCGACGGGTGCGGGACCTGCTCGCCCAGCGCCTTGATGACCTTCTCCGGCGCCGCCGCGAACAACGGGGTGTGGAACAGCCCGGGGGCGATGGTCACGACGCGGATCCGCAGGCTCGCGAGGTCACGCGCGATCGGCAGCGTCATGCCGACGATCCCGCCCTTGGACGCCGAGTACGCGGCCTGCCCGATCTGGCCCTCGAACGCCGCCACCGACGCGGTGTTGATGATGACGCCGCGCTCCTCGCCCACCGGGTCGGCCTTCGAGATGCGCTCGGCGGCGAGGCGGATCACGTTGAACGTGCCGATCAGGTTGACGGTGACGACCTTGGTGAAGTCGGGCAGCGGGAACGGGCCCTCCTTGCCGACGGTCTTGAACGCGTTGCCGATCCCGGCGCAGTTGACCGCGATCCGCAGCTGGCCCAGCTCGGCGGCCTTGTCCAGCGCCGCGGTCACCTGCTCTTCGTCGGTCACGTCGGCCGCGGCGAACACCACGCCGTCGCCGAGTTCCTTCGCCACCGCTTCGCCTTCCGATGAAGGCAGGTCCACGATCACGACCTTCGCGCCCGCGCCGTGCAGCGCCCGCACCGTGGCCAGTCCCAGGCCGGACGCCCCACCGGTCACCAGCGCGACCGTGTCCTCGATCTTCATTCAGCACTCCTCACCATCGCGGCGAGGCGACCCTGGATCAGCTCGCCCGCCTCCGTCACGATCCTCGAAATCAGCTCGGCCACGGTGGGGATGTCGTGGATGATCCCCTGCACCAGGCCGGCGGTCCAGATGCCGAGGTCGAGGTCCCCGGTCTCGAACACCTTGCGCCCGCGCGCGCCGGCGACGAGCTCGCGCACGTCCTCGAACTGGCCGCCCTTGTCCAGCACCGAAACGACCTCACCGCTGATCGCGTTGCGCGCGACCCGCGCGGTGTTGCGCAACGGGCGGAAGATCAGGTCGGTGTCCCGCTCGGTGGCCTCGACGAGCCGCTGCTTGACCGAGTCGTGCACCGGCGCCTCGGCGGTGGCCATGAACCGGGTGCCCATGTTGATCCCGTCCGCGCCCAGCGCCAGCGCCGCGACCAGGCCGCGTGCGTCACCGAACCCGCCCGAGGCGATCATCGGGATGGTGATCTTCCCGGCCGCGGCCGGGATCAGCACCAGGCCCGGGATGTCGTCCTCGCCGGGATGCCCGGCGCATTCGAACCCGTCGATCGAGATGCCGTCCACGCCCAGCTCCTGCGCCTTCACCGCGTGGCGCACGCTGGTGCACTTGTGCAGCACCTTCACCCCGCCCGCGCGGAACGCCGGCAGATGCTCGGCCGGGTTGAAACCGGCCGTCTCCACGACCGGGATCCCGGAATCGACGATCACGTCGCGATATTCGGCATACGGCGGCGGGTTGATCGAGGGCAGGATGGTCAGGTTGACGCCGAACGGTTTGTCCGTCAGCTCCCGGCACCGCGCGATCTCCTTGGCGAGATCCTCAGGCGTCGGCTGGGTCAGCGCGGTGATGAAACCGAGCCCACCCGCGTTCGCGACGGCGGCGACCAGGCCGGCCCGGCCGACCCACTGCATCCCGCCTTGCACGATCGGATGCTCGACCCCGAACACCTCACAGAACCGCGTGCGCACCATTGCTCACGTCCCTCTCCGTCTGCGGCAGTTGCGGTCAGAATACTGAGCGATCGCTAAATAGACGAGTGACCCAGGTCTCGCGCTCGGTCATCTTGACAGGAAGACGCCTACTTAGCGATCGTTAAATAGAACCCCGAGGAGGTCCGCTATGTCCAGCGCCGTCATCGTCGACGCGATCCGCACCCCGTCCGGCAAGGGCAAGCCCGGCGGTCAGCTTTCCGAACTGCATCCGGCCGAGCTGCTCAGCCGCACGCTCCGAGCGCTCACCGAACGCACCGGCCTGGATCCCGCGCTGGTGGACGACGTGATCGGCGGGTGTGTCAGCCAGGCGGGCGAGCAGGCACTGAACATCACCCGCAACGCGGTGCTCGGCGCGGGCTTCCCCGAGGCCGTGCCGGCCACGACGATCGACAGGCAGTGCGGTTCGAGCCAGCAGGCGGCCCATTTCGCCGCGCAGGGCGTCATCTCGGGCGCCTACGACGTGGTGATCGCGTGCGGCGTCGAGTCGATGAGCCGGGTGCCGATGGGCACGCCGAACCTCGGCAAGAACGCCGCGGGCCCGGCCGTCGCCGCCCGCTACCCGGAGGGCCTGGTCAACCAGGGTGTGTCGGCGGAGCTGATCTCGGCCCGCTGGAAGTTCGGCCGCGACGAGCTGGACGAGTTCTCGGCGCGCTCGCACGCGCGGGCCGCGGCGACGGCCGCCTCGGGCGGGTTCGACGCGGAGATCCTGCCGATCACCGTGAACGGCGCGACGCTGACCGTGGACGAGACCGTTCGGGCGGGCACGACCGCGGAGAAACTGGGCGGGCTCAAGGCTTCGTTCCAGGACGAGCGTCTCGCGCGGCGGTTCCCCGAAATCGACTGGAAGATCACCCCGGGTAACTCCTCCCCGCTCACCGATGGCGCCTCCGCCGTGCTGATCATGAGCGAGGAGAAGGCGAACGCGCTGGGCCTGCGGCCGAAGGCGCGGTTCCACAGCTTCGCGGTGACCGGCAGTGACCCGCTGTTGATGCTGACCGGCGTCATCCCCGCCACGCAGAAGCTGCTCGCGCGCGCCGGGGTGTCGATCGAGGACATCGACGCCTACGAGGTGAACGAGGCCTTCGCCCCGGTTCCCCTGGTGTGGCAACGGGAAATCGGCGCCGACCCCGAGAAGCTCAATCCGCGCGGCGGCGCGATCGCGCTGGGTCACCCGCTCGGCGCCTCCGGCACCCGCCTGCTGACCACGCTGGTCAACCACCTCGAAGCCACCGGCGGCCGCTACGGCCTGCAGACCATGTGCGAGGGCGGCGGCATGGCCAACGCGACCCTCATCGAACGTCTCTAGGGAGCCCCTACATGCAGCGCACTTTGTACACCAGCGACCACGAGACCTATCGCGAAGCGGTGCGGGAGTTCGTGGTCCGCGAGGTGGAACCGCAGATCGAGCGGTGGGAGTCCGAACGGCTCATCGACCGTCCGGTGTGGCTCGCCGGGGGCAAGCAGGGCATCATCGGGCTGAGCATCCCCGAGGAGCTCGGCGGCGGCGGGCAGGACGACTACCGCTACCAGTCCGTCGTGATCGAGGAGTTCGCCAAGGTCGGCGCCGCCTCGCTGATCTCCAGCTTTTCCTTGCAGGACAACATCATCGTGCCCTACGTCAAGGAGCTGAGCACCCCGGAGCAGGCGAAGCGCTGGCTGCCGGGGATGGCGTCCGGCGAGCTGATCGGCGCGATCGCGATGACCGAGCCGGGCGCGGGCAGCGACCTGCAGGGCGTGCGCACCACCGCGCGGCGCGACGGGGACGAGTGGGTGATCAACGGGCAGAAGACGTTCATCACCAACGGAATCACCGCCGACCTGGTCATCGTGGTGGCCCGCACCGACCCGGACGCCGGTTCGCGCGGGTTCAGCCTGATCGTGGTGGAGACCGGCACGCCCGGGTTCACCCGCGGCCGCAAGCTCGACAAGGTCGGCCTGCACGCCCAGGACACCGCCGAACTGTTCTTCGACAACGTCCGCGTGCCCGTCACCAACCTGCTCGGCGAAGAGGGCCGCGGGTTCGTGCACCTGATGGAACGGCTTCCGCTGGAGCGCCTGTCCATCGCCACTTCGGCGCTCGCCGGCGCGGAGGCCGTGTACGCCGCGACGCGGAAGTACTGCTTCGAGCGCAAGGCTTTCGGCCGCCCGATCGGGGATTTCCAGAACACCCGGTTCCAGCTCGCCGAGATCGCCACCGAGCTGGACGTGACGCGCGCGTACCACGACCAGTCCGTCCTGGCACTGAACGCGGGCGAGCTGACCGCGGTGGACGCGGCGAAGGCCAAGTGGTGGGCCACCGAGGTGCAGAAGCGCGTGGTGGACCGGTGCGTGCAGCTGCACGGCGGGTACGGCTACATGCTCGAATACCCGGTCGCGAAGGCGTTCATCGACTCCCGCATCCAGACGATCTACGGCGGCACCACGGAGATCATGAAGGAGATCATCGGGCGCGACATCGCCAAGGCGGAGGGCTGACATGGGCGGGTTCTCCCTTGACGGCGGCGTCCTGCGGATCACGCTGGACCGGCCGGAGTCGCTCAACTCGTTCACCGGCGAACTGCTGAACGAGGTCGCCGGGATCATCGAAACCCACGGCCAGGACGAGAACGTCCGGGTCATCGTGCTCACCGGGGCGGGGCGGGCGTTCAGTTCCGGCGCCGATCTCGCCGAGGTGAACAGCACCCAGGACGTCGGCGAGGAGACCCTCGACACCGCGAACCGGCTGATCCGCGCGATCCGCGCGGTGCCGAAACCGGTCGTCGCAGCCGTCAACGGGCTCGCGGCCGGGGTCGGCTGCTCGGTCGCCCTCGCCGCGGATCTGACCGTGGCCAAGGAATCCGCGTACTTCCTGCTCGCCTTCGCGGGCGTGGGGCTGATGCCCGACGGTGGCGCCACCGCGCTGGTGCCCGCCGCCGTCGGGCGTGCCCGCGCGGTGCGGATGGCGATGCTCGGTGAACGCATCGGTGCCCGCCAGGCCGAAGACTGGGGCCTCATCACGCAGGCTGTCCCGGACGAGGAGTTCCAGGACACTGTGGACAGTCTGGTCGCGAAGCTCGCGACTGGGCCGACTGTCGCCTACGCTCAGACGAAACGCGCGTTCAACGCGACTGTGCTGGCCGGTCTGGAGACCGCGCTGGAAGCCGAGCGCGAAGGGCAGACAGCCCTGTTCCGCACCGCCGATTTCGCCGAGGGCACCGCCGCCTTCCGGGAGAAGCGGCGACCGAATTTCCAGGGCAAATAGCCCCTCGTAAGGAGCGATCATGACCACCCGGACCGCACTCGTCACGGGCGCCTCAAGGGGCATCGGCCTCGAAATCGCCCGGCGGCTGGCCGGCGAAGGCTACGCACTGACCATCGCGGCGCGGCGCGAGCCCGGTCTGCTGGAGGCCGCGGCCTCATTGCGGGACGCGGGTGCCGAGGTGAACCCCGTCGTGGCCAACCTCGCGAAGGAGGCCGACGTCGAGCAGCTTGTCGCCGTGCACGGCGACACGTACGGCTCGCTGGACATGCTCGTGCTCAACGGTGGCGTCGGCGCGGAGGGCTCCGCCGCGGAACTGCCGATGAAGAGCTACGACCTGGTGTTGAACGTCAACCTGCGCGCGCAGTTCCTGCTCATCCAGAAAACCCTTCCGCTGCTTCGGAAATCGGCCGCGGCGAACCCCCGGCACGGCGCCAAGATCGTCGCTCTCGCGTCGATCACGGGCGTCGCGGGCGAGTCCGGCCTGTCGGCTTACGGGGCGAGCAAGGCGGGGCTGATCTCCTTGTGCGAGACGGTCACGCTCGAGGAGTCGCGCAACGGCGTGACAGCGACAGCGCTTTCCCCGGGTTACGTGGACACGGACATGACGGCGTGGAAGCGCGACAGCCTGTCCCGCGAGGCGATGCTGACCACCGGCGACGTGGCCGAACTGGTACTCACCGTCTCGCGCCTGTCCGCGCACGCCGTGGTGCCGAACATCGTGCTGACGCGCGCGGGAGAGCAGATCTGGCGGGCTTGAGCCGGGAACACCCGACGACCACACACAGCGCGCCCCGCGCGCGTCCGTTGCTGCCGCAACGCAACCCGAGCCCGCAACGCGACTCAAACCGAAATCAGACCGAAAGCGCCGCCACAGGCTCGGGATGGCACAGGCTGCACGCCGAAAACCCCTCGTCCCGGGCCTCGTCGAGAGTGAGTTCCTCGGACTCGACCTCGGCGACCTTCTCGCACTCGGGCGTGTGATAGCGACGACGACCAGGCAGGACCACCACCAGCGCAGGCTCCTCGACCTCCGGCTCCGGCTCCACCTCATCGTCCACTTCGGACTCGACAGACTCGGCGGACTCGACAGACTCCACGGACTCAGCGGACTCAGCGGCGTCGGCACTCCGGGCCGAGCGCCGACGCCGCCACCAGCCGAACACCACCACGGCCAGCCCCACCACGCTGAGACCGAAAGCGATATCCACCAGCACCATCTCGTCGATGACGACCCCGGTGACCAGGCTAGCCATCGAAAGGACGATCAGGATCAGGACGAGCATCGTCCACCTCCTCGGGTTCCTTGCGTTTCCTTGTGTACGAGGACAATGTGTCCAGGTTCCGCGGTTTCGGGCTGAAGAACACCAGCACGTCGATCACCACGCTGGGCACCAGGATCACCAGCGCCACGACGAGCACCGCCGCCGTGGGCAGATTGCTGCCCTTGCCCGTGGCGACGATCGCGACGACGAGGACCAGCAGGCTCACAGCAACCGGACGACGGCCACGACGAGGAACACCGCGGCGATCGCGTAGCAGCCGTACACGCCGCGCCGGAGCACGGCGGTTCGGTGGTAACGGCCGTCTTCACTGAGCACCTCCAGGTTCCGGTTGCCCCACCAAGCGACCGCCGCGAGCACGGCCGCGCCGCACACCAGCGCGACGGAGATCACGGCTTGGCCGTGTCGTCGGGTGTGTCCGGGGCGGCGGGACGGTAGGCGTCGGCGTAGGTGATCGAGTCGGCCTTCATCTCGTCGCCGAGCCACGAGTTCCACACGGCCAGCCGCCGCTCGTCGAGCAGCGTGTTCTTGAGCTGGTCGCGCACCTCGTCGAGCGAAAGTTGTTTCTGCGGCTGGATTTCCTGCACCTGCCCGACGTTCCAGCCGTCCTGTGTCTGCACGGGGCCGAAGAACGCGCCGGACGGGACACCGAACGCGGCCTTCGCGTAGCCGTCCTGCAGCTGGTTCGCCGCGAGGCTGCCCAGGTCTCCCCCGTTGGCCTTCGTCTGGCCGTCCAAGGAAATCTGGCTCGCCAGCCGGCCGAAGTCCGTGCCGGACCGCAGTTGCGAGAGCGCCTTGGCCGCGTCGTCCTGGGTGGCCACCACGATGTTGCGAAGGTGCCGCGTTTCCGGTTGCACCAGCTGCGCCTTGCGGTCGCTGTAGGCCTGGGTCACTTCGGCGTCGGCCGGTACCGGCACCCCGGCGGTCACCTGGTCGTACAGCTGCTGGTTCGCCAGCTGCCGTTTCACCTCGTCCAGTACGTCGGCCTCGGAGACGCCGTTCTGCCCGAGCTTCTGCACGAAAGCGTCGCGCCCCTGCGGGAAGTCCTGCGCGATCAGCTTGTCGAGCTGGTCCTCGGCGGCCTTCTGCGCGATGACGATGTTCTTCCCGGCGGCGGCGTGATCGAGCACGAGCCCGACCGCGACGGCCTTCGCGCTGGCGCGATTGAACTCGTCGGTCTTGCTGCCGTCGCTGGGCGCCTGCACGCCGTAGAGCGCGTTGAGCAGGTGCACGCGCCGCTGGTAATCCTGCTGGCTCACCGTGGTTCCCGCGGCGCGCAGCACCGCGCCGTCCGGCAGTGCGGTGACCCGGTCGATCACGATCTGCGTCGCCGAGCCCGCGAACACCAGCGCGAGCAGGCCACTCGCGAACATCCGGGTCCGCGCTCCGCCGGGCGTGAGCGACTTCCACGAAGGCATCCTCATGACGCCACCTCGACTTTCTCCAGCTTGCGAGGACGGGGACTCGGCTTGGGCAGCGCGCGGGGTCTCGGGGGCAGGGCCGCGGTGACCGTGACCGCCGCGAGCAGGGACAGCACGACCGTGCCGGCGAGCAGCGCGCCGAACTGACGTAGCAAGGAAATCTGCGAAACCAGCAGCACCAGATACCCGGCGGCCGCGAGCGCGCAGGTGACGCCGACCGCGCGAAGCAGCCACGGGCGCCGGGCTCGCCACGCGTCGGCGAGCAGGACGGTGAACTCGCACGCGGTCACCGTCGCCAGCGAGCCCAGGGCCACGGTGAGCGGGTTGAGCGTACCGCCGAGCAGCCACAACACGGCCAACCCCCAGCCCGTGGACACCACGGCGGCGAGCACGGCCCGGCCCGCGTCCCATCGGCGGCGCAACCCGATCAGCAGCACCAAGCCGGTCGCCGCGATCCCGGCGAGGTTGGCCACGTACCGGTCCGCGGACACGAGCTCGTACCCGCGCACGGCGGCGAGCGGCAGTCCCGCGAGTTCCGTCGTCAGCCCGGGCGGCGGCTTGGGCAGCGAAGTCTGCAGCGCCTGCACCAAAGCCGCCTGCTGCGCGACATCGTCCAGTTTCGCGCCGAAGATCATCACCGATTCCTCGCCGTCGGCGTGGACGAGCGCCGAGGTCAGGTACGACGGCAGGAGCTGCAGCGCGGCGTTGATCTGTTCCGCCGTCGGCTCCTTGCCGAGGAACCCGAGCAGATCAGGCAGGGTGAGCACCGGCCGCAACTGGTCGCCGTGCTCGACGATCAGCTTCTGCTCCACCTGGTTCAGCCAGGCGAGCCCGGCCGGGGTGCGCACGTCGCCGTGCACGACGAGCCCGATCTCGCTGGACGAGCCCAGTACGCCCTCGACGTACTGCGCGTCGTCCATCGCGGGCAGCCCCTGCGCGAGTTTTTCGGGCTGTGCCTCGACATTCATGCCCGGCAACGCGATCAGCCCCAGCGCCGCCACGGCCAGCGCGGCCACCAGCGCCGCGATCCGGCCCCAGCCCGGAAGCTTCGGCGGCTCCCACCGCGACACCGGCTGCGTGACGCTCACCCGCCGGTGCAAGGCCACCGCCAGCAGCATCGTCAGCACGATGCCCGAGGACAGCGCGATGCCCAGCTGCGACACGAAAGGCAAGGGGGACAACGTCAACGCCGCCGCGGCCGCCGCGCTGGACAGCCCGGTCACCACGATCCGGCGGCGTTCGACCGGCCGCTGCGCGAGATAGAGCGGATACCCGCACCCGAGGCCGAGCAGGATCGGCAGGAACGCCAGCACGCCGAGGGAAAGCGGTTTCCCGATCCAGCCGAACACCGCCAGCACGACCCCAGTCCCCGCCACCGCGACCGCCAGCGGCCACAGCCGCACCAGGCGTCGTCCCAGCCAGCGTGTCCACATCAGACAGAACCCGCACACGAGCAGCGCCAGCCCGCCCAGCAACGGAAGTTCGCCTCGTACCCCCTCGGCGAGGCTCGCCGTCAGCACCGGCGCACCGGTCACCGTCTGCTTGCGCGTGGTGAGCCCGGCCGACGACACGGAGTCGCGGACCGCGCTCACCAGCCGTTGCGTGCCTTCCTGGTCCAGGCCCTCACGCGGCCGCACGAGGATCGCGACGGCCGACGAGTCCGGGACCACGAACTGCCACTGCGGCCGCGGATTCTGCTGGTCGTCGAACACGACGTTGTTCACGAACTGCGGGTTCCGCAGGGTCGGCAACCCTGCCGGAAGTCCTTGCACCAGAAGGCTTCCGTAGCGCAGGTCGAACTCGCGCAGCGCGGCCTGGCCCGCGTCGGTCACCTGTTTCGCCGACTTGCCCGCGTCCTTGGCCTGCTGCTCGGCCTCGTTGCGCAGCGCGTCCCGCCTGCCTGCGATCTGCGCCAGCATGCCCTGCGCCGACGCCGCGACCTGGTTGAGCACCGTCGCCGGCCCGTACACCGCGGCGACGTCCGGGAGCTTGGCGAGTTTCCCTTCCAGGTCCAGCAGTTTCGGCAGCTGCCCGGAGTCGGTGAGCAGTTTGGTGGGCAGCTCGGACTCCAGCACCGCGACGATCGGGTCGCCGCCGAACGCCTTCGCCTTGTCCTCGATCGCGTCGACGACGGGATCGTGCTTCGGCAGGAACGACTCGGTGCTGGTGTCCAGGCGGACCCGGAACAGCCCGGCCACCACCCCGGTGGCCACGAGCGCGAGCAACAGGGCGGCTCCGGCCTGGCGGCCGGTCAGGTGGGGGACGCGGGGGCGGATCATTTCGAGTCCTGTTCCACGTGTGGGTAGGCGCCGGTGTAGATCGTCGGGTTGCCCGAAAGCCCGGGCAGCGGATACGGGTTGCTCTTGGTCAGCGGGCCCGCGTCGGTGGGCAGCGGCAGACCGGTCTTGACCATCTGCGCCGTCACGTTGACCGCCGCCAGCCGCAGCACGGTCAGCCCGTCCTCGGCCTTGTACGACCACACCGAGTTGAACCCGGCGAAGAACGCGGCGATGTCCTTCCCGTACGGCTCGAGATAGCGCAGCATCGGGTTCACGTCCTGCAGCACGCTGCGCACCGTCGGCGCCAGCTCCTGCAGGTCGTCACCCGCCGCCGGAACGCGCTGCAGCGTCGCGGGCGACTTGTCCAGCACGGTGTTCAGCGAGGGCAGCAACCCGCGCAAGTCCTGTGTGGACTGTGGCAGCTGGAGCAGCGCGGTGTTCAGCGCCGGCGCGGCGGCCTTGAGGTCGGCGGCGACCGGGGCGAGCGAACTCGAGAGCGTGCGGAACTTGTCCGCGGCCGTCTGCGTGCTGTCCAGCACGCCGGGCAGCTGCCGCATCGCGGACTCGACGGCCTGGCGCTGACCGGCCGTCGAATCGGTCAGCCGCCGGGCATCGGTGACCAGTGACGCGATCTGGCCCTGGCCGGTGTCGAGCGCGTTGAGCAACGTCGTCGACTGCGCCATCAGTGCCTTCAGGTCCTCCGACTGCGCCGCCAGCGCGTCCAGCGCCGTGTGCCCGTCGCGGCCGAGCTGCGCCAGGCCGGTCATCGTGCGGCCGATGTCGTCGGCGCTGTTCGTCGTGGCCTGCCCGAGCGAACGCAGGGTTCCGCCGAGCGCGTCGCGGGTCGGCTGGTCCAGGCTCGCCAGCACGTCGTGCAGCTGGACGCTCGGCTTGACGGCGGAGTCCGGCAGCGTCTTGCCGCTCGGGATCTCCGCGCCCGCGCCGTCGACGAGCCGCAGATAGGACTGGCCCGCCAACGACTTCTCGCTCACCTGAGCCGTCGCGCCCTCGTGCAGCGGCGCGGCGGAGCCGTCGAGTTCGAGGTCCACGCGGATCTTGTCGCCTTCGCGGGTCAGCGCGGTGACCTTGCCGCAGTTGATCCCGGCGACCTGAACGTCCGAAAAGGACACCAGGTTGTCCACGTCCGCGATCCGCACCGACACCCGGTACGTGCGGTCGGTGCTCAGCAGCGGCACGTTCGCGCCGGCCTGCGCGAGCAGGAAGGCCAGGAACACCACGCAGGCCAGCACGAACGCCAGCACGAGGGACACCCGCAGCAGCGCGGGGCGCGCACGCAGGTTCATCAGTTGCCTCCCTGCCGGTTCTTCGCCCAGTCGGGCACCTGGTCCGGCACGTAGCCGGTGCCGAGGGTGTCCACCTGCACGCCGAAGTTGCCGCGCGGGAAGACCCCGGTGTTGTCGCGGACGGAGAACACCGAGTTGGTGTTGTAGACGAAGCCCTGCAGCCCGCCGTCGAGCACGCCGACGATCTTGCTGGTCATTTCGTCGAGGCGCATCGTGGTCGGCCGCAGCGCGGTCATCGACGCGTCCAGGTTGTCCACCACCGGCCGCAGATCGGCGACCACCGGCTGCGCTTCCTGGACGACGGGCCGCGCCTGCTGCACGGTCTGGCCGAGCTGGCCGACCGTGCTCGTCATGCGCTGCAACGCGGGTGGCAGATCCGACGACGCCTTGTTCAGGTCGTCCAGCGTCGGGTTCAGCTGGGTGGTCAGGTTCCCGACCCCGTCCATCGCGTTCTTCAGGTCCGTGGCGAACCCGGGCAGATCGGCCAGCGACTTGCTCAGGTCGTCCTGCCTGCCTGCCAGCGCGGTCAGCGTCTGCTGGGTGGAGTCGATCATCTGGCCGAGCCGCTGGTCGTCCCCGCCGACCGAGGTCGCGATCTGGCTGAACGCGGTGACCAGCTGCCGGACCGTGTCCTGCCGGGTGCGGAGTGCCTGCACCACCGGCTGCAGCTTCACCAGCGTCCCGTCGGTCGCCTGGAGCCCACCCGGAAGCGTTTGCGGGGCGTTCGCCAGCGCGATGTCCGACTCGGACAGCAGGGTGGTGAGCGCGTTGCGGCTGCGGTCGTCGAGGTGGTCGAACACCTCGTCCGGCTGCACCGGCCGTTGCGTCCGCGAAAGCGGGATCACCCCGTTCGCCGGCAGCGGTTTCCCGGGCGGCCCACCAGGATTGACCTCGATGTACATCTCGTTGAGCGGGTTCTTCGGGCGCAGCACCAGTTCGGCGTTGTCGTAGATGGTGTGCCCGGGATCGAGCGCCATCTCGACCCGCGCGTGCCCGTCACGGGTGACCGACGCGGAGGTGATCTCCCCGACGCGGACGCCCGCGATGCGCACCTCCTGGTTGTTGCCGGGGCTGATCGCCGGGGCCTGGTCGAAGTCCGCGGCGAAGGAGTACCGGTCCGACCAGGGCGCGTGCATGTTGAGGTGGGACAGGATGATCCCGCCGGACACCAGGCCCAGCGCGATCACCAGGCCGACCGCCAGCACGTCACGGCCGAGCCCTGGCACGGTCCGCACGCGCTGCCACGTCTGACGCAGCTTCATTTCGGCGTCCCTCCCAGCTCACCGAGGTTCGCCATCAGGTCGTCGAGACCGCCGGGCAGGCCCCACACCGAACCCGGCCCGAACCCGGCCTGGATGCCGAGCGTGGTGCCATTGGCGTTGGTGCGCATCCCGTCCATGTCGAGGTTGGTGATCATGTGCGCGATCTCCTGGCCGAGGGTGGCGCCCGTGTTGCCGCCGCCGCGGTACGCGCCGGTGCCCACCCACTTTTCGTTGAGAGCGTTGACGACCGGGCCCTTGAGCCGGTCCAGCGGGGCGCCGTCGACGTCACCGAGCACGGCGGTGGTCTGTTCGCTGGTGGGCACGAGCTGGTCCACCAGCGGGCGCGCGTCGTGCAGGAGCGGGCGCAGGTCGGCCAGCAGGGGCCTTGCCTTGGCGAGCACCGGGCCGAGCTGGTCGAGCAGCGGCGCGGCCTGCTGGATCGCGGGGCGGAGCTTCGGCGCGGTGTCCGTGAGCCGGTCGAGGCTGCCGCCGAGGCCGGTCAGCCCGTTGCGCACCGAGGTCAACGTCGCCGGCAGCTCGTCGATCGTCCTGGCCAGCGGGTTCCGTTGCCGCGCCAGGGTGGCCGCGGTCGTGTTCGCACTGTCCACAACGGACTGGAGCTGGCCGTCGTTGCGGGTGAGCGCGTCGGCGATCGTGTCGACGTCGCGGACCAGCGAGGACAGATCCGTTTCCGGGCGGGTGCCGAGCATCGCGGAGAAGACGTCGCCGGTGGGCGTGAGGGTGCCGGGTGCGTCACGCACCAGGTTCTTCAGCGCGTCCCCGCCGCCCGCGGCGAGTGTCTGGTCGAGTTCCCTCGTGGTGCCCTGGATTCCCTGCTGCGCGCGGGGTGGCACCGCGGCCAGCACCTGGTCGAGCTCGACCGGCGTAGACGTGCGCTCGACGGGAATGGACTCGTCGGTGAAGCGCCCATTGCCGCCGCCGGGGGTCAGCTCGACGAAGTAGCGGCCGCCGAGGACGGTGGTCGGGCGGATCGCCGCGCTGGGCTGGGTGCCCAGTTTGCCGCGGACGTCGGAGCCGACCTTGAGCGTCACCGTGACGGCGCCCCCGCTGCCGGTTTCGATGTCCTCGACCGTGCCCACCGGGACCCCGGCGACCTTCACCTCGCTGTCGTTCGCCTGGAGCTTGTAGTCACGGGGGAACTGGACCTCGATCTCGTCGCCCGGCCGCAGCGCGGTCACGATCGCCTGCTTCTCGAACAGCACCGCGATCCCGGCCGCCAGCACGAGGATGAGGATCAGGCCCTGCCACACCGGCGGGATGGCCCGGATTCGTCGCATCATCAGTTCCTCCCGCCGAGCAGACCCGGTGCCGTGGCGCGGTCCTGCGGGTCCTGGCCCGGCGCCGGATAGGGGTTGCGCGGCACGGGGGTCATACCGTCCAAAGGCGACACTCCGGCCGTGAGCCCGGCGAGCCCGGGCAGCACCAGCTCGACGCGCATGTAGTGGCGATCGCCGGCGTGCCCGGCGAACACGAGACCGCCGTGGTAACCGAAGTCGCCGATTTCGGGCGCGTACGGGGCGAGCGTCTGCAGCAGCGAGCGCAGCGCGGGCAGGCCGTCGCCGAGGCGGATGACCAGCGGCCGCAGATCGGAGAACGTCTGCGTCAGGTTGTCCACGGCCGGGATCGCCTGGCCGGCCACCGCGGGCACCTTCCCCAGCGTCCCGGGCGCTTCACGAAGCACACCACGGAAGTCCGGCGTCGCGTCGCCGAGCGCCTTCGCGCCCGACCGCAGATCGGTGACCGCCTCGCGGGCGTCGGCGAGCGGCTGCGTCAGCGAGTCGGCGGCCGCGGTGCCGTGGCGAAGCAGGTCCGGCGCCTTGTCGAGCACCTGGGTGAGCGGCCCTCCCCCGTCGACGTCGACCGCCTGCAGCGTCTGGTCGAGCTGGGTCACCAGTGTCGACAAGTCGTTGTCCCGTCCGGAAAAACGCCCGGCGAGCCGGTCGGCGCTCGCGAGCAGCGCGGGCAGGTCGGCCTCCTTCGACGCCAGCGCCGTGGAGACCACGCCGGTGTCGTTCAGCAGACTGGGCAGCGCGCCGAGCAGGTCGTGCAGGTCCCGGCTGTGCCCGGCCATCCCGTCGCCCAGCTCGCGCACCGCGCTCGTGGTCGCCGCGCGGGTCGGGTCGTCGAGGACGTCGAACAGGCGTGAGATGTCCGAGGAGTTTTCGTTGGCCTGGGCCGGAATCACGCCGTCACCGAGCGGCGGCGCGGACGGGTCGCCCGGCAGCAGTTCGACGAACTTCTGGCTCAGCGCCGACTGGTCCCAGATCGCCGCGCGGGCGTTGCGGTAGACCGGCTGGGAACCGTCCAGCTCCATCGTCACCTGCGGCAGCCCGTTCACCTCTTCGACCGAGGCGACCCGGCCGATGCGCACGGAGTTCTGCCGGACGTCGGCGCCGGAGGTCAGGCTGCCGACGTCGCCGAACGCCGCGCGTACCACGGTTTTCGGCATACCGGGCAGGCCCTGGTCCGCGGTGAGCGAGATGTAGCTCGTCACCACGGCGAGCACCAGCACGACGACGCCGAGGTAGAAGGAGCGGCCTTGTTTGCGGGTGACCTTGGCCATCGTCACCGCCCCCCGCCGAGCAACTGTCCGAGCAACGACTTCTCCTGGTCCTGGGTCAGCCCGGTGGCGGTCAGCGGATCGGTGACCGGCGCCTGCTGGGTGGGTTGCGGTTCCTGTTGCCGCGGCGCGCTTTTCCCGCCACCGGGCCCGCCGGTGGCCTCCGCCTGCACGGTCTGCAAGAGCGGGGTCGGGGTGGCGACGAGCATCCCGCGGAAGTAGTGCGAGACGGAGTCGTAGCCGGTGCACGCCAGGCCCCAGCCGGTGACGGTCGCGAGCAGCCCGTCGAGGTTGTCGGCCAGTTCCTTGCCGAGCGGCACGGAAGCCTCGGACGCGGCGCGCAGGTCGACCATCGCCGGCTGCAACGACTTGACCAGCGGCGCGGCCTGGTCGAGCAGCGTCTTCGCGTGGTCGAGCACCGGCCGCGCCGCCGCCAGCGCCGGGTCGGCGGTGTCGGCGAAGGTCTTCAGCTCCTGGCTGATCGTGGTGAGGTTGTCGGTGACCGGGCGGATGTCGGCGAGCATCGGCGTGGTCTCGTTCGCGACCCCGGCGAGCTGTTGCACCGCGCGCCGCGCGCCGGCGAGGAAACCGGGCAGCTCGGTGAGGGTGGACTGCAGTGCCTCACGGTTCGAGGAGATCGTGGAAATCGTTGCGGTGAAGGAGGAAATGAGCTGGTCCAGGTTCTTGCCCTGGTTCGCCGCGAGCGAGTCCGCGACCGGCTTGACCCGGTCGAGCAGCTGGGTCAGCACGCTGTTCTGGTCGTTGAGCACACCGCTGAGCTGGTCGGTCTGCGTCATCACCGGCTGCAGCGCCTTGAGCGCGGCGTCGATGTCGCCGGCACGGCCGCCGGTGCCCTCGCCCATCGTCGTGACGAGCGTGGCGAGCGCCGTCGAGGTCGGGTCGTCGAGCGAGTTCAGGATCTGGTCGAGGTCCACCGAGGCGCTCGTGTGGTCCGAGCCGATGGCCGCGCCGGCCGGCAGCGCGGGCGCCGCGGCCGTCCCCGGGTCGAGTTCGACGTAACGCTCGCCGAGCAGGCTGACCGGGCGGACGGTGGCGCGGGCGTCGGTGTGCAGCGGGAGCACGCCCTTGTCCACGGACATGACGACGCGCGCCTGCCCGTGCTCCAGCGCGATGTCCGTGATCTCGCCGATCTTCATCCCGCGCAGGTTCACCGTGTTGCCGGGGATCAGCGGGGACGCGTCGGCGAACATCGCGACGACGGTCGCCTGGCCGCTGTCCTTCTTGTCCTGCCACACGAACACCCCGGTCACCGCGACGGCGGCGACCACGACCACCACGAGGGTGGCACGCAACCACGTCTTCATCGCATGCCCTCCCCGTTGGCGTCGGTCCACGGCTGCCCGCCCGCTTCACCAGGCTTCGGCGCGACCTGACGCGTGAAGCCCGGCAGCGAGTTGACCGGCAGAGAGTTGGCGCTCGTCGGGGAAAGCACGACGAGACCGCGGATGTAGTGGCCGACCGAGTCGTAAGCGGCGAAGACCGAACCCCAGTTCGCGAGGAACCCGGCGAGCTCCGGGGTGTACGGGCGCCAGTACTTCAGTGTCGGCGCCAACCCCTGCACCGCGGCGTTGAGGCCGGGCGCGGTGTTGTGCACGGCGTCGAGCAGGCCGGGCGTGTAGTCGAGCAGCGTGTTCGCGGAGTCGAGGGTGGGGCGCAGGTCCGCGATCGTCGGCCGCAAATCGGTCAGCAGCGGGCCGAGATCGTTCGCGACACCGGGAAGTTTGTCGGCGACCGGGCGCAGGTCGTCCAGCAGCGGCTGGGTCGCGTCCGCCGCGGCGGGCATCTTGTCCAGGCCCGTCTTGGCCGCCGACAACGTGGCCGGGAGCTGGCTGAGCGCCGAGGTGAGCTGTTCTTGCTGGTCCGCGGCGGTTTCCGCGACCGACGCGAGGTTGCGCACCGTACCGCTGAGCTGGTCCTGCCGCTGCGCGAGCGTCGAGGTCATCCCGTTCAATTTCGTGACCAGCTCGCGGATCGCGGGGCCGTCCTGGCCGATCGCGCCGAGCACCTCGCCCAGCGCTTCGACGGTCGGGCCCGCGGCGTGGATCGTCGCGTTCACGTCGTTCTGGCTGCCGGCGAGCGTGGTGTTGAGCTGCTGGACGAGCCCGCTGACGTGCTGGCGGGTCTGCGGGTCGAGCGCTTCGAGGAGGTCCTCGACGTTGACCTGCGGCCGCGCTTCGACGAGACCACCGGAGGGCACGGCGGGGTTCGTGGCCGGGCCGGGCTGGATCTCGATATTGCGCTCCCCCAGCACCGACCGCGTTTCCACCCACGCGGTGGATCCACTGTGGAGCGGGGCGTGCGTGTTGTCCAGCTTCACCGTGATGACGGCCTGGTTGTCCTTCGCCGCGATGTCCGCGACCTGCCCGACGTCGACACCGTTGACGCGCACCGGCGCGCCGCCGACGAGCCCGGCAGCGGATGGCATCACCAGTCGCACCTCGTAGCCGTCGTTTCCCTTGGGCCACAACGTGTATCCCGCGACCACGGCGATCACCACCGCGGCGGCGAGAGCGATCCGGAGGATTGTCCCGCGTTTCATCGTCAGTCCATCCCCAGTGGCCCGGCCGAGTCACCGGCGAGGAACTGCCGGACGAACGGGTCCTCGGAGGCGAAGGCCTCCTCGGTCGGTCCATAGTGGATCAGCTTGCCCTTCCAGATCAGCCCGACGTAGTCGGAAACCTTGCGGGCCGTCCGGATGTCGTGCGTCACCAGCACGTAGGTGCCGCCGTGCTCGGCGTGCATCTGCAGGATCAGGTCGTTGAGCAGGCTGGTGCGTACCGGGTCGAGCCCGGAGTCCGGCTCGTCGAAGAGCACGACCTCGGGGTTCATCACCAGCGCCCGCGCGAAACCGGCGCGTTTGCGCATCCCGCCGGAGATCGAGCCGGGCTCCTTGTTCTTGGCCGCTTCGAGACCGACCTCGCGCAACCGGCCCATCACGACTTCCTCGATCTCGGACTCGGTCATGCTGGTGTGCTTGCGCAGCGGGAACGCCACGTTGTCGTACACGTCCATCGAGCCGAACAGCGCGCCGTCCTGGAACAGCACCCCGAACCGCTTGCGCAGCTCGTAGCGGTCGTCCTCGCTGGCCTTCCAGATGTCGTCGCCGAACACCATGACCTCACCGGCATCCGGTTCGAGCAGGCCCACGATGTGCTTGAGCAGCACGCTCTTCCCGGTACCGGAAGGGCCGAGCACTGTGGTGATGGCGTTGTTGGCGAAGCTGAGGTTCAGCCCGCGCAGGATGTCGAACGAGCCGAACGACTTGTACACCTCGCGGATCTCGACCGTGGGCGCGCCAGGGTCCCGCACCGGCGGGATCGGCTGGGTCGCGGTGGCTTCCCCGAGCATGGGACCTCCGAAGGGAAAAGTGGGCATGTCAGTTACCGATGGGAGCGTTGGGGAAGCCGCCCCAGAACAGCTGCTGGCAGATCATCCCGACGACGCTGATCAGCACCATGTTCACCAGCATCGACTTGGCGGTGTTGAGGCCGACCCCGACCGGCCCGCCGCGCGCGTTGAACCCGTAGTAGCAGGCCACCAGCACGATCAGCGTTCCGGCGATCATGGTCCACAGCAAGGAGAACAGGATGTCCAGCGGGCTCTGGAAGGCCCACAGCACGGCGGAGAACCCGCCCTCGGAGACGGTGCCGAGCACCGGCACCAGCATCAGGTACGAGGCGACGTACATCAGGCCGAGTCCCACCAGGTACAGGAACGGCATCGCGATCCACGCGGCCAGCACCCTGGTGCCGACCAGATAGGGCTTCGGCCGGATCCCCATCACCTGCAGCGCGTCGATCTCCTCGGTGATGCGCATCGACCCGAGCTCGGCCACGATGCCGCAGCCGACCTTCGCGGCGAGGATCCAGCCCCACATCTCCGGGGCGCAGGTGCGCAGCCCGCCGAGCGCGGGGAACACCGCGACCAGCCCCTGCGCGCCGAACTGCCGGCTGATGTAGTGCCCCTCGACGGCGAACACGCCGCCGATCACGAACTCCATCGCCCAGATCACCAGGCCGCTGGAGAGCACCAGGATTCCCGCCTGCCGCAACACTTCCGACACATACAGCCGGGTCTTCCCCACGCTCCGCACGGCGCTCGCGGAGAACCGCACCACGTCGGCGGTGTTGCCGAGGAACCCGGCCACCCTGCCGGTCTGCAAGCTCGTCATCGGATCCTCTTCCTCAGCGCACCGTCTGCATCTCGGGGTTGAGCCCGAGCATGATGGAGCTGAACGCGAAATCGACCAGCCAGATGACCACGAACGAGATGACCACGGCCTGGTTCACCGCGCGCCCGACGCCGATCGCGCCACCCTGCGCGGTGAAACCCTTGTAGGAGCAGACAACGCCGATCACCAGACCGAACACGGCGCTCTTGATGAAGCTGCCCCACACCTCCACCGGCGTCAGATTCGCGTACAGCGTGGAAAAGTACTCGCCGCCGGAGACCCCGCCGAAGACGATGATGCCGAACAGTCCGGAAAGGACGGCGATCATGATCGCGACCATGTTCAGCAGCGCGGTCATGAACACCGCGGACACCACCCGCGGCAGCACCAGTTCGCGCACCGGGTCCATGCCCAGCACCTTCAGCGCGTCCAGCTCCTCGCGCACCCGGCGGGCGCCGAGATCGGCGGCGAGCGCGGCGCCGATGATGCCGGCCACGACCATGGAGTTGATCCACGGCGAGAACTCCCGCACGCTCGCGATGAAGAAGTACTGCCCGTACCGGTTGTTCGCGCCGATCAGGGTGGTGAAGTTGATGCCGAGGATCGCGACCATCACGCCGAAGGTGAACACCGCGAGGATCATCGGGAACCAGCACAGCTTCAGCAGCGTGTACATCTCGTCGCGCACCGCGCGCCAGTACCCGACCGGGCGCCGGATCGCGCTCCAGACGACTTCGCCGAGCAGCTGGGCCATCGCGCCGGCCTGTTCCAGCAGGCCGAACACCCCGCCGGGGAGTTTGCCGGCCAGCGGCGGTGTTTCGAAGACCGGCGGCGGGCCGGTGGGCCGGTCGGCGAGCACCGCCGCCGAGCCCAGGCCCGAGCCGGCGGAATCGCCACCCTCGCCCGGCCACGCCGGCCGCCCTTGCGACTCACGCATTTCGTCTCCCCGTTGAGGCGTTCGCGGCGGTTCGTCAACCTATTGCCATTAGTTTAAGCACAGGCGAGAGACCGACGTCAAGTCCACAGTGGTCAATAAAAACTAACGGTTTTCGGCCGGAACTTTCCCGGCGTCGGCCATCAGCGAAGCGAGCGCGCGCTCGGCGCGGTGCTGCAACGCCCTGGTGGCCCCTTCGGAACGGCCGAGCAGCGCGGCTGTTTCGGCGACCGAATAGCCGTGGATTCTTCGCAGCAGCAAGCAGTTCCGTTGTTCCCCGGTGAGTTCGCCCAGCCGGTCGCAGACGAGGTCCAGCTCCATCGCGGCCAGCACCCGAACCTCCGGGCCGGCGGCCGTGCCGTCGAGGTCGAACACCTCGGGCACCGAGGTCTCCCGGCGCGCCCGGCCCGATTTCCGGTAGTCCAGCGTGAGGTTGCGGGCGATCGTGACCAGCCAGGCGCCGAGATCCCGGCCCTGGTAGCGCACCGTCCGGATCGCCTGCAGGGCACGGACGAACGTCTCGCTGGTGAGATCCTCGGCCGTGGCCCGGTCGAACTGCCTGCTCACGAAGAAACCGATCAGCGAGGAATGGTAGCGCCGGTAGATTTCGCCGAACATCGGAAGGTCGCCGCCCTGCACCGCGTGCACGAGTTCCCAGGAGTCATCACACACGGACATCGAACCCTCCTCAATGGACTTCTCGGGACGAGAAATACCGGCGCCACCACAGGGAAATCAGAAATCGATCACGCCGCGGATGTTGGTGCCCGCGTGCATGTCCTCGTATCCCTGATTGATCTCTTCGAGCGAGTAACGACGGCTCACCAGCTCGTCGAGTTTCAGCGCGCCCGCCCGGTACAGGTCCAGCAGGAACGGCGTGGCGCTCGACGGCGAGAGCATGCCGTAGAGCGCGCCCTGGATCCGCTTCTGGAACATCGCCAGCTCGAACAGGCTGACCGGGATGGTCGCCTCGTCGACGTTCGCGACCCCGGTCACCACGACGGTGCCGGCCTTGCGCACGGCGGCGAATGCGTCGCCTACGTGGTCGGGCTTGACCACGCCGACGGTCACGATCGCCGAGTCCGCGCCCTGGCCGTAGGTCAGCGACTGCGCGAGATCGGTGGCCTGCACCATGTTCTCGACCGCGTCGGTGGCGCCGAACTCCAGCGCGCTCTTGCGCTTGAACTCCACCGGGTCCACCGCGATGATCCGCGTCGCGCCGGCGTGCTTGGCGCCCTGCACGGCGTTGATGCCGATGCCGCCGACGCCCATCACGATCACGACGTGCCCCGGCTTGACCGCGGCGGCGTTGACCGCCGAACCCCAGCCGGTGGCGACGCCGCAGCCGACCAGCGCGGCCTTGTCCAGCGGGATGTCCTTGTCGATCTTCACCGCGCCCCACTCGGGGAGCACGCTGTACTCGGAGAAAGTGGACACCAGCGAGCACTGCGCGACGTCGGCCCCGTTGTGGTGCAACCGGAACGTGCCGTCGAGCTGCGTGCCCATCATCATGAAGGCGCCGTTGTCGCACAGGTTCTGCATGCCGGCGGAGCACCATTTGCACCGGCCGCAGCCCGGGATGAACGCGGCCACCACGTGGTCGCCCACCTCGAGGTCACGCACGCCGGGGCCGACGGCCTCGACGATGCCGGCGCCCTCGTGCCCGCCGCAGTACGGGTAGTGCGCCGAGGGCACGTCGCCCTTGGTGAGGTGGTCGTCGGAGTGGCACAGGCCCGCCGAGACGTAGCGGACGAGGACTTCGTGCTCCTGGGGCTCGTCGACGTCGACCTCGACGATGTCCCATTTCCCCGGTGCTTCGAGCAGCACCGCCGCCCTTGACTTCACCGCGCCCCCTACTCGAAGTCCACGCGCGTCATCGCGACGATGACGTGCTGGAAGGCGGCCATGTTCTTGAGCAGCTGGGCCATCTTGCCGCGGACCCGCAGCTGGCCCCGCGTCAGCGCGACGGTCGGGTTGATCTTCTTCTCGAACACGCCCCGCCACACGTCGCTGGAGCCGGTGATCACGAAGTTCGCGCCCTCGGAGTCCGCCGTCGACGCGTCACGGACCTCGACGACCTTGCCGTGGTCGAACTCGACGAAGAACGAGCCCTCGACGGGGGCCAGGTAGTTGTAGACCATCGTGTAGGAGAGGTTCTTGCCCTTCTCCGCCCACTCCGGGTCGTTGTTGAGCTCGTCGGCCATCGCCTTGTAGAAGTCGAGGGTGCCGAACTTGACAGCCATGGTCACTCCAATCCGGTTTCGGTGAACGGCGCTCAGGCGGACTGCCCGAGCACCAGCGGCAGCTTCTCCACGCCCTTGACCTGGCTCAGGTGGCGGTGCGGCGGGTCGGCGGGGTCGAGCCGGTAGTCCGGGAACCGCTTGTGCAGCTCCTCGAACGCGATCCGCAGCTCGATCCGCGCGAGGTGCGAGCCGAGGCAGCGGTGCCTGCCGCCGCCGAAGGCCAGGTGCGGGTTCGGGTCACGGGTGAGGTCGACGTCGTCGGGGTCGTCGAACTTCTCGGGGTCCCGGTCGGCGGCGCCGAACGGGATCAGGATGCGGTCGCCCTCCTTCAGCTGGACGCCGCCGATCTCGACGTCCTGCTTGACCACGCGGGCGGGCGTGATCGCGGACTCGTAGCGGAGCATCTCCTCGACCGCGGTCGGCACCAGGTCGAGATCGTCCACGAGCTGCCTGCGCTTTTCGGGGTGTTCGGCGAGGTAGATGACGCTGTGCGCGAGCTGGCCCTGCACCGTGTGCAGGCCGCCGATCATCATGATGAACAGGATGTTGAGCATCTCGAACTGGGTCAGCTCACGATCCTGGAACTTCCCGTTGACCAGCACCGCGGTGACGTCGTCCTGGTCGCCGCCGCCGTTCTCCATGCGCTCGTCGAGCATTTCGGCGAAGTAGGCGTAGACCTCCATCGCGGCCGCCATCCGCACCTCGGTGGCCTCCTCCTCGGAGGCGCCGGGCTTGCCGAGCACGATGGTGTCGGTCCAGTGGTGGAACTTCGGCGCGTCCGACAGCGGCCAGCCCATCAGCGTGAGGAACACCTTGGTGGGCAAGGGTTTCGCGAACGCGGTGATGAAGTCGACCCGCTCCTGGCCCGCCATCTCGTCGAGCAGCTCGTTGACGATCTTGCGTACCTCGGGCTCGATCGCGGCCATCCGGGTCGGCGAGAACAGCGGGGTGAGCAGCTGCCGGTAGACGGTGTGGTCCGGCGGGTCGACCTCGAGCGGGATCATCGGCCCGTCCTGGCCGATGGTCGGCGGGATGTTCACGCATTCGCTGGAGAAGACCTCCGGGTCGCGCACGATCCGGTGGATGTCTTCGTAGCGGGTGAAAACCCAGTGTCCACTGTAGGCAGTGGAATGCGAGACCGGGCACTGGGACCGAAGCCGCGCGTAGGACTCGTAGACGGAGTCGGCGTTCGCCGGGTCGTGGATGTCGAAGTCGGTCTGCAACTCCGGGCTCTCCGCCGTTTTCGGTGTGCTCACTGCTGTTCGCCCTCCAGTCGTTCGCCGGTGAAGACTTCCACGGCGTGTTCGGGACAGTTGCGTTCGGCCGCGCTCAGCGCCGCGCGCCCGCCGTCGTCATCGGCCGTGCCGACCACGACGGCGAAACCTTCGTCGTCCGGTTCGAAGATCTCCGGGGCGGCCGCGTAGCACCGGCCGTGCCCGGTGCACAGCTCGCGGTCGACCCGGATTCCGGGGTTCGCCACGCCGCTCACTCCCATCCGCTGCCGACGGCGCCATAGGCACGGGCGTCGAGGTTCTCGTCGAGTGCGGTGTAGAGGCTTTTCACCTTCGTGTAGCCGAAAAGCCCGTCCGGACCGAGTTCGGTGCCGACCCCGCTCTGCTTCTTGCCCGCGAACGGGGTGCGGGCGACGTCCGCCTGCGCCACGTCGTTGATCCACGTCAGCCCGGACTGCAGCCGCGCGGCCACGCCCCTGGCACGCTCCACATCGGACGACCAGACCGCCGACGCCAGGCCGTACTCGGTGTCGTTGGCCATCCGGACACCATCATCCACATCGGAGTACCGCAGCACGGAAAGCACCGGGCCGAAGATCTCCTCGCGAGCGGCGACGTTGTCCTCGCCCAGATCCGCGAGCACCGTCGGCGAGACGTAGTGCCCGCCTTCGGGGACGCCGGCGGGACGGTCACCGCCGGCGATCACCCGCGCTCCGCCTTCGACGGCGGCGGAGACGTACTTTTCGATCTTTTCCCGCTGCGCCTGGCTGACGACCGGGCCGACGTCGGTGGCGTAGTCCGCGGCCGGGCCGACCACCAGCTCGTTCGCCCGCCGCTCCAGCAGGTCGAGGAACTCGTCGTAGCGAGAGTCGGGCACCAGCATCCTGGTGGTGGCGACACAGGCCTGCCCGCCGTGCATCATGCTGCTGAACAGGGTTCCGCGCACCGCGAGTTCGGCGTTGGCGTCCGGCAGCACGAGCGCCGGCGATTTGCCGCCCATTTCCAGGATGACCTCCTTGGCGGTGCGGGCCGCCGAGCTCATCACCTGCTTGCCGACCGCCGTGCTGCCGGTGAACGTCACGAGATCCACGCCGGGGTGGTCCACGAGCGACGTGCCGGCCTCCCGGTCCCCGTGCACCACGTTCACCACACCGTCCGGGAGGCCGATTTCCTTTGCCGCGGCGGCAAAAGCTTCGACCCCGTACGGAGTCAGCGGCGAGGGCTTGAGCACCACCGTGTTCCCCGCCAGCAACGCGGGCGCGGCCTTCCAGACCGCGATGAAAAGCGGGAAGTTGTAAGGAATGAACCCGGCGACGACGCCGACCGGCTCGCGGTGCAGCTCCCACTGCCCGAAGCCCGGTGCCGACTGGATCGGATAGGAGACCGGTTTTTCCAGTAATGGCGCCATTTCCGCGAAATCGCGGAGGTTCGCCAGCGGCGCGCCCGCCTGCAGCATCGGGCACATCCGGATACTGCAGCCGGTGTCGGCCACCAGTCCGTCGACCAGCTCGTCGAACCGCGACTCGAGGGAAGCCGCTAGATCGCGCAGGATCTGGGCGCGATCGCCCGGCGTCATCCTCGCCCACGGGCCTTCGGTGAAAGCGCGCCGCGCCGCCGTGACCGCGGAGTCCACTTCGGCAGCTCCACTGTCCGGAATGGACCCGATCACCTCGCCCGTCGACGGATCGTCGACGGCCACGGTGGGGCCGGCGGACGCACGCCAGTCACCATCGATGAAATTCCGATAGTTCAGCATCAGACTTCGCTGCCTCTTTGTCCTCGTTGACCGACAGTGCGAATGATTGTTGAGAAGGAGAACACCCGATGTACTTGTCCCCGCCACCTCGGCGACCGGCCGAGTTCCTGAACCTTAACACTTTAGGTTTAGCCGGTCAACGGGATACCAGGGCCACCGATCGAGTGAGAGGAAAGCGCTTACCGTGCACGATCCGCGACCACGAAGACGGTCCACAGCGGACCGAGACGGCACCCCGCCCGGTCCGTCGCCTAAGGGGTGTAGGTTAGACTCCCCGCCGCCCGGCCACAAGAGGCAATTCGCCGCGGCTCCTCCCCGCACGCCGGGCGCCGAGGGAGAGGCATAATCGGGGTATGCCCCGACCAAGTCAGCCTCTGCTCGACCGCGGCCGCGTCATCGCGAAAGCGCTCGAGATCATCGACGCCGAGGGGCTCGCGGCGGCGAGCCTCCCCCGGCTGGCCCGCGAGTTCAACGTCAAGGCGCCTTCGCTGTACCACCATTTCGCCGATCGCGCGGAGATCATGGCCGGGGTCGCGCGCAAGATCGTGCTGGAGGCGCCCGTCCCGCGCAGACGCGATCCGGAGCACTGGGTCGACTGGCTCGTGTCCGTGGCCGTCAACTTCCGTCGGGTGATCCTTCGCCACCCCAACGCCGCCTCAGTGCTGCTCGAGTTCGTCCCGCGCGACATCCTGAGCGCCCGGTACAACGACGCGGCCGAATTCCTGCAGAAAGCCGGCGTCGCGACGCACGTCCATGTGCTGATCCTCGACGGCCTGGAGAACCTCACGCTGGGCGCCGCGCTCACCCAGGCGTCGAAACCGGAGGAAACGAGGAACCGGGTCTTCCCGAACGTCCACCCCGGCGAGGAACCGGAACTGGCCGACGCCGTCCGCCAGAACACGTGGCGAACGGCGGAAAAGCTGTTCGCCCAGTCGGTGCGGGTGTTCCTTGAGGGCGCCGCGGCGGCGTGACGGGTGCCCGCGGCGCGGGGTCCCCGTGTGCTGGCCGCCCGCGTTGACGTGTTGGCCGCCCGCGCCCGCGAGTTGGCCGTCCGCGCCAGTCCACGCACCAACCGCCGGGGCCAACGCACCAACCGCCGGGGCCACGGGCCAACATATCGACGCCAGGGGCAAACACGTCCGCAAGCGCGGCAAACACGCCCGGGCGAGCCGCGGAGCTAAGCGCCCCGCAGTCCTGCCCACTCCACGAAAAGCTCCCTATACCGTGCGGCCCGCGCCGGATTCGGGTCCAGGGAACGGAATCCGCAGCCCAGCCGGGCACGGGCATCGTCCACATCGGACACCAGGCCTGATCCGACCAGTGCCAGTGCCGCGGCGCCGAGGAGTGTTACGTCGGGCTCGGTGCACACGTGCGTGACGCGGCCCGTAACGTCGGCGCGCACCTGGGCGGTTTGCAGCGAGCGCGCCGTGCCGCCGGCGAGGGCCACGGGGAGCGTGCCGTCCGGATCGAGCAGGTCGAGGCCTTCCCGCACGGTGAACGCCGCCCCTTCCTGCGCCGCCCGCAGCAGGTGCGCCGCCGCGTGTTCGGGGCGTTGGCCCAGCACCGCCCCTCTGTCGGAGGCCCGCCACCGCGGGAAGCGGCTGCCCGTCAGCGTCGGCAGCACGAACAGGCCGTCCGCTCCCGGCGGGATCGCGGCCAGCTCCTCGTCCGAAGCCGCGCCCACCAGCGAACGCCAGTGCGCGACGGCGCCACCGGTCATCCCGCTGGCCCCACCCGCGACCCACCGGCCACCGACCAGCGCCGGGTTGAGCATCGCCCGCGCGGGGGCCGCATCCGGGTCCGCGACCAGCTTCCCGACCACATCCGTCGTCCCCGCGACGTCGGCGATCGCCGCGCCACGGGTGCCCAGCAGCAGCCCGATCCCGACCGACCCGTCCGGACCGCCCGCGACCACCGGCGTGCCCGCGGGCAACCCGCAGTCCCGCGCCAGTTCGCCGACCACCGCCGTCGGCTCGGCCTGCGGCGGGAACAGGGCCGGGTCGATGCCGAGCGACGCCATCGCCTCGGTGTGCCAGCGCCGGGCACGCACTTCCGACAACAACGTGTAAGCCGCGTCGACCGTGTCCGTGGCGAACGCGCCCGTGAGCCGGGCGACCAGAAAATCCTTGGGCGACAACAGATATCGCGCACCAGAGGCCCCGGACAACGCGTACGCCAGCGCACCGCCGGTCAACGCGGGACGCCCACCCGCGGACAGCAGCGATTCCCGCACCGCCGAAGGGATCGACGCCAGCTCACCCAGTCCGCGCGGATCCGACCAGCCCCCGGCCCGGTCCACCGGGCACCCGGACTCGTCGACCGCGACCGTGCCGATGTGCGCCGAGATCGCCAGCGCCCGCGGCCGCGCCCCGGCCAGCTGCGCCAGCGCCGCGGTGACCTCCTCCAGCAGGGTCTCCGCGTCGAAGAACTCCCCACCGCTCGCCGCCCGCGAAACCCGCGCCGACGCCGTCACCGCGCCGGAAGCCGACACCACGGCAGCACGCACCGCGGAGGTGCCGACGTCGACGGCGACGACCTCGTCCGCAGCGGTCATTCCGCGTCGATCCGCAGCAGCAGCGGGAACCCGGGCAGCGTCCAGCCGTAGGTGAACTCGACCACCCCGGACGCCGAATGCGTGAGCCGCTCACCCGCCAGAACCGGCGAGCCGGCCTCCGACTCCAGCAGCTTCGCCTGCTCCGCGTCCAGGATCGCGGCCGTCAGCGCCTGGTCCGCGTACTGCAGCTCGACGCCGTACCGTTCGGTCAGCGTGCGATACAGCGAGCCCTCGACGAGCGGCTCACGGACCAGACCCGGCGCCACCGCGTACGGAATCCACGCGTCCTGCAACGCCGCCGGCTTCTCCCCGACCGTGCGAACACGCGTGAGCCTGTTGATCGGATCGCCCTCCGCGACGCCGAGGCGCTCGGCCACGTCCGCCGGTGCCTCGGCCACCTCGCTGCGGATCACCCGGCTGCCGACCTTCTCCTCGGCCCCGGCCAGCTCCGCGGCGAACGAGCGCAGCCGGTTGAACCGGCGCCCCCGGCGCGCCAGGTCGCTGACGAACGTGCCGCTGCCCTGTTTGCGGACCACGAACTCGTCCGAGCCGAGCACGTCGAGCGCCTGCCGGACGGTCATCCGGCTCACCCCGTACTGCCGGGCGAGATCGTGCTCGCCCGGCAGCTGGGCGTTCGGGGCGAGCGCTCCCGACCGGATCTGGCCGACGATGTCGTCGTAGATCACCCGGTACATCGGCCCGCGCCTCATCAGATCGCCCCGTCCTCACGCAGCTGGAGCACCTGCTCCGGCGTCATCCCCAGAATGGTGCCGTACACGTGCTCATTGTCCTCACCCACCAAAGGCGGCGATTTGCGGACCGTGGGCGGCGACTTGTCCATCTTGACGGGATTGCCCGGCATCCGGATCGCGCCGAGCTTCGGGTGCTCGGTTTCCACGACCATCCCCCTGGCCGCGATCTGCGGCGAGGCGGCCACGTCGGGCACGGTGGCGACCTTGGCGAACGGGATGCCCGCATCGTCGAGCACCTGCCCGACCTGTTCGCAGGTGAGCGGCCGCGCCCAGTCCGCGACCGCCTTTTCCAGCAATGCGGCGTTGGCCATCCGGGCGGGCACGGTGTCGTATTCGCCGCTCGCCAGCAGGTCCTCGCGCCCGATCGCGCGGCACAGCTTGGGGAACAGCGAGTTCGTGCCCGCCTGGATGTAGGTGTCGCCGTCGGCGCATTCGTACACGTTCACCGGCGCGGTCAGCAGATCGCGCGAGCCGCTGCGGGGCATGTCCTGCCCGAGCATCAGCCACGAGATCAGCCGGGTGCCCAGGGTGGAGAACATCGAGTCCAACGACGCGACGTCCACCTGCTGGCCCTCGCCGGTGCGCATCTTGTGCATCAGCGCGGCGAAGGTGCCGATGGCCGCCTGGTAGCCGGTCACGTAGTCGGCGATGTAGGTGCCGGTCAGCGTCGGGCTGCCGTCCTCATCGCCGGTGATCGACATCAGCCCCGACGACGCCTGCGCGATGGCGTCGAACAGCGCCCGCTTCGACAGCGGCCCGGTCTGCCCGAAACCCGAGATCGACACGAGGATGATGTCGGGCTTGAGCTCCTTGAGCCGTTCGTAGCCCAGGCCCATCTTCGCCATCGTGCCAGGCCGGTAGTTCTCCACGACCACGTCCGCCCAGCGCACCAGGCTCTCCAGGATCGGCAGCGCCTTCGGATGCCGGGTGTCGAGCGTGGCGCCGTACTTGTTGCGGTTGTAGAGCATCGTGTAGACGCTCTCGCCCTCGTAGAACGGCTCGTGGTGGCGCGCGTCCTCGCCGTCAGGGCGCTCGATCTTCACGACCTCGGCGCCGAAGTCGGCGAGCGTCTGCGCGCAACTCGGCCCCGCGATGAAACGCGACAGGTCGAGCACCTTCACCCCGTGCAGCGGCCCCATTGCCGGTCTCCCCTCAGTTCTTGTGCGGCACGAAGGCCGGGTATGTCCACGCGCTCGGCTCGCGGTCCAGCACGACGTCCACCACGAACGGCTTGCCGCTGGCGAACGCGAGGCCGACCGTCTCCACGAGGTCGACCACGTCGGTGACCCGCTTGCCCGGCAGCCCCATGCCCTTGGCGACCGTCGCGAAGTCGACGTCGCCGAAGTCGACGCCCGTCGTGCGGCCGTCGAAGTGCAGCACCTGCTCCTGCCGGATGTTGCCGTAGCTGGAGTCGTTGAGCACGACGAGGCACACGGGACCACCGGTGCGCGCGAGCGTCTCCAGCTCGCCGAGGCTCATCCCGAGCGAACCGTCGCCGATCAGCGCGAGCACGGGGCGCTCCGGCTCGGCCGCGACCGACGCGATCGACGCGGGCAGCGCGAAGCCCATGTTCCCGAACCCGACCGGTTTGATGTAGCGGTACGGCTTTTCCATCTGCCACAGGAAAGACCACACACCGGGGTTTCCGGCGTCGGGGATCAGCACCGCGTCCTCCGGCGTCGCGTCCCGCAGGGCGCGAACCACCACAGCGGGCGAGACCACGCCCTTGTTCTCGGGGTCCAGCGACGCGGACATCTCCCACCACTGCTTTTCCGCGTGCTGCAAGGATTCGATCCACTCCGCGCGCGAGGCGCGGGCCTCCGCGGCGCGATCCGCCGTCGCCGCCACGAGATCCACGCTGAACGCGCCGAGGTCCCCGACCACGCCCGTCGTCACGTCGCCGTAGTAGCGGCCGATCATGGCCGGGTCGACGTCGACCTGGATCACCTCGGGCAGCTTCAGGCGCCAGCGGCTCGTGGACACCGCGTTGAGGCTGTTTCCCAGTGCCAGCACCAGATCCGCGTCCGCGATGACCCGGCTGGTGAGGTTGGTGCCCATCCGGGACAGCGCGCCGAACACCAGCGGATGCGTGGTGGGCACCGCGCCCATCCCGTTGAACGTGGTCACCACCGGGATGCCGAGCGCGTCGGCGAGCGCGAGCACCTGATCGGCGGCCTGCGCCCGGTTGCCGCCGTTGCCGATCCAGATCACCGGCTTCTTCGCGGCGAGCACGCGCTCGGCGATCGTGGCGATCTGCCCCAGCGAGGCGACCGGCCGGACGCCGACCCACTCGCGGGCCGGGTGCACGGCGGGCACCGAGGGCGGGTTCTCCACGGGCTTTTCGATGGTGTCGCGGGCGAAGTCGAGGTGCACGGGGCCGGGGTTGCCGGTCATCGCGTTGACGTAGGCCTCTTCCATCGCCTGCTTGATGGACGAGGCGTGCGCGACGAGCCGCGCGTATTTCGTGAACGGCGTGAAGATCTGGACGTGGTCGGCGTTCTGCGCGTCGTCCTTGTGGATGTTCTCGCCGTTGTTGTTGCAGGTGATGATGATCGACGGGCTGGAGTCGCGGAAGGCGCCGCCGACACCGGTGAGCAGGTTGGTCGCGCCGGGCCCGGTGGTCGCGATCGCGACCGCGGGGCGCCCGGTGAGCCGCCCGAACGCGTCGGCCATCACGGCCGCGGCGCCCTCGTGCCGGGTGTGCACGAATTCGATCGACGGGGTGTCGATGAGCGCGTCCGTGATCGCCAGTGTCTGGCCCCCGACGACGCCGAAGACGTGGGTGACCCCCAGCGACTCCAGCATCTTCACGACCAGCTTGCCCCCGGTCATCTGTTCCGACATTCTCATCCCTCTCGTTGGTTTCGCGGCAGCGGGCTCGACGCCCACCCGGCGGCGCTCAGGCCGCCGTCGGCGCGGCGCACCCACACCTCGAGCTCGGCGCGCCCGTCACGGACCGCGGTGACGACGCCTCGTGCCTCGATCGGCTCGAACACGTCGACGGTTTTCAGGAACTTGACGCGCAGCCGGCCGCCGGTGAAGAACTCCGTGCCGAAGAACCTCGTCAGCAGCTCGGCGAGCACCGCGAACTGTTGCTGCCCTTGGACGATCGGCACGCGCAGGCCGCCGGCGCGGGCGATCGCGAGGTCGTTGTGGATGTTCTTGACGTACTCGCCGACCCGCGAGAACACCGCGGCCTGTTCGGCCGTGATCGTCTTCTCCAGCTTCGGCAGCACCCCGCCCGCGCTGACCCCCTCCTCGGCCGTCTCACCGAGCTGGCGCGCGTTCTCGGGAAGCTCGCCGGTGACGCGCTTTTCCGGCGTGGAGCTGCCGCGGCCGGCGACCGCGCCGGGCTGGGTGCGCAGGATTTCCACGCCCCGGTGCCGGACGATGCTTCGCCCGTCGTCGGCGGTCGCGGACGCCTCCATCACGACATAGCCCTGGCCGCGGCGCTCGTACGCTTCGACGTACTCCCCTTGCAGCGTCACGACGTCGTCGAGGAACGCGGGCGAGTCGAACCACATCTGCTCTTCGGTGTGCAGACCGACCACTTTGGACGCCGCGTACACGGTGGTGAACAGCTGCACGAGATCGTTGCCCAGCAAGGCGGCGTGTGCGACGCGCTTGCCGTCGAACGGGCTTTCCTCGGTGTGCCAGCGGTGGTGATCGCCCTGGGTGAAGGCGAAGCGGCGGATCTTGTGATCGTCGATCCGGACCGTGACCGGGCCGAGCTTCTCCGGGATCTCGAGGTTCTCGAACTCCGGTTCCTTCAGCCCGGCCTCGACGTCGTCCACTGTGGACGCCCGGCGCGGGTCGGTGAGGTCACGCCACAACTCGGTCACGCTCCTTCCCCGGTCGTCGCGTGCGCGACGATGTCCTTGCGATTGGTCTCCGGCGCGGCGAGCGCGGCCCAGATTCCCAGCGCCAGCACGACCGCGGTGATCAGCACGACCGGCCAGGGGTTGCCGCCGGTCGCGATGAGCAGCGCGGTGGCGGCGTAGGGCCAGGCGCCGACGAGGATGCTGGGGATCTGCGCGGCCAGCGAGACGCCGGTGTAGCGGGTGGTGGTGGCGAACAGCTCGGAGAACATGCTCGGCTCCACCGCGTACATCGCGCCGACGCCGATCGCGTAGGTCACCGTCACCGCGACGATCGCCAGCGGCACCGAGTTCGTGTCCAGGATCCAGAACAGCGGGAACACCGTCACGATCCCGAGCGCGGCGCCGAGGATGTACACCGGGCGGCGGCCGATCCGGTCGGAAAGCTTGCCCAGCAAGTAGAACGTCACGATGCCGACCGCCGCCGCGATGGTGCTCGCGAGCAACATGTCGCCCTTGGCGATGTCGGTGTAGTTCGTGGCGTAGGTGAGTACGAAGGTCAGCAGGATGTAGCCGAAGATGCCCTCGCCAAGCCGCAGCGCCATCGTGATCAGCAACGGCCTGCGCTCCTGCCGCAGCACGGTGGCCAGCGGCAGCTTGTCCTTTGTGGTCTTCTTCTCCTCCAGCATCTTTTGCGCGGCGACGAAAGCCGGGGTTTCGGTGAGCTTGACGCGGATGAGCAGGCCGACCAGGACGAGCACGATGCTGGCCAGGAACGGGATCCGCCAGCCCCACGCGAGCAGCTGGTCGTCCGGCAGCATCGACACCAGTGCGAAGGCGCCGGTCGAGATCACCAGCCCGATCGCGTTGCCCACCTGCGGGAAACTCCCGTACGCGCCGCGTTTGCCTTCCGGCGCGTACTCGACGGCGACCAGCGAGGCGCCGCCCCATTCGCCGCCGACGCCGAAGCCCTGCACGATCCGCAGCAGTACCAGCAGGATCGGGGCGAGGATCCCGACGTGCTCGGTGGTCGGCAGCGCGCCCATCAGGAACGTCGCGCCGCCCATCAGCAGCAGCGTGGTGATCAGCGCGCCCTTGCGGCCCAGCCGGTCGCCGATGTGGCCGAACACGATGCCACCCACCGGGCGGGCCACGAAGCCCACCCCGAACACGGCGAACGCCGAGAGCGTGCCCGAGATCGAACTCTGGCTGGGGAAGAAGAGCTTGCCGAACACCAGCGCCGAGGCCGTGCCGAAGATGAAGTAGTCGTACCACTCGACGGCGGTGCCGACGAGGCTCGCGACCGCGGCGCGGCGGGCCAGTTTCGCCCGCCCTTCCGGGGTTTCCGGCGGCGCGTCCGCCAGGGTTTCTTCACGCATGAGGACTCCGTTGTCGGGTGGCGCGGAGGATGTCCAGATGACTAGACATTTATAGTTCCCTGTTCGCGCCGCTGTCAATGTGAGGCTTGCTCAGCCCAGCAAGGGGATCGGGCCGGGGGTTACGTCTTCGAGGGCGGCCGAGGCCCAACCCAGCGCGGTGCGGGTGCCGTCGTCCTTGGTGGTCCACACTTCCAGCTCCAGCCGCCCCTCCTGCTCGCCGAGGACGGCGCCGTGCACGGTCAGCGCTTCGCCGACGAAGGTCGGGTTCACGAACCGCATGTCGAGATCGCCGCTGGTGAACCAGCTCGCGCCGAAGAAGGCGACCATCGCCTCGACGATCAGCCCGGTCTGCTGCTGCGCCTGCACGATCGTTGAGTCCAAACCGGACTTCGCGGCCTTCTCCATGCTGGTGTGCACGTTGGCATAACCGTGCCCTGCCCAGGAGAACACGTCCATCTGGTCCTGGGTGAACGCGCGCCGCAGCCCGCGCACCGGCGTGCCCTCGGCGAGGCCGGGCACCGCGTGCTCCGCCACCGGCAAATCCGCACGCGCCTCGGCCCGCACGCGGCGGCCATCACCGCCGCCGGAACTGCTGCGCCCCACCACTTCCCCGGCGACGGTACGCATGATCTCGCGCCCCACATGCGTGACGAGCAGCCTGCCGTCCTCGGCGCGCGCCTCGGCTTCCAGCACCACGTAACCCTGGCCCCGGCGTTCGTACTTCTCGGTGTAGCCGCCGGTCACCCTGACCTTCTCGCCCACCTTGACCGGCGAGTGGAACCGCAGGTGCTCGTGGGTGTGCAGGCCCTGCGCGGTGTTGCCGTCATAGCCGTCGTAGAACAGGAAAAGCAGGTCGTTCGCCAGCACCAGCGCGTGCCCGACCCGGCCGCCGAACGGCGAATCCCCGAAGTACCAGGAACCGTAGTCGCCCTGCGCGAACGCGTACGAACGCACCTTGTCCTCGTCCACGGTGAACTCCACGGGGCCGAACGGCTCCGGGATGGTCACCAGCTCGTAGCGGGCCTCCTTCTTCCCCGCGCCTGGCGGAACGTAAGCCTGCGCCGTCATGCCTTCTCCTCTCGTTTCAGATGACGCCACCGGCGCGCATCGCCTCGATGTCCTCAGTGGACAGTCCGAGTACGCGGCGGTAGACCTCGTCGTTGTCCTCCCCCGCCACCGGCGGGGGTTTGCGCACCTCGCCCGGGGTGTCGCTGAGCTTGATCGGGATCCCGGGCAGGCTGACCGTGCCGAACTCGGGATGCGTCACGTCGAGCATCATCTCCCTGGCCGCGACCTGCGGCGAGTCCACGACCTCGGGCACCGTGGCGACCTCGGAGAACGGCACCCCGGCCGCGGTCAGCCGTTCCGCCAGTTCGGCACGGGTGTGCTTCGCCGTCCACGCGCTGACGATTTCGTCGATCGCCTCGACGTTGGCGAGCCGGTTGACCGAGTCACCGAACCGCTCGTCGTCCACCAGCCCCGGCCGCCCCATCGCCCGCGCCAGCCGCGGGAACATCGGATCCGTCCCGGCGTGCAGGTAGACATGCCCGTCCGAGGCGGGATACACGTTGGCCGGCACGGTGATCTGGTCGCACGAACCGGTCCGCTCCGGCACCTTGCCCAGCATCGCGTACGCGCTGGGATGCGTGCCCATGCACGCGAACAACGCGTCCACGCAGGAAATGTCCACGTGCTGCCCGCGCCCGGTCCGGTCCCGGCCTTGCAGCGCGAGCAAAGTGCCCATCACACCGTGGAAAGCGGAGATGTAGTCGGCGACGAACGTGCCCGCCATCATCGGCGCGCCGTCCGGTTCGCCGGTCACCGACATCAGCCCGGACGCCGCCTGCGCGATCGCGTCGAACAGCGCGCGCTGCGTGTTCGGCCCGGTCTGCCCGAACCCGGAGATCGACGTGAGGATCACCCGCGGGTTGATCTCGCGCAGCCGCTCATACGGCAGTCCCATCGCCGCCATCGTGCCGGGGCGGTAGTTTTCCACCACCACATCGCATTCCGCGACCAGCTTCTCGAGCACCTCGATCGCTTCGGGGTTGCGCGTGTCGAGGGTGATGCCGTGCTTGTTGCGGTTGTAGATCATCGTGTAGATCGAATGCCCGTTGTGCAGCGGCGTGAACCGGCGCGCGTCCTCGCCGCCCGGCCGCTCCACCTTGATCACCTCGGCGCCCATGTCGCCGAGGATCTGGCAGCACAGCGGCCCGGCGATGAACCGCGACAGGTCCAGGATCCGGATTCCGTCCAGCGCCCCGGTCATGCGGCCTCCCTCTTCGCACCGGTGATCAGCGCGACCACGTCGTGTTCGCCGACGTCGGCCGTGGGTACGTCGGCGGCCTTGCTTCCCTTGCGCAGCACCACGATCCGGTCGGTCAGCGCCAGTACCATCGGGATGTCGTGGCTGATCAGCACGATCGCCGCGCCCGCAGCGGACAGCTCCCGGATCGTCTCGACCACCCGCGCGCTCTCCTGCACGCCGAGCGCCGCGGTGGGTTCGTCCAGCAGCACCAGCCGTCGTTGCCACAGCTTGCACCGCGACAACGCCACCGCCTGCCGCTGCCCGCCGGACAGCGCGGTGACCTGAGCACCCGGATCCGGCATGTTGATCGACAACGTGCCGAGCACCTCGCGCACCTCCGCGCCCATGCGGCGCCGGTCCACCCGCCGCCACGGGCCCCAGCCGCGCGTGGGTTCGCGGCCGAGGTAGATGTTCTCGGCGACGGTCAGGTTGTCGCACAGCCCGAGATCCTGGTACACCGTCTCGATTCCCGCCTCGCGGGCGTCCTGTGGGGACGCGAGCCGGATCGGTTTCCCGTCCAGCTCAAAGGTTCCCGAGGTCGGCTGCACCGCGCCCGCGAGCGCCTTGACGAAGGTGCTCTTGCCGGCGCCGTTGTCGCCGACGAGCCCGACCAGTTCGCCCGGTCGGATCTCGAAGTCCACATCGGACAGTGCGCGGACGGCGCCGTAGTGCTTGGCGATCCCGCTCGCCTTGAGCAGTGGGGCGGTCATCAGTGCTCCTTCCGGCGCTGCTGCACCGCGGCGAACACGACCGCCGCGATGACCACGAGCCCCTGCGCGATGAGGTAGAGGTACGAGGAGACACCGAGCAGGGTCAGGCCGTTGGCCAGCGTCTCGATGAACAGCACGCCGACCACCGTGCCGAGCAGCCTGCCGCGGCCGCCGAACAGCGCGACGCCGCCGACCACCACCCCGGCGATCACGTCCAGTTCCAGCTGGTCGCCGACGGTGGCGTTGCCGGAGTTGAGCTGCGCGGCGTAGAGGATGCCGCCGAACACCGCGAGGCACTGCACGATCACGAAAGTGCTGACGCGCAGGGCATTGACCTTGAGCCCGTACCGCCGCGCCGCCTCGGTGTTGCCGCCGATCGCGTACAGATGCCGTCCGTAGCGGGTCTGGCGCAGCACCCACAGCCCGGCCGCGATCACCACGATCATCAGCCACACCGGCGTCGGGAGGCCGAGGAACCGGCCGTCCCACAACGGGGAAAGCGCTTCCGGCAGCGGCGAAACCGTCACCCCGCCGGACAGCGTGAACGCCAGCCCCTGCAGCGCGGTGAGCAGGCCGAGCGTGATGATGAACGACGGGATGTTCCACACCACGCGCAGGATCCCGGTGAACAGCCCGATCAGCGCGCCCATCACGAACACGGTCACGATCGCGATCGGCAGTGGCACGTGCGCGTCGACGGTGAGCAGCGCGAGCACCACGGTGGTCAGCCCGATCGTCGAGCCTACGGACAGGTCGATCTCGCCGGTGAGGATCACGAACGTCTGTCCTACCGCGACGATCATCAGCACGGAGGTCTGCTGCAGCAGGATGGACAGGTTGGTGCCGCTGGCGAAGTTCGGCGCGAACGCCGTCCACAGCACCGCCAGCAGCACGAGCCCGCCGGCGATGCCCAGTTCGGCGCGCCACGAGGCGAGCCCGATCGTGCGGCGCCCGTCCGGCGGCGCCGTGGCCTGGATCGTCATCACACCACTCCTTTGTGGACTCAGCGGTTGTCGAGTTCGCGGTAGAACGTGTCGAGCGCGGCGTGGTCGCCGGCGCGGTAGATCACCGGGGCCACGGCGGTATCCCGCGAAACGGGTTTCGCCCGCGCGAGCGCCACGCCGATCTGCAGCGTCCGGTAGCCGACCTGGTAGGCGTCCTGGTCGGCGACGGCGAGCACCGGGGAATCCCGCTGCCCCAGCAGATCGGCGAGCTGGCGCGACATGTCGACCCCGACGATCTTCACCGGCGACCGCAGCCGCCGGGCCGCGATCGCCGCCCCCTGCAGCGCCGCGCCGTTCCACGCGAACACGAGCTGCGTCTCGGGGTGGCTCTGCAGCACGGTTTCGAAGGCCTGCGCCCCCGCTTCGGGCGAGCCGACCGCTTCCGTCGTCGTCACCACTTCGGCGCCGGTTGCCTTGGCCAGGAAGGATTCCCGCCGCGGCGGGCCGTGCGATTCGGTCTCCCCGGTCAGCAGCGCGGCCTTCGCGTGCCCACCGAGTTGGCTGTCGATGTACTGCTGCGCGGCTTCGCCGGCCGCTTCGCCGAGCACTTTCTGATCCACGCCGACGAAGTAGGCGAAGGACTGGTCGTCGACGCGCTCGTCGTACTGCACGATGGTCAGCCCGCGCGCCCGCGCCCTGCGGAGCGCGGCGGACGACGCGTCGCTGTCGTACGGGGCGACGAGCAGCACGTTGTCGCCGCGGGCGTACATGGTGTCGAGCAGCTGGCTTTCGTTCTGCAGCTTCCGGTCCGAGACGTCGACGTGCAACGGCACCCCGGCCTCGTTCGCGGCCTGCTTCATGCCGGCCTCGACGAGCTGCCAGAACTCGAGGTCGCGGGCGTACATCAGGGCGCCGACCTGTAGCGCGCCGGACTGGACTGTGTTGTCGGGCCTCGTTTCCAGGCCGGTCGAGCAGCCCGTGAGGGCCAGGAGCAGCGCGGCGGACAACGCCGAGCGGCGGGGAAGGGTGGGCACGGGGTCACTCCTCAGACATCGTCGACTCAGGAATGCATCGGTCTATACGTCTAGACATCTAGCCATGGCGCGGCGGGGCTTGTCAAGACCGGGGTGGGGT
>NZ_VMNW02000006.1 GCF_007713735.2 Amycolatopsis acidicola | reverse complement strand
CCACCCCCCTCAACCGCCGCCCGGCGACGCGAAGCGAGCCGTCCCGACGACCACACCCCTCCGCCGCTCCGATCCCCAGCCTGCTTTTGCGATCTTGGTGCTGGGTCAAGGCATCTTTCCCGCCTTGACGCAGTGCCGAGATCGCAAACACTCCGAGATCGGGGCGGCGGAGGGGTGCACACAGCGCGGCCCCCGCGCGTCCGTTGCTGCCCCAAGCCGAGCAACAACAAAGCAAAAAGAGAAAAGATCCCCTCGCCGGGAGGCAGGCTCCAGGATGGGCACGGCCCGTAGCTCGGCCACCGGTTGCGAGAGGGGAGAGGTGGGTGCTCATCCCGTCGCCTGCGAAAGCGCTATCACTTTCCCCTGGACCCGCAAGCTTTGGTCTTTCGGGCGCAAGTCGTGCAAAAAGGTTGCGGGCCCAGGGCAAAGTGATGAGGGGGCTGGGCAGGCGACGGGATGAGCACCCACCTCTAGGGCGGATCGCTGGCGCGATCCACCCTCAGGGCAAAGACACACCTCCGCCATCAGCCTCGGACTGCTTGTTCGATTCCCTTACGTGCATCCGCGAGCGCGTCCAGGACCAATGCCTCGATTTCCGGGGTCAGGCGGGCGATGGGGATCGAGCAGCTGATCGCATCTTGCGCAGGAGTCTCGTATCGCAGCGCCATTCCGAAGCAGCGCAGGCCGACCGTGCCCTCCTCATTGTCGACCGCGTAACCCTGCTCGCGGACGGCACCGAGATCGGCGAGGAGGCCGGGGCGGTCCAGGGTGTGCTCGGTCAGCGCGGGGAGTTCGCCGGGTAGCAGCTTCTCCACCTCGGCCTCCGGGTACTCCGCCAGAATCGCCTTGCCCAGCGAAGTCGCGTACGCGGGCAGCCGGCGCCCGACGCGGCTGAACGGGCGCAGGTAGTGCCGGGATTCCCGCGTGGCCAGGTAAACGACGTCCGGCCCATCGAGCCGGGCGAAGTGGACTGTCTCACCGACCTTGTCCCCCAAGGATTCCAGATACTGTCGCGCCGCGCCGAGACGCGAATCGCCATCGATGTAGGAGGTGCCGACGAGTAACGCGCGCACGCCGATGGAGTACAGCGAGCCCGTGGCGTCCGTGCGCACCCAGCCGCGGTTCACCAGAGTTTGCAGCAGCGCGTACAGGCTGCTGCGCGGCACGTCCATCCGTTCGGCCAGCCCGCGGAGGCCGATCGGCTTGCCGTCGAGGCTCCCGAGCACCTCGAGAACGTCGACCGTCCGTCCGGCCGACTTCACATCGCGGACGCCTTTCTGCTGCTCAGCCATGTTCCCTCTTTCCTATCACCAGCGAGGGAACGCGGGCGCGGTCCAGTCCGGGTGCACACGGCGCATCGCAGCCGCATCGTCCCGGGTGCGGACTTCGCTTTCCTGCCAACGTTTGTGCAGCTTGGCGAGGCTGTCCCGGTCCAGTTCGACGCCGAGGCCCGGCGTGTCGGTCACAGCCAGTTTGCCGCCACTGAACGTGTGCGGCTCGGTGATCACGTCCTCGGTCTGCCAGGGGCGGTGCGTGTCGCAGGCGTAGCGCAAGCCCGGGATGGTGGCGGCCACCTGTGTCATCGCGGCGAGGCTGATGCCGAGATGTGTGTTGCTGTGCATGGAGAGTTCCACCCCGAACGCCCGGCACACCGCGGCCAGGTCCTGCGTCGCACGCAATCCGCCCCAATAGTGATGGTCGGACAGGACCACCTGCACCGCATCGGTGCGGAAAGCTTCGGCGATCTCGTCGACGGAGGTGACGCACATGTTGGTGGCCAGCGGAAGCGAAGTCCTGGCCGCGACCTGCGCCATGTTCGAGGTGCCCGTAGTCGGGTCCTCCAGGTACTCGGCGACGCCTTCCAGTTGCGCCGCCACTTCGAGGCTGGTGGCCACGGACCACGCGCCGTTCGGGTCGAGTCGCAGCGGCTGCCCGGGGAACGCCTCGGCCAGCGCGCGGATCGCCGCCACCTCCTGCGCCGGTTCGAAGACGCCGCCCTTGAGCTTGAACGAGCTGAACCCGTAGTCGTCGGCCATACGCTTCGCTTGCGCCACAACACCTTCCGGGTCGAGCGCCGCGCCCCACGTGTCCTTGGGCTCATCCGGCTCCGGGTGCTCCGCCCACCGGTAGAACAGATACGCGCTGTATTCCACGGCATCGCGCACCTTCCCGCCGAGCAGCGCGTGCACCGGCAGGCCCAGCTCGTGGCCCAGCGCGTCCCAGATCGCGACCTCGAACGCGGACGACACGCTTAGCGCGATCTTGGTCATCGAGCGGCTGCCCCGCAGGCCCTCGGCCTGCACGGTGTTGTCGATCCGTTGCGCGCCAACGCGTTCCGTGCACGCGGCCACCCTGGCCGGTAGATCGTTCACGGTCAGCTCGCCGCCGATCAGCTCGGGGCCGAAAGCCTGCGCGATGTTGAGGTAATCGGTGTCGCCATACGTCTCCCCGATGCCGACGACCCCGCTCCCGGTGATGACCTCGACGATAGTGCGCGGCGTGTAGGGCTGGTGCACGCCTTGCAGGTTCAGCAGCGGCGGGTCGGAGATGAGGATCGGCGTGACGCGAACTTCGGCGATGCAGGACAAGATGACGCTCCTCAGACGAGTGCGAGACCGGTGGCGAGCAGGGCTTCGAGCGTGGTCAGTTCTTCGAGCGTGGGGTCGCAAAGCGGCGCGCGCACGGGGCCGACCGGTAGGTCGCGCAGCCGGGCCGCCGCCTTCACCAGCGAAACGGCGTAGCCCGCGCGACGGTCCCGCAGTTCCACGAAGGGCTGGTAGAAACCGCGCAGCAGTTCGTCCGCACGGGACTGTTCACCGGCTTGCAGCGCGGTGAAGAACGCCTTCGAGATCTCCGGCGCGAACGCGTGCACGGCCGAGGAGTACGCCGGGATCCCGATCGAGGCGTATGCGCGCGCTTGCATCTCTGCGGTGGCGACCCCGTTGAAGAACAGGAAGTCCGCGGGCGCGGTCAGCCGCAGCCGTTGCAGCTGGTCGAGGTCGCCGTGCCCGTCCTTGAGACCGATGACGTTCGGGATCTTCGCGAGCAGTGCGACGGAAGCGGCGTCGAAAGCGACGTAGTCGCGCTGGTAGGCGATGATCGGCAGCGGGGTCGACTCGGCGACGCGGCGGACCTGCTCCACGAGCCCGTCCACCGGCGCCTTGACCAGATAGTGCGGCATCAGCAACAGCCCGTCGGCGCCGGCTTCGGCGGCGCGCGCGGCGTACTGCGCGGCGATCGCCCAGCCGTAGCCGACACCGGCGACCACGGGGACACGGTGCGTGGTCTCCTCTACCGCGATGCGCACGACCTCGCCGTATTCGTCGAGAGTCAGCGAGAAGAACTCGCCGGTGCCGCAGGCGACGAAGACGGCGGCCGGGTCGGCGGCGAGCTGTCCGCGCAGGTAGGTGCGGAACGAATCGGGATCGAACTCGCCGCGCGCGGTGAACGGGGTGAGCGGGAAGGAGAGCACTCCGGCGGCCATGCGCTCGCGGAGCCGGTCGGCGATCTGCGTGGGGTCTGTCATCAGCCCGTCTTCATATATAGACAGTAACTCGGTATGAAGACAGCTTAAAAAGTGATCTCGGTCGTCGTCAACGGGATGTTTGGGAGAAAAACCCCCATAACCCCAGGTGGCGGGCCAAACCTTCACCGATGGGACATCTCGCGTTCGGCTCGGGGGGATAGGAAGTCGCGTGGCTGCTACCCCACCACGGAGGTCGACGATGTCGAGTATTTCCCGGCGCACCCTCTTCCAGGGCGCACTCGCCGCCGGCGGCGCGCTCGCGTTCACCGGGCAGGCGACCGCCGCCCCGCTGGTCCGCTCCGGCAGGCCCGCGCTGACGCACGGGCTGCAGAGCGGCGACGTGACCGACTCGTCCGCCACCATCTGGACCCGCGCCGACCGCGCGTCCCGGATGCTCGTCGAGGTCAGCACCGACCCCGACTTCCGCCGCGCACGGCGGGTTCCCGGCGCGCTCCTGCTGCCGGACTCCGACTTCACCGGCAAGACCGTGCTGAACGGCCTGCCCGAGGGCGCCGACATCCACTACCGCGTCACGCCGGTCGGCATCGACGACTCCTCGCTCACCGGCGCGCCGCTCGTCGGCAAGCTCCGCACTGTGCCGCGCGGCGCGCGGGACGTCTCCTTCCTGTGGTCCGGCGATCTCGGTGGCCAGGGCTACGGCATCGACACGTCGCGCGGCGGATACCGGATCTTCAAGGCGATGCGCGCGCTGAACCCGGACTTCTACATCTGCAACGGCGACAACATCTACGCCGACGACCCGATCGAATCCTCGGTGACGCTGCCGGACGGTTCCCTGTGGCGCAACATCGTCACGCCGGAGAAGTCCAAAGTGGCCGAAACACTCGACGAGTACCGCGGCAACTACAAGTACAACCTGCTCGACGACAACCTGCGCGCGTTCTATGCCGAGGTCGCCCAGATCCAGCAGTGGGACGACCACGAGACGCACAACAACTGGTACCCGGGCGAAATCCTGGACGACGACAACTACACCGAGAAGCGTGTCGACGTGCTCAAGTACCGGGCGCGCCAGGCGTTTCACGAGTACGTGCCGATGAATCCCAGCTACGACAAGGAGAACCGGATCTACCGGGTGCAGCACCACGGCCCGCTGCTGGACGTGTTCGTGCTCGACATGCGGTGGTACCGCGACGCGAACTCGGCGGACAAGCAGACCTCGAACGACGGCGGGATCCTCGGCAACGAGCAGGCCGAGTGGCTCAAGCGCGAGCTGAAGAACTCGAAGGCCACCTGGAAGATCATCTCCAACGACATGCCGCTCTGCGAGGTCGTGGCCGACGGCAGCGACTTCGAGGCGATCTCCCAGGGCGACAACGGCGCGCCGCTCGGCCGCGAGCTGCAGCTCGCGGAGCTGCTGAAGTTCATCAAGGACAACGGAATCCGCAACGTGGTGTGGCTGACCACCGACGTGCACTACACCGCCGCGCACTACTTCGACCCGGACAAGGCCGCCTTCCAGGACTTCGATCCGTTCTGGCAGTTCACGACCGGCCCGCTGCACGCCGGTTCGTATCCGCCCGACAGGACGGACACGACGTTCGGCGCGCAGCAGGTGTTCGTGAAGGCACCGTCCTACGCGAATGCCTCGCCGGCCACGGAGTTCCAGTTCTTCGGCCAGGTCTCGATCTCCGCGGAGAGCAAGGAACTGACCGTCAACCTGCGCGACAACTCCGGCGCCGGCCTTTGGTCGAAGGTGCTCGAGCCGCGCCGTTAACGGTTGGGCAGCAGCTCCTCCGCCTTGGTTTTGAGCCCCTGCCACATGAGGTGCCAGGCGTTGGGGTCGCCCTTGACCACGGACTCGGCGGCGGACTTCATCTGTTCGAACGTCGCGTGCGGCGGGATGGGCGGCACCTCAGGGTCACATCGGACGTCCATCAGCGACGGGCGGTCGGCGGACAGGACGCGGTCCCAGGCGGGGCCGACCTGCTCCGGTGCGTCGACCGCCACCACGTCGAAGCCGAGCGTGCGGGCGAAATCGGCGTACGAGATGTCCGGCAGGTTCTGGGATTCCTCGAACTTCGGCGCGCCGCCCATCGCGCGCAGCTCCCAGGTGACCTGGTTCAGGTCGTTGTTGTGGAACACGCACACGACCAGCCGCTGGTCGGACCACAGCTCGCGATAGCGGGCGATGGTGATCAGCTCGGCGAGCCCGTTCATCTGCATCGCGCCGTCGCCTTCGAGGCAGATCACCGGCCGGTCGGGGTGCGCGAACTTCGCGCCGATCGCGTAAGGCACGCCGGGGCCCATCGTCGCGAGCCCGCCGGAGAGCGAACCCCGCATCCGGCCGCGCATCTTGAGGTTCCGCGCGTACCAGTTGGTCGACGAGCCGGAGTCCGCGGTGACGATCGCGTCCTCGGGGATGCGTTCGGACAGCTCGTGCACCACCCGCATCGGGTTCACCGGGTCGGCGTCGAGCATGGCTTGCGCCGCGACGGTTTCCCACCAGTCCGCGACGTTCTTCTCGATCTTTTCCCGCCACGAACGGCTTTCCTTGCGCTGCACCATCGGCAGCAGCGCGCGCAGGGTGCCCTTCGCCTCGCCGACCAGGTTCACCTCGGTCGGGTAGCGCATCCCGATCGCGCTGCCGTCCAGGTCGATCTGCACCGCGCGCGCCTTGCCGTACTCGGGCAGGAACTGGCTGTACGGGAAGTTCGAGCCGACGATGAGGAGCGTGTCGCAGTCACGCATCATTTCGTAGCTGGGCCGGGTGCCGAGCAGGCCGACCGCGCCGGTGACGTAGGGGAGGTCGTCGGGGAGAACATCCTTACCCAGCAACGCTTTCGCGACACCGGCGCCGGTCAGGTCGGCGATCTCCTTGACCTCCTCGGCCGCGTTGCGCGCGCCCTGCCCGATGAGGATCGACACCTTCTCGCCCGCGTTGAGCACCTCCGCGGCGTGGCTGATCTCGTCCTCCGGCGGGATGATCACCGAACGCGGCCGGCTCGGCGGGCTCGACGGCATCTGCTTGAACACGTGTTGCGGTGGCGTGTAAGGGGTTTCCTGCAGATCGGCGGGGATGATCACCGCCGTCGGCGCGCGTTCGGCCAGCGCGGTGCGGATGGCTCGATCGAGCGCGTTCGGCAGCTGCTCGGCGACGTTGACCTCGACGAGGTATTCGCTGGCGACGTCCTTGAACAGCGGCTGCAGGTCCACTTCCTGCTGGTAGCTGCCGCCCATCGCGGTGCGCGCGGTCTGCCCGACGATGGCGACCACCGGCACGTGGTCGAGCTTCGCGTCGTAGAGCCCGTTCAGCAGGTGGATCGCGCCAGGACCGGAGGTGGCCATGCACACGCCGAAGCCGCCGGAGAACTTCGCATAGCCGACGGCCTGGAAGGCGGCCATCTCCTCGTGGCGCGCCTGCACGAAGCGCGGCTTGTTGTCCGCCTTGCCGAAGGAAGCGACGAGCCCGTTGATCCCGTCGCCCGGATAGGCGAAAACCTGTTCCACACCCCACTCGCGCAGCCTGGACACCACGTGGTCGCCGACCGTCTCGGCCATCGCTCCTCCTAGCGTTCGCTCGGTCCCACATTCCGGCTACCCGCGGCGCCGAGGCGAAACACCTGTGTTTCAACGGCTTCCGGCCCGGCTACCCGGTGAATCATGAGCACCTTTCGCTACACCGCCCCGGCGGATCTGCCCGCGGACGAGGCTTTCGCGTTCATCAGCGACGCGCCCAACCTGTTGACGCTCCTGCCGGAGGCCGACCGGGCGTGGATCACGACGGACGAGGCGAACCGGCGCCTGCACTGGGGCACGGAAAGCGAAGGGGAGGACCACGGCGAGTTGCGCGTGCGCGACCGGGGACCCGACATGTGCGAGGTCGAGGTCTCCGTGGCCAGCCGCCGTGACGGCGAGCAGGTGCGGCAGGAGCTCGAGGAAGCCGTCGCAGCGTTGACGCACAAGGCCAGCGCCGACGCCGACCTGTCAGGTTCGACGTAACCTCTGCGTGTGGCTGCTCATCTGATCGTCTCGACCACAACCGACAGCGAGGAATCGGCGCGCGAGCTGGCGGCGAAGGCCGTCGAGGCGTCGCTCGGCGCGTGCGCGCAGATCGTCGGGCCCATCACGAGCGTGTACCGCTGGGAGGGCGAGGTGCACACCGATCCGGAATGGCGGGTGGAGATCAAGACCGCGCAGGACCGGGTGGCCGCGCTGGTCGACCTGCTCAAGGCCAACCACGGTTATGACGTGCCCGAGATCATCGCGACGCCGATCGAGGGCGGCAGCACCGAGTACCTGGACTGGGTGATCACGGAGACGCGTTGAGCAGTCGCAGGATCTCTCCGGCGAGGAAGGTGCGGACCCGCCCGGTGCTGGGCAGCTCCGCCACGATCCCGGCCTCCACGAGCTTCGTCACGTTCAGCGTCGCGGCGCGGTGCGTCACGCCGAGCACTTCCGCGGCGCGGTTGATCGTCATCGCCGGTGTCTCGAACAGCGCGTCGACCAGCTGCGGTACGAGGCTCGACGCGCGGGCCGACGTGACCTCCGCCCGGTAGGACTCGCGGAGCGTGTGCAGCGCCATCGCCCGGTTCCGGGCGTCTTCTGCTTGGTGCGCAAGGACTTCCAGGAAGAACCCGAGCCAGCCGGACCAGTCGCCGTGCGTGCTCACCGCCAGCAGCCGCGCGTAGTACTCGTCGCGCCGCGGTTCGAGGTACGCCGAGAGGTCGAGCAGGGGACTGGGCAGCAGGCCCCATTCGACGAGCAGGAGCGTGACCAGCAGCCTGCCGAGGCGGCCGTTGCCGTCGATGAACGGGTGGATCGCCTCGAACTGGTAGTGCAGGCAGGCGATGGTGATCAGCGGCGGCACGGAATGCTCGGCGTGCAGGAACTTCTCGAAGGCGTCGAGGCAGTCCCAGAGCTGTTCCGGCGGCGGTGGCACGTACGTCGCCGTGTCGAGGACGCAGCCCGGCGGGCCGATCCAGTTCTGCGAACGACGCACCTCGCCCGGCGTCGCGTAGTTGCCGCGGACCCCGTCGAGCAGGATCTCGTGCGCTTCGCGTAGCAGCGAAATGCTCAGCGGCAGGCGGCGATCCGGGGCGAGCACGTGGCCCATCGCCGTGACGTAGTTCAGCACTTCGCGCACATCGGTGCCCGCGGCCTCCTTCGTCGGGCGGACCTCGAACAGGGCCAGGTCGGAGAAAGTGGCCTCGGTGCCTTCGATCCGGCTCGACAGGACGGCTTCGCGCCGGACCATCGACCGGGCCAGCAGCGGCGCGCTCGGGAGGGTGCGGCCGATCCCGGAAAGCTCGCCGACCGCCCTGTCCGCGGCCGACAGCTGGGTGGCCAGCGCGAGGTCGAAGGGTACCTCCGGCGGCAGTGGCGGCGGGACGAACGCGTGGTAGCCCCGGGCCGCGCGCACCAGGTGGCGCCGCCGGTGCCCGGCGAGGTCCGAAGCTTCCATTGCTAGTTGTCTCCCACAGTGCGCAGGTAATGATACTTGAATGGAAAAAAGTAGCACAAGAAGCTCTCGGTGGCGATTCGTTGACCGGCCGTGGCGAAGAACGTAAATTTTCTTCGCATGTTGCGCCGGATGCTGATCCTCGCCTTCACCGCCGTGTTACTGCTGGCCATCCCGTCGCCGGCGAGCGCGGACAGCTGGAGCCGACCGTTCTACTGGGGCGTGGCCACGGCCGGGTTCCAGTCCGAGGGCAGCGCACCGGACAGCAACTGGTCGCGGTACGTCGCGACCTCGGGCAGCGTCGACGCCTACGGCAACGCGACCGACTTCCGGCACCGCTACGCCGAGGACATCCAGCTGGCCGCGGACATGGGCGTGAACACCTTCCGGTTCAGCGTCGAATGGGCGCGGGTCGAACCGCAGCCGGGTGTGTGGGACGAGCAGGAGCTGGCCTACTACGACGACGTCCTCGCGCACATCCGCGCGGCCGGGATGACGCCGATGATCACGCTCGACCACTGGGTCTACCCGGGCTGGGTCGAGGACCAGGGCGGCTTCGCCGATGCGAGGGCGGTCAGCACCTTCACCGACTTCGCCACGAAGATCGTTTCGCGCTACCGCGACCTCGGCGTGCTGTGGGTGACCTTCAACGAGCCGGTCACGTTCCTCACCAAGGAGCTCCAGATCGGCGCGCTGAACCCGTTGCTCATCCCCGCCTGGCAGGCGAACGTCGTGCAGGCGCACCGGCGCACCTACGACCTGATCCACCGGCTCGACCCCAGCGCGAAGGTCACCAGCAACCAGGCCTTCTACACCGGGTTCAACGCCGCCACCGACCTCGTGATCATGGACCAGATCAGGGGTAAGGTCGACTTCGTCAGCTTCGACTACTACTACGGCGCCAGCCTCGACAACCTCACCGCCGTCAACGCGGCAGGCGGCCAGACGTGGAACGTGAAGCTCCAGCCCGAAGGCATCTACGACGCGCTGCGCTACTACGCCAACCGCTACCCGAACCTGCCCCTGTACATCGTCGAGAACGGCATGCCGACCGACAACGGGCAGCCCCGCGCGGACGGCTACACCCGCGAAGCCGCCCTGCGCGATTCGATCTTCTGGGTGCAGCGCGCGAAGGCCGACGGGATGAACGTGATCGGCTACAACTACTGGAGCATCACCGACAACTACGAGTGGGGCAGCTACGAACCCCGGTTCGGTCTGTACACAGTGGACGTTCTCGCCGACCCGTCGCTGACCCGCAGGCCGACCGCCGCGGTGCCGGTGTACCGCCAGACGATCGCCGATGGCGGCGTGCCCGCGGGGTATCGGCTCGTGCAGCAGCCGGGGATCTGCTCGTTGGTCGACCCGCTGACCAGCTGCCTCGCCCCGGCGAATCCGGACGGCCCGCTCGCTCATCTGGGTTAAGGCGCCGTTCGTCAACCCGGACGACTACAGCCACGGCGGAAAAGTGTTTCGACGAGCAGGTCGGGTTGCCGCCCGTTTTCCGCCTACTTTCGGTCGACCGGGTTAACAGGCCCTCAGGAACCTTCAGCCGAACTCGCGTAGCTTCGGGTGGTATGGCGAAAAGACTTAGGTGGGCGGTCCCCGCGCTGCTCGGCGCGCTCGGCTGGGCGGTCTCGGAGATCCCCGTGGCCTTCGGCGGAAGGCCGGACCCGGAGCTGCTGAAGCGGTCCCCGCAGTTCAAGGACGGCCGGTTCCGGAACGTGGTGCCGCAGGTGAACCCGGACGCGAGCGCGGGAAGGGGGCTGCTGCGGGAGATGCTGTTCGGCGGTCAGCGCCGCCGGCCCGTCCGCCCGATTCCGCTGGTGCCGCAGCGGCCCGATCACCCCGACAGCGGGCTGCACATCACCTGGTACGGCCACGCCTCGTCGCTGGTCGAGCTGAACGGCACCCGCATACTCGTCGACCCGGTGTGGGCGGAGCGTGCGTCGCCGTCGCGGCTGGTCGGGCCGAAGCGGATGCACAAGCCCCCGCATCGGCTGGAGGAACTGCCGCGGCTGGACGCGATCATCGTGTCGCACGACCACTACGACCACCTCGATGCGGCGGCGATGCGCACGCTGACCCGCACGCAGGACGCGCCGTTCGTGGTCCCGCTCGGAGTCGGCGCGCATCTGCGTCGCTGGCGCGTGCCGGCGGAGCGGATCATCGAACTCGACTGGCACGAGAGCACGGAGCTCGCGGGCGTGCGGATCACCGCCGCCGACGCGCAGCACTTCTCCGGCAGGGCGTTCACCCGCAACAACACGCTGTGGGCGTCGTGGATCATCGCCGGTTCTGGGCGGAAGGTCTTCTACACAGCGGACTCCGGCTATTTCGACGGCTATGCCCGGATCGGCGAGAAGTACGGCCCGTTCGACGCCTCGCTGGTGCAGATCGGCGCGTACCACCCGGCGTGGCCGGACATCCACATGACGCCGGAAGAAGGCGTGGCCGCGCACCAGGACGTGCGGGGCGGGTTGCTGATCCCGGTGCACTGGGCCACGTTCCGGCTCGCCCTGCACGGCTGGAGCGAGCCCGCGGACCGCGTCTGGCTGGAGGCGAAAGCCCACGACATCCCGCTGGCCGTGCCTCGCCCCGGCGAACGGATCGACGTGGACGAAGTCGGCCCCGTCGACCCCTGGTGGCAGACGGTCGCCTAGCCGCGCGGCGCCCTCCCGCGTGTTTGCCGTTCCCGTCGGCGTGTTTGCCCCTCGCCCGGGCGTGTTTGCCCGTGGCGTCAATGTGTTCGCCCCTGGGGTCGGTGTGTTGGCTGTCGACGTTCGCCCGTTGGGTGGGGCTGGTGCGCCGTTGGGTGGGGCTGGTGTGTTGGCCGTCGTCGGCAGCCAAGACGCGCGCGGGGGTGGCCAACACACGCGCGGGGGTGGCCAACACACGCGCGGGGGTGGCCAACACACGCGCGGGGGTGGCCAACACACGCGCGGGAGCGGCCAACACACGCGCGGGAGCGGCCAAGACGGGGGTCGCGTGGGCTAGCCGCGCGGCGGTTTGGCGCGGTCGGCGGCGGCGCCGATCTTGGACATCGTGTGCTGGCACCACATGGACATCGCGCAGTCGCCGTCGGGCTCCTCCGGCAGTTCGTCCAGTGGTTTGCCGACGATCTCGTGTGCCAGCAGGTGGTGGTCGTAGAGGGCGTGCAGCCAGATCTCCACCTGCTCGGCCGTGTCCAGCCGCACCACGCCGCCCGAAGCGGGCAGCTGGCCGAGGAATTCGGCGTGCGTGGCACGGATCGACCAGGTCAGCTCGGCGTCCACCCGCGGATCGCGCAGTTCGTCCATCACCGAGCGGTGGATGGCACGCCAGATCATCGGGGTGCGCAGCGTGCTGCCGTCCCACGGCGCCGGCCCGCCGCTGCGGTGTTCGGCGATCCGGCCCTCGGCGGAGTGCACCACGGCCTCGGAACCCTGGCGCAGCACCGGGATCATGGCCGGTTCGATCGCCCCGATCACCGTGTGCCCGGCGACGTCCCAGGTGGTGCCGCCGGCGAAGGGGCTGTCGAAAAGGTCCTCGGACCAGCGATCGGGCATCGAGGCTGAACCTAGTCCATCCCCAGCCGGCGGTCGATGCTGATCTCGAGCACGACGCGCTCCGGGTTCGGCCGCGGCTGCCGCCCATATCGCTCCGCGTAACGGTTTTCCGCGTCCCGCACCGAGTCGGCGTCCTCGCGCACGACGGCGGTTCCCTCCAGAGTGGACCATCGGCCGCGGTCGACCTGGCTCACCGCGACACGCGCGCCCGACTCGCCGGAGGAGCGCACATTGCGGGCCTTGACACTGCCGCGCGAGCAGATCACGCGCGCCGTCTCGAACGCGTCGTCCACGGTGACCCCGACCGGTACGACGTGCGGAGATCCGTTGTGGCGCAAGGTGGTCAGGGTGGCCAGCTGCCACTCCGCCCAGAACTCGCGAAGCTGCTGTGTGGGCTCGGTCATACTGTCCCCTCCACCGTTCTGTCACACCCTCTTGCCAAGATCGGCCCCATGATGGGCCGTACCCACGCATTGTCCGGCTGGTGTGCCGGGCTCGCCGTCGCACCCTTGGTCGGTGCCGGGACCGTACACCAGGCGCTTGCTTTTGCCGCCACCACAGCGGGTTTCGCGCTGCTGCCGGACCTCGACCACCCCGGCGCGGGTGCGTCGCGGCTGCTCGGGCCGATCACGGGGGTGCTGTCCTGGCTCCTGCGGCACGCTTCGGCCGGGCTGTACGCGATCACGAAGGGCCCGCGCGACGAAGACAGCAAGGGCACGCACAGACATCTGTCCCACACCGTGCTCTTCGCGGCGGGCATCGGCGCGCTCACGATGTGGGGCACGCGGGCAGGTGGCTGGTATGCGGTGGCCGGGGTGGTGATCTTCGGACTGTTGCTGGCCGCCGACGCGCTGGGGGACTGGCTGCTGGTGGTCGCCGGTGGAGCGGCCGTGTGGTGGGCGTTGACGGCGAGCGCGGAGGGCGAGCTGCAACAGTTGACGGGCTGGCTCGGCATCGCCGTGGCGGTCGGCTGTTTCGCGCACTGCCTCGGCGATTCACTGACCGAGGCGGGCTGCCCGTTCCTGTTCCCGGTGCCGATCGCGGGCGAGACCTGGTACGAGCTGCGGCCGCCGAAGCTCCTGCGCTTCCGCACCGGGAAGCGGGTGGAGAACCTCCTGTTCGTGCCGGTTTTCGTGGTGCTCGGGGTGCTGCTCGTGCCCGGCACCTGGGACGGGCTCGTGCAGATCTTCGACCACCAGACCGTCAACGCCGGAAATTGAGTATCCCCAGTGACGCTGGACTGCATCCCGTTCGCGCGCTGCATGCCTGCCTACGAGCGCCGCGACTTCGACTCCATCCACGAGACGATGACGATCAGCCTGGACAGGCTGGCCCGCGCGGGTGCGGAGTTCTTCGTCTGCTCGGACAACACGGTGCACCATGCTCTGGAGCGGCCAGGCCCGGCGTGCTCGGCACGAACTACCTGATGGACGGTCCGGTGTACCCGGCGGCGTTCGGCCGCCGCGGGATTTCGGCCGAGCTGCCCGGCGCCGCGGATCGCGAGCTGGTCAGCGGGATCATCTTCGACGAGCTGGTGAAGGGCGTGTTCACCGACTCCGCGCGTGAGGAGTACGTGCGGGTGATCGAGCGGCTGGCCGGGCGCGGTTGCGTTGGCGTGCAAGGAAATCCCGCTCCTGATCACGCCCGAGGTGTCGCCGCCACGCGCGTCCGTCGCTGCCGCAACGCACGCAACGCCGCGACGTCAGCCCTTTTCGTTCAGTGCCAAGGCTAGGTACTTGACCTCGAGGTACTCGTCGATACCCTCGGCGCCGCCTTCGCGGCCGAAGCCGGAGGCCTTCACACCGCCGAAGGGCGCGGCGGCGTTCGAGACGAGCCCGGTGTTCAGGCCGACCATCCCGGTGGACAGCCGCTCGCCGACCCGGATGGCGCGGTCGAGGTCACGGGTGAACAAGTAGGCCACGAGGCCGAATTCGGTGTCGTCGGCCAGGGCCACGGCCTCGTCCTCGGTGTCGAACGTGGTCACGGGGGCGACCGGGCCGAAGACCTCCTCGCGCAGGATCCGCGCGTCCGCGGGCATGTCGGTGAGCACCGTGGGCGAGAAGAAGAAGCCCTTGCCGTCCAACGGTTTCCCGCCGGTGGTGGCGCGGGCGCCGCGCTGTACCGCGTCGTCGACCAGTTCGATCACCTTGTCCCGCTGGTCCGCGTTGATCAGCGGGCCGACCTTGATGCCGTCCTCGGTGCCGTGCCCCACCTTCATCGCCGACATCTCTTCGGTCAGCCGCCGGACGAACTCGTCCGCGATCGAGGAGTGCACGTGGAACCTGTTCGCCGCCACGCAGGATTCGCCGTTGTTGCGCATCTTCGCGGTGATCGCGCCGGACACCGCGGCGTCCATCGAGGCGTCGTCGAACACCAGGAACGGCGCGTTGCCACCGAGTTCCATCGACATCCGCTGCAGGTTCTCCGCGCACTGCCCGACGAGCTTGCGGCCGACCTCGGTCGACCCGGTGAACGACATCTTGCGGATCCGCGGATCGGCCAGCGCGGGCCCGGACACCCGGCTCGCCGAGGTCACCGGGAGCACGCTGAGCACGCCGTCGGGCAGCCCCGCTTCGCGCAGCAGCGCGGCGAGGTTGAGCATCGACAGCGGGGTGAGCTGTGCGGGTTTGACGATCATCGTGCAGCCCGCCGCGATCGCGGGGCCGAGTTTGCGGGTGCCCATCGCCAGCGGGAAGTTCCACGGCGTGATCAGCAGGCACGGCCCGACCGCTTGCTTCGACACGAGCATCCGCCCGCCGCCCGCGGGATTGCGCGCGTAGCGGCCGTCGATGCGGACGGCCTCCTCGGAGAACCAGCGGAAGAACTCGGCCGCGTACGTCACCTCGGCCTTCGACTCCGCGATGCTCTTGCCCATCTCGAGCGTCATCAGCTCGGCGATCTCGTCCGAGCGGTCCGTCATCAGCTGCCAGGCCCGGCGCAGGATCTCGCCCCGTTCCCGCGGCGGGGTCGCGGCCCACTCGCGTTGCGCCGCAACGGCCTTCTCGATCGCTTCGCGCACGTCGGCGTCCTGGGCGTCCGCGACTTCGCACAGCTGCTCCTCGGTGCCCGGGTCCTGCACCGCGAACACGCTGCCGTCCGCCGCGTCCCGCCACTGGCCGGCGAGGAAGATCTGCTTCGGTACCCGCTCGACGATGTCGCTCATGCGCTTCGGCTACCCGGGTCACCGGCCACGTATGCGTCGGGCAGCCTCCGCAGCCGTCGCATCGGCGAACACAGCAGACGAAGCCCGGCGAGGGTGAGCCCCGCGGCGGCGATCCACAGGCTGGCCCGCGTCCCGGCGGTCTCCGCGACGATCCCGGCGAGCAGGCTGCCCAGTGGCGCCATGCCGAAGATCGTGAACCGCATCGTGGCGTTCACGCGCCCGCGCAGGTTTTCCGGTGTGACGGCTTGCTGGAAGCTGACCTGCAGGATGTTGAACACGGTGATCGCGCCCGCCGCGAGGAAGTTCCCGATGGGATAGCAGAGCACCCCCGCGCCGGTCGTAGTCGAGGCGACGAGCACGTACCCGAAAGCGAGCACCAGCCCCGACAGCCAGAGGCACCGCGCTTCACCGATCCACGCGGCGAGCCGTTGCCCGACGAGCGCCCCGGTCACCGCGCCGAGCAGTCCCGTGCTGCTGATGAGGCCGATCTGCCCTGGCGTCAGGTGGATTTCGTCGAGCAGGAACACCACGGAGATCGCGAGCATGAATGACTGCGACAGGCTGCCCAGCGCGGTCGTCTCGGCCAGCGGGCGCAGCAGCGGATGCCGGTGGACGAACGCCAGCCCCTCCCTGATCTGCTTCAGCAACGGCGCCTGGTTTTCCGGCCGCGGCACCCGCTCGGCCTGCCGAATCCGGCCCAGCCACCCGGCCGACCAAAGGAAGCTCAGCGCGTTGAGCCCGAGCGCGAACGGTCCGCCGAAGTACTGCACGAGGAATCCGGCCGCGCTCGGCGCCGCGACCGCCGCCACCGAAGTGTTCGCCTGCAGGCGTGCGTTCCCCTCGATCAGCCGCCCCCGGTCGATCAGCCGCGGCAGGTAGGTCTGGTGCCCGACTTCGAAGAACACCGCGAGCACCCCGGCCACAGCCACCACCCCGAACAACTGTCCCAGCGTCAGCACGCCGAAGGCTGCGGCCAGTGGGACCGAGCCGAAGGCGATCGCGCGGCCGAGGTCGGTGCCGATCAGCAGCGGGCGCAGCCGGATCCGGTCGCACCAGGCGCCCGCCTGCAGGCCGAGTACCAGGTACGCAAGCGTTTGCACCGTGCGGAGCGAGGCGACCTCGAAAGCCGACGCACCCAGCGTCGTCGCCGCGAGCAGCGGCAGGGCGAGGACGGTTATCCGGTCGCCGAACTGGCTCAGCAGGTCCGCCGTCCACAACCTGCGGAATCCCGCGTGCCGGAACAATCCCCCAGGATCGGTCACGATCCCCAGTCTGCCCAAAAAAGAGCCCGGGCCCCCGACAAGTCCCGGGCTCTTCCCCCACCTGTGGTTACCCGATATCTCGCCGGCGGAATCCCGTCAATCCGGCGGCCAGCGCGACCAGCGCGATCCCGGTCAGCCACACCAGCGGCGTCGCCGTCAGCGTGGCGCTCGGCAGCTTCGGGATGTGCGTGAACGGCGAGATGTCCAAGACGCCCTGCGGCAGGTTCAGCACCGGCCCGTACAGCGCGAGCGCCAGCGAAAGCGACGCCGCCGACCAGCCCGCCGTCGCGTATTTGGGCACGAAACCGAACACCATCAAGGCGATCCCGGCGACCACCCAAACCGCGGGCAGCTGGGCGAGTGAAGCACCGAACACCGTCCACACCTGGTGCCCGACCCCGCCCACCCGCAGTCCGTGCAACAGCCCGGCGAAGGCGCCGAACACCCCGAGCAGCAGCGCGCTGCCCAGCCACGCGAACACGAGGTGGCTCGCCGCCCACTGCAGGCGCCGGACTTTGGTGGCCAGCAACGGTTCCAGCCGCACGGCGACCTCCTCGGAGCGCATCCGCAGCGTCGCCTGCACGGCGTACAACGCCGCGACCATCCCGCCGATACCCGCGATCGCCGCCAGGTACGCGTCCACCAGCTTCGACGCGCCGCCCAGCCGTTCGAACATCTGCTGCACCTGCGCGCTGTTGCCGACGACGTCCCCGATCCCGGCGGCCAGCGAGCCGAACACCGCGCCGCAGATGGCGAACCCGGCCACCCAGCCGATCAGCATCCCGCGGTGCAGGCGCCAGGCCAGCGCGAACGGCGACCGCAGGCTCGCGGACGCGAAGGCGGGGCCGGGACGGGTCGGCACGATCGCCATCCCGACGTCACGCTTCGGCAGCAACCAGTACGCGATCGCGGAGAAGGCCACGGCCGCCGCGACCAGCGGGAGCACGACCCACCAGTGGTCACCGGCGTAGGGCCGGAGCTGGACAGCCCAGCCCAGCGGCGAAAACCACGAGAGCCAGCTGATGTCCTTCGCCGAGTCGCCGACTCCGCGCACCATGAAGAACACGCCGAGGACAGCGCACGCGACCCCGTTGGCTGTCCGCGAGTACTCCACCAACTGCGCCGCGATACCCGCCACACCACCGAAAACCAGCCCGGTCAGCGCGAGGCTGAGTCCGAACCCGACGGAACCCGCCGCCGGCAGCCCGGCCGCGAGCAGGGACACAGTCGAGATCAGCCCGGTGGCCACGGAGGCCAGGCCGGAGACGAGAAGCGCGGCTGTCAACGGCGCGTAGCGGCCGGTGACGGTCGAGGACAGCAGCTCCTGACGGCCCGTGTCCTCCTCCTGCCTGGTGTGCCGGATGACGGTGAAAATGCACGCCAGCGCAAGGAAAAGCCCGAGGAAGGTCAGGTACTTCCACGCCGTGTAGCCGCCGGCGGTGGTCAGGTCGAACGCCGGGCCGTAGATCAGGTTGGTCGACGGGTTCGCCGCCGAACCGCCCTGCAGCGACTGCCGGCTCGCCGCGTCGGGATAGAGCTGCTCGTACAGCCGCGCCGTCGCCGCCGGGATGACGGCGATCAGGATCACCCAGATCGGCATCGTGACCCGGTCGCGCCGCAGCGCGAGCCGGACCAGGTGCCGGGTGCCGACGAACTGGTTCATCGCGAACTCGCCTCGGTCGTGTAGTGGCGCAGGAACAGCTCTTCCAGCGTCGGCGGCTGGCTGGTCAGGCTGCGCACGCCGACCTCGGTCAGCTGGCGCAGCACCTTGTCCAGCGAGTGGGTCTCCACGTCGAACCGCACGCGGTTGCCCTCGAGCTTGAAGTCGTGCACGTCCGGCAGGCTGGACAGCCCGTTGGGGTGCCCGGCCAGTTCGGCGGTGATCGACGTGCGGGTCAGATGCCGCATGTCCGCCAGCGAACCGGTTTCCACCGTGCGCCCGTTCCGGATGATGCTGACCCGGTCGCACAGCGCCTCGACCTCGGCGAGGATGTGGCTGGAGAGCAGCACCGTGCGGCCGCGCTCGCGCTCCTCCTCGATCGCGTACTGGAAAGTGGCCTCCATCAAGGGATCCAGGCCCGAGGTCGGCTCGTCCATGATGAGCAGTTCCACGTCGGAGGCCAGCGCGGCGACGATCGCCACCTTCTGCCGGTTGCCCTTCGAGTACGTGCGGCCCTTCTTCTTCGGGTCGAGGTCGAAGCGCTCGATGAGCTCCTTGCGGCGGCGCTGGTCGAGCCCGCCGCGCAGCCTGCCGAGCAGGTCGATCACCTCGCCGCCGGAGAGGTTGGGCCACAGGTTGACGTCGCCGGGGACGTAGGCGAGCCGCCTGTGCAGGCTCGCGCCGTCGCGCCACGGGTCACCGCCCAGCAGTTCGACCTTGCCGGCGTCCGCGCGCAGCAACCCCAGGAGCACACGGACGGTCGTGGACTTACCGGCGCCGTTCGGGCCGAGGAACCCGTGCACCTCGCCCGTCGCGACCTGCAGATCAAGCCCGTCGAGGGCTTTCGTCGGCCCGAACGTCTTCGTCAGGCCGGTGATGGAGATGGCGTTACCCATGCCGCGGACGCTACACTTGTTTCACAAATTTGTGAAGTTAAGAAAATGTATGGATGACGTGAAGATCGTTGGGGGCGTCAGGAAGGATGGAGTCATGCCGAGCCAGCCGCCTCCCGTGGAAGAAGCCGCCCTGCCCTTCATCGAGAAGATGGGCAGCGTGCTCTTCAACGCGGGAATGCCGCGGATGCCCGCGCGTGTCTTCGCGGCCACGCTCGCCGCGAACTCCGGCAGCCTCACCGCGGCGGAGCTGAGCGGGGTGCTCAAGATCAGCCCGGCGGCGGTGTCCGGCGCGGTGCGCTATCTCGAACAGGTCGGCATGGTGCAGCGCGGGCGCACCCCCGGCGACCGGCGCGACTACTTCACCATCGGCAACGACTTCTGGTACGAGTCCGTGATCCGCCAGGAGGACAAGGTCTTCACCGAGCTGTCCAAGGTGCTCGTCGAGGGCATGGACGCCGTCGGCGCGGACAGCGAGGCGGGCAGGCGGCTGGCCGAGACTCGCGACTTCTTCGACTTCCTGGCCACCCAGCTGCCGCTGCTGATCGAGCAGTGGCACCGGCAGCGGCTCAGCGAAGGCCGTGCAACAGGGTCTTGACCAGGCTCTTCGCCAGCCCGGCGGAGTCCACGTCCTCGGCCTCGAACTGCCAGAAGAAGGCTTGCTGGAAGCAGGCGCCGAGCAACAGGGCCGACATCGCGTCCGGATCCGCCGCGCGTGGCAGCCTGCCCAGCCGCTGCTCGGTGTGCAGGTAACGGCTCAGTCCGGCCAGCGGGTTGCGCGGCCCGGCGCCGCGCGCGTGGATGGCGTCCCGGTGCGCGGTGAGGAGTTCCCTGGTGGAGAACAGGGAAGCCGCGATGGGAAAGCTCTCGCGGTAGAAGTGCAGCGCGGCCTCGGTGACCTTGACCAGATTGCCCCGCACGGTGCCCTTCCCGGCGTTGGCGGCCAGCTCCGCCAGCGTGCTGCCGAGCGCGGGTAGCTGTTCGGAGAGCACGCCGAGAAAGATCTCCGTCTTGTCCTGGAAATGCTTGTACAGCGCGGCTTCCGAGTAGCCGGCGGAACGGGCGATCTCCTTGGTGGTGGCCCGCGCGTAGCCCTGCTCCCGCATGATCCGCGCCGCGGCGGCCAGGATCTCGTCCCGTGTGCCCATTCTCAGTCCGTTCTCAGTGCTCGCTTGACGGTTGGTGAGTACTCACTAACCATAGCTGGTGAGTGAACACTAACCGAAGCGGAGGGACGATGAAACTCACGGTTTTCGGGGCCAGCGGAGGCACCGGCGTCGAGGTGGTACGGCAGGGGCTTGCGGCTGGGCACCAAATCACCGCCGTGGTAAGGGATCCGGCACGGCTCGACGTTCCGGCAGGCGAACGGCTCGAGGTGGTGACCGCCGAGGTGTTCGATCCGCAGGCCCTTGTGCCCGCGATCGCGGGGCGGGACGCGGTGATCTCCGCGCTCGGCCCACGCGGCCGCGGGCCGACGGTGATCTGCCGCGACGGCACGAGCAGCATCATGAAGGCGATGGAAACGGCTGGTGTACAGCGATTGCTTGTCGTGAGCAACAGCGGGATGCACACCGACGGTGACGGCTTCTTCACCGCCAAGCTCGTCAAACCGATCCTCATCCGCGTGCTGCGCGAGGGTTACGCCGACATGCGCGAAATGGAGGAGCGCGTGCGGGTCAGTGGTCTGCAGTGGACGGTGGTCCGGCCGCCGAGGCTCACGAACTGGCCGCACAGTGGGGAAATCGCCAGCAAAGTGGGCGGAAACGTCAAGGGCAGCTTCAACATCGGCCGCGCGGACCTCGCGGATTTCCTGCTGCGGGCGGCGGGAGAGGACAGTCTCATCCGGACGGCGGTGTCGGTGGCGAAGGGTTAGCTCAGTTGGGCCGATCGGGTGAAAGTGCCCGCGCCCGACCAGGGGCTACGAAAAAACTTCTGCCGCTGTGTATCTGTGGGCGCCCCCGCCGCGTCCTAGGTGGCGTCGGTTGAGTAGGCCCCCTTATGGAGGATGCATGAGCTCCGATCGCTCTTGCGAGGAGGAAATCGCGGCACTGCGCGATTCCCTTGCCACGCTGGGGGATCCGTGGCAAGCGGGGGAGACCTTGCTGAGCAGGCTGGGGGGTGAGTCGCGTGCGGTGCGGCTGGGGGTGCCGGCCCCGAGCGCGGCCGAGGTCGATGCCAGGGCGGATTTGCCAGGGCAGATGTCCGAGGTCGCGCTCGGGACCGCCGGCCAGGCCTGCACGGCGGCCTTCGCGCCGACGGGGGAGTTGCCGAGGTCGTTCGATCTGCGCAAGACGTGCGACGGCGACTACACGACGCCGGTGAAGGACCAGGGGGAGTGTGGGTCCTGCGCCGCGTTCGGGGTGGTCGCGGTGTTGGAGGGCACCGCGGCCTACACCCGGCGCCGGGCCGGCCTCGATCTGGACCTGTCCGAGGCGCACCTGTTCTTCGGGCACGCCAAGGAGCGCGACTACACCAGCACCAGTGGTGCCTGGCCGGACGACCTGCTCGGCGACTGCGTTTCGACCGGGGTCACCTTCGAGGACTACTGGCCCTACGTGGACTCCGGTGCCGGCGCGCTCAACCCGGACTGGCCCAACCGGGTCGCGCACGCGGCCGAGATGGTCGACCTGACCAGGGACCCGGCGGGGATCAAGCACCACATCTACGGGTACGGGCCGGTGACCGCGTGCATAGTGGTCTACGAGGACTTCTTCCACTACACCGGCGGCGTCTACCGGAGCACCACGAAGGACAGCAGTGGGGGACACTGCGTCGCGATCGTCGGCTGGGACGACGACCAGGGCTGCTGGATCGCGAAGAACTCGTGGGGCACCGACTGGGGCGAGGGGGGATTCTTCCGGATCGCCTACGGCGAGGCCTTCATCGAGGATTATCCGGAGCCCAGGCCGACGACACTCGGCTGTACGGGCGCAACCCTGCGTGCGTGGCTACCAGCGCAGCGCACGCTCGGCCTGTCCGTCTCCGCGCATGATGCGGGCGGCTGGGCGTATTTGGAGAACCTGGGCTGGACCCGGCTCTCTGGGGGGACGGGCAGCGCACGGCTACTCGCGCTGCTCGCCGACGCGCGGGCGGGAGGGCATCCCGTCAGCCCGTTCGTGCAGAACGACCAGTTACTCATGGTCCAAACCACCTTCTGACCTTCAGCAGGGGAGCGACAATGACCACCAGCGAAACCGAAGAAACCGGCCCAGCGCCGGACGGGATGACCCCGACGGGCAACTTCGAGCCGAACACCCCGCCTCCGGGTGGGAATTTCGAGCCGAACACGCCTCCGCCGACGGGCAACTTCGAGCCCAACACTCCGCCCCCTGGCGGGAATTTCGAGCCCAATACCCCGCCTCCGGGTGGGAATTTCGAGCCGAACACGCCTCCGCCGACGGGCAACTTCGAGCCCAACACTCCGCCCCCTGGCGGGAATTTCGAGCCCAATACCCCGCCTCCGGGTGGGAACTTTGAGCCCAACACCCCGCCGCCGGCCAACGGCACGGTGCCCTCGCCCAACGGCGGCGTCGTCACCACGCCCGCCACGTCGAACGGGTGGATCGCCAACCGCGTGATCCAGAACGTCTGGAGCACCAGCGCGCAGCCCGGCGTGTGGGCCCTCGTCGGCGGCGACGGCTGGAAGCGCCTCGCCGGTTCGGAGTCGGGCCGCAACCCGCTGACCGCGCTGGCGCTGCTGGCGAAGGTCAACGGCCTGCCGGTGTCGTACCACGTGGACGCCTACGGCCAGATCGACCAGTTGCTGGTCTGACGCGATGAAGCTGGTGGTGGCCGGCAGCCGAGGGGGCCGCCGGCCACCACCTCCCTACGGGGCGCGAGAGGAGGAATCCAGTGGCACTGGTCCGGCTGGCGCAGGCCGACGCGGGGGAGACGGCCGAAGTGCGTGTCGGGGACACCGTGGAGCTGCGGCTCCCGGAGGCGAAGATGTCCGGTTACCAGTGGCGCTGGCAGCTTCCCGACGCGGTCCGGGTGGTCGTGGACGAACACGTCCGGGGAGACGGCCACGAGGGGGCGGTGGCGCAGGGGGAGCGGCCACCGGGTGCAGGGGGGATACGTCGGCTGGCGTTCGACATCGTCGGCGCCGGCCGGCATCTGGTGCGTGCGGAACTGGCGCGGCCCTGGGAGGGGGAACCGCGCCGTTCCGTCACGTTCGTGCTGTCCGCGAGTGAGGATGCTGGTCCGAACGGGTGACATTGGTATCTGGCGATGGCTGACCGCCTCTGTTTCCGGCGAGAGCGGGATACTGCCTGCGCCGGACGAGGAGCGAAGTCTGAGAGCGGGGGCGAATGGGGTGACGGAAGTCCACACCGCCGAGGCGGACCCTCCGTGGGAGGGCCTGCGCGGGCCGGAGTTGTTCGCGGCCTGTCTCAACGCGGCGCGCGAAGGGAACAAGAAGGGCCTCAACCGCTTGGTCCGCGAGCTGACGCCCCTGGTGTGGAACGTCGCCCGCGGCCACGGGCTGGACGCGCACAGCGCGGAGGACGTGGTCCAGACGGTGTGGCTCGCCCTGCTCAGCCACCTCGAGCAGCTCCGCGAACCGAAGGCGCTCGCGGGCTGGCTGGTCACCACGGCGCGGCACGAGGCGCAGCGCGTCAACGGCCGGAAGGCGCCGCCGGTGCCGCTCACCGACGAGATGACGGAGTCCGTGCCGAGCACACTGCCCGCCCCGGAGGCCGAGGTGTTGCGCACCGAGCGCGACCGCAAGATCTGGGCGGCCTTCAGCAAGCTCCCGGCCCGGTGCCAGCGCCTCTTGCGGCTCACGGTGCTCGACGGGCGCGCCGAATACCGGGTCGTCGCCGAAACACTCCAGATGCCGCGCGGCAGTATCGGACCCAATCGTGGCCGCTGCCTCAAAACGATGCGTGAACTGCTGAACAGCGAAGGGGGCAGCGCGTGAACGAGACAGAAGCGCCGGAGGGCGGCGCCCATCCGGACGACGAGATGCTGCTCGCCGAACTGGGCCGGGTCATCGCGATGGCCGACCCGCCGCCAGCGGGACTGGTCGAACGCGTCCAGTTCGCGCTGGAGCTGGAAAACCTCGACGTCGAAGTCGCCCGCTGGGTGCGGGACGACGAGCTCGCCGGGGTTCGCAGCAGTGTCGACCAGGGCACGATCACGTTCACCGTCAGCGATCTGACCGTGATGATCAACCTCACCCGCACCGGCAGGTCCCATCGCATCGACGGCTGGCTGGTGCCGGCCGGGATGCACGGCGTGGAGGTCAGGGTGGCCGAGCACGGCGCGTCGCGGACCACGGCCGACGAGGGCGGCCGGTTCGTGCTGGAGGAGGTTCCGCGCGGTACCACCCAGATCGTGATCTCCGTCGGGGGTGCCGGGTGCGACCGCACGGTGGTCACGCCCGCTGTCGTTCTCTAAGGTCACCGGCCGTACGCCCGGCGGGCGGGGTGTGCTCAGATAAGGTCTGTGTCCCGCCAGCAACGTGTGCTCGCGGCCGCGGGCCGGCTGTACCAGCGTGGCCGCGCCGCCGCGGCCGACCACGGCCCAGCGCAGGCCGCGCGGCTGTTCACCGGTGCGCTCAAGCAGCTCGACGCGGACGGGACCGCCGACGAGGACTGGCTGGAGCTCCGCGCGCGGATCCTGATCAGCCTCGCGTCGGCAGAGGTAGAGACCACTTCGATGAAGGCGGGTCTCGTCCACCTCGAAGCCGCGCGCGCCCACCTTCGCCGTCTGCCGGAGAATTCGCGGCGCGCCACGATGGAAGCGATCGCCGGGCTGCAGCACGCGCTGATGTTGTTCCGGGTCGGCAGGCTCACCGAGTCGCTGGCACAGTTCGACGCCGCGCTGCCGGTGCTGGAGCAGGAGGCCCCGGACGATTGGCTGTTGTTCGCCAACAACTTGATGAACCGGGCGTACGTCAACCTCGCGGTGAGCAAACCGGATGCCGCGCTCGTCGACCTCAACCGGTGCCTCGAACTCGCCATCCGGCACGGAAACCGGCGGCTGGAAGGAAAAGTCCGACACAACCTCGGTGACAGGGCGCAGCTCGTCGGCGATATCCCCGCCGCGCTCGATCAGTACGAGCAGGCCGCGCGGCTGCTGACCGAAGCCGGGCCGGGTTCGCTGCCACGGCTCCGGATGGACCAGGCGCGGGCGCTGCTGACGGCCGGGCTCGCCGAGGAAGCGGCGCGGCATCTCGAGGAAGCTCTTCCCGGGCTGAAGAAGAACAGGGTGATGCAGGACTACGCCGAGGCGCAGGTGACCGGCGCCGGTGCGGCGATCCTGGACGGCGACTACGCGCTGGCGCGCCAGTTCGCGACGTCCGCGCGGCGACATTTTCTCAGGCGCAGCAACGAAAGATGGGCCGAGGTCGCGGCACTGGCGCGGCTGCGCGCCGACGCCACGGAGGCGTTGGACGACGGCCGCCGCCCGCCGAAGAAGCTGCCGGGTCAGCTCGTCGACCACGCCACCCGGCTGGGTGAACTCGGTCTGCGGGACGAGGCGGCCGTCGCGCGTTTACTCGCCGTGCGGCTGCTTTTGCGGCGTGACGCGGTGGACGAGGCCGAGGAGTTGCTCGCGCACGTCCCGAAGCCACGCCAGACCACGCCGGTCGACCACGTGATGCTGCGCCGGCTGTGTCATGCGGAATTGGCTGTGGCGAAGGGAAACTCGCGTTCAGCGCTCGCGCAGGCGCGGGCCGGGTTCGCCGAGCTGAGCCTGGTGCGCGATCGCATGGGCGGGCTGGACCTGGTGTGTGGCACGGCGGTGCACGGCCAGGAACTGGGCAGGCTCGCGTCCGGTCTCGTGCTGGAGCGTGCTCGCGGGCACGCGGGCGCGCGACGGCTTTTCGTTTGGCAGGAACGAACTCGCGCGCAGGTGTACCGCTACGAGCCGCTCCCGGCGATCGCGGATCCCGTGCTGGCGCGGCTGATCACCGAGATGCGGCACCTGCAGCGCGCGGCGCAGCAGGATCGGCTGGCGGGCAAACCGGTCGCCGCGCTCGAGGCGCGATACCGCGAGCTGCAACGGGAAGCGGGCCGGCTGGGGTGGTACACGAGCCCGTGGGGCAGGCCGCGGCCGGTGTCCGCGCCCGAGGACGTGGCCGAACACCTGGGTGATCGGGTACTGGTGAGCCTCGTCGGGCACGAGGACGCGGTGTGGGCCGTGGTGGTGCGGGACGGCCGGTTCCGGCTGCTGCGGCTCGGGCCGCTCGGGGAGACCGTCGAGATCACCAAGCAGCTGCACGCCGACCTCAATGTGCTTGCGCCGGACCAACTCGCCGCTCCGCTCGTCGCCGCGGTCACGACGTCGGCGGAGAAGCGCGCGAAGCTGCTTGACGAACTCCTGATCGGCCCGCTCGCCGACGCGATCGGCGATCGCGAGCTGGTGATCGTTCCGTTCGGCGAGTTGTACGCCCTGCCCTGGGCCGCGTTGCCGAGCCTCCGTGGGCGCCCGCTTTCCATCGCCCCGTCGGCCACGGCGTGGCGGACCGCGGCGGAACGCAGCCGCCCGGATCCCGTCGTGCTCGTCGGCGGTCCCGGCGTACCCGGCGCGATCGGCGAGGTGCGGGAGCTGCGGTCGGTGTACCCGAAGGCGACCCTGGTCGACGGGCAGGGCGCGACGAGCGGCGCGGTGCTGGAGGCGCTCGACGGTTCCGGCCTCGCGCACCTGGTCGCGCACGGCGCGCACGAACCCGCGAACGCCCTGTTCTCCCGGCTCGACCTCGTCGACGGCCCGCTGTTCGCGCACGAGACCGCGCGCCTGGAGCGCCCGCCGGAGCGGGTTGTGCTGGCCGCCTGCGAACTCGCGATGAGCCACATCCGGCCCGGCGAGGAAGCCCTCGGTTTCGCGGGCGCACTGCTTGCCAGTGGCTCACGCGCCGTCGTCGGTGCCATCGCCCGCGTCGGCGACAGCGCGGCCGCCGACGCGATGACCGACCTGCACCGCAGGCTGGCTTCCGGCGTCTCGCCCGCGCTGGCCCTCGCCGAAGCCACTGCGGTCGACCCGCTCCGGCGCCCGTTCCTGTGCCTCGGCGCGGGTTAGCGACCGTCCCTTTCGGACTCAGCCGCGCGCACCAGCCGCCCGGCGAGGAACACGATCGCCGTGCGGAGGAGCTTCTGCACGACCGGCCCGCTGCCGGGGAACTTCTCCTCGAACGAGCCGCGCCAGCGCAGTTCGGTGCCGCCGTCCGCGGCCGGGGTGAACAGGACCTCGGCGCGGTAGTCCTTGACCGGGCCGTTGCGGGCGAAGGTGTAGACGTGCCGCCGGTCCTGTTCGTACTCCAGCGTCTCCTCGAACATCAGCATCGGGAACAGGCCGACGCGCCGGATCGCGCCGACGCCGCCGACCGGGTCGGCCCACCGTTCCCAGCCGCTCTGCACGATCAGCGGTTTCGCCCAGTCGGACCAACGCGCCCCGTCCACTTCGAGCTGGAACAGCTTCGCCGGCGCGGCGCTGCTGGTGCGGACGACTTCGAAGGTGAACGTGTCCGGCATCGCGGCCCTTTCGCTCGTGGTGCACTCCGGGAGACTTTGGGGTGTGATGGTCGCATGGGCATCAACTTCGACGAAATGAAGAAGAAGGCGCAGGACGCGCTGGGCCAGAACGCGGAGAAGATCGAGCAGGGCATCGACAAGGCGAGCGGGTTCGCGAAGTCGAAGTTCGGCCAGCACTCCGAGAAGATCGACAACATGAGCACGAAGGCCAAGGACTTCCTGCACAAGAACCAGGGCGACGACCCCGGCCCGAAGTAGGCCCGCGCCTACGCCACCTCGCCGATGGCGGTGTCGTCGGCGATCGAAGTGATGCGGCCACCTCGCTCGCCCAGCCCGCGCAACCCGTCGCGGGCGTCCGGCGCGTCCAGGTTCACGCGGACCCCGGCCGGCGTCGCCTCACGGGCCTGCGCAAACGCTTGCATACCCTCGTGACCTGCGGTGATGGTCGCGGCGAGCCCGCCGGTCGAGGCGAGCGAGCCGCGCATCGCGCCGAGCCTGCCGAGCGCCTCGTCCAGCACCGGCAGCAGCGCGTCCCGGTTGCCCTCGGTCATCGCGCGCACCAGCTCCGGCCGCGTGCCCGCCACCCGCGTCCCGTCCGTGTAGGAGCCCGCGGCCAGCGCCATCGCCAGCGGCCCGCCCTGCGCCCCCACGGTCGCCAGCACCGCGGCGAGCAGGTGCGGCAGGTGGGAGATCCGGGCGACGGCCTCATCGTGCGCTTCCGACCCGAGCGGCACCACGTGGGCGCCGACGTCGAGCGCCAGCCTCGCCACCTCCGCCCAGGCGTCCAGATCGGTGTCGTCCTCGACGCAGACCACCCACGCGGCGCCGCCGAACAGCGCTGAGTTACCCGCGCGCCAGCCGGATTCGGCCGTGCCCGCCATCGGGTGCCCGCCGACGAAGCGCGTCTCGGGCGCGAAGGCGAGGACGGACGCCCGCACGGCCGACTTCACGCTCGTCACGTCGGTCAGCAGGCAGTTCGGGGCGTGCTGACCGACCTTGCGCACCACCTCGTCGAGCGCGGTGAGAGGCACCGCGAGCACCACCATCGCGTCCCGCTCCGCGGCTTTTCGCAGCGCGGAGCCGAGGTCGGTGGTGGTGTCGAAACCGTCGGCGGCGGCCGCGGCGGCATCGGCCTCCGACTCCGTCGCGCCCCACACCTCCCGGCCGACCGCCGCGGCGGCGCGCAGCAACGAGCCGCCGATCAACCCGAGTCCGATCACGCATACGTCTCGCACGGGGCGTCATCCTGCCAGTGTTCGGTGCGGCGGGCGCAGGGCGTCCAGCGCGAAGGCCGCGTGCATTGCCACACCGGCGGAGAAAGCGCTTTCGTCATACGTCACGCGATTGGAGTGATTGGCCGCCGCTTCGTCCGGCTCGGTGTCCGGCGGGCATCCGCCGACGAACGCGAAGGCCCCGGGAACTCGTTGCAGCACATACGAAAAGTCCTCGGCCCCCATGATCGGGTCCCGCATCACGACGGCCTGGTCCTCGCCCAGCACCTCGCGCGCCAGCGCCAGCGCGCGGCCTGCTTCGAGCGGGTCGTTCACCGTGACCGGGTAACCCGGTTCGATGTCGGCGTAAACCCGGCAGCCGTGCGCGGTGCCCACGGCTTCGCACACCTTCGGCAGCTCGGCCCGCACGAACGCGCGCGTGCTCTCCGAGAGCGTGCGGATCGTGCCCTCCAGCTCGGCGGTCTCGGGGACGATGTTCGTCGTGGTGCCCGCCGCTATCCGGGTCACCGACAGCACGGCGGGCTCGAACACGCTGACGCGCCGGGTGATCAGCGTCTGCAGGGCGCCGACCATCTCCGCGGCGGCCGGGATCGGGTCGATCGTGTGGTGGGGCGCCGAACCGTGCCCGCCCTTGCCGATCACCTGCACGCTGAAGGTGTCCGCCGAGGCCATCAGCGGCCCGGGCCGCGTCTGGATCTGGCCGGCCGGCATGTTCGCGATGATGTGCAGGCCGAAGACCCGCTCGACCCGTTCGCCGGCCGCGTCGAGCACGCCTTCGTGGATCATGTGCCGCGCGCCGTGGAAACCCTCCTCGCCGGGCTGGAACATGAACACGACCGAACCGGCCAGCTCGTCGGCGTGCCGCGTGAGCAGCTTCGCCGCCGAAACGAGCATCGCCGTGTGGGCGTCGTGCCCGCAGGCGTGCATGGACCCCTCGACGGTCGACGCGTACTCGACCCCCGTGTCCTCCTGCAGCGGCAGCGCGTCCATGTCGGCTCGCAGCAGCACCGCCGGGCCGGGTTGCCCGCCGCGCAGCACGGCCGTGACCGAGGTGGTGCTCTTGCCGCGGGTGATCTCCAGCGGCAGGCCGTCCAGCGCCTGCAGGATCTTTTCCTGGGTGCGGGGCAGCTGGAGCCCCCGTTCGGGGTAGCGGTGGAGGTCCCGCCGGAGCTCGACAGTGGCCGATTGCAGGGTCTCCGCCTCGGCGCGCAGCCCGGCGAGCCGTGCGTCCGGCAGCGAAGGCAGATCAGTGGGTCCGGTCATGGGTCGATCCTCACCCATATCCGTACTTCGCAGGTATACGGTGTGCGCATGGCGGTGCAGGAGCCGGTCGCGGGTTTCGCGGTGGCCGTGGTTCGGGAGGACGGCCGATGGCGCTGCAGCGCGCTGGAGCCCGCCGCGCTCACGAACCTGGACGCGGCGATCACTGAGCTGGCGAAGATGCGGTCGACCGGGGCGGTTTTCGGGCTGCTCGCGGTGGACGACGAGTTCTTCGTGATCGTCCGGCCCAGTCCGCGCGGGCCCTCGTTGTTGTTGTCGGACGCCGCGGCGGCGCTGGACTACGACATCGCGGCGGACGTGCTCGACCTGCTGCGCGCCGACCCGCCGGACGAGGACGACGAGTCGATCTGGCCGGAGGGCGATCTGGAGATCCTCGCCGACATCGGGCTGCCCGCCCCGGAGCTCGAGGTGATCGCCGGCGAGGTGGATCTGTATCCGGACGAGCAGCTGCAGATGATCGCCCAGCGCTGCGGGTTCGACACCGAGCTGAGCGCGCTGCTCGACGAGATCTGATGGACGACGCCGATCGCATCCGCGTCGCACTCGACGCCGCCCGCTCGGCGGGGCCCGACGTGCCGATCGGCGCCGCGGTGTTCGCCCCCGACGGCAAGCTGCTGGCCGGCGCCCGCAACGCGCGCGAGGAGCTGGGCGACCCGACGGCGCACGCGGAGATCCTCGCCCTGCGCGAAGCGGCCCGGAACCACGGCGACGGCTGGCGGTTGGAGGGCTGCACGCTCGCGGTGACGGTCGAGCCTTGCACGATGTGCGCGGGTGCCCTGGTGAACGCCCGCGTCGCACGGTTGGTGTTCGGCGCGTGGGAACCGAGGACGGGAGCCGTCGGGTCGTTGTGGGACGTGGTGCGCGACCGGCGGCTGAACCACCGGCCCGAGGTCGTCGGCGGCGTGCTGGAGGACGAGTGTGCGGCGCTCCTGGACGAGTTCTTCGCGGGGCGCCGGGAGGCGTGAGCCGCCGCCCGATCACGAGGCGCAGGTGGGTGCGGACGCGCTGAGACCGTGCAGTACCCTAGTCGGCGGTAGCGTGTCCGAGCGGCCGAAGGAGCACGACTCGAAATCGTGTGACGGTTAACCCCGTCCGTGGGTTCAAATCCCACCGCTACCGCTCTTTGAGCAGGCAGAGCGTCCCTCCCCGGGTTGAGCGGGGAGGGGCGTTTTGTCGTTGGGTCTCAGTTTGGGTCTCATTTGCACTCGGCGCGCCGGTCCAGGCCCGTCCGCCTGCGGTTGTACTATCGACTGATGGACCGTCGTTGGCCTGTTGTCATCGCCGGGATACTGGCGGCCACAGCCACTGCGGCCCAAGTCCTGGCGGGCTTCGAGGCGCTTCCCTACCCGGTCCAGATCGTCTTGCTGATCGTCACCGCGTTTGCCGCCGGTGCTGCAGTTGTTCTTAGCGCCATCACTACTTCAAAAAAACCTCGTTACTTGACAAACGACTGAGTCTGGCCGTCAAGGCTGGGCTTGTTTTCGCTGTTCAGGCCGGTATTGTGGCCCCGGCCCCGCCATCTTCGCCTTCGTCCGGAAGCAGTTCGGTCAGGTGGCGCCCCCACTGCTCTGGCAAAGTTCCTGCGAGTTGTCGTATCGCCTGCTGCTGCTCGGGCGTGAGGTCCGGCCCGTTCACCGCCTGGTCGTCCTTTCCAGCTTGCTTCCACATCAGCTCGCCCACTTCCTTCGCGATGGACGTCACGACCTCACGCGGCACGTGCATGTACCTCTTGGCGATCGCGGCGTCCGACCAGCCCATCAGTTCCATGACGGCCGGGAGCGGAACCTTGAGGACAAGCAGCATCGTCGCCGCCGTGTGCCGCGCGTCGTGGAGCCTGGCGTCCCGCACGTCGGCCTTACGGAGGAGGGACTTCCAGGCACGGTGGTACTCCTTCGGGTGCAGAACGCCCCCGCAGGGATTCGTGAACAGCCAATCGCCCTGAACCCACAGGTCGGCTGCTGCCCTCCGCTCTTCAGCCTGTCGAGCCCGATGAGCCTCCAATGCGTCGATCAGAGGGGCAGGCAAGCCGACCACGCGTTGCCCGGCGCGAGACTTCACCTCGCCGACGACAATCCCTCCGCCGTGACGGTGAGGGCAGTTCGCCGGACGCTCCTCGCCGCAACGTTCCTCCGGCGAGCATCCGTGCTTCCAAGTCATCTGCTGGACAGCGCGCCGAATCGTGAGCGTGCCGGAGCCCGCGCGATGCGGGCACGCCTCCGGCTTGCGCTGGCTCCGGCAGACGCTCACCACGGCGCAACCGTGCTCCCACGCGATATCAACGTCCGACCAACGAAGTCCCAGCGCTTCACCGCGCCGAAGCCCGAGCGTCAGCGCGACGATGAACCGGGCGCCGTTGCGCATGGTCGAGGCGACATCGAACAGTCGTTGAGCTTCCTCGACTGTGAAAGGCACGATCTCTTCCACCACAACGCGCGGAGCCTTCGCCACCCTCGCCGGATTCTGCGTGATGTGCTTGCGCCTCACTGCTTCGTTTAGAGCAACGCGGACCGTCCGATGGGCCAGGTGTGCAGTCGCAGGCTTGAGTCCTTTCCCTTGCGGGGAAGGCGCAATCATGCGGCCGTAGAGCTTTTCGAGGTGCTCAGGCTGAAGCTTGTCGAGCCGATGCGCACCGACACCGGGGATCAGGTGCTTGTAGACCGAAGCTCGATACCCAACCATCGTGGTCGGTCGCACGGTCGGGGCCGCGATGTTCTCAACCCAGTGCGTAAGCCACTGCGCCACAGTCTGGACTCGGCCGGGCTTACGAACGTTGCCCGCATCCCTCTCCTTTTCGAGCGCCCGTACGGCCTTGATGACTTCACTTTCGGTCTTCCGCTTGACGTGGCGACGGTCCGGCGTGCCGTCGTCGCGCACACCCACGGTCACGCGACCGTGCCATTTCCCGTCCTTTCCTAAGTAGACACTGGAGGTGCCATTCGGCGCACGAGTGCCCTCGGGGCGTTTGTTGCGTCCCACTGATTTTTCTCCTATTTGTGTCAGGCGAAGTTGTTTCAGGCGGCTTTTTGAGCAGAGATGAGCCGAGCGGCATAGGCCGTGACCGCGTCGGCAGGGATGCGCCGCAACGTGCCGATCAATACGGATTCCAGGTCGCCGGACTTCACGAGTGCGTAGGTCTTGGTCCGGCCGATTCCCAAGCGTGCGGCGGCTTCTTCGACTTTCAGGAGCACGCGTTCCGGCATCGTGGCCGGACGCGGCGCCTCCTGCGGCTGGTTCACCATCAGTTCAGCGAGTTTGGCCAGGAGCGAGGCGATCTCCGCCGCCTTGGTGTCATTGGTCATCGCGCCTCCTCGGGGTTGCCGGGCGTTTCGTCCGCGACTGCCGCGACCTCCGCGACCGCGCTGTTCAGCGAGGTTGCGGCCGGTGTCTTAGCGCCGCGACCAAGCGCGACCGATTGGGCCGCGCCGGTCGCGCTTGGTCGCGGCGGGGGCGCGGCGTCAGATGGAGCGTTGGCCTGCTCGGTTGCGTTGGTCGCGGAGGTCGCGGCCGTTTCGAGCGGCGGCAGGTAGCGGCTCCACGCGTCGGTAAGTCCGCCGTCGCCGTCGACGCGGTAACCCTTGAGTGCCTTGCCGTTGACCTTGATGTCTTTCGGTCGCACCAAGTACCGCTCAAGCTCCTTGGCGAGTCGTCGAGAGTCGAGAGGCTTGCCCTGAAGGTCGGTCCACGGCCCGTCTTCGACGTCATGCAGTTCCCGAATCAACTCGGCCGTCACCATGCGGTCGGTGCCGCGTGCGGTGAAGATGTCGCGCATATCGGCCAGCAACCGCACGCCGAGCGAGGCAGGCCGCGATCCTGCCTCCACAACGAAATGGCGGCACGCTTTACGTGCGATCTCCGGCCAGTGCCCGCCTGCCGCGTCCGCGATGGCCAGCAGCGGCCGCCAGATCTCCGCCGCACGGTCCCGGACACCTTCGGGTCGCTCGGGCCGCGCCCCGGCGATCTCGTCCGCGACACGGGCTGTCCAGGCCCCGAGGTCGGCTCGAATCGGCGTGGCTTCCCGCTCAACGTCCTGTTCTATGAACTCCTCGACCACTTCGTCATAGCGGCGCTTGCGCATGTGGATCGTGATTGCCCGAGTCGTAATCGTGTCGGGCATCCCTCCCGCGATCCCGGCCAAGGCAACGGGTGCGTAGACGGGGAAGCGGGTGACGTTCATGCTCTTCGCATCGCCCACGCACCGCGTGACGGTCGCCGTGCGCTTGTAGCCCGCGTTCAGCAGCGCACGGAGATCCTCGTTGTTGCCGCCTGTCTTTGGGTTGAACACTGCGTCGATCTCGTCGAACAGCAGCGTCATCGGCCCGTCGACAAGCATCCGGAAGATGGCCGCCGGAGTGATGCTGATGGTCATCTCCGGTTTCGCCACCAGGTACTGACCGACCTCCAGCACGCGAGTCTTGCCACTACCTGGCTCCGCGGAATCCAGGATGAGCCGGGGCGTGACGTAGAGCCGTTCGGCGACGTGCGTGTGTGCGTACCAAAGGGCCAGCGTCGGCGCGCAGTGCTCGTTCGGGAACGCGGAGAACCGCGACACGAACGCCACCACCGCGTCCAGCACTTCCCCGCCCGGCTTGAGAAAAGTGCCGGCCGGGGCCGGGCCGAGCCAGTCCAGTGGTTGCACCGGCGCGACCTCGGGCAGCTCCCGGTTCGGCGCGATGCCGTGGTCTTCGGCCTGTTTTGCAGCGCTGTGCCGCGTCATCCAGACCCGCTGGCAGTTCTCGGAGCAGAAGTCCGCCGACGGTGAGTCGTCACGCGGCCGACCGCACTGGCGGCAGTTGGTGGCTGGTTCGTCGGCAATCGCCGCGTCGATCGCCGAGAGAGCTTCGGTGATGTCAGCCATCAGGCAACGACCTCCAGCCGCGCCGAAACGCTTCCGTTGTTGAGTGCCGCGCGGTAGCGCGTCCACAGTTCGTCTGCTGCTCCGGTGTCGTCGGCGAGGCGGTGCAGTTCGTCAGTCGACGACTCGGCGACGGCTTGGAGAATCCGGCGCGCGTGTTCGTCGACAGCCCGGCGCCACGCGGCCTTGAGCACTACGGACTTGAGGTGCGCGGCGTGCTGTTCGGGGGCAAGCGGTGCTGCCTCGTAGGTCCGTGCGATCCACGCTGCGATCTCACGAAGCCGTGCCGCACGGGGCCGCCCTGCGATCTCCTGAGCGCGTTCGAAGAGCACGATGGGCATCGGTGGCTGGTCGTTCGCCACCGCGCCTATCGCGAGGTGGAGAACGAACGCGGCAAGGGGGTTGGCGACGTCGTTCGGACGCATCCCGGCGAGTAGCCGCCGGGCCGGATTGATGGGGAGCTGCATCACGCAACCGAGGAACTGGCGTTCCGGGTCGAGCAGAGCGGTGCTCATTGAATACCTTTCGGACGAAGGACGAAGGGGGGTCACTGGCCGTCTCGCTGGTCGCGGTTCTGTGCCTTGCGGATGGCGCGGTGAGCGCGCACGGTCGCGTTGTAAGCGCGGCGTCCGGCGCGGAGCGTGCGGCCGGTGCCGTTGCAGCGGCGGCAGAGCCGGATAGCACCGAGGATCGAAGAGCGGAAGTGGCCGAAGCCCCGGCAGGAGCGGCACGCTTTGTAGGGGTAGACGGCGCACGACCAGATGTAGCCGAGGGTGACGAAGAGCATGACCAGACAGAACGAAGCAGTCAGGCTGTCGAGGGGGTTCAATGTGGTCTCCTGGGCTGTTTTTGGGCGTGTTCGCCCCGCGCCTCTAGGGGCTAGGGCGCTGATCAGGTGCTGTTTCGGGGTCTAGGGGAGGCTCTAGGTCTAGAGGGAGGAGGCTCTAGACCTAGAGCCCGTCGCGGACTTAGCCGCGCCCTGTGTTTCGATCACGCTCAGTGAGAGCAGCGGCAAGCCACTCCCGCTTGAGGCCCATCCGGTTCGCACCCTTGCCGGTGCTCGGGTCGGTGGCCCACACCTGCTTCGTGGAGATGCCGAACGGCTTGAGCGCTCCGGAGAGCTGAGTGGCCTTGGCCGTACCGGTGGGCAGTTCAGCCCACGGGCCGTAGACAGCCGGTCGCACCTCGGCCAGCCGGTCCACAATGGATTCGGACCACGCCTTGTCCGCATCGCCGACAGCAGACAGCACGTCGGCGAGCAGTGTGCCTCCGTCGTTCTCGCTGTCCTCCGGCGTGAGGTCGAGCCCCGCCGCGTAGCCAGTCAGACGTCCGGCCGCCACGCGCATCGTGCGGGCACGCGCTGCCAGATTCTCTGCGTCCACACCGTCGATGTAGACGCTCCGCGTGATGCGTGGCTCATCCCCTTCGCCGGAGAGGATGCCGATTCCCTTGTCTCGGAAGGAAAGCGTGGTTGCCCGGATACCGTTCCGGTAGGACGAAGTGCCTAGAACCATGTCGTTCGCCGGTTGGCCGGTGACCTTGAGGCAGAAGCGCATCACTGCGTTGTCGCTGATCCCGGTCGGGATGCTCTTGGCGTCAGGTCGTTGTGTCGCAAGGATGATGACGATTCCCAGCGCCGGGCCGCGCTTCACGAGGTCGGTACAGATCTCCTCGATTTCGGCGCCATACTCCGGATGCTCAAACCACTTCTGGCACTCGTCGACGCCGATCACAATCGGATGCAGGCCAAGGGACTTCTTGCTGGCGAGTTCCGGTGTGACCTTGTTCTCCGGGCACAGGTCTTTGGGCAGCTCACGAATCACCTTCGCGCGGCGTCGCAGCTCCACGCTCAGGGCACGAAGGTCGGCCACGGCGTACTCGATGTCCTCCGGCTCATCCCCGGCGCGGTACCGGTGGGATATCGGAGCGAGGGGCGACAAGTCGCCAGTGCCCTTGAGATCGTAAGAATGCAGCTCGGCACGCGCGTCCATGCCAGCGACCAGCAGGAGCTCCCGCAAGGTGAAGGTCTTGCCCATACGCGGAATCGCGCCGATGACCATCGAGACGAACATCAGCGGGATGTCCACCCACCGGCCGCGCTGGTCAGTGCCGAACGGCTGAGGCTTGAACAAGTCCACGGTGCCGGACTTGCGTAGCGGCCAGACGGGCTGACGCGACTTGGACATGTCCTGATCGCCCACCCACAACACCATGCGGCCGGGATGAACCTCCGCGTTGCCTTCCGGCCACACGCACCCGAGCGGACGGCCCAAACCGGACGCCAGCTTGGCGCGCCGCTCGACCACTTCCCCGACCGTCACGCCGGGCGGCAGGTCGACGTCTGCGCGCCATCCGGGGCCGTCGCGAGTGATCGGCGCCGTGAAGCCGATTGCGTTGGGGTTCTTGGCCAACGCCTGATTGATGCCCGCGATGCCGAGTACAGACAGGGCCTGCACCACGTTGTCACTCGTCAGCTTCTGCACCTGGCCGGAGACAACCGCGCGGTTCGGGATCACCGGATTGTCCTTTGTAGAGCCGAGCTTGCCGAGCAGGCCGACCGCCAGCGCACCACAAGTCCAGATCACCCACTCCGGCAACACGTTCGGCAGGACCAGGAAGAGGACCAGGCCGAGCGTCGACACAAGTCCGAGCTGAATCCAGCGAAGCACCACACGGCGGTCCCGCTGCTGCGACAGCTTGAGGTACAGCTCTGCCTTGTCCGCCGTCGCGGTCTCAGCGCGCGCCGGGCGCCCTTCCGAGTCGGTCACGTATCGGCCGGTCGCGATCAGGAGGAGCAGTGCGCCACGCGGCGACCGGACGGCCAACCGCAAGGCGTACAGCGGCGAGCGCGCCAAGTGGTAGCCAGTCTTGTGGGCGTAGTGCTTGCCCACCCACTTCGCCGCTTCCGTAGCGTCCGAAACAGACCGCAGGTAGGCGGGGAAGATCGGCTGACGGTTCTGTGTCCTCAGCCGGTCCAGCCAGCTTGAGCCCTCGGTTACCGGTGTGTCCACGGCAGAGGCCGGCGCGGGCTCTTCTAACTCGTCGACTATCTCAGCGTCGACAACCTGCGGGGACGGGGTGTCGACTGCCACTGAGGGGAACGCGATGACCTTGCCGGACTGGTCGTCGCTCTCGCGGAATTCATCCGTCGTGGTGCTCATCAGTCGTTCACCTCCTGGTCGCGGTTGGTGTGGAGCAGGTGCGCCAGCGCGGCACCACAGCCGAGTACGACCACGGGCAGGCACGACACAAGCGTGGTGATCGGCCACGGGGCTCGGGTCACGCCCGCAGCGGACATCAGGTGGTAAGCGACCTGTCCGGCCATCCCGAGTCCGAGAGACGCGAACGCAGACCACTTCGCGAACTCACGTGCTCGCTCGGAGGAGTTCCCGCCGGACAGCCAGACCCGCAGGGCGAACGCGGCGTAGGTCTCGACCCCGATCGGCAGGGTGATCGCCGAGTTGATCGATGCCCCGTCCCAGATTCCCGGGAGCAACTCGATGGGGCCGAACCCGGTCAACCGGCCGAGCCCGACCCAGCCGCCCCAGATCGCGACGAACGCGGGTAGAGCCAGCAACAGCACCGGCCAGACCTTGATGTGCTTGTCGATGTGCTTGTCCGGCCCCGGGGCCGCGACGGGCGCGGCCTGCGCGGGTTCGCTTGCTTGCTCGGACGCAGGAGCCGGACCTGGACTCGGGGTCGAGTCGGGTTCGGGCACCACGTGAAGTGGGCGAACCGACGCGGCTTCTTGTTCTTCGTTCAGCTTGCCGAGGAGAGCGCGGGCCTTCGGTGCACCCACCTTGAACTCGGCCATGATCCGGTTGCGGGACGGAGCCGAACCGAGTTCCGCGGCCCACTCCCGGACCTTCGGCAACAGAGCGTCGACGGAGGGCGGATACGCACTCCCCGTGTTCCTGGGCATGTTCAGCCCTACCATTGGTTTTCTCCTGGCTCGTTTCGTGCTGGTTGGGAGACCCGGTCCGGCGGGTGGTTCTTGGCGGTTCCGTGCGCCGGGCCGGGGCGAAATCAAGCGGCCGTGTCCGCGTCCCACCCCCTCAGGCGGACCGACTGCACTGCGGCGCTGATCGCTTGCCGATCGATGCGCCGGACGTGGCGGTGGCTGGAAACCCGGTCGACCAACGTGGATGCGGGGCCGTCGGGGATGTCTGTCGTGAAGTACTCCGCGATGAGAGCGTCAACGTCCGATTCGTAGAGGCCATCGGGTGCGTAGCTGACGGGCGGAATGAGGTCGTCCATGAGAGATGTGCTCCTGCTGCTCTGTGCTCCCCTGCTCGGGGCTGACGGGACAACACGCTAAGCAACCCATGCAACCCTGTCAATAGTGTTGATATGGAAGAGTTGACTGAGCTGCCTGGCATAACATGGTTCGTATGGTTGGTGCGGTTGGTAAGTTCGGTCCTGATCCAGACGACCCGCGTGCGCCGTATTTGCAGGTGGCCAGCGGTTTACGAGCGGCGATCAAGGCGGGGGAGTACACCCCCGGCGCGCAGCTACCGAGTTACCAGGAACTCGCCGAATCCTGGAGTGTTGCCATCAACACCGCGAAGAGTGCGGTTGGCCTGTTGAGGGATGAGGGTCTGGTGGTCGTCCGTCCAGGCAAGGGATCGTTCGTCCGGAGTCAGGCGGTGGAAGACCAGGCCGTGGGCCACTCCGGTGAGGGTGGGGACGAACGTGTCTGGCAGGCCATCGCTGACCTCCGGCGTCGGGTTGCCGATCTCGAACGGGGTGCGGACCACAGTTAGCCCAACAGGGCTCGGAAGAAGGCGACAAGCCCGTCCACGACGCCGCCCAAGCCGCGCACCCAGCGCGCTACGTCCGCCGGGTACTTGATGACCAGGGTCAGGACTGCGATCACCACCAAGACCGTGATCACCTTTGCCAGCAGGCCGCTACCCGCATTGGCCACGGGGTAGGGGTTCTTCGCCATTTCGGTCTCCTCTCGCCGCCGGGCCGGTCGTTCCGATCCGGTGTTTCGTTGATGTGACTAGGAAACCGGTCGATGGCGGGGGTGCGGGAGTGTGCACAAGGGGGTGCATTCGTGCACGTGGGGGGTGCATTGGTGCGCGAAGGGGGTGCTCAGGGGGTGCTTTAATGATCATGGAGGTACCCGTGATCGACACTGAGAAGCAGCCCAACACGCTCCTAGCTGCGGTAATGAAGCAGGCGGGAGCGAGCAACAAGGGCTTGGCGCGGCGGGTGCGCTCCCTCAGTGAGCAAGACGGCGGCGAACTGGTTCGGTGCGATCACGTGTCGGTGAAGCGGTGGCTTGACGGCACTAAGCCTCAGGCGCGCACCTGCCAGCTGATCGCGCGCGTTCTCGGGGAGCTGCTTGGCAGCGCGATCACGCTTGCCGACATCGGGTACGCCGAAGCGGCCAGCGACGACGACGCGGCCGTGAGTGACGTCGGGCTCGAGTACGCCGAAGAGGTCGCGCAGACCGTCGTCACACTTGGGGCGATCACGGACCTGGAGCTGCGAACGCCGAAGAAGGTCGCGCCCCTGTCGGTTGTGCCGCAGGCGTGGAGCGATCTCGTGGTCCGGTGGCTCACGGACTCTGACAGTGATCGGTCTCGGCCGCCAGCAGAACCACGGCGCATCACCATGATCGACGTTGAGGCGGTCCGTGAAGCAACCGCCATGTTCAGCGGCTTCGACTACAAGTACGGGGGAGGACGGCCGAAGTCCCTCGTCGCGTCCTTCCTGGACCAGGAAGTCTTGCCGAACATCCCGCGCGTTTCCCCACACGATCCGGTTGGGCGCGAGTACTTCCGTGAAGTCGCAGCGTTGACGCGGCTGGCCGGGTGGACGGCGTACGACACAGGTGCGCATGGCCTCGCTCAGCGGTACCTAACGCAGGCATTCCGTTTGGCCAAGGCGGCGGGCGACAAGCCGCTGTGCGGCCGGATTCTCGCCGGTATGTCGCATCAGGCGAACTTCCTTGGCCACTACCAACGGGCCGTGGACTTGGCACGTGCGGCGCATAAGGGCGCGAACGGATATGCCACGCCGACGACAATGGCGCTCTTCTTCGCTATGGAAGCGCGGGCGCACGCGTCACTCGGCCGAGAGGATGACGTGGCGGCTGCTCTGCTCACGGCGGAACGCTGGCACAGTGGCGGAAATCCGGAGAACGACCCGGAATGGATCCGCTATTTCGACGCCGCCGAGCTGCACGCTGAGTTCGCCCACTGCTTCCGCGATCTCGGCAACGCCGAGTTGGCCAACCATCATGCCGCGGCTTCCATTCGGGAATCGGAATCGAACTATGTGCGGAGCCTTTCTTTCGTTAGAACAGTCCTCGCAACATCGCACTTGCAGGACGGAAACCTGGAAGAAGCCCTTTATGTTGCGCGGTCTGTGGTTGAAACGGCGGCGAATTTGAAGTCATTGCGCGTTGTGGCATACGTTGACGACTTCAAGTCGAGGCTCGGCGCTTTCGCGGGTGATCCGCTTGTACGCGAATTTCTCGAGTTTTTCCGGACTCATCTCCCGTCAGAAGACGCGCCAGTGTCGAGGAGCTTGCTTATCGCGTAGATCGGCCACGCGCTTTCGTACCTCGGCCGCAACCTCAGTTGATTCACCCATAGTTTGAGCAAGCCATGTCGTCATGTTCAATTCCCTGGCAGCCCTGACGACGGGGAAGCCCGGCCAGGTGATCGGGTCGAATCCGTAGGCGTCCACGTACGACTGGTATTCGGTTTCGGATACCCAACCGAAAGCCTGGTGTCGAACCGACAGAACGGCGGCATCCCACTCGCGGGGTCCGTAGGCAAAGTCTTCCAAGTCGATGAGGGTTATTTCTCCGGAGGTTGTCCGAATGAGATTGCCCGGATGAGCGTCTCCGTGTATTGGTCCTTGTGGAAGCTTGAACTCAACTTGCTTGAACTGAGATTCAACTTCTTCATGGCGTTCGCGTAGGAACTCGATATCCGAGGCCGGCAGTAGCTCGGGGGAGAGGCTCTCCAGGCGTTCGGGTATCTTCGGCATCGGTTTGAATTTGGGAAGATCGAAGCTGCTCGGTGCGGGCAGGGCGTGAAGTCGTCGAAGTATCCGCCCGAAGTCTCCGGCGGTTATTGGGGTGTCGCCGCTAGATATGTACTCCCAAAAGGTCACGGGGAAGTCGTGCACCACGAGTTCTGGTGAGATTCCGGGAGCAAGCCTCGTGGCTGGAAAATCGCGGGCTGCCAGCCATCGGGCTACGTCCACTTCCTTTTGGGCAGCAGGCACGGAACGGCCCACCCGCGCAACAATCGGGATTCCTGTGAGCTTGTAGATCGCGTTCTCGCCAAAGCGGAGCAGAGTAGCATCAGAAGCATCTAGGCCGACCTGGCTGCACGCCTGGTCAAGAACCCGTTGTGTCTGCTCTGATGTGAAAGCCCTGCTCGAAGCCATCAGCCGCGCGCTCCTTCGGATCGTGTCGCGACCAGGCTACAACGCTCCTTCTGCCGACTTGTTGCGCCCTTCCAGTATTTCCTCAAGCTGTGCGCCGAACCCGGCCGCATTGCTTCTTATCTGCTGAAGGCAGCCTTCGATCTCATCGAAAATATCCGCTATCCGGTTCAACTGAACTGCGTCAGCCCGGCTCTCGGCTATGTCCCGGTACTGCTCCCTGTATAGGGAAATCGCTGCCGTAGCCGCGCTCAAGGGGAGCGCACCCAATGCGATCGCCAGTTCTTTCAGCTCTTGATCGGATGACTCTTCGCTCATTCAAACCGGTTCCGAATTCCTCTGACTAAGAAGAAGCCGTGCCCTCGGAGCTGGGACATCGGAGGGCGCGGCTCGTTTGTTCGTCTCTACTTCTTTTTCTTGGCTTCGCGAACTGCTGCTCGACGCTCGGCGCGGTTCCCGTTGGGATTTGGTGCGGCCACAGGGACAGATTTGCTTGTGTCGTAACCGCCGGAGCTGTTTCGCGTCCTCGTCTTGTTAGCCTCGGTCATTTAGCCGGTGCCCCTCTTCGTCGTCCTTGTTCGGCAACTTGATGCCTTCGTGTTCCATTGCTTTAACGAGATCCGTGCGATAGAAACGCGCGATACGGTGTGCGTTGCGAGCTGCCCGACCGCTCTGCGCCAGCGTCTGTAGCCAGTCGGCTTCTTCCGCGTCTTCAAGTTCGCAGATCCCGGCCCTGTCGGCACGCACGATGTCGAATGCGTCCTTGTCGAAGTCGTCCAACGATTCGATGACGTCACCGAGCTGATCGATCATCATGGTGACCCGCTCGTGTTGCTTGAGATAGTCGTCGTCAGTTGGCCTCGGCATCGGTTCCCTTAGACCTCTGCTCGATGAAACTCAAGAAGTCAGCAAGTTCCTGCTCTGGGTCGTCACGTTTTCTTTGGAGGAACCAGAGTGCGATTTTCTTCGAGTTCTTCACCGGATAGGTCCCCTTTGACCTAAGAGTCATTACAAGTCCGCGCTGACGGAGCAGCTGAGTCGCTAGACGGGTAGTGCCGAGTGACACACCGTATTGCCGCGAGATCTCGCCCTCTGCCGGGAGTGGCATTTGTGGCGGCAGTTCGCCGTTCGCAATACGTTCCATCAAATGGTCAGCCATCGTCTTGTACAGGTACCCTGGCTCCGAGGTTAAGTGGAATATTTGTTCCGTTGCCTGTCGCATCTGTACCGTCCCTCACTGCGTTGGGCCGCGCCCTATTGCGCAATCAACGCTAGGCAGTGGGGCCTGTCGGTTCCAGTACGATTCAGGCACTCACATAAAGTCATCGCGCGCATCGAGCAGGAAAGCACGGGCGCGGTCTCCGTTGAGTGCATGACTGCCGAAGAAGTCGAACAGTTCGCGGTGGTACTTGATGTCCCGGTGGTCGCGGTAGTCCACGCGACCGGAGAACAGCTCCACGATCACCAATCGTTCGTCGTACACGTGGAATGAGTTGAGTGGCGCGGCCGGAACCTTCGCGTTGAGCGGGACAATGCCCAAGTGAACGTTCGGCCGCGTCGACAGGTCGGCCAGGTGCGCGCATTGCCGGGCCATCGCAGATCGGTCGATGCGCTTCCACCTGACGGCCTGTTCCGTCAGCAAAACGTGGAACTCGCGCGATGGGTCGTCCAACACGGTCTGTTGGTCGAGCCGGGCAGCTACGGCCTTGTCCACGTCGCGCGCCGGAGAAGTAGGCAGCATCGGCGCCAAGGCCGCACGGGCGTACTCCGGTGTCTGTAGCAGCCCGCCGACCATGACGGGTAGGAACGACCGTTGGACGCTGGACAGCTCGATGATGTGCTTGATCTCTGTCTGCGCGCGCCAAAGGCCAAGCTCGGCCATCGCGCGCCCCGACACGTGCGCCACGTTCGCGCGGCGGGCCAGGGTGACGAGCTTGTCGGCCAGGTCGTCAGGCACCTCCAGCGCCTTAACCATGCGCTCGACCTCTTCGACGCTGGCCAGTTCCTTGAGCGACTCGATGCGGCTGACCTTGGACTGCGACATGTGGCAGCGGTGAGCCAACCGCGCCTGCGATAGACCGGCCGCCTTGCGTAGCTTCTGAAGCACCGTTCCGACGTCAGGCGGTGCGCCCTGGCCGTCAGGCTCGGTCGCGATACTCACCGAAAGGCACCGCCTCTGCCAGCGCCAAGTCACGCCAGCGTCGGTACTGGTCAACGTCTGCTTGGTCGGCAAGGTCGCGGTCTCGGAGGGTGCCGTCCGCGTTGTAGTGCAGCAGCAGAACCGTTGTGTCGTCGAACAGCCAAAAGTCCTGGTCGGGCAGGTCAACTCTGCGGTCAGTCAGGTCGAGAATCAGGTAGTCCTCACCAGCGGCGACGTTGCCAGGTAGCGCCCAGGCGAACATGTACCGCGTGTAATCCGTGAACGGCCGCCGCACCACCTTGACTCGCTGCATGGTCTTCCCGGCCGCGACGTGCTGTCGGACCGTCGTCTCCCAGCTCGCGTTGTACTCGGCAGGCTTCGGTTCACCAGCCAGGAACCGCTCATACGACGGCTGGTCGCGCGGGATGGTGTACGTCTGGAGCGTCTCCAGCCGGAAGGCTGACCGCTCGAAGTCCGAGAACAGCGCGGCCGCCGTCTCGTTGCTTACTGCCACCTACTGACCCCCGGACAGCTCAGGCAGCGCCTGGCGCACGATGTGCAGCGGCAGTTCCACGGCCTGCTCGTCGGGGCCGAGCTTTAGGCCGGCACTTACCGCGTCACCCTGGAAGACGACCGTCCCCCGGTCGGACAGGTAGACGGTCGGACACTCGTTGTCAGGGCAGTCACCAGCGATTTTACGTAGCTCCATGCTTCTAGCTTGACGATCTTCGAAGCACGGAGCAACCATCGGGACGCGCTTAGTCGCGGTCTTGCATAACTTGGCGCGGCGGGGTGCACCGTGCGAGTACGGCCGCGCCGGGGCGCGTGCTGCCAATGACTGTAGGTCGTTCAAGCGACGCCAACAGCAATGAGCGAAAATAAGCCGTGATTGAAACTGTTCTTGTCTCGGCATTGACGTCGGGTGCGGTGGCTCTTGGGATCGAGTGGTTGGCTAAGCCACGGTTGGAGGCTAGAAAGGACCGTCTCCTCGACTTGCATCGCAAGCGTCGATCGTTTGGGAATCAAATGACCACAATTATGCTCAATGCGGCCAAATGGGATGACTTGGATCTTGGCGTGGATATGCCAGAGTCAGCCAGGAAGCGGCTAAGAGAAGAAAGACGCGAGGCTGACGGCCGGATTGAAGACGCCATTCGGAAGATGAACGCAGAGACTGTAGACGTGGTATTTTCTTATGCGGGCAAGCGGATCAAAGAAACAATCATCGGTTACATCTTTTTGATGCAAATGCTGATGATCTCTGATCGTACTCAAGCTGAAAAGCGTAAGATTCTTCTAGAGGTCACAGGAGCTGCTCACACGTGGCTCTTCAGTAGAGTCTGGCATTACAAAGCCAGAACCAAAGCTTTCCTCACCCTAATGACGCTTTTGCGGAAGTACCAAAACGGCGTATCGGACTCAGATAGCACCTCGTCTGACGAGCGACGGTCTCCGGGGGGCACCAGTGGCGAGATAGGCTAGGTATCAGTATCAGTATCAGTGCTGAAGTCCAGTTCGGCCTGTCCGGCTTTTGGCGCCTCGATCTCAAACATTTTGGCAAGATGCTCGTAAATATCGGCAGACAGGGTAGCGAATAGTGGAATCGCAGTGAGTGCAAGCGATACGAGAGGTATCCGGGCGCTCGTACGCGCGGTTGCCGATGCGCTTGTGAAATCGCACGACAAATGCTGCCCCGAGATAAGCTTCACTTCGGCACGCTTGATTAGACCGCTGGACCCCATAGATTGGCCTACCCCAGTAAGCTCCTCGGTGTCGACTAGGTTGCTTCCGTCTGAGGATGCGTACTTCAAAGTTCTGTTCTCCGAGGCAAATTCAACCTGATCGATATGTAACTTCGATGCACGATTATTTAGTGCGGGGACAGTAACTCCGTCGCGTCGCGTGGGGCGCACAGAGTCAAGTTCTTGAACGCGATCGCCGAAGTACGCAGCGAAGCTTCGTCCTCGAAGTCCTAGGAGGTTGTGCTGGGCAAACCAACGGGTTCCTATCACGTTGTCGGTATCGCTCAAAAATTCCTGCGCCTCTTTAACTCTTACGCAGCGCCCCCAGAGCACATTAAGATTAGCGTGAATAAAATGCTCAAGGTTAGGTGAACCTTGCGGCAGGGTAAGTCGAGTCAGCTGAGGAAGGCCGACGTTTGCGCCGAGGCGCCGCCAAAAGTAGTCATCGTCAATTTCATCGTATTCCATTAGGAAAGCTAACGCGTCGTCGGAGATTGCAGCCAGACTGTGAGGTGAGTTACCGGGAAAGTTCGATAGACTGCCACCAGCTCCAACCCACACGGCCTGCAAAAGACTTTGCATCCGGGTCGCGTGGTCAAGGTTCAAATATCGAGCGATCGCGTAAACAGCATTTTTTGTGCGTGTTCGATCCAAGGAAAGTGCGCCATCGAATCCCCCGCGGAACGCGAGCGTCGCAGCTTTCCCGTTGTTTTCATCGAGAACTCCTCGGCCGCCTTGAGCGAGCGATGATGTGGCTAGCTCAAGAAATTTTGAATCTCGCCCGTCGATTAGGCTGCCGAGCCCAGCCGCATCTGTAACTAACGTGTCGTTGCGTTCGGATTGTCGTTCTAGTTCGTTTGCAGAGCCGCCTTCGCTAGCAATAGCGTCAGAAAGCTCAAAAATAATCGGTCGGTTCTCTTGGATGAATCTGAGGTCTTCGAGGAGATAACCAAGTTCGGTTTCGGACCTGAGATAGAGGTAGCGCTTGGCGTTTGAGGGCCACGATACGATTAGATCCGGCGCGAATGTGTGATTAAAAAATTCTGTCTTCTTGACTCGCGCGCGAGGGTCAAGTTGGTAGAATTCTTCGATCACTGCATTTTTTATGCCGTCAATGCTTGCTTCTGGAGTGTCGAGATTCATCGCATATGAGATACGTTCTGCGTATGCGGACCCCTTCATTGAAACCCCCTTTCAGTTTCGTGCTTTCTGATGATGGCGAGATGTTCCTGTGTTGGCCGAAGATGCTTCTCTTGTCGGTCGCTTAGCACGATTATCCAAAGCCGTTCAGCTACGTCTTTGCAAAGTTCTTTGGAGATCGCCGATCCTGCTTCTTTTTCATCCTCTAGGCCTAGAGCTAGATGTCGATATTCTAGCACGGAGGAACGTACTTTAGCTTCTTTGGTAAGTTCATCCCATTTATCAGAACTAAAGGGGGACCATGTGATATACATAAAATTGTCGCATCGGTCCGGTCTTAATTCTAGTGCGCGGTAGCATTGGGCTAGGAACTTTTTATAATGACCGGCTTGGTCCAACGCTCGGTAGTATTTCTTAGATTCGGCTAGAAACTCTTCGCCGTCCATGTCTCCACCCAGTAAAATTCCACCGAGATCAAAGGAGAAATTCCTGTTTTCGAGAGCCCATGAAAACTTCAATTTTCTGACAGCCACAGGCTGTGGGTTGACCCACTGCGTATTTGCTCGGGTGGTTGAGTCTAGCCATATCTTGGCGCGTCGCGCACCGTCTGCACCCTTAGCCTGCGTCTCCTCGCCGGTCACGATGCCATCCTAATCGCTTAGGCTCTGCAAACAAGTGATCCCAGATCTCGTTCAAAATCCGTTACGTTTGAGTCCGTTTGGGGGCAGGTAGTCGCGGCGATCGCGCGTCGCAACCATATCGGCGCCGCTGAGGGCGGTATGCCAAAGGCGTCGGCCATTTCCCAGACGCAGCACGCGGGCACCTTGCCACCCGCAGGTTTCGATTTTGCAGCGACCGTCGGATGCTGCCATATCGAGTGCCGGTTCGAGGTCAGTATCGTGTGAAGCCAGAATCGCCACGTCGTAGTCACCGCTTGCTGCTGCCCGAACGAGTGTGAGCGCAGTGAGTACATCCACGCCCTTCTCTTGCGCGGGGTCGGTAGGCCAGTTCGGCGGGTATCGCAACGGTCGGTAGGTCACCGTGACTCGCCGGTCGCGTGTCCACTCCGAACGCTGTCGCTGAGAGATGCCGTAAACGAAGGACTGGCGATGGTTGCTGGGCTGGCCCCGAAACACCCGCACGGCCGTTACTGAGGCGTCCTTCTGGCGTTCGTCACGTTGGTTTCGACTACGCACAGCAACGACCTGTTCGGCGAAGCGTAGCGGATCGATTAAGCAGTCCTCAACCGCTGTACCGTTGGGCGCGAAGAGATCGTGCGCCGTGAGGTGAATGTTCTGGTAATCGATGACCAGGCACACCCGTAGCACCCCCATGTGGTGCTCCCTTGCAAAAAAGCCCCGCCAGTCCCGGAGGACGGCGGGGAGCAACGTCTATGACTATACAGCAATCACAAGGTCGCGCTAGCGTCCATCAGCGTTACAACGCTTGCCGCCAGCATGGGACACCGGTTGGCGCGAGCAACGAACACCAAGGTCAGGTGCTTGAAGCTGTCGGTCGCATGTGAGGTGGGTCGAAGCCAAGCGGGGTCTCAGTTTGGGTCTCATTCCCACCGGTTCGAGCGTGGTTGGGTCCGAGCTCGGAGCAAGGTTCTCAGCCCGCAGACCAGCGAAGTTGTGCTGGACCGATGGCGGCCGGACCCTACCGACCTCGTCTGAACACCAAGATCCAGAACTCGAAATCGTGTGACGGTTAACCCCGTCCGTGGGTTCAAATCCCACCGCTACCGCTCTTCGAGCAGGCAGAGCGTCCCTCCCCGGGTTGAGCGGGGAGGGGCGTTTTGTCGTTTCGGGGGTCGACGTACTGCGGCCTCGATCTGTCCGGCCGACTACGTGTCGCCGTCGCCGTCACCGCACTGGGGTGACCGCGACCGTTTTGTTGCGCCTTGTTACCCCGACGTCTTCCCTGCCCTCACTGGTTCGGGGGAGGATGCCTCGACTGATCGAGACTGAGGGGACTCAGGGTGAAATCACACAGATTCGCTGTGCTCGCCGCCGTGACGATCGCCGGGTTGGGGGTCAGCGCCCCCGCGCTGGCCGCGCCGAGCACCGACCTCCTGATCGGCGAGGTCTACGGCGGCGGTGGCAACTCCGGGGCCACGCTGACCAGCGACTTCATCGAGTTGACCAACGCGGGCGCGGCTCCGGCGAGCCTCGACGGGTGGAGTGTGCAGTACCTGCCCGCGTCGCCGAGTGCGTCGAGCAAGTGGCAGGTCACCCCGCTGACCGGGAGCGTCGCGGGGGGCGGTCGCTACCTCGTCGGCGAGTCGAAGGGCTCCGGCGGCACCGTCGAACTGCCGACGCCCGACGCCTCCGGCGGCATCGCGATGGCCGCGGGCGCGGGCACGGTCGCCCTCGTGCACGGCACGACAGCGCTGACCTGCCTCACGGCCGCCGACTGCGGCGCCGACACCACGATCCACGACCTCGTCGGCTACGGCAGCGCGGTCGTCCGCGAGACGAACCCGGCGCCGGCCGCGAGCAACACCACCTCGGTCGCGCGCACCGGCGCCGACACCGACGACAACTCCGCCGACTTCGCCGCAGGCGAGCCGAGTCCGGTCAACTCCCATGGCGAGACCCCGGGCGGCGGCACCCCGCCGGTCGCCGCGCGCATCCACGACATCCAGGGCACCACCAGGGTTTCCCCGCTCAAGGGCCAGAAGGTCACCGGCGTGACCGGCATCGTGACCGCGCTGCGCACCTTCGGCTCCGCGCGCGGATTTTGGTTCACCGACTCGCAACCCGACGCCGACCCGCGCACCAGCGAAGGCCTGTTCGTCTTCACCGGCTCCACGACACCGCAGGTCGCGGTCGGGGACGCGGTCACCGTCACCGGCACGGTCAGCGAGTACTACCCGGACGACCCGAACAACTCGATCTACCAGTCCACCACAGAGCTCACCGGTCCACAGTGGACCATCGACTCGAGCGGAAACGCCGTCCCCACACCGACTGTGATCAACCCGGACACGGTCCCGGACACGCTGGCCCCGCAGCCCGGCGGCAACATCGAGAGCCTCCCGCTCGAGCCGGCCAAGTACTCGCTGGACTTCTGGGAGGCGCACGAGGGCGAGAGCGTCAGCATCTCCGACGCCCGCGTTGTCGGCCCGACGACGGCGTACGACGAGCTGTACGTGACCAGCAAACCCGACCAGAACCCGACCCCGCGCGGCGGCACCGTCTACACCGGATACGACAAGAACAACACCGGGGTGCTCAAGGTCGAGTCGCTGATCCCGTTCGCCGAGCGCCCCTTCCCGGTCGTCAACACCGGCGACACGCTGACCGGCGTCACGTCCGGCCCGGTCGAGTACGACTCCTACGGTGGCTACAGCCTGCAGGCCAACGTGCTCGGCGGCGTCAAGTCCGGCAACACCAAGCCGGAGGTCACCAGCAAGCAGCGCGGTGACGAGCTCGCCGTGGCCACCTACAACGTCGAGAATCTGTCCGCTGTGGACAGTCAGGAGAAGTTCGACCAGCTGGCGCACGGCATCGTCGACAACCTCCGATCCCCGGACGTGGTCACGCTGGAGGAGATCCAGGACAACAACGGCGCCGAGGGCAACGGCGACGGCGTGGTCGCCGCCGACCAGACCCTGCAGAAGTTCGTCGACTCCATCGTCGCCGCGGGCGGCCCGCGCTACGAATGGCGCGAGATCGACCCGCAGGACCTGACGGACGGCGGCGAGCCCGGCGGCAACATCCGGGTCGGCTTCCTGTTCAACCCGAATCGAGTATCCTTTGTGGATCGTCCGGGTGGCGACGCGACCACCGCGGTCTCGGTGGTGAAGGAGCGCGGCAAGACCCACCTGTCCGCTTCGCCCGGCCGCGTCGATCCCACCAACGAAGCGTGGGAGGACAGCCGCAAACCGCTCGCCGGTGAGTTCGTCTTCCATGGGCAGACGGTCTTCGTGATCGCGAACCACTTCAACTCCAAGGGCGGTGACGAACCGACGCACGGCCGCAACCAGCCGCCGACGCGCGGTTCCGAGGTGCAGCGCGGAAAGCAGGCTCAGGTGCTGCGCGGGTTCGTGGACCAGATCCTCGCGTCGGACCGCAACGCCAACGTCGTCGTGGCCGGTGACCTGAACGACTACCAGTTCTCGCCGGCGCTGCGGACGCTCACCGCCGGCGGGAAACTGACCGACCTGATCGGCACGCTTCCGGTCAACGAGCGCTACAGCTATGTCTACGAGGGCAATTCCCAGGTGCTGGACCACATCCTCACCTCGAAGGGCCCGCGCGACGTGGACTACGACGTGGTGCACATCAACTCCGAATTCGCGGCACAGGCGAGCGACCACGATCCGCAGATCGTCCGCTTCAAACCGGGCGACCGCAGCTGAATTAGGAAGCTCGACGGGACGCGCCGGTCCGGGTTCACTGGAACCGGCGCGTCCTGGCCAGAAACCGCCGCCTGTAACACGGCCGCGCGGTTGCCGATCCCTAGGCGACGCACCGCCCGAGAGGAGACGGCACCGTGACAGCCACCCGACGTCTGTTCACCAGCGAATCGGTGACAGAGGGCCATCCCGACAAGATGTGTGACGCGATCAGCGACACCGTCCTCGACGCCCTGCTGGCCGCGGACCCACGCAGCCGGGTCGCGGTGGAGTCGCTCATCACCACCGGTCAGGTGCACGTCGCGGGCGAGGTGACCACGGAAGCGTACGTCGACGTGCCCGCGCTGGTGCGGGAAAAGATCCTGGACATCGGCTACGACTCGTCGGCAAAGGGGTTCGACGGGAACTCCTGCGGCGTGAACGTCGCGATCGGCTCGCAGTCGCCGGACATCGCCCAGGGCGTGAACACCGCGTACGAGTCGCGGTTGGAGAACGCGCTCGACGAGATCGACAGGCAGGGCGCGGGCGATCAGGGCCTGATGTTCGGCTACGCCTGCAGTGACACCCCGGAGCTGATGCCGCTGCCGATCGCGCTGGCGCACCGGCTTTCCCAGCGGCTCACCGCGGTCCGCAAGAGCGGCGCGGTCCCGTACCTGCGCCCGGACGGCAAGACCCAGGTGACCATCGACTACGCCGGCGACCGGCCGGTCCGGCTGGACACGGTGGTCATCTCCAGCCAGCACGCCGAGGGCATCGACCTCGACGGCATGCTCACGCCCGACCTGGTCGAGCACGTGATCCGGCCCGAGGTGACGAAGCTCGGCCTGGACGCGGCCGAAGCCAGGATCCTGATCAACCCCACCGGCCGGTTCGTCGTCGGTGGCCCGATGGGCGACGCGGGGCTGACCGGGCGCAAGATCATCGTCGACACCTACGGCGGCATGGCCCGCCACGGCGGCGGTGCCTTCTCCGGCAAGGATCCGTCCAAAGTGGACCGGTCGGCGGCGTACGCGATGCGCTGGGTGGCCAAGAACGTGGTGGCCGCCGGTCTCGCGGAGCGCGCCGAAATCCAGGTGGCCTACGCGATCGGCAAGGCGGCGCCGGTGGGGCTGTTCGTGGAGACGTTCGGCACCGAGAAGGTCGATCCCGGTCGGATCCAGGGCGCCATCACCGAGGTGTTCGACCTGCGCCCGGCCGCGATCATCCGCGACCTTGACCTGTTGCGCCCGATCTACGCGCAAACCGCTTCGTACGGCCATTTCGGGCGCGCCGACCTCGATCTTCCTTGGGAGAGGGCCGATCGGGCGGCGGCGCTGAAGGACGCGGCGAAGGCATGAAGATCGCGGTGACCGGGTCGATCGCGATCGACCAGCTGATGGCGTTCCCCGGCCGCTTCACCGACCAGCTGGTCGAAGGCGCACTCGACAAGGTTTCGTTGTCGTTCCTGGTCGAGGAGATGCACGTGCGTCGTGGCGGTACCGCCGCCAACATCGCGTACGGGCTCGGCCGCCTCGGGCTCACCCCGATCCTGGTCGGCGCCGTCGGCGCGGATTTCGACGACCACCGGTCGTGGCTGGACAGGCATGGCGTGGACACCAAGTCCGTGCACGTCTCGCGGACGCAGCACACTTCGCGGTTCCTGTGCACCACGGACCGGGCGCAGAACCAGATCGCCTCCTTCTACGCCGGCGCGATGTCGGAGGCGCGGGAGATCGAGCTGCGGCCGGTCGCCGACCGCGTCGGCGGGCTGGACCTGGTGCTGGTCGCGCCGAACGACCCGATGGCGATGGTGCGGCACACCGAGGAATGCCGTGCGCGCGGTTACCGCTTCGCCGCCGATCCGTCCCAGCAGCTGGCCACGATGTCCGGGGAAGAGGTGCGCGGCCTGGTCGAAGGCGCCGAGTACCTGTTCACCAACGAGTACGAGACTTCCTTGCTGCTCAAGGGAACCGGCTGGTCGGCCGACGACGTGCTGGCGCGCGTCGGCTGCTGGGTCCGGACGCACGGCGGCGACGGGGTGCGGATCGACAGCGGGACCGAGTCTCTCCGTGTGCCCGCGGTGCCGGCGAAGGAAGTGGACCCGACAGGAATCGGTGACGGCTTCCGCGCGGGCTTCCTCTGGGGCCTCCACGCGCGGCTTTCCCCCGAGCGCGCGGCGCAGGCGGGCTGCACGCTCGCCACGATCGTGCTCGAGTCGCTCGGTGGCCAGGAGTACACAGTGGACCGTGGCGCGTTCGCCGACAGGGTGGCGAAAACCTACGGCGGCGAGGCCGCGGGCGAGATCGAATCCCGGCTGCGCGCCCGTTACTGAGCCGTTCGTTACTAATCCGACTACAGCCACGGCGGACATGGGTTGCTCCAAGCAACTCCGCTGCGGTTGGTATCCGCCTACTTCCGGTCGGATTACTAACGGCGGGCGCGCCAGCCGAGCCGCAGTACGGCGTCCACCAGCTCCTGGTACAGGGGCTTCACGTCGGTGAGGTAAGCGTCGAGGCGAGACGGGTGCGCGTTCATCGCGGGCTCCGGATCCTCGGCGACCTCCAGCCACGTCAGCCGCGAGACGTTGTCCCGCGCCATCCGCCACCAGTGCTGGGCCGTCTTGATCGCGCGGTGCTCGCGCTCCGTCGCCGCGGCGACCTCCGTCGCGGCGGCCGCGATCCTGCCCTGGAGGTTGTCGGCCTCGCTCTGCTCCCAGGCGCGCAGGTCCTCTGCCGCGCGGCCTGCCATCCCGACGATCTCCTTGTAGCGCAACGCTGCCGACGTCATCAGTGCTCCGGGCGGTCGAAGGGGATCATCACTTCCGGCGAGACGTGCGTGCTGCGGTCGAAGAACAACGCGCGGCCCGGACGCGGCGACCAGTGCACCACCTGGCCCGCCGCGAACTGGCTGAGCTCGCTGCCCTGCACGTCCAGCGCGGCCCAGGCGCCGATGTCGTCCGGGCCGCCGAAACCGAGGGTGTCCTTCAGGCGCGCCGTGCTGCGCCACCAACCCAGCGTGTGCACGCCCTTCGTCGGGCCCTGTTTGAGCACGGCGCGGAAGTGGTCGAGCCCGCTCTTGAGTTCGCCGGGTTTCTTGGCTTCGAGCGTGGGTAGCGCCGCGTCCACGCCGTAGAGCAACAACATCCGCGGATGTTCCGCCGGCTCTTCGAGCAGCCGGAGCATCCGCTCGGTCAGCTCGTCCTCACGCAGCTTCTCGATCAGATGCCCGTCGGCCTTGAGCCCGTCCGCGACCTGGTCGACCGCGGGCGCGCACCTGTCCACGAGACAGCACACCACGAACTCGACGTCACCAGGGGCGAACTGACGGCCGAGCGACCGGGCAGCGGCGTCCATTATGGACAGTGCCTCGGCCATCGCCGTGCCGAGCACCGCGAGGTTCCGGCCGGGCGAACGCGACAGCTCGACGGCGCACGCGGCGTCCTCCACGTCGATCGACTGGCCGATCAGCGCGTGCGGCCTGCCGCCCGGGGTGAGCGAAACGTACGCCGGGACCTGCTCCAGCATCGGCGAATGCGCCCCGTCGAACAGCCTCGGGCGTTGGTGCTCGTCGGCGTAGCGCTCCCACAGTTCTCGTTGGAGCGACGCGAAAATGTCCTTGCCGCTGGAGTCGGGCACGTGGGCCAGCTGGTTGCCGTGGGCCACGCCGGAGTCGTGGTTCACCACCGCGTGCCACTTCGGCGCGGCCACCGCGGCATTGTTCGTCTCGGCCAGCACGCGGCGCGCCTTCGGCATCGCGATCCGGAGCGTGCACTGCTCGAACACGGCGGGTTTGCCCCAGAACGCGTCGATCCCGGCGATGTCCTGGCTGGCCAGGATGAGGTGGATGCCCTGTGCGCGGCCGCGGCGGGCGATGTCCTCCAGCAGCGCGGTCGCCTGGTTCGTCACCGCGTCACGGCCCGCGAACAGATACTGGAACTCGTCGATGATCGCGACGATGCGCGGCCAGTGCCCGTCCGGATCCTGCTGGCGCAGCGCGGCGAGGTCGGTGACCTCGTGCTCCTTCGCCGCGGCAGAGCGGCGGCGCAGTTCGTCGGCGAGGAAACGCAGCAGCGCCAAGCCGAACTCGCGGTCGGTGTTGACGTTGACCCCGATCAGCCGCGCGTGCGGCAGCCAGCTCGCGTCGCGGCGGCCGGGCGCCAGGCCCGCGAAGGACACGCCTTCCTTGAAGTCCAGCAAGTACAACGCCAGTTCGTCCGGCGGGTACCGGGCGGCGAGGCTGCCTATCAGCGCGTACAGGAAGTTCGTCTTGCCCGAGCCGCTGGGGCCGCCGATGAGCGCGTGCGGACTGCCGTCGCCGATCACGACCTCGACCGGGTCACCCTCGAAAAAGCCCACCGGGGCACGGAGTTCGCGAGCCGAGCTCTCCTGGCCCAGCTCCGTCGGCAGCAGATCGGCGAACGAGCGCGGCCCGCCCTGCCTCGCGATCAGCGCCTCCGCGAGCCTGCTCGCCGTGCTCCCCGCATCCGTCGCGGGGATCGGCGGATCCAGGTCCACCACGATCTCCGAGCCGGTCATGCTCGTCACCGCGTGCCGCTCGTCGAGCAGGCGGATGTTCTCCACGCCGCCGCCGAGCACCGTCGGCAGGTCGACCACGATCAGCGAGATGCCGGCCGCGAGCGCGCCGCCCGCGATCCTTCTCAACTCGCGCAAGGGCTCGCGCGCCCATTCCTCGCCGTTGCCGAACAGCACCGCTATCCGCCATGGCTCGGTGCGCTGGCCCATCGACTCGCGCATCCCGCGCAGGGTCTGGTGCCCGGCCTGCATGGTCTGCGCGTGGATGCGGCGGATGTGCCCGGCGAGTTCGTCGAGCAGGTCCTCGAGCCTCGCCGGGTCGTAGACCGTCACCGCGCTGGTGCGGCTGAGCGGATACAGGTTCGGCAGCACGGCGGTGAGCTGCCCCACGTCCCACAGGTGCACGCGGACCGAGCCGGGCTCCATGGCGCTGAGCACCCGCAGCAGCAGGCCCTCGATCATCGCCTCCACCGCGGCCCTCGTCTTGGGCGCCGTGGTGATGGCCAGGTGCGACTCCTCCAGCAGCGGCACTGCCACCGGGAACGGACCAGTGGAGTCCAATGTGGACGAACCTATTCGCCACAACGGCGGTGGTGTCAGGCTTTCCCCGCCGATCCGGCCGAGCCAGCTGCTCGGCGGTTGGCCTGCCGGACCGGGCGCCGCCTCCTCGACCAGCGCGCGGAGCTTGGCGGGCACCGTGCCGGCGTCCCGGTAGAACGCGTTGTGCACCTCGTTGAGCTGGTCACGAAGCCCGGCCATGGCCGGGTTCAGCAGCGCCTCGGACAGCTCCGGGTCGGTCGCCGCGCGGGAGATGCCGACCTGGAGGATCCGGCGCTGCAGCTCCAGCCTGGCGAGGTTCGTCTCGGCCGATTCCCGCGAGGAGCGGGCCGCGCCGAGCACCAGGCCGAGCTGCTGGCGCATGTTGCCGAGCGCGGTGAGCACCCGCGCGCGCTGGTCGTTCGACTTGCCGAACTTCACAGTCTTGCCTGGTAGCCGTTCACCAGCTCGTCGGCCGCGACCAGGCGGTCGACGTCCTGGCGGAGTCTGTCCTCGGCGAGGGCGAGCTCGGGCGGCACCCACGGTTCCGCCTGCTCGAAAGCGGTGACGATCGTTTCGCGAGCTTCATCTAGCAGCTCCACCGCGCGGTTGGTGTGTTCGGTTGCCTCAGCCAGTTTCGCACGGAATGCGCTCAGTTGCGCATGCAGTTCGGAGAGTGAGTACATCTACAGCCGTGCGGAGTACGACTCGGCCGACGAAACGGCAGCCTGGATCGTGCTCTGCTGGCCGTTGATGCCCTGCACCGCCTCGGCCAGCAGGCCGTGCGCCTGTGTCACCTCCGGCTGGGTACTGCCCTGGGTGACCTGCCCGAGGATCTGCTGTGCCTCCTCCAATGCCTGTGCGGCCTGTTGCAGGGCGGCGACGCTGGCGTTGCACTTCTCGTTCGCCATCGCGATCCCAGCACGGATCTCTTCCACTCCGGCCATCGGCGCGGTTTCTCCTCGGATTCATCGGGTTTCTCTGGCCGCCGTGCTCGGCGGCCGGCACCAAACTATCGGTAGCGGTGATGCGCGAATGAGGGCGGTCGCTAGACCGTTCGAGTGAGAAATGTCCGAAACCTACTCGCATCCTGTCGGGGGTTGCTATCGGGCGGGTTCGAGGGGTTCCGGGGAGTCGGGCTCGGGTTCGACGTGCGGCAGCACGCGGTCCAGCCACCCCGGCAGCCACCAGCAACTCTTGCCCAGAACGAACATCGCGGCCGGCACGATGACGAGCCGGATGATCGTCGCGTCGATGAGCACGCTCACCCCGAGTCCGAGCGCCAGGATCTTGATCACGACGCTGGACGAGGCGAGGAACGCGAAGAAGACACACATCATGATCAGCGCGGCGGAGGAGATGACCCGTGCCGTCACGGCGAGCCCGTCGGCGACGCTCGCGTGGTTGTCCTTGGTCCGGCTCCAGGCTTCGTGCACCCGGGACAGCAGGAACACCTCGTAGTCCATGGACAGGCCGAACACGATCGCGAACATGATCATCGGCACGTACGACTCGATCGGCACCGGCTCGTCGACGCCCAGCAGCGAACCGCCCCAGCCCCACTGGAAGACGGCGACGATCACGCCGTACGACGCGGCGATCGAGAGCAGGTTGAGCACCGCGGCCTTGAGCGCCAGCACGGGACTGCGGAAGGACAGCAGCAGCAACACGAACGCGGCGGCCACCACGACACCGATGATCGCGGGCAGCCGGTCGGCGACGATGTCGCGGAAGTCGAGCTGACCCGCGGTCATCCCGGTCACGTAGGTCGTCGAACCGGTTGTCACCGGCGGCAGGGTTTCCGTGCGCAAGGTGGTCAGCAGCTCGTCGGTCGCCGTGTCCTGCGGGCTGGTCGTGGGCGTGACCGTGGACAGCAGGAGCGCGTTGTCCTTGCTGGGGGACAACGGGGTCGCGCTCGCGACGCCGGGCGTGCGGGCGAGCGCCTGCTGCGTGTCGCTCGCGAGCGTGCCGGGCTGGGTGGGATCGCGGGGCACGACGACCACCGTGAACTGCCCGTTGACGCCGGGCCCGAAGCCCGCGCTGATCGCGTCGTAGGCCTCGCGGGTGGTGCTGCCCGGCGGGTCCGCGCCCTCGTCGATGTGCCCTAGCTGCATGGAAAACGCGGGGATGGCGAGCACCGCCGCGACCAGGACCCCGCCGCAGAGGAACCGCCACGGGTGCTTGTCGATCCGCACCGCGTACCGGTGCCAGCCGGTCTCGGTCCCGTCCGCGGACTGCTCGGCGACCGGGCGGCGGACGTGCCACTTGTCGATGCGGCGCCCTGCCAGGCCGAGCAGGGCGGGTACCAGCGTCGTCGCGGCGATCCCGGCGACCACCACGGTGATGGCGGCGGCGAGGCCGAGTTTCCCGATGAACCCGACGCCGATGGTGAACAGCCCCATCAGCGCGATCACCACGGTCGTCGCCGCGATGAGCACCGACCGGCCGCTGGTCGCGACGGTGCGGCCCGCGGCCTGGTTCGGCTCGACGCCGTCGAGTACGAGCTGGCGGAATCTGGTGGTGAGGAAGAGCGCGTAGTCGATCCCGACGCCGAGGCCGATCATGATCGCCAGCGTCGGCGAGGCCGTGGCGAAGGTGATCGCGCTCGCGAGGAGGCCGAGCACGCCGAGCCCCACCGCGACGCCGATGATCGAGGTGACGATCGGCAGGCCCGCGGCGAACACGCTGCCGAACGCGACGAGCAGGACGAGCAGCGCGATGACGATGCCGATCAGCTCGGAGCGCAGGTCGCCGGTGCCCGGCTCGGCCGCCTTGCCGAGCGTGCCGCTGTAGTCGACGTCGACGCCTGTCGCGCGGACCGGGTCGGTGGCCCGGTCGATGCCGTCGACGAGACTCGAACCCAGTGCCGTGGGTTTGTCGTCGAACTGGATGCTCGCGTAGGCGATCTGGCCACTGCCCGAGGTGGTGGCGGGGCTGAGCGGATCGGACACCGACACGACGTGCGGCACGGTGCGGACCTGCGCGACAGCGTCCTCGATCGCGCTGCTGCGGCTCGCGAGCGCGCCCGAGTCCGTGGTGAAGACCAGTCGTGCCGACGTGGACCCGCCGACGATGCCGTGCGCGGTGAGTACCGCGCTGCCCTGCCCGGATTCCGCGCTGGGCAAGGTGAAATCGTCGCTGTAGGTGCCACCGAAGGCCGAGTTGGCCGCCGTCGCGCCGGCGAGCACCACCAGCCACACGATGATCACCGGCCAGTGGTGGGTGGCGCACGCGGTCCCGATCCGCGCGAGGAGCCCGGTGCGTGTTTCCTGCCTGTTCTCGACCCGGTCCGTCATCTGATCACCCGGTTTCCCAGCGGTGTCCCGGATTCAGGGTCACCCCGGCAACGGGCGCGGCCATAGGGTCGAAGGGCCCCACCGTCCATCTTGCACATTCGCGGGTTGGTGATTCCCCAGCCGCGTAAGGAGAATCGCGGCGGCACCCCGTGTGACCGCGGCCACGGCGCCCTCACGGAAAACGCCGGGCCCCTCAAAGCGGGAAGCCCGGCGTTCTGCCTGTTCAACGGCGGAGGATACGGGATTCGAACCCGTGAGGGCTGTTACACCCAACACGATTTCCAATCGTGCGCCTTAGGCCGCTCGGCCAATCCTCCGTGGAAGAGGGTACAGCAGCCTCGCTCCACCAGCGGTTACGGGGTCCGTGGCGCCCGCGAGCCGTTGCGGGCCAGGGGCTTTTCGGGGGTCAGGCCGCCTCCGGGGTGGCCTGCAGGGCCGCGTGGCCAGCCGCGGTGAGCCGCACCGGGACGCGCTGGCCGAGCGAGCCGGGGCGCGCGGGCCGGATGAGGCCGGCGTGGGCGAGCAGCCGCCCCGTCGTCTGGTCGCAGCACGCGAGGCCGTCGACGTACAGGTCGGGCTCGCAGCTGCAGGTCATTTCCACGCGACCGGCCGCGGCCGCTCTCAGGATCGCCAACGTCCGGCGGGGGAGGGATGTGTGCATGTTCGTGACCGCCTGACGCTGCAGGAGTTTCTCTAGTTGGTACGGACGATTCGTTCAGTGAAAAATTCTAAGGTGGGTGTCGCGAACCGGTCAAGCGGTCCGCGACATCGGCACCGCCGGCGCGCGCACCGGCTCGAACAGCGCGCAGATCTCCTCGATGACCTGCCGATGCGACGCGATGCCGAGGTGGCCCGCGCCGTGCACCTGCACGTTCAGCGCCCGCAGATCAGGGTGTTCGAGCCGCGCGTTGCGCAGCGGCAGCACGATTTGGTCGGCGTCGCCGCTGAACGCGACGAACTCGGTCGTGCAGCCCGGCGCGGGCTCGGCCAGCTCGATCATCAGCTCGCTGCCGGGCCGAAGCTGCCGGGCTAGCTGCAGGGGCGGCGCCAGCCAGGCGGCCAGCGTTCCGGCGTGCGGCGTGGCGAGGGTGACGACGGTTTCCGCGCGCACGTGCCCGCCGAGCCGCTGCACGTAGTAGCGCGCGATGAGCCCGCCGAGGCTGTGCCCGACGACGCCGACCGTGGCCGAACCGCTGATCTCGCACAGGGTTTCGATCTGCTCGGCCAGCCGGGCCCCCGCCGTCCGCACATCGCGCACCCACGGGCTGTAGCTGAACGACACGACCGGCCCGACCTGCCGCGCTTCGAGCGCCTGCCGGAGTTCGGTGAAGATCGAGGTGTTGTCCGCGAAGCCCGGCAGCACCACCAGCGGCAGTTCCGTCGCCCCGGCCGGGGCGACGGGCTGGGGCTGGCCGAAGCCCGTCGGATAGCGGACCAGGTGGGTCAGCACACTGGCCAGTTCGAGGGCCGCCGTGCGCAACATCGCGCCACCTCAGCTGAACAGGCCCAGCTTGGGCATGACCTCGGCGGCCGCGGCGAGCAGTGAACGGACCGTGCCGAGGTAGGTCTTGGCCTCGGCCGGGACGACGTGGCTGTCGCGGCTCGTCGGGGCGTCCAGCTCACGCGCGCGCCTGCGGAGCATCTCCACCTGCGCGAACTGGTGGCCGAACTGGGCGGCGACCGCCGTGCCGACTACGTGGTCCGGTGCCGCCGCGGAGGCGCGAAGGCCTTGCTGCGCAAGCAAACCAGAGCCGATGAGCTGGGCGGCCTGCGCCAGCAGCACGAACGCCGAATCGGGCGACGCGTCGGTGAGGTGCTCCGCCGCCGCGGCGTGCTTGCTGGCCAGCTGCAGGAACGGCTGGCTGGCCGAGGCCGGCCCGCTGACCAGCTCGAGCTGGCCTGTGCGCATCAGCCTTCGCACGACCTCATGGCCGTCCAGCTCGACGCCCGCGATCTGCGGTGCGACGCGCGGCCGGATCGGCGCGACCTCGACCACCGGGTGACCGGGGCGCTGGCGCGGGATCTTCAACGTGTCGATGTCCTGCTCCAGCGGAACGACGGAGAAATGCACCGGCCGCTTGAGCCGCTGCTCGGTGCGCCGCGCCGCGGTGGTGAGGGCCCGGCTGTCCAGGTTCACGCCGTGTGGCGCCGCGATCATCAGCTCGACGCTCTCCGGCGAGGGGCCCGCGATGCCCGCGAACCGGTCGGCCCAGACCCCGCCCAGCACGATGCGTGCCACGCCCGGCACGCACCCGAATTCCTCGCCGACGACCTGCGGGACGCCGTACGTGAGCCGCATGAGTTCGGTCAGCGGTCCCACCAACGGCCCCCGATCCCCGGCGGCGCGCATCAAGCGGATCGTGCCCTCCCGGCGGCTGCTCAGGATGCCGGCCTTCTCGAGGAGCTTGTTCTCCTTGTCGACCGAAGCCAGCGAACTGCCCGCGTGCTCGGCGAGTTCGGTGAGGCTGAACGAGCGGTCCGGGTTGAGCAGGGTCGCCGCGAGGATCCCCGCCTGGACGCGGGAACGGAACACCGGCAGCAGCGCCGGAGTGCCCTGCGCGCGACGGGCCGGGCCTGGCGTCGCCGGTGCGTTCTCCGTGACGACCGCGTGGCCGAGCCGACTTCGCCGCCGTGCCGCGGCGGCCGCCACGTCGAGCCGTTCCTGCGGGATCTGCAGGACGACGGCCAGCCACTGGCGCGTGCCGAGGCGGGGGATCTGGTGGCCGCGTTCCCAGCGGGCCACCAGGTCGCGGGTGATCGTGGGACGGCCGGACACCGTGGCGAGCTCGCGGGCCAGCGAGTACTGGCTGAGCTGCCGCCTGCGGCGTGCCGCTCGGATGACTTGTGAAATCGGCTGGTTGAAGTCCACTTCCATGGTCCTCGTGCTCCCTCGATCGCCCTGGTCCGCACTGGTTCGCCCTGGGAAACTTCGACGCTAGCTCCGGTGTGACCCCCTCGGCTGTACGTTTCGCGCACTCCTTTGGCGATTTGGCGCACGGTGTGACTGCCTGTGCAGGTCCACGGACCGAGGGGGTCAGGTGGGATGAAATCCGCCCCCTGGTTGGTCCCCGCCCGTCGCGGTGAGTGTGGGATCAAGCGATCAGGGAGCAAACGAATGGTAGCGAAACCGGGAGTTCATTTCTCCGAGCTGATGATCGGCCCGCGGGATTCGATTCGAACCGCGTTGTCCGCAATCGAACGGCACCGTGTTTCGACCGTGTTCGTCGTCGACCACGACGACAGGCTGACCGGTGTGGTGGCGGAACGAGACATACACCGGGCGCTGCTGAACGGTGACGACCTGGACACCTCGGTGGAACGCCTGGTCCGGAAGTCCGTCGTGACGGTGAAGCCCACCGACGGGCGGGCCGAGGTGCTGGACCTGATGCATGCGCTTCGCCTGCGGGAGGTCCCCATCGCGGACGCGTCGAGGCGCGTCTGCGGGGTGCACATCGAAGCGGAAATCGTCGGCTCACCCAAGCTCGACAACTGGGCCGTCATCATGGCAGGCGGAAAGGGAACCCGACTCGGCGCGTTGACGAAGAACATGCCGAAACCGATGCTCCCCGTCGCGGGAAGGCCCATTCTGGAGCGGCTGGTACTGCATCTCGTGGGGTCCGGGATACAGCAGATCTTCATTTCCGTGAACTACCTCGCGGATATCATCGAAAAGCATTTCGGCGACGGCAGCCAGTTCGGCTGCAACATCGAGTACCTGCGGGAGGATCCCGACCGCCCGCTGGGCACCGGCGGCCCACTGCGCCTGCTCGACGACCTCGGTTACCGCTCGTCGTCGCCGATCCTGGTGATGAACGGCGACCTGATCACGGCCTTCTCGGTGCCGGGGTTGCTGGAATCGCATACGCAGCAAGGCTCCGTCGTGACGGTGGCGGTGAGCGAGTACCAGCACCAGGTGCCGTTCGGGGTGCTCGAATCGGTGGAGAACAAGCTGGTGCGCATCGTCGAGAAGCCGACCCGGTCGTGGCCGGTCAACGCGGGAATCTACGTGATCGAGCCGGACCTGCTGGCCCGGATCCCGATGCACGAGCTGTACCCGATCACCGAACTTTTCGAAGACTGCCTCGGCCGCGGCGAACGGATCGGCCTCTGGTCGATGAGCGAGGAGTGGCGGGATATCGGCCGACCGGCCGAGCTGGCCCAAGCAAGAGGCCAAACCTGACCCGGCTCCGTTCGGGTCGGTTACCGGGGCTGCCAGGTGGCGGCCACTCCACTCGTGGCGTTCGCCGGGATGAATTCGGAATCCGTCCCGGTCATCGCCAAACCGCTCTCCACCATGTCGCGATAGTCGTGTCGCGGCCGGAATCCCAGGTGCCTGTTCGCGTTGTCGATGCTGAGTTCGAGCTGGTGCCGGATGGGTAGCTCGACCATGAGCTTCGGAACCTCGAACAGGTCCGCGATGACGGCCGCGCCTTCGTCGTGCGGGGTCGGTTCCGCCGCCGCGATGTTGAAAGCCCTGCCGAGGGCTCCGGGCTCGGTGAGCGCCCGGTACACGCCGTCGACCGCGTCGCGCACGTCGACCAGGCTGAGTGTCCAGGGCTCCCCGCCCGGTCCGGCCAGTCCCACGGCGGTGTCGGGCGCCGCATCCGCGACCGCGGCCTCGTACATCGGTGCCAGCTCGGGGTGCCCGTCGAACAATGGCCAGAGATGGCAGTCCTTGCCCAGCCGGTGCCAGCCCAGCATGGTTCGCCAGAAGTCCACCCGAAATATCTTCGCGGCTTCCTCGGGGCTCACTACGGTCGCGAACCGGACGATCGAAAACGGGATGTCGTACTGCACGGCGTGATTGCGGAGCACGATTTCGCCGATGAGTTTGCCCGTACCGTAGTAGTCGCCGGGCAATTGTGGTACGTCCTCCGTCAGCGGAACGGCGGGCGGGGCGCCGGGGCGATAGGTGCCATCCGAACTCGTGAGCACGAACCTTTCCAACCGGTTGCCGCATTGCACCGCACCTTCCAGCAGGCGCAATGTCCCGAAGGCATTGATGTCGTAGAACCTGTCCACCGGGGTGTCCCCGCGCATGAGTTGCGCGGCGAGGTGCACGATATGCGTGACGCCTTTGCACGCCACGTTGATGGCGGCCTGGTCCCCGAGATCCGCCTCGACCACCTGCACCTGCGGGAAGGCCGCGAGTTTCGGCGCCTGCGGGTCGCCCGGCGGGATCATCGCGCGTACCTCGGCACCGGCCGCGGTGAGCCGCCGGACCATGTTCGCACCGACCCGACCCGACGCTCCCGTAACCAAAACCTTCATGCGAGCCCTGCTTTCTTCGCTGCCGCAGTACGTCTGTCACAACTGATCCTTGGACAATCAACCCAGTGCACATATAGTGAAACACTGGTTTCAATAGTGCAAGGTCTTCCGGGAAGGGAAGCGAGCATGGCCGAGCGCACGAGCGGAAACCGGACTCGACTGGAAGGGGGCGCCACTCTCGTCACGTTGACCAGCGAGCAGCCTGGCCCGACTCTGGCCCTGCTGGGCGGGGTGCACGGTGACGAAGACGAAGGTGTGCTGGCCGTTCACCGGTTGGTCGACGTGCTCGAGGAGTCGCCCTTCGCCGGAGCGGTGCGTGCCGTTGCTCCGGCGAACCCCCTTGCCTGGGCGGCACAGTCGAGGACGGGGCCGCTGGACGGCGAAAACCTGGCGCGCGTCTTTCCCGGGAGGCAACACGGCACGCCAACGGACGAACTCGCCCTTTCCCTGACGCAGAGCGTCATCCAGGGCGCGGACCTGTTGATCGACCTCCATTCGGCCGGTGTGCGGTACAGCATGCCGTTGTTCTGCGGGTTCGGGGCCGACAACGGGACGGCCGAACGATCACGGCATGCCGCCGAAACGTTCGGCGCGCCTTTGGTATGGATGCATCCCAAGACGGCGCCGGGCAGAAGTCTGGCGGCGGCGGCCGCACTCGGCATTCCGGCGATATACGCGGAATGCGGTGGTGGGGGCGAAATCAGGACGACGGAGCTCGAGGCTTACGTGCAAGGAGTGCTCGCCGTCATGGCCGATATGGGCATGACGACGCGTGCCGCCGGCGGCAGCCCGGTCCGTCCGCGCTGGGTGCACGGAGAAGGCGATCTCGACGACGGTGCGCAGTCCGCTCACTATGGCTTCTTCGTCACTGCCACGTCGGCGGGCACAGCGGTGGGCTCCGGTGAGGAGATCGGCAGGGTCTTTTCCTATTCCGGACAGTTGCTGGAAATCGTCCGGGCCCACTCGCCGGGGATCGTCATGTTCCTGAGGAGACGATCGAGAGTGCAGCCGGAAGACGTGCTGTACGTGCTGGCGCATTTGGGGGACGGGCTCGATGCCTAGGGGAATGAGCAGGTTCGCTGCCGAGCTGCCCCCGGTCGACGATTTCGTCGAGTTGGGGGCCGGTGATACTCCGCTGCTGGAGCTCACCACGCTCGCTCGACAGCTGGGCATCGAGCGACTGTCAGCGAAAATGGAGTCGCAGAACCCGACCGGTTCATACAAGGATCGGGTGGCGGCGATGTCCATGTCGCTCGCCCTCGACCGCGGCAACCCAGGGTGGATAGCCACTTCGTCAGGTAACGCGGGCCTGGCCATGGCGGCGTACGGTGTGCGTGCGCGGCTTCCCGGGTTCCTGTGCCTCGTGGCATCGGCACCGCCGGAAAAGCGGTTACCACTGGCGCCATACGGGATAGGCGTCGTCGCCGTCGACGGGGTCGGACGTCAGTCGAAGTCCAACAGCGACAAGGATCTGCTGGAGCAGGTCAGGGCCGCTGCCGATCGGTTCGACCTGTACCTCGGAGTCACCGCGCACGCCTACAACCCGGATGGCATGCGCGGTATCGACACCCTTGCCTACGAGTTGGCCGAACAGGCGCCCACGATGAGCCACGTGTATGTGCCAACCGGTGGCGGCGGACTGTTGACCGCGATCGCTCGTGGTCTCGCGAGGCGCACGATGCCGACAAAGGTGATTGCTTGTCAGCCGACGGGATGCGCGCCGATCGTGGAATTCCTGCGGCAGGAGATCCCCGAACCGCAGGTTCCGGCGTGCCACTGCGACATCTCCGCACTCCAAATCCCCCAGCCGCCGGACGGGATCGTCGCCGCGCTGGCCGTGAAGTCGTCGGATGGGTGGGGAACCGCAGCGGACGACGATGCGATTCTTGCCGCGCAACAGCTGTTGGCCGAAACCGAAGGCATCTTCGTCGAACCGGCGTCCGCTGCCTCGTTGGCTTCGCTCGTCCGCGACATCGCTGAAGACCGTGTGGGGGCTGGAGACCACCCGGTACTCGTGTTGAGCGGGGCCGGATGGAAGGACCTGGGCCGGATGGCCGAACGAGCGGACAAGTTCCCGTTGGTGGAGTTGAAGCGGGTCTCCGAGGAGATCGAAGGCTGGTTCGGAACGCTGCGTCAGCGTGCGAGCCGCTGACCAACCGGAGGAGGAATCATGGGAGTCGATCGCGGGCGGTTGGCCGTGGTCACCGGTGGTGGAACCGGGATCGGGCGCGCGACAGCAATCCGCCTGTCCGAATCCGGTTACGAGTGCCTCGTGGTCGGGCGCCGCAAGGAAAAACTCGATGAGACGGTCGAATGCATCACCGGACGTGGCGGGAAGGCGGTTCCGGTTCCGGCTGACATCACCACCGTCGAGGGGCGTGAGAAGATCTTCGAGGTGGTCGACGTCCAGGAGTCGTGTCTGAGCGCGTTGGTGAACAACGCCGGTGACTCGAACCTTGCGCCGCTGTTCGACCAGGATCTGAAGAAATGGCAGGGCAACTTCTCGCTGAACCTCGAGTCCGCGGCTTTTCTCGCCTTCGAAGCCATCGAACGGATGTCGGAGTCGGGCGGCGCGATCGTCAACGTGGCGTCCGTTTACGGGATGGTGGCGTTGAACAACCGGCTGTACGCCGATCGATTCCCGGCGTCGTCGGCAGAAGGCCCGACGAGAGACGTCTCCTACGCGGCATCGAAGGGGGCGCTCAGGATGCTCTCCCGGGAGCTCGCCGTCGCTGCCGCGCCGATGGGTGTCCGGGTGAACACGGTGTCTCCGGGAATGATCCAGGTGGAGAAACACGAATTCGAGTCCGACTACCTGCGGAAATTCGAAGAAATGACGCCGATGGGCCGCCTCGGTCGTCCGGCGGAGATCGCCGGCGCGATCAACTTCCTGCTTTCGCCCGAAGCAAGTTACATCACAGGATCCGAGATCGTGGTGGACGGAGGCTGGACCGTCTGGTGACGGCGTGAGCGCTGGTGGCCCGGAGTGTGTCGCCACCAGCGCCCAACCCTCAGGCTTGTCCGAGACTTTGGTGGACGTGCTTCGTCAGGCGGAACGAGGCGAGGCATTCTTCAGGGGACACCGGCGGCACCCCGGACCGGGCGAAACCGAGGAAGGCTTTCAGGAACCGGGTGTTCATGAGGCCTACGTCTTCGCAGGTCCAGATGTGCTCGCGGAGCCTGCTCTGGAGCACGGCCACGTAGCTCATGCGTTCCACGGCGCCGTTGTTCTCCAACGTCGCGCTGCGCCCGTCGGCGAAATCGATGACGACGACATCATTGTTCGCCGTGCTCAAGCCCGAGACTTTCACCGCGTGGAAGCTCTTCATGACCTTGCCGACAACCTCGACCGCATGACTCGCGTAGAGCCTTGCCCGAAGGGGGCACTGGACGTAAATGCTCTGCACACCACCGTAACTCTGCTCCACCAGTTGGGCCAGGCCGTCCAGCGCCGCATCGAAACGGAGAGCCGATCCCGTGAACCACGGCACCCCGTGGCGTCGTGCGAGCGAATCAATCGCCTCTGCCTCGGCTTCGTCGGCCGCGAGCGGCTTGTCGACGAACGTCGGCAAGCCCGCGGTCAAGCTTGGCTCGCTGTGCGCAAGGTGTTGCGCGGGATCTTCGGACAAGACCATGACCGCGTCCACATTCTGTGCGGCATCAGCCGGCGTGGCCACGATTTCCACGTCACACGCGAGCTCCATCAGCTTGGCGTCCTCCGCGGATTCGGACCACAACCGAGTCACCCGCGCACCACCGAAATCCAGACTCTCCGGGAAGAGCCGGGATGCCTCGCGCAGATGGGTGCCGAACGCCTGGTGCATCATCCCGCTGGGCCGGCCATCGGGAAGCCGTTGCGGGAAGGGGATGTCTTGCCGCCAGCCGTTCAGCAGTCCGATGTACTGACAAGCATGACTGTTCGTCGTTCCGATAACGCCAATCCGTATCGACATCAGGACCTCCTGATCAATCGGCCACGACCACGCAAGGAATTAAGCTGTGCGCGCAGCTGTAAAAATCGCCTCTTTCGCGGGAGTCTACTCCTCTGGAAGGGTTTCGGCAGCGTAGCCGGGCAAAATTTCGGGATAGAGGATTCGAAGTATGCGACGTATATGTGTCGTCACCAGTTCACGTGCCGACTACGGTCCGCTGCTTCCGGTTTTGCTGGCCATTCGTGACGACCCGAAGCTCGAGTTGCGCATCGTGGCTTCAGGTGGACATTTAGTTCCTGTGCAGGGATGGACAGCAGGGCAGATTCTTGTTGACGGATTTGAAATCGACGAAAATGTCGAGACTGTACTAGCGAGCGACACCGCGACCGCGACGGTGAAATCACTCGCACTCAACGTCCTCGGGTATGTGCAGGCCTTCGACAGGTTGAGCCCGGACATCGTAGTCGTTCTCGGTGACCGTTATGAAGCGCTCGCGGCAGCGGTCACCGCGGCGCTGAAACTGATCCCGCTGGCCCATATCGGCGGCGGCGAATTGACGGTCGGTGCCGTCGACGACTCGGTCCGCCACGCGGTGTCGAAGCTGGCGCACGTCCATTTCACGGCCAACGGCGAGTTTCGCAACCGGGTGATTCAACTGGGTGAACCTCCCGACCGGGTCTTCGAAGTCGGCGCACCGGGCCTGGACACCATCAAGCGTGTCACGCTCGTCGGAAGGGCGGCTCTGTCGAAAGAGCTGGGGCTGCCTCCGAGTGAACAGTTGATCGTCGCTACCTATCATCCGGTTACCGCTGCCCCTGAGGCGAGCACCCGCGGTGCCGTTGCGATGCTCGAGGCACTCGAGCTCTTTCCGGACAGCTATGTGGTCTTCACCGGGACGAACGTCGATCACGGGGGCGGGCAGGTCGCCGAACTCATCGATGCCTTCGTCCGTGGACACGCGGCGAGGGCCACCTTCAGGTCGTCGCTCGGGCAGGTGCCTTATCTGAGCCTGGTGAAGCATGCCGACCTCGTGCTGGGCAACTCGTCGAGCGGGCTGGTCGAAGCACCATTCCTGCGCACGCCGACCGTCAACATCGGCAAGCGGCAGGCAGGCCGACCTCGTGCGGACTCCGTGATCGACTGCACGGAGTCCACCTCCGAGGTCGCCGCCGCGATCCGGTATGCGCTGGGGCCCGCCCACCGCGCCGTAACGGACAATGCGGAGTCGAAGTACGGGCAAGGTGGGGCAGGACCGGCGATAGCGCGGGTACTGCGGGAGCTGGAATTGCAAGACTTGTGCGTGAAAACATTCTTCGATGTCGGTATCAGTTGTCAGCGGGCCCGGCTGACAAGCGACGCGGCGAAGTCGTAGGTCGGCCGGTAGCCGAGCAGTCGACGGGCCTTGGCGGTGGACAACTCGAACGCCAGCGTCATGGGGAGTTCGGTGCTGACAGTACCTACCTCGAATTGAGCGGCGATGTTCTTGGCTCCTTCCGAAAAGCTGGTCGACCGAGGTCCCACCACGTTGAAGGATTCGTTTCGAGCCTGCTCGTTCTCAATGGCGAGAACCGTGCCCTGCGCAGCGTCACGTACATCCGTCAGATGAATCGACCAGGGCGAACCGCCGGGGCCATCCAGGATGACGGCGGGGTTGCCCGGCTGCTGCCAGAAAGAGTCCTTTAAACTTTTTTCAACAGCATCGGAATGCGGTTCGAATAGCCGGGCGAGATTGCTTCGCTTCCCGGCGTCGAGCTGAGCTTGCAGGAACGCCTTTGCCCAATCGAGACGGTACAGGTGCGCGGCCTCGTCCGGGGTGATGACGGAGCCGTAACGAAGGATTGTGTAGTCGAATCCGTGAATTTTCTGGTAGTTCCGGACTAGGTGCTCTGAGAGAACTTTGGAGGTGCCGTAATAGTCGCCGGGAATCTGCTCGTGGGTCTCGTCGACCGGATTCGCCTTCACTTCCCCTGGGCCGTATGTGTTGTCTGTGCTGGCATAGACGAAATGCACGTTGTTTTTCTGAATCGCGACCGCCTCGAGCAGGCGTAGTGTGCCCATCACGTTCGTGTCGAAATAATCGGCCGTTAGCGTATCGCCCATGACGATCTGTGCCGCGAGATGTACAACGGCGTCCACGCCGGATACGGCTTTTGCGATCCCGTCGCTGTCTGAGAGGGAGGACTCGTGGAGGTCGACAGCTTCGGGTATTCGTCGGGCTGCGATCGCGCTTCGCGAGCGCACCATGCCACGGACCCGATGGCCGCGATCGATGAGCATGGGAGCCAAGGTGGAGCCGACTCGTCCGGTTATCCCGGTGATCAGTATCCTCATCGTGGTTCCTATCTTTGGTTTTCGTGCGGACAGGGCCGGGCTACCAAACTGACCAGCCACCGTCGACGATCCATTCGGCGCCGGTGACGAACGACGCCTCATCCGAAGCCAGGAAGTTGATTACTGCCGCGACCTCCGCGGGGGTACCGAGCCGTGCCAGCGGGGTCGCCGACTCCAGTAGCCTCGTCTGTTCGGCAGGAATCGGCCGCTCAGCTGTCCTGATCATGCCCGGTGACACAGTGTTGATTCGGATGTTCCATTTCCCTGCAGCCACGGCGAGTTCGCGAGTGAGTGCGGCGATTCCGCCTTTGGTCGCGTGGTAGGCCGGAGCGCGGAGCGGTCCCGGTTGGCCTTCGTCGGGGTAGACGCCGGGGTAAAACGTGTTGTTGAGGCCGAGCGAGCCATAGATCGAACCGACATTGATCACCACGCCGGCACGATTCCTGTGCATGTTTTCGATCGCCCACCCGGCGAGGAGTGAAGCTGAAATCAGGTTGGTGGAAACTTCGGTGATCCAGGCTTCCTGGGACTGCCCGAAAACAGGCATTGGGGTGCATTGCGCGGCGCAGTTCACCAGGAGTTTCAAAGGAGTGCCCAGTTCCTCGACGTGGCGGGCGATGGACGCACGTCCGGCTTCTTCGGCAATGTCGCAGACGTGGTCTACGCAAGTCCCTCCGAGGGACGTTACGTGGGCCGCGGTGTCTCGAAGATCCTCTTCTTCGAGCCCGACAATGAGACAGGCCCACTTGTCCTGTATCAGGCGTTCCGTGACAGCGCGCCCGATACCTCTGCCGCCACCGGTGATCACTGCGAGCTTGGCTGAACCTTCTTCGTTCGGATCATTCATGAGAGACCAGACCTGGGTTTAGGAGAGGATCTTTTGCAGCTCGGTGGCCACCCTGCGCTGGTCATCCGTCGACAGCCCGGTGGTGCTCGGCAGCGACAACCCTCGCGCATAGATGTCGTCGGCGACGCCTCCGCCGAGCCGTTCTGTGGACGCGTAGGGAGCCTGTCGATGGAGCGGAGGCCAGAGCCGCCGAGTCTGGATCTGAGCGTCGAGCAACTGGGCGATGACGTGATCGGGCCGGGCTTCGTCGAGGAGGATCGAATACAACCAGAACGTAGGGGTCGCCCAGGATGCGTTGGGAGGTAGCGTCACCGGAAGCGGGCGAAGTTCCTCGGCGTACAAGTCGGCTTGGTCGCGCTTCTTCCGAAGGATGTCATCGAGGTTCTCGAGTTGCGCGACTCCCAACGCGGCTGCGATGTTTGAGAGCCGGTAGTTGTATCCGACGACGTCGTGTTGGTATTCGTGGTCCGACTTCTTCGCCTGGTTTGTAAGGTGTCTGGCGGCTGTCGCATGCTCGGGGCTGTCGCTGACCAGCATTCCGCCACCACCGGTGGTGATCAGTTTGTTCCCGTTGAACGAAAAACAACCGATCTCGCCTACCGTACCTACCTGTCGGCCACGACAACGCCCCTCGAGCCATGATGCGGCGAACGATTCGGCTGCGTCTTCGACTATTCCGATGCCGTACTCCTCTCGGATGGCGAGCAGCGGTTCCATATCTGCCGGGTGTCCGAGCACGTGCACCACTTCGATCAGGCCAGGGATGCGTTCGCCCAGGCGGGCCCGCCGGCTGATCTCGTCGTGGAGTAGCTCGGTGTTCATGTTCCAGGTCACCGGTTCGCTGTCCACGAGAAGCAGGTCGGCGCCGGTGTAGCTGATCGCATTCGCCGACGCGATGAAGGTGAAGTCGGACACCGCGACCAGCACACCGGGGCCGGCGCCCGCCAGCTGCAATGCGACGTGGAGGGCCGCGGTGCCACTGGAGCAGGCGACTGCGTGCCGACTGCCGGTGCGGTCTGCGAAGACCTGCTCGAAGCGCGTCACGAACGGGCCTGCCGACGAGACGTAGTTGGTCTCGACACATTGCCGAAGATAGGCGGCCTCTCGGCCGAACAGAGCGGGGATGATCAGGGGTATCACCGCTGGTACCTGGCAGCCTTCTTCGCGTCGACGCGGGGCGCCAGCCAGTCGGCGGTCCGGCGCAGCCCATCCTCCAGCGTGTATGTGGGGACCCACCCGATGAGGTCCTTGGCTCTACTCGGGTCGGACAGCAGGATCTGGACTTCGCTGGCATCAGGGCGCATGCGTTCGGCCTCGGTGACAATTGTCGCGTTGCTGCCCGTGATCTTGCAGCAGAGGTCGAAGAGCTCGCCGATGGACACGGTTTGGCCAGTCCCGAGCTGGATCAGCGTCCCGTTGGGTACGTCACTTTCGGCCATCCTCATGAATCCGTCCACGGTGTCCGCGACAAAGGTCAGGTCGCGACGAGGCGTCAGATTGCCGAGCCGGATCCGCTGCTGATTCGCCAGCAACTGGGTCAGTATCGTCGGGAGCACGGCGCGGGCCGATTGCCTTGGCCCGAACGTGTTGAACGGCCGAAGGATGACGACATCGGCCCCGAACGACCTTGCATAGGCCTCGCACATCTGGTCGGCGGCGATCTTGGTCGCGGAGTACGGCGACTGGCCGCGAATCGGGTGATCTTCCCGGATCGGTACGGTCTCTGGCGTTCCGTAGACTTCGCTTGTCGACGTGTGCACCATCCGGACACCGTCGCGATCCCGAACAGCCTCCAGCACGTTGAGTGTGCCGCTGATGTTGGTGTCGACGAACGATTCCGGTGCCTGGTAGCTGTAGGGGATCGCGATCAGAGCGGCCAGGTGGAAGACGACATCGACGTCGGCGATGGCGTTCCGGACGGCCCTGCTGTCCCGGATGTCGCCGAGGGTGATGTCCACGGCGTCGAACTTTTCCTCGGCCAGTTCATCAAGCCATCCGCAGGAGCCGTTCGAGTTGTAAATACAGAATGCCCGGACGGAAGCCGACTCCTCGATCAGTCTCTCGACCAGATGACTTCCGATGAAGCCGTCTGCTCCGGTTACCAGCACCCTTTTGTTCGAGAGCGTTGACACGAAGTCCCCTTCGTTGCGAATTCTTGGCGTGATCTTGGCCAGAGGTCATGGACGGCCTTCAGCGCACTGCTTCGGTGCCGGAAACATTGCTTCCCGACAGCCGTCCCGGCAAGGGAGGTTCGTTAAGCCTCGGCGTACCTCAGGCCGCCGGCTTCTTCACCGGGAGTCGGCCGGCCAAGTGATTCGAGTAGACATGGCGCTTGTTCTCGGCGACTACCAGATACTCCATCCCCCATCAACGACGATATTTGCCCCCGTGATGTAGGACGCGTCATCGGACAGCAGGAAGCGAACTGGGCCGGCGATCTCTCCGACGGTGCCGAGTCGTTGCAGCGGGACTTGTTCCGCGAGGTTTCGGAGAATCTCGGGATCGACGCACTCGCCGAGCCTTGGCTTGTCGCTTTGATCTGTCCTTTTCCGCTGGGAGTCGAAGTGTGGAATGGAACCAGGACTGATGGTGTTGACGGTGATTCCCCAGCGTCCCGCAGTAGCGGCAAGATCACGGGTCAGGTGAATCAAGCCTCCCTTGCTTGCGGCGTACGCTGATTGTCGAAATGGACCTCGATCGCCCGGAGACGAATCCGGTGCCCGTGAACCGTATCCACTGTTGTTAAATGCAATAACACCGTACGCGGAGGAAATATTGACGATTCGTCCGGCGTTATACTTGCGCATAATATCTATCGCGTGTTGGGACAGGAAGAAAACTGCCTCCAAGTTTGTCTCCATTGTGCTTCGCCAATCATGCAGGCATTCGTCGAAGAATGGCTCCGCGAAGGCGACTCCCGCGTTGTTCACGAGGCCGAATAGTTCAGAACCGCTCTCCCGTAAAGCATCGAGCAACGAGTCTCTTTCCGTCGAGTCGGTAACATCACAGGAAATTACCGTTGCGCGCGAGCCGTCTGCGCCTGCCGCCGCTCTCGTCGCCTCCAAATTTTCGACATTGCGGCCGACGAGTATGCATCGATAGCCGTCCCTGATGAGGCGCAGGGATATTGCGCGGCCGAGACCGCTGCCGGCACCGGTCACGATCACTGTTCGAGTATTTTTTTCACCACAACTGGGATCCGTTGCTCGGCTTTCCATTTCAGGGCGCACCCGTTCCTGTTGATATTTGTTTCGGCGATGGTATGCCCGAGGGGCGCGGGAGCGTCAATGCGAGCAGGACGGAGGCGTATTCACCCGCCCCGACCACGCTCGGCATCCAAGATGCCCCGTGTCCTCGATGTCGTGTCGAGTCGGCCGCCTCGACCGGTCGGCGAGACAGACCTTGACCCATTTATGAAACAATGATTTCATTGTGGTCCGAGCGCGTGAACGCCCGCGGCTCAGTCGTTCGACAGCGGCGCCCGGGCGTCGCTGTCGAGGCGGCTTGTAGTCGGATCGCGGAGCGGCCGTGCAACGTGCCGTTACACCGACTCCAGTTCGGTGGCGGCGCCGCGTGGAAGGTGTTGGCAAATGGCGGAACACGAACAGAATTCGCGGCGTGTGGTGATCGTGACCGGCTCAGGAGGTGGTTTGGGCCGGGCGATCGCACGCCGCCTGTTCGACGATGGCTTCAGCTTAGTGCTGACTGATCTGTCCGCGGACCGGCTCGAAATGACAGTCAAGGCGCTGGGCGGTCCCGATGCCCGGATCTTCACGATGCCGTGCGATATTCGGAAGCAAGAGAACCGGTGCCGCTTGGTCGAACTGGCCGCAGATCGACCGGAGGATTTGTTCGGTCTGGTGCATAGTGCCGGAATCGGTCGGGTAAAGCCGTTGTTCGATGAAACTATTGCCGACTGGCGTGACATGATGGAGACTAATCTCGAATGTGCGTTCTTCATGTCCCAGCTGGTTTTGGAGCAGATGAGGAGAATCGAATCCGGGCGAATTGTCAACATCGCATCTTATTACGGCCTGATGGGTTTCAACAACCAAGGCTACGGTAGTCGTGCGCCCGAGCACACAGCCGAGAATCGAGGGCCGGCGCGGCAGTCGGCTTATGGCGCCAGCAAAGGCGGGCTCATACAGCTCACGCGTGAACTGGCAACGGCGGCCGGGCGCTGGAACGTGACGGTGAACGCCGTCAGCCCAGGCACGATTCCACACGGACCGATTGTCGATCCCCAGTCGACCAACAGCGTTCCCATGCCGAATCCGGAAGGAGCGGGGTTGGGAGATCCTGTCGACAAGTCCGTGCTGGACGCTTTGGGGGCTCAGGTGCCCCTGAATCGTGTGGGGCGGGTTGACGAGGTAGCTGGACCGGTAGCGTTCCTGATGTCAGAGGATGCCTCGTACATCACTGGCGTCAACCTGCCGGTCGACGGCGGCTGGAGTGCTTGGTAAGCACGCCACAGAAGCGAGTCGTCGCACGTACTTGGCTACAAAGCGTAGTCAGGCTCGGAGAAGGTGCTCTTCGCGTCGGCCCGGCCTGGCCAGCGCGAACAGTGCCGCCGCAGAGGCCGCGAGGCAGAGCGTAATGGTGCCGGCCACCGGCCCACCCTTCTCCGCTCCCAGGAGTCCAGAGAGTGGCGCGAGTAGGCCGCCGATCAGGAACTGCCCACTGAGCAGGGCCGACGTAGCGCCTGGAGCGTCTCGGCCCAGTCGTTGGGCAATGGTGGTCAGCGCGGGCAAAAACATGCCGAATGCGGCTACCAGCAGAAAGAGACAGAACCAGGTGACGACCAGGAGGTGTACGCCGAGCAGCAGCAGAATCCATAACATGCCGGTGGCGCCTAACGCCACGACGCTGCTGGCGACGATCGCGACTCTGGGCGTGATTCGGTGGGATAACGCACCGAACAGAACACTGCCCATCAGGCCGCCTGCTGCATTGACGCCGTAGATCAGACTGATGAACGCAGTCGAGAGCCCGAACGAGTTGTGAAAAATGAATGAAGAGCCGGCGGCGTAGACCAGAATTCCGGCCCCACTGCAGGAAAGTGCCAGTACGTAGCCGATGATCGCACGATTTCGTAAAATGATCAATATAGAACTCCGGTATGCAAGCCGGTTCTCTGGGGCGGTTTCAGGAACTGATCTAAGAATTCCAATAATTTGACAAAATCCGACGACGGAAAGAAAAAAGAACACGCCGCGCCAGCTGGTAACCGACGCGATCAGCCCGCCAAGGACAGGCGCCAAGATCGAGGCAGCTCCGATGACCGCTGCCAGTAGGGAGAACGCGCGGGCCGCTTCGCGTCCCCGGTAGAGGTCCGCGACCACGGCTCTGGACACGACTACGCTTGCGGCGCTGGCCAGCCCTTCGCACAGTCGTAACACGATCAACAGCTGAATCGTCGGCGCCACTGCGCACAGCAGTGAAAACAGCACGAAAAAGACACTTCCGGCCAGCAGGACTCGGCGTCGCCCGACTGCGTCACTGATCGGCCCGAGCATGAGCTGTCCGGCGACAAGGCCAATCAGGAAGGCGCTCAATGATAGCTGTGCCGACGAACTGGACGCGTTGAGCGAACTCACGAGCTGGGGCAGACCCGGCAGGTACATGTCGGTCGACAATGGGGCGCCCGCGGTAAGCAGCGCGAGTACAGCCAGGGTGGCCGGTCCGGCCGCCGTATTGGAACGTTCAGCCATCACCACGCTCCATCGACTCTCGTTTGCGTGGCCATCTGAGCATGTCGGAACAGCCGCCACCAGCGCGGCAAATTCAGCTGCACTCGGTCTGCTGCGGCAAACACGGTCACCGTGGGGGTAACCCGGGAAATTGCCCGATCAGCTCAGGAAGCTGGATGGCAGAACCTGGTCGGCAACGATGCGAACGTTCGCATCGTAAGACCAACGTCTAGTGCAGGTGCTTGCCAACCTCGCTGTCGCGACTCGAATCGCCTACGAGGGGTTGTCCCGAAGACGTGAAAAATTAATACCGTGAAAAAACAGACTTAACAAAACGCGTCGCGCGGTCCGGGCGACGACTTCGGCCACCGCGGTGCGCGGATCGCCCGCCCGGGGCACTGGCTTGAACTGCTCTGGTCCGAGTGTCGCTCCTCGCTCGCCCTGCTCGGGCACGCCAGGCCAATGCCAGCCGGTGAAGCGGCGGCCATCGGTTCGCCTCGGCCTTCGGCATGAAGAGAATCCGTCACGTACCGGACAACGCTGCGGGACATTCGACTGGATGGTAACGGTGCGCGTGAATCATTGATGCCAAATTGATACCGGTCAGGCAGGGTAGCGGGGATCAAGGTTGACAACTAGTCGAACTCAGTGTCTCATTCACTGAAATGATGGGTGCCGCGAGACCGCGGTCACCGCTTGTTCGAGCGCTGCAACGACCAGCGTGACCGAACGTTTTCCGATGCCAGTCACTCCCTCTCCGGCCCGAAGTCCTCAGCTTCACAGGAGCGACAACATGTTCGACGAACACAGTCTCGACCGCCGGGCGCTTCTCCGAGCGTTGGGTGCCGTCGGCCTCACCGTCGGTCTCGGCGGCTCGACCGCCTTTCTGGCGGCCTGCAAGGCGGGCGGCGGTGAGTTGCCCTCTGCCGACGATGCGGTCCCGTCTGCCGACTCGGCGACCCGGACACTGCGACAGTCGGTTGCAGCCGACCTCCCATCTTACGATCCGTACGCGATAGGCGCCGACAGTTATCCCCTGATTCGTAACATGTACGAGGCGCTGGTCGAGTACGACCACGACGGTAAGCCACTGCTCCGCCTCGCGGAGAGCTACGACATAGCGCCGGACCAAACATCGGTCAGCGTGAAGATACGTAGCGGCGTAACTTTTCACAATGGTCGCCCATTGACCGCGCACGAAGTCGTTGCGAACTACCAGCTGGTGGCCGATCCGAAGCTTGGCGGTTTGCTGACCCAGATAGCCGGTGATGTCGCTCATCTCGAGGCCACCGACGACCGTACCGTCAAGTTTACCTTCAAAGGCCCGCGAGCTTCGCAACTGATCACGGATGTCATGAATGCGGTGCCCATCGCATGGCCGTCCAATAGCGCTAACATAGCCAATACTGGAATCGGCACCGGGCCCTTCAAGCAGGGAGACCGAGTTCCAGGTCAGTCGTGGTCATTGACTCGGAACGACCAGTACTGGGGCAAGAAGGCGGACCTGGCAGGATTGAATTTTCAAGTCATCACCGACCCGTCGGTGGGAGTGACCGCACTTCAGTCGAATCAGCTTGACGTGGTCGGATCGGCACCGTTCTCGACAATTCCCCAGCTTAAGGCTTCGTTTCGCAGGGTGGACAACCCAATTACCGCAGGAACGGTTGTCTTTTATTTGAACGCCGCGAAAGCCCCACTCGACAATGAAGATGTGCGACAGGCCTTCCGATACGCGATCGACAGGGCGACAATTGTTCGGAACGCCCTTTTTGGTGAAGCGAAAGAAAAAGTCCTCTTCTGGCCGCCGACATCACCGGCCTACGATCCTGAATTAGAGAAGAGTGAGGGATTCAATCTGGAACGGGCCCGCAGCAAGTTCGCGTCGGCAGGTGTGACCTCGTTGCCGGACCCGATTCTGGTTCCTTCCAGCCTGCCTGAGCTCCAGGCGGCGGCCGAGATCGTGCAAGCGAGCCTTGCCGGCATCGGAATAAAGGTGGGCGTCCGGTCCGTCGGCATCCCGGAGTATCTGCAGGAACTCACGGGCGGAACCAGCGGAATCTATATCCTCACTATTGGTAACGAGAACAAATATCCGACTCTGCTCACCAAGACGACATTTTTCTCCACCGCCGACAACGTTCTGTTTCCCGGAGGGAAAACGCCCGAATATTACACCAGTGCTGTCGATGCGGCCACCAATGCTGTCAGTCTGGATCAGCAAAAGGCGGCGTTCAAGAACCTGAACCAAGCACTCCTCAGGCTTTCCTCGACGATCTCGGTCTCTTCGCATCCTCCGTTGATGTATTACGCCAACAATGTTCATAAAGTCGACGTCAACATCGATGCCGAGCCTTACTATGGCGAGGCATTCTTCAGCTGAAAATGCGACAGAAGGCAACTGTCGACATATACGGAGAATGTGAGGTAAAATGAGTGCGCCGGTATTCGAATTGGAGTCACTCACCGTCCGCTTCGATGGGCGTTCAGGCCCGGTCGACGCAGTACGCGACCTCAGCCTCCGCGTAGATGCGGGTGAGGTGTTGGCTGTTGTCGGCGAGTCAGGCGCAGGCAAGACCTCGGCCTTCCTCTCGGTGCTCGGTCTGCAGCCAGCCGGCAGGCCTTCCGGTCGCGCGCTGCTCAATGGGCAGGACCTGATCACGGCGTCCGAATCTGATTTGGCGCGCCTCCGTGGTTCTGAGGTCAGCGTGATTTTCCAAGACGCGTTGGCGGCGCTGAACCCCGTCATGACGATCGGTTCTCAGATCGCGGAGGCGATTCAGGTACACAGGCCGCGCCTGCCGAGTGAAGAGACCTGGCTGCGTGCGGTCGAGCTCCTTGACCTTGTCGGCATTTCGGCGCCGACCGAACGTGCGGATCAGTATCCCCATCAACTTTCCGGCGGCATGCGGCAGCGGGTCATGATCGCGATCGCGATAGCCAACGAGCCGGGACTTGTCATTGCCGACGAGCCGACCACAGCGCTCGATGTGACCATACAGGCGCAGGTGTTGGACGTGCTGCAGCGCATTCACGACCGGACGGATTCGGCCGTGGTATTCGTCACCCATGATCTGGGTATCGTGGCAGGAATCGCTGACCGGGTGGCTGTGATGTATGGCGGGCGCCTGGTGGAGATCGGCGCGACCGAGGAAATCTTCTACAGGTCCCGCCATCCGTACACACGAAGTTTGCTCGCCTGCCTGCCGCGTTTGGACGCTGAAGGGCGTGAAAGAGAGCTCTACCAGATCGCCGGCTCACTCCCCGCGAATCCGGCAGCTGTGACCGGATGTGTGTTTCACCCCCGATGCCCGGTCGCTGCCCTTCCTGGTCCTTGCGCTACTGAGCTTCCCGAGCTGACTCCGGATAAGCCACGCCAGGACGTCGGTCGCGTGAGCACATCGCACGTCAGCGCATGTCATTATGCGGGCGAGATCGACAATCTGCTCCCGTCGTTCGCGAGCGAGACTGGTTCTCGAAAGACCCGGTCCGAAACTGGGGCGCCGATCATCGTCGCGACGGAAATCACCAAGCATTTCCCGATGAAAAAGGCCGGCTTAGCCCGCGGGCGCGCGCTTGTCCGAGCTGTGGACGGTGTCTCGTTCGAGATTTGCGAGGGCTCTACGCTGGGGCTCGTCGGTGAGTCCGGCTCCGGGAAGTCCACCGTGGCGAACCTCTTGACAAGACTTCTCAAACCGGATACTGGCGACGTTCTCATCCGCGAAAAAAGTGTCCAGGAAATGAGCGGGCGCGAACTCCGGCACCTGAGCAAGACTGTCCAGTTCGTCTTCCAGGATCCGTTTTCTTCGTTGAACCCTCAGATGACCGTGGGCGATATCCTTGCGGAACCACTCAAACTCAACGGTATGTGGACTCGCAGGTCGGGGCCGGCGCGCATCTCGGAAGCGTTGCAGCTGGTGGGTTTGGACCCGATGACAGCTCACCGGAATCCGAAATCGTTCTCCGGAGGGCAACGCCAACGAATCGGTATAGCCAGGGCGCTGATCACGAAGCCGGATGTGGTCGTGCTCGACGAGCCGGTGTCAGCACTTGACGTGTCGGTCCGCGCAGGAATCCTGAACCTCCTCATGGAACTGCAGAATGAACTCGGTGTCAGCTACCTGTTCGTGGCGCACGACTTGGCGGTGGTGCGCCACATCAGTGACCGGGTGGCCGTGATGTATCTAGGGAAGATCGTGGAAGAGGGTGATGTGGACACGCTTTACACGACCCCCGCGCACCCGTACACGGTGGCGTTGCTGTCATCGGCACCAATCCCGGATCCAAGGGTGGAGCGTGCGCGAAAACGTGTGACGCTTCTCGGTGAGCAGCCGTCGCCGGCAAACCCACCGTCTGGGTGTCGCTTTCGGACGCGATGCTGGAAGGCCCAGGACGTCTGCGCCGAGATTGCTCCTTCGCTCAACGAGTTGAAGGATGGGCGGACAGTGGCTTGTCACTTCCCGGAACCTGCCGAGGTGCGAGCGGACGGTCCTGGCTCGAATTTCGAGAGGAGTGCGTAAGTGGCGTCCACATCTGGAAATGTTCGGAGGGACTCAGCATCTCGCCTGGAAACAGCGAAACGTGCACGACGTGATGAGTCTGTTGCCGTGCCGAGTCGCGCCGGACTTGTTGGGCAAACCCTCGGCGTTTCCGGGACGATCGCGGCCGGGTTCCTCATCGTTCTCGTCCTTATGGCCGTAATCGCGCCGTGGGTCGTTCCCTACGACGTGGGTTTTCAGGACGCACAGTCGGCACTTTCGGGTCCCAGTAGTGCGCATTGGCTGGGGACCGACGAACTCGGGCGGGACATCCTGTCGAGGTTGATCTACGGAAGCAGACCGACATTGGAGATCGGTCTGGCATCGTCCGCGTTGGCGGCCATCGCCGGAGTGGCTATCGGCATAACGGCAGGCTTCTACGGTAGGTGGGCGGATTCCTTGATCATGCGTGTCATGGATGTGATCCTCGGAATACCGGCAATTCTGCTTGCGATGACGATCATCGCTGTCGCCGGACGTAACACAGTGTCGCTGGTCAGTGCGATCGCCCTGGTCGGTGTGCCGATTTATGCGCGTCTGGCGCGCGCCGGAACGATGCAAATACGCGATGTCGACTACGTGAAATCTGCCCGAATCGCGGGTGCCGGCGATGGCTATCTCATGGCGCGCGTGATCTTTCCCAATATTCTAGGCACGTTGCTCGTGCAGCTGAACGTCTATACTGCGTCAGCCATTCTTATTGAAGCCTCGTTGAGTTTTCTTGGTCTCGGGCTCCCGCCACCGAACCCGACATGGGGTGGTCTCCTGCTGAGCAGTAAGACTTACTTGGCGCAGTCGCCGACTTACGGACTTTTCGCCGGTCTCGCGCTGACTTCCACGATACTGGCAGTGGACACGGTGGCGCGCGCAAATCGTCGTTATCGGAACCAGGCGACTTTGCATTAAGAATACGGAGATTATCGAAACCAGGAAGGTTGTCAATGCGCGCTTTGCTGATCCGAAGGCTGGGACAACTCGTCGTGGTCTTGATACTGGCCTCCGTAGCGGTGTGGACCCTCGTGTATCTCCTTCCGGGTGACGCCGCGCAGGCCATCGCTGGACCGACTGCCACTCCAGCGCAGCTTGCCGCGGCGCGGGAACGGCTTGGGTTGGACCAACCCGTCGTCACGCAGTACTTCACCTGGCTCGGTCACGTCCTTCAAGGTGATTTCGGCCTGTCGGCGCAGAATCATTTTCCGGTATCGAGCGTTATCGCCGCGCGGCTTCCTGCCACGCTCCAGCTCACCGTTATCGGCATGTTGCTCGCGGTGCTCATCGCGGCCCCGCTGGGGCTCTTCGCCGGACTGAGGCCGAAATCTCGTGCCACCGCGCTCGTCCATCTCTACTGCAGTTTGTCGCTAGCGGTTCCGATGTTTTGGTCCGGGCTTCTCTTCGTGCTCGCTTTCTCGCGTGCAACTGGACTCGGCTGGTTTCCTGCTATATCGACTTACTCGAATATCTTCGCTTCGCCCGAAGAATCTCTTGCCAGCCTTGCCGGCCCGGTGCTGGTGCTCGCACTCTTTGTGTCGGGAATTCTCACGCGATTCATTTCTGATTCGGTCGAGTCGGTAGCTTCAACTGAGTACATACGGACGGCGAGATCGAAGGGCGTAAAAGGGGCTCGACTTGTTTTTCGTCATGTGCTGCGTAACGCCGCGATTCCGGTTGTCACGATTTTTGGCCTACAGTTGGCCTCTGTGCTGGGCGGGGTTGTCGTAATCGAGGCGGTGTTCAACTATCAGGGCCTGGGTTTGCTGTCGCTGCAGGCCGTCGAGCAGCGGGACTATCCGGTTATCCAGGCTTTGATGCTCCTCGTGGTGACTTTTTTTGTCGTGGTCAACCTTTTGGTCGACATCCTGTATATGGTGATAGACCCGCGCGTTCAACTAGCCACCGCATGAACAGCTGGAAGTAATGACCGCAGGGCGCGGTGGGGCATTGTTCCGCCCCTGAAACAGGGGCGACTTAGCGGCTTTCGTGCCCGCCGGTCGTCGATTTCCTGGGTTGCCCGGCGGGCTGCCATGCTTCTTTGATCTCCCTAAACCCCCACCGGGTTTGTTGCGATGCCTGAGGCTGCTTCGATCAGCACCTTCGCTGCCTTCTTCGCGTCGGCGATGCTGAAGCGGGACGAGGGGCCGCTCACGCTGATGGCCACCGGCAGGTGCGTGCCGAGTAAGGGCGCCGCGACGCAACGGCCGTCGTCTTCGTTTTCGCGGTCGTCTAGGGCGTAGCCGAGGCGGCGGACTTTTGCGAGCTCATCGAGATATGCCGCTTCGGAAGTGATCGTGTTGCCCGTTTTCTTCTCGAAGCCGGCGTTGGCGAGCAGGTCGTGCACCCTGTCCTCCGGCAGCTGCGCCGCGATCGCCTTGCCCAGTGCCGTGCAGTGGATCGGGTCCCGGTCGCCGCGGGCGGCGGCCAGGCGCACGCCACGACGGCTCTCCGCGATGTCCAGATAAATGATGTGGTCGCCATCGAGCAACCCGAGGTTCGCGGTCTCGTCGAACTCGTCGCGCAGCCGCTCAAGCGACGGGCGGGCGCGTTCGCGCAGGATCTCCAGGTGCCGTGACTGCATGCCGACGAACCCGAGCCCCAACCGGAACAACCCGCCGTCCTCGTCGCGCTCGACGTAACGGTGGTTCTCCAGCGTCCACAGATACCGGAATGCCGACGACTTCGGCAGCCCGGTGGTCTGGGCAACCTCGTTCAACGTGATCCCGTCGACCGATTCCTGCAGCAGGTTCAAGATCAGGCAGACGCGCTCCACGGCGCGGACGGAGTAATCGCGCTCCTCCTCCGGAGCCTCGTGCTCTCCGGCGGTCAACTCATCGGGATCTTGCTTCCTGCGGCGGGCCACGTCGGTACCTCATTTCGGGCGTCAATGTTGGCGTTTCAGATGCTACCGCCAGCGACCCACCCGCGTCAGGGGGCCACAAGGCACTTTTTTCACGCTCAGCCCGCAAAACCGGCGGCGGTGTTGGCCCCCTTGACGCCAACCACACCCGCCCGTAGCGTGGTCACATCTGGCAGATCTGCCGTTTCACTGGGTGAAACTCACCAGTTTTCGGTCCCGCGGGACCGGGACGTGACAGGTGGTCGAAGGGATGTCCCATGGAGAACGAGGAGTCGCAGGGGGCTTCGCGGTCCGAAGAGCTGTGTCGTCGTGCGCTGAACCGGACGCCCGGTGGCGTGCACTCGAACGTCCGGCTCGCGGGCTCGCGTGAGTTCATCCGCTCCGCGCGGGGCGCCTGGCTCTACAGCGTGGACGGCCGCGACTACGTCGACTACCTCCTCGGCCAGGGGCCGAACTTCCTCGGGCACGCACCGGGCCAAGTGGTGGAAGCGGTGTCCGACGCCTGCCGTAATGGCGTCATCTTCGGTGGCCAGCACGAACTCGAGGTCCGCGCCGCGGAACTGGTCTGCGAGGCGGTCGGCTGGGCCGACATGATCCGCTTCAGCATGACGGGCACGGAAGCGGTGCAGGCGGCGTTCCGTCTCGCGCGCGCGGCAACCGGGCGCACGAAGGTCATCCGCTTCGAAGGGCACTACCACGGCTGGCTGGACAACGTACTGCTCGCCAACCGCGACGGCCGCTGGGGCCCGGCGAGCAACGGCCAGCTCGCCGCGCACCTCGACGATTTCGTCCTATTGCCTTGGAATGATCTCGACGAGGTGGCCGCCGCGCTCGCGCGCGACGGTGAGGAAATCGCCGCCGTCGTCATGGAACCGATCATGATCAACGCCGGGGTGATCGAGCCGAAACCCGGTTTCCTGCAAGGCGTTCGCCGGCTGTGTGACGACTACGGCATCGTCCTGATCTTCGACGAGGTGATCTCCGGGTTCCGCCTCGGGCTCGACGGCGCGGCCGGACGCTACGGCGTCACACCGGACCTTGCCACGTATGGGAAAGCGATCGCGGGCGGCTTCCCGGTGGCGGCGCTGGTCGGCGGCGAAGAGCTGATGGACCTGTTCGGCACCGGCGAGGTGAACCACTCCGGCACCTTCAACTCCTCGGTGATGGCCACCGCCGCGGTCGTCGCCTCGGTGTCCAGCCTGATCGACGACCCACCGTACGAACGCGTTGCCCAGCACGGAAAAGAGTTGATGAACGGCCTGCAGGACATCGGCGCCGGGTACGGCCTGCCGCTGCGGGTGGTCGGGCTGCCGCAGGCGTTCCACGTCTCCTTCGGGGACGCGGAAGTGACGGATTACCGCACGCTGCAACAACTCGACCTCGCCCGCTACGAGGACCTCGCCGGCACGCTGATCGACCACGGGCTCTGGGTCGCGGGCCGCGGCGTCTGGTACGTCTCGGCGGCGCACGGCCAGAAGGAGCTCGACGCGGCGCTCACCCGGTTCGACAAGGCACTCGCCTCCTGGACGAGCCGATGACGCGCCCGATCAGCGAAACCGCGAGCGGCAACACCGCGAGTTTCTCCCCGTATTACCGCGGAGGTGACTTCGTCTTCCTCTCCGGCCAGGCCGCGGTGGACGAGAACGGGCACATCGTGGCGGGCACGTTCGCCGAAGAAATGCGCCGCTCCATCGAGAACGTGCAGACCATCCTCGCCGGGCTCGGTCTGCGACTGTCCGATGTGGTCAAAGTGGGCGCGTACGTCGAGGATCCGGCGGACCTGCCCGAGTACAACCGGATCTACCGGGAGTACTTCACCGCGCCGCTGCCCGCGCGCACCACGCTGACGAACTGCCTCGGCGGCGTGGTCAAGTTCGAGCTCGATGTCATCGCGTACCAGGGAGGATGGCCGAGTTGAGATTCGCCACGCTCGGCCTTTTCCACGAGGCCAACACGTTTTCCCCGCTGCCGGCGGATCTGCGCCTGTTCGAGGACGGCGGGGTGTTCCGTGGCGAGCAGATCATCGAGCAGTACGCGGGTTCATCGACCACGTACGGCGGTTACCTCGCAGCCTGCGCGGAACTGGGCATCGAGGTGGTGCCGCTGCTCGCCGCCTTCGTCACGCCCACGGGCGTGATCACCGGCGAGGCCTTCGAGTCCCTCGTCGGCGAAATGATCGAGCGGCTCGAGGACCAGGGCCCGTGGGACGGCGTGCTGTTGAACGTCCACGGCGCCGCGGTTTCCGAGCATTTCCCGGACGCCGACGCGGAAATCGCCGCGCGCGTGCGCTCGGTGGTCGGCCCGGAAGTGCCGGTGGGAGCCGTGCTCGACATGCACGCCAACGTTTCCCGCGCGCTGGTCGACGAGCTGACGGTCACGCTCGCATACCAGACCAATCCGCACGTCGACCCCGGGGCGCGTGCGGAGGAATGCACCAGGCTCGTGCTCGCGGCGGCGCGCGGAGAAATCCGCCCCGAGCAGGCGCTCGTGCAGCTCCCGCTGGTGGTCAACATCGCCCGCCAGGACACCGCCGAGCAGCCGATGGCGGATCTCGTCGCGAAGGCGCGCGAGCTGAAGAGCCGGTCCGGCGTGTTGTCGGTCAGCGTCGTCGAGGGTTTCCCGTACGCGGACGTGCCGGAGATGGGGATGTCCTGCATCGCGATCCACAACGGGGATCGCGCGCAGGCGGAAGCCGTCGCGCAAGAGCTGGCCCGCTCGGTATGGGAGCAGCGGGAAGCCTTGCAGGTCAAGGGAATCACCGTGCAGGAGGCGCTCGACCTCGCGGTCGCCGCGCCCGAGGGCCCGGTGGTGCTGCTCGACGTGGGGGACAACATCGGCGGCGGCGCGCCCGGTGATTCCACCGAAATCCTGGCCGCGGCGGTGAAACGCGGGCTGTCGTCCCTGGTGCAGACGTTGTGGGATCCGGTGTCCGCCCGTCGCTGCACGGAGGCCGGCGTCGGTGCCCAGCTCCGGCTGGAGATCGGCGCCAAGAACCCGCATTCCGCCGGTCATCCCGTCACCGTGGTGGGCCAGGTGAAAGCGCTTTCCGGTGGCCGGTTCGAGGAGCCGACACCGACCCACGCCGGGTTCCGCTACTTCGACGCCGGGCCCACGGCCGTGCTCGAAACCACCGACGGGCACACGATCGTGCTGAACTCGCGATCGGTGATCAACTCCAGCCTGCGGCAGCTGCACAGCGTCGGCGTCGATCCTCTGCGTTACCGGATCGTCGTGGCCAAGGGCGTCAACTCGCCTCGCGCCGCGTACGGGCCGATCGCGAAACGTCTCGTGGTCGTGGACACCGACGGCGTCACGGCCATGGGAGTGGAGCGGTTCACCTACCACAACCGCCGCAAACCCTTGTACCCCTTCGAAGACGCGGAGTTCCCGGAGCGACGATGACGATGAGGTTCATGCGGGTCGGCCCGCCCGGCGAGGAACGGCCGGTGCTGCTGGACGGCGAGCACCACTACGACCTGAGCCCGTTGACGGACGACGTCGACGGCCGGTTCCTTGCCGACGACGGGCCGCGGCTGGCGCGGGTCGCGCTGGATTCCGGTGAGCTGCCCGTGACCGACGTCCGGGGAATGCGCGTCGGAGCGCCGATAGCCCGGCCCGGCGCGGTCCTGTGCATAGGCCAGAACTATGCGGCGCACGCGGCGGAGTCGGGTGCCGAGCCGCCCGGCGAGCCGATCCTGTTCCACAAATCGCCGAACACGGTGGTCGGGCCGTACGACGACGTGCTGATCCCGCGTGGTTCCACGAAAACCGACTGGGAGGTCGAGCTCGGGGTCGTCATCGGCAGGCGCGCGCGGTACCTGGAAGGGCTGGCCGAGGCGCGTGCCTGCGTCGCGGGTTACGTGACCAGCAACGACGTGTCGGAGCGGGCCTTCCAGCTCGGGCGGCCCGGAGGCCAGTGGGCCAAGGGCAAATCGTGCGAGACGTTCAACCCCGTCGGCCCCTGGTTCCTGCCCGCGTTCGAGGTGCCCGACCCGCAGGTGCTGGAGCTGCGTTCCTGGGTGAACGGGCAGCCGCGCCAGGATTCGAAGACCTCGGACATGATCTTCTCCGTCGCCGAGATCATCTGGAACCTGTCGCAGTTCCTGGTGCTCGAGCCCGGCGACCTGGTCAACACCGGCACGCCCGAGGGAGTCGCGCTGTCCGGCCGGTTCGAGTACCTGCGCCATGGCGATGTCGTGGAGGTCGAAGTGGCCGGGCTCGGCCGCCAGCGCACGGAGTGTGACCAGGCCTGATGAAACTTTCGGCCGGCGTGTTCGACACACTCGCGGAGATCGTGGGCGCGAACGGCGTGCGCCGTGCCCCGGGAGAGTTGGCGGCGTATTCGCGCGACGCCACTCCGTTGTTCCGCGCGATGCCGGACGCGGTCGTGTTCCCGCGCACCACCGGCGAAGTCGCCGAGGTGCTGAAACTGGCCACGGCGCACCGGATTCCGGTGGTGCCGCGCGGCGCCGGCTCCAACCTCTGCGCCGGGACGGTGCCGCTGGCGGGTGGCATAGTCCTGGCGCTGACCAGGATGACGCGGATCCTCGAGGTGAGCGGGGCGGAACTGCTCGCGCGCGTGCAGCCCGGCGTCACCACGGCGCGGCTCGCCGACGCCGCCGCGGTCGAAGGTCTGCTGTACGCGCCGGATCCCGGCAGCCGCGTCACGTCCACGGTCGGCGGGAACGTCGCCACGTGCGCGGGCGGGCTGCGCGGGCTGAAGTACGGCGTGACGAGGAACTACGTGCTCGGCCTCGAGGCCGTGCTACCCACCGGGGAGGTGATCCGCACCGGTGGCCGGCTGTGGAAGGACGTCGCCGGTTACGACCTGACCAGGCTCCTCACTGGATCCGAAGGCACGCTCGCCGTGCTCACGGAGCTGACGGTCGCGTTGCTCCCGCAACCCGCGGAAGTCGGCACGGGGGTTGCCTACTTCGCCTCTCTGGCTGACGCCTGCCGTGCGGTCGCCGCGATCATCTCGGCCGGGATCGTGCCCGCCACGCTGGAATTCCTGGACCAGAAGTGCATCAGCGCGGTGGACGACTACGCGAAGCTGGACCTGCGCCGGGACGCGGGTGCCCTCCTGTTGTTCGGCGACGACGGGCCGATCGAGGTGGTGGCGGGAAATCTGGTGCGGCTGCGGAAGATCTGCGCCGACGCCGGTGCTCTCGAGGTGACGCTCGCGGAGAACATCGCCCGCTCGGACGCCCTCCTGGCCGCCCGGCGCTGTTCGCTGCCCGCGTTGTCCCGCCTCGGTTCGCTGACGATCTTGGAGGACGTCACGGTGCCCCGGCCGCGGCTGGCGGAGATGGTCGAGCGCATCGACGAGATCGCGCTGCGGTTCGGCCTGCTCATCGCCACCTTCGGGCACGCTGGCGACGGAAACCTGCATCCCACCTGCGTGCTCGACCCGGAGGACACCGACGCGGTGGAACGGGCGCACAAGGCGTTCGCCGAGATCTTCTCCACCGCGCTCCGGTTCGACGGCACGATCACCGGCGAACACGGGGTCGGCGCCGCGAAACTGCCGTACCTCGCCGAACGCCTTGGCGCGGACCAGATCCGGTTGCTGCGCCGGATCAAGACGGCGTTCGACCCGGCTGGCATCCTCAACCCGGGAAAGGTCGGGTCGTGATCTTCGAGAAGGAGCTCCTCGACCGCTGCATCTCCTGCGGGTATTGCCTGCCTGCCTGTCCGACGTACCGGTTGACGGGGGAGGAGGCGTCATCGCCACGCGGCCGGATCACGCTGATGCGCGCGCTGGAAACGGGCGAACTCGACACGGCCGACCCGACGCTGACGGAACAGTCGTCGTTCTGCCTCGGCTGCCGTGCCTGCGAGCCCGTCTGCCCGGCGGGCGTGCGGTACGGCGATCTGCTCGAACAATGGCGTGATGTTCAGTGGCAGGGCGGAAATCGGCCCTGGCTCGCTCGCCTGCTGATGGCCGCCGTGTCGCTGGAATGGCTGCTTCGGTTGCAGGGCTTGGTTCGCCGGCACGCACGCGGCGCCAGAGGAGGGACGCATTCGCTGATGCTCGGCTGCGTCGAGCGCGGGCTGTATCCGGGCGTGAGCCGGGCGGTCCGGCGGCTGGTGCCGGGGATTTCGGTGCCGCGCGCACAAGGCTGCTGCGGAGCGCTGCACGCGCACAACGGCGCTTCGGCCAAGGGGGCGGAAATGGCCGTGGCCCTGGGAAAGCGCTTACCCGGCAAGGTCGTGACCACGGCCGGTGGCTGCGCGGCGCACCTGGCAACGCACCTCGGCCGGGACAGGGTGCGCGAGTTCGGCGAGTGGCTGGTCGAGGTGGGCCACCAGCCGGCCGGTGAGGTCCGGGTGCGCGGCCGTCGCGCGCGCGTGGCCCTGCAGGACTCGTGCCACCTGCGCAACGGGCTGGGTGTCACGGAAGAACCCCGCAAACTGATTGCGGCCGTTGCCGATTATGTAGAACTTCCGGGCGCCGGGGACTGCTGCGGTGCGGCAGGCACCTACTCGTTGCTGCGACCGGACGACAGCCGCCGCGTCCTGGCCGGGAAGCTGGACGCGATCGACGCCGCCGCGCTGGATTTCGTCGTGGTCGTGAATCCCGGTTGCCTCAGACAATTGCGCCAAACCCTGCGAAAACGCCGGTCGGGGGTGCGGGCGATCCACCTGGCGGAGCTTCTCGCGGCGGCGCGCAAATGATCTCCGAACCCGATCTCGTGAAGTACTTGCCGGATTGCCAATTTGGGGTAAACTCGGCAACTCGATTACGGTTTGATTTCCGAAACAGCGGTTCCGGTGAACGGGTGCGCGCCCCGTGGTATCGGCCGCTGTGCAGGCAAGATTTCCTTCGCCCAAGGACAGCAGCAATGGAATATCCCCTTGGCAGGCACAACTTCCTCCGGTCGAACAACCTCGAAGAGATGCAGGACGTGCTGGGCCGCATCATGTGTCCACACCGGCTGTCCTACTTGGACAAACCCGAACCGCTGGACGCTGTCATCAATTCGTTCGACCTCGGCAACCTGGTGCTGAACTACGTGCAGTACGGCGTCCCCATCGCGGTCGATCCCGGTGCCACCGGGGATTTCTACGCGCTGCAGATCCCGTTGTACGGAAACGCACTGGTGCGCAGCGGCGGCAAGACGATCATCAGCACCCCCGAGATCATGGCGGTCACCGACCCAGAGGCGCCGCTGTACATGGAGCTGGAACGGTCGACGAAACTCCTGCTGGTGCGGGCCGACTGGGACTTCGCCAACCGGGTGCTGCGGGACCTCACCGGCGGCCTGCTGCCGTGGAAGCTCCGCTTCGACCTCGGGCTCGACGTGTCCGCGGGCAGGCAGTGCCAGTGGTTCACCGAGGTGGTGAACCTGGTCCGCAGGGCGGACGTCGGCGGGGGCATGCTCAAGGGCCCGATGTGGGTCCCCCAGCTTGAGGAAAGCATGGTGGCGCGGCTCATCCAGCTGCACGCCCACCGCTATTCGGAGCTGCTCGCCACGCCGGCGATGCCGGCTTCGCAACGCGTGTTCGGCCAGGTGGTGGACAAGATCGAGGCGATGCCGGAGCAACTGCACACGGAGGGCTCGCTCGCCTCGGAGTTCGATGTCAGCAGCAGGTCGCTGCGGTCGGCTTTCCAGCGCTACCTGGAAACCTCGCTGTTCGGCAAGCTGTGGCACGTGCGGTTGCACCGCGCGCACCTCGACCTGCTGTGGGCCACCCCGGAGGAGACGACGGTGCCGGCCGTCGCGGAGCGCTGGGGTTTGTGGGAGCCGTTGTTCACCCAACGTTATGGGGAGAACTACGGGGAGACGCCGGAGCAGACGCTGCGCCGTTGAGCAGATCGAACCATCAGGAAGGTGTGACGCCGGTGCGCCCACTGCGGCTTCCGGACGCGCGGATCAGCGCGCGGCACAAGGGTTTTCCGCCGTCGATGTTCGGCACGACCGGGGCCGGGGTGGTGGGCCGGTCCGGGATACTGGATTTCCTGACGCCGCTACTCCTGCTCGGGCAGGAGCCGCTGCGGCACAATCTCTTGACATTGCAACAGTTCTGCGCCGGGCGCGGGCTGTCGTCGGCGCCGCACGTGAAGACGACGATGTCGCCGGAGATCGTGAACGCGCAGATCGAGCACGGTGCCTGGGCTGTCACGGTGGCGACGCCGAGCCAGGCGATCGCGCTGCGCGAACTCGGCGCCGAGCGGATCCTGCTGGCGAACGAACTGGTCGAGCCGCACGCGATCGACTGGCTCGCGGCGGAGATGGCGGACGACCCGAACTTCACCTGCTATTGCTATGTCGACTCGGCCGACGGCCTGGACATCCTGGAGAAGCGGCTCGACGGCTGCCGCCGACCGTTCCCGGTGCTGATCGAGCTGGGCATCCCGGGCGGGCGAACCGGCGTCCGGGATTCCGCGCACGCGCTGGCTTTCGCCGAGCGCGTCGCGGCGTCGCCAGTGCTCGAGTTGGCGGGCGTCGGCGGTTTCGAAGGCGTGATCGGCGGCGAGCTGGGCCCGCGGCTACTCGAAGAAGTGCGGGCGTACCTGCGTAGGCTCCGTGCGCTGGCCGACGAAACCCTGTCGGGCAGCGAGTTCATCGTCACCGTGGGCGGCAGCGCCTTCATCGAGCTGGTCGGCGAGATACTCGGCCCGGAATGGCAGGCGGGCCGCCCTGTCCGCGTCGTCCTGCGCAGCGGTTGCTACGTAACCCACGACTCGCTGGGCTACCAGCGTTTCCGCGATTTGGTCGGCGCCGAGTACGAAGCGCTGCGGTTTCAGCCGAGCCTGGAGCTGTGGGCGAGCGTGCTCTCCTGCCCGGAACCAGGACTGGCCATTGTGGACTTCGGAAAACGGGACACCGGGCTGGACTCCGGGTTTCCGGTACCGCTGCACCGGTTGCGCAGGGGAAGCACGGAGATCGAACCGGCGCCGCCCGGCGAAGTGTTCGCCTGCAACGACCAGCACGCGTACTTCCGCGGCGGCCTGGAGGTGGGGGACAGGGTCGGCTTCGGGATCTCCCACCCGTGCACCACGTTCGACAAATGGCGGCTGTTTCCCATTGTGGACAAGGAATACCGGGTGCTCGGCACCGCGCAGACGATGTTCTGACTCACCGGTTCCCGGCGTCCGACTGCGGCCACCACTGATCGAGGATGTCCATGCGCGCATCGAGCAGCGCGGGGTCGCGCAGGTCGACCACGTGCACGCCGCGCCAGCGGTGGAAGCCGATGCGCTCCAGCATGGCGCCCGCGCGCACGCTCGCGAGTTCGGCGGCCACCCGATCTCCGGGGCACGGGAAATCGAGGGGCGAAACACGGCAAGCGCCGACGCGCGCGTCCGGCGCGAGGATACGCAGCGCGCTGGCGATCAGCGAAGGGCCGAGCCCGTGCCCGCGCCACGCCTCGTGCAATTCGATGCGGCGCAGGATGACCATTCGCGGCGGGCCCGGCCGCATCTCGGCGTCGAGCTCCGGATGCAGTTTGCCCTCGTCGGGGTCGATCACGGTTTCGGCGATGAACTCGAGCGCCCATTCGCCCAGCACGACGGAATCGAGCAGATTCCGTTCCTTGGTCAGATCGGCGATGACGAGCGAGATGTCGCCGACGTGCCGCAGCTCGTCCGGGCACAGGTCCAGCGCCGACACATCCGCCGAAACCTGCCACTGCTCGGGCTGTTCGTCCTCGTCGTCGATCTGCCACCAGAAGCGGCGATGCGACAACGTGAGTTCGATGGAGAGGGGATTGGCGGGGAGATCGGGGATCACGGCGTCACCGGCCCCTGTTGGTACTGCACATGCATCTGCATGACCACATGCGGGTGGGCAGATGATCTCCGATTTCTGGCACCCGCACCGTTGTAGTGAAATTCGCGCTGTTAGTCAACGCGCACGCTCTGTACAACAGCGCGGTGAAAATAGCGGCGAACGTAAAATACCTTCGGCGGCGTAGCGGGGAGCTGCGGATTTGCTTGCGGGCACGGACAAGATCCACGCCCGGTGCGCCAGGGGCGTGGCGAAATTTAACCCGATTGGGTGGTGCGAGTGGTTCCATGATTTTTTCACCATTCACGGGGACGCCGGTCCGCGATATAGGTCCCCTTCGACCTGATCGTGACCACCAGCCCGCGAAACCGAAGCAGTCTGGTCGCGTGCCTGGCGGTACCCAGCGAAACCCCGTATTCCTCGGCCAGTCGCCGCTCTGACGGCAGCGGTGTGTTGGGCGCCATTTCGCCGGCCTCGATCCGGGCCGCGAGATGGTTCGCCATCATTTCGTAAACGTAGCCGGGGGTGTCGCCCGGCTCGAATTTGGGCACGTCCACGGTGAGGAATCTAGAACCCGCCTGAACTGCGTTTCACCGTGGGTGAGCCCGACAACGGCAAAGCGCTGCACCCGCGCGGTAGGCCGCGGTGATAATCAGGGGGTATCGACTGTGGAATTCTTTTTCAGCTTAACTGGTATTACTCTAATGGGCGGACGCGGGCTCTGCTTTGGCGTGCTTTCCGCTGCCACGGAGCACTTCCTGTCGCGCCGATCCCGGCCAGCCGTTGACCCAGCTCGAACCGGTCACGAGTTTCGCGCGGTCCTTCAACGGCGCCAGCAGCCGCGAGACTTCCCGGTAGCCCCGCGTTTCGGCGCCGGCGCAGACGATGCTCGCCAGCGAAACGGTGACCGGTCTGCCTTCGACGGACCACGGCCTGTCGAGCAGGGCCTCCGCCACCGTGGTGACCTCGTCGATGTCACAGGTGATGAGGAAGTCGTCCCCGCCGACATGGCTCACCGTGACACTGCGGAGGTCCTCGCTCAGCCCGGTGAGCGTCCGGCCGAGCGTGCGGATGAGCTCGTCCCCCGCCGCGAACCCCAGTTTGTCGTTGATCTTCTTGAACGAATCGATGTCCAGCCACGCGACGACCGTGGGCTTGCCCAGCGCCAGCCGCCGGTTCACCTCGCGCGCCACGGTGTCGCTGCCCGGCAGTCTGGTGAGCGGGTTGAGCGCCGCCGCCTGCTCGATCTTGACCTCGGCCACGCCACGCACGATCTCGTGCACCAGAACCACGCCCGCGCAGCGGCCCTCCTCGTCGACCACCACGATGTCGTCGTTGCTGCGGCCGATGTCGTTCTCCGCCACCAGGTCGAGCAGCTCGAGCGCGCCGGCGCCGAGCCGGATCGTGCGCGGCGGGTCGGCGAGCCTGTCCGCGGGTTTGTTGGCGTGCAACGCATGCCCGAACGGCCCGGTGAGGTCGAGCAGGAACCGGGTGCGGTCGATCGACCACCGAGGGTGCCCGTCGTCGTCCAGGCCGACGAGTCCGGTCACGGAATCCTGGCCGAGCAGGACACGCCGCACTTCGTCGCAAGTGGAGCTGGCGGGCAGCGTGATCGCGGCGCGGAGGAAATCGTCCACTTTGGGCCCCTGTGCCGAGATCTTCGGCTCCGGATCGGGGAGTACCGGGGCGGCGGACGCGGCAGGCAGCCCGTTTTCGCTCGCCGGGGCGAACAGGTTTCCTTGTACGGTCCGGATTCCGAGCTGCTGCACGACGGCGAGCTGCTCGTCGGTCTCGATTCCGGTGGCGACGAGCCGGGTCTCGGTGCGGGACGCGAAATGCGCGAGCGCTTCGATCAGCGCGACCGTGCGGGCGTCGCCGGGCAGTCTGTCCAAAGTGGCCCGGTCCAGTTTGAGCATTTCCGGCCCGGCCTCGGCGAGCAGGTTGAGCGGGAGGTCACCGCGGCCGAGGTTGTCGAACGCCAGCCGGAATCCGAGTTCGGCGAACCGGCGCACGCCGGCGAGCAGGGCTTTCGTGGAGACGCCGTGGAACGGCATCCCGACCTCGAGTACGACGTCGTGGGTGCGCCTGCCGATGTGGCCGAGCGTTTCCAGCAACGGCTCGAGCACCTGTTGCGGGGCGGCGACGGAAGCCGCGGTCAGGTTGAGGTGCAGGGGCAGCAACGTTTCGTGGGAGGCGTCGGACATCACGGCGCGCCTGGCCAGACCGACGTCGACGGCTACCAGCCTGCCTTTCCGCTGAGCATGGCGGAGCAGGTCCCTGATCGTTCCCGAGACGGGCCTCGCCAGCGCCTCCACGCCCACGATTCCACCCGTTTGCAGGCTGTACAGCGGCTGGAACGCGAACCGCACCTGCTCGACGGCGACTTTCACGAACCGATTTTCCCTCCCGTACAACGTTTTTCCGCAGCTCGTGGCTCAATGGTTACATGCGAATAACGCTCGGATAAATGCTGTGGCACAAGTCACTGGCGCCGTGACGGAACCGACGCCGAACTGGCCCCTACCCCCTGCGTAGCCGACCGGTCACCCTGGAGTGGTTGGGCTGCACCGGCGCGAGGAGTTCACGCATGCCGTCTTTCATGGAGCCGTTCCGTATCAAGGCCGTCGAGCCGATTCCGTTCCCCACCGCCGAACAACGTCGCGCCGCTCTGGCCGCCGCCGGCTACAACCTGTTCAGGGTGCCCGCGCGCGCCATCACGATCGATCTGCTCACCGATTCCGGCACTGCCGCCATGTCCGCGGCGCAATGGTCGGCGATGCTTTCCGGCGACGAGTCCTACGCCGGGGCGCGTTCCTTCGAGAGGTTCGAGCTGGTCGTGCGGGAGCTGACCGGTTATCCCGAGGTTTTGCCCGTGCACCAGGGCCGTGCCGCCGAACGGATCCTGCTCGGAAACATCCTGCGGCTGGGCGACATTTCGGTCAGCAACACGCACTTCGACAGCACCAGGGCGAGTGTCGAGGCCGCCGGCGGGGAAGCCGTCGACCTGCCGGTGCCCGCGTACGAAGGCGTGCCGAACCAGTTCGGCGGTGATCTGGATCTGGAAGCGCTTGCCGAACTGCTGTCCGGGCGGTCCGGACACCGCGTGCGCTGTGTGGTGCTCACGGTGACGAACAACGCCAATGGCGGGCAGCCGGTTTCGCTGCTGAACATCGTGGGCGCGCGCAAGCTCTGCGACGAACACGGCATCCCCCTCTATCTCGACGCTTCCCGGTTCGCGGAAAACGCTTACCTGATCACCGAACGGGAAGCCGGTTACGCGGAGAACTCGCCCCGTGACATCGCGCGGCTGATGTTCGATCTCGCGGACGGCTGCTGGGCCAGCCTCAAGAAGGACGGGATCGCGAACATCGGCGGCCTGATCGCGCTGCGGGACGAGAAGCTGGCGGCACGGTGCTGCGAGCAGCTGATCGCGTTCGAAGGCTTCCCGACCTACGGCGGTCTCGCCGGGCGCGACCTGGAAGCGCTTGCTCAGGGGCTGCTCGAAGTGACCGAACCGGACTATCTGAGGTATCGGGCCGAATCCGCCCGCTGGTTCGGTGAGCAGCTCGCACTCGCCGGCCTTCCCGTGCTGCAGCCGACGGGGTGTCACGCGGTCTACGTGGACGCCGGGCTGTTGCTGGACCACATCCCGGCGCAACAGCTGCCCGCCACCGCGTTCGCCAACGAGCTCTACCTCGCCGGGGCGGTTCGGGCGTCCGAACTGGGCACGCTCGTGTTCGGCCGCCGCGACCCCGATGGCGGTCCGGACATCCCCGCGCCACGCGAACTCGTGCGGTTCGCGTTGCCACGCAGGGTGTACACGGCGAGCCACCTCGAGTACGTCGTCGACGCCGCCGAGGAGGTGTGCGCGAAGGCCGCCCAGCTGCGCGGGTACCGGATTCTGCGCCAGGGAGGCGCATTGCGCCAGTTCACCGCAATACTGGAGCCGATTCAATAGGCGTTGCGTATTGATCCCCTAACGCGCTGCAAGTTGCAGACCGCAAAACTCCACCCGTTTGCCGGTGTTTTCCGCGCCCGAAAAGTCGGAGAGTAAGAACTCGGAGGTGTGTGGGAGTCGACCTCGCCCGAATTTGATCTACGCGACTGCCCGGGACAAATGACGCTACTACCACTGGAGAGATACCGGCTCTTCGAATCCGGCGACCTCGATGACACCCGTGCGCAGGTCACGAAGATCTTCTGTCCGCACAAGATGGACACGGTCGGGCCGAACCCGCAGCTCAACGCTTTCATGCACTGCCGAAGGCTGCGCAACATCGCGGTCACCTACGTCGCGTACGGCTGGGACATGCGGGTCAATCCCGGCGAGCTCGGCTCGTTTTTCGCCGTACTCGCGCCGCGGGCGGGAAAAGGTACTTTCCAAAGCGGTTTCGAACAGGTTCAGGCATCGCGCGAACACATTTGCGTCGCTTCCCCGACCGAGGCGTTGAGTATGCGGCTGTCCGCTGACTGCGGAAACCTCGTGCTCCGTGTCGAACGGGCCGCGGTGGAGGCGCGGTTGTCGGAAATGATCGACGGCGCGCTGCGGGAGCCGATTCGGTTCCAGCTCGACATGGACGTCACCAAGGGCTACGCGCGCACCTGGTACGAGGCGTTGTCGTTCAGCGTGGCCGACCTCGACCGGCCGGACAGCATGCTCGGGCATCCGCTGGCGATGGAACAGTTCGAGCAGAGCCTCATCACCGGTCTTCTGCTGGCACAGCCGCACAATTACACGGCGATGCTCAATGGGGACGATCGGCCGGTGCCCTCGCGTCTGCTGGGGATCGCGGTCGATCTGATCGAGGGGCATCCGGAGTGGACGCACACACCGGCGAGCCTCGCGAGGTCGGCCGGTGTCAGCGTTCGCGCGCTGCAGAAGGCTTTCCGGGAACACCTCGACTCTTCGCCGAGCGAATACCTGCGCGGGGTGCGGCTGCAACGGGTGCACGACGAACTGTGCGCGGCGCAGAGCGACACCACGACGGTCGGCGAGATCGCGAGCAAATGGGGGCTGGCTCATCACGGCCGGTTCGCGGCCGTTTACCGCGAGCGTTTCGGCGAATCGCCGAAGCAGACGTTGAGCCGGCAACATGCGCGGAAAGGATAAGAGTGTTCGCCGAGGGGATCGTTCGCCGGGGAATGGCGATCTAGCGTCTAGCGCATGCTGACCCGCGAGATCGCCGTGGGTTCTCGAAGACCTGGCGACAGCCTGCCGATCGGACTCCTGATCCGGTCGGCCCGCCGGGAGCGCGGCCTCACCCAGTACGACCTCGCCGACGCGCTCGCGGCCGCATCCGGGAACGCGAGCCTTGGACGCGACGAGGTTTCCCGCTGGGAACGCGGAAAACGTGTACCCGGGCCGTACTGGCAGGCCTGGCTCGGGATCGTGCTGGACCTCGCTCCGGAACTGCTTCGCGACTCCGCGCGATTGGCCAAGGAGCTGCGGTGGCGGCAGTGAAAATGGCCCCGTGACATTCCGGCGCCGCCCATGCACAATTCCACCAGCAGGGATACCTGTTTCATTTTGGAGTGGAGTCCCGTATGGGCAAGTCGTTGATCACACTGGTAAACCCGAATCTCGTCCACCCGCCGATCACTCCGTACGCCCTCGACATACTGACCACCTCGCTGGAATCGGCGGGTTTCGACGTGGAAGTCGTCGACCTGACGTTCCGGCGGGACGACTGGTGGCAGGTGCTGCGTGAGTACTTCTCCGGCCGCGACCCGATGCTGGTCGGCGTGACGGTGCGCAACACCGACACGATCTACGCGCAGCAGCAACGGGTCTTCCTCGAAGATCACCGGAAGATCATCGACGAGATCAAGGCGAACACGCCGGCGCCGATCGTCGGGGGCGGGGTCGGCTTCTCGTCGATGCCCTTCGCGCTGGTCGACTTCTTCGACATCCCGTTCGGCGTCAAGGGGCCGGGGGAGAACATCCTCGTCCGGCTGGCCGAATCGTTGTATGCGGGCGAATCCCCGGAGCACGTGCCCGGTCTGTTGCTCAACCGGGGCGGCGGGCGCGTGGACCGCGTGCCGCTCGTGACCGGTCCGCGCCGCGGCAAGGCGGCCTTCACTCCGCTCAACACCGTCACCTCGTACACCCGTCGCTCCGGTCACGCGCTGAAGGTCGACAACCTGCGTTATTACCGCGGTGGCGGGCTCGGCAACATCCTGACCAAGAACGGCTGCGCCTACTCGTGCGCGCACTGCGTCGAACCGGACGCCAAGGGCGGCCACTTCACCCGGCGCGCGGTCGCCGCGGTCGTGGACGAGATGGAAACACTGTGCGCGCAAGGTGTATACGATCTGCATACGACCGACAGTGAGTTCAACCTTGCCGTCGCGCACAGCAAGAACGTGCTGCGTGAAGTGATCCGGCGCCGGGAGAGCGACCCGGATACGCCGTTGCGGCAGCTGCGGTTGTGGATCTACGCGCAGCCGACGCCCTTCGACGACGAGCTGCTCGAACTGCTGGTGCAGGCCGGTTGCGCGGGGATCAACCTGGCGCCGGACCACGTCCGCGAGGAGATGCTCGACGACTGGAAGGTCACCGGCCGCGGCCGGCGCTACTACGACTTCTCCGATGTGCGGCGGCTGGTGAGTCGCACCAAGGACTACGGCCTGCCGGTGATGGTCGAGGTCCTGCTCGGGATGCCGGGGGAGACGCTGGAGACGATGCGGGACGCCGTCGAGCAGACACTCGCGCTGGACGTCACGGTGGCCGGGTACAGCCTGGGTATCCGCGCGTTTCCCTATTCACCACTGGGAATCCAGCTTGCGGAACAGTGCGCCGGGGTGCGCACGCTGCCGGGCCTGCAGTCGGATTCCGCGAAGGAGCCGATCGTGCTGAAGCCGCGCGCCCAGTGCGCGAGCGTGATCGAGTACGAGCGGCAGTTCGTCTTCGACGACGCGGGCGAGTTCCGCCCGGTCTACTTCCTCTCCCCGGAACTGCCGGAGGACCCATCGACGTTCGCCAGGCCGAACGGGCGGTGGGAGCGGTCCGTGGAGCTGTTGTGGGAGATGGTGCCCGATTCCGAGCTGCACCGGGTCATGTTGCCGACCCTGCCGGGCATCACCGAGGACGACAACAACTACGCCGACAACCCGTTCCTGCTGCGGCTGATCCAGCTCGGATACACCGGTGCGTTCTGGTCGCACTGGCCGCGGCGGCGCGAGATCATGCGCGGCGCGGCCTGAGGACTGCCATACATCCGAGGGGTCTCGATTTGAATACAACGATCAGTCAGAACGTAAGGTTTATGTAGACTCTGCTGCGGCTGCCGGACGACGAGGTCCGAGCCTGACGAACGTGCCGCTCCGGCGGCGTGGATCCGGGTGCGCCGGTCGGTGACTTCAGCGTCGAAGTGGCCGGCCGGCGCATCCGGCTTTTCTGTCCTAAGTGGACGAAGTGTACGAAAACCCGGCGCGGGGTAGCCGATTCGCATGACTTTGCGAGAGCTGCCGACTACGCGCGCGGAACATGATGCCGAGACGGTCCTGCCCACCGGGCGGGACGCCGAAGCCGTCCGGGCCAACACCACCCGGCTCGCGCTCGCCCTCGTCGCCGCCGTGCTGTGTCTTGGCCTCGGTGCCCTGTTCGGCATGTTCGACCAGTGGGTGGCCACCGGTTTCCTGTCCATCGTCGCGGTCGCGTGCCTGTTCGACTTCATCCTGGTGGTGCGCGGTTTCGCGCTCGGCAAGACGGGGATACGCCGCCGGTCATGACCACGTTCCGCGATCGCCGCGCCGCCGGGTTCAGCCTTGGCGAGCAGCTGCGGCAGCGCGATTGGCACGCGCCGCTCGTGCTCGGGATAGCACGCGGTGGAGTCGTCGTCGCGGAAGCCGTCGCGGAGGTCCTGGACGCGCCCCTGGACGTCGTCGTGGCGCGGAAGATCGGTGCGCCGGGGCATCCCGAGTTCGGGCTGGGTGCGGTGACTTCATCCGGTGAAACCGTGTACGTCGAACAATCTTTGCGCTCGCTCGGCCTGGCGCCCGGGGAGCTGGACGAGACTCGGTCGGCGGAGCAAGCCGAGGCGGGGCGGCGTGAATCGGCCTATCTTCCTGCCCGGCAACGGGTTCCGCGCGAGGGGCGGGACGTGCTGCTGATCGACGACGGTCTCGCGACCGGCGTGACAGCCTGTGCCGCGGCGCGCACTGTCCGGCGTGAAAACCCGCGCAGCCTGGTGTTCGCCGTACCGGTCGGCGCGCCGGATGCCGTGGAGCGCATGGCGGAAGAGGTCGACGACGTCGTTTCGCTCGCGCAGCCACCGGACTTCCGGGCCGTCGGCGAGTGGTACGCCCACTTCGGGCAGACGACGGACGACGAAGTGGTGGCCCTGCTCAGCGGATCCCGATGAACTCGGCCAGTTGCCTTGCGCTGTAAGCGAAGAACTCGTCCGCCGGGTCCATCGAGCCGACGTACTGCCCGAACAGCTCGAAACTGATCATGCCGAACAGCTGGGTCCACGCGATGGTCAGGCGGCAGGCGTCGGCGGGTTCGAGTTCGGTCTCCAGTGCCGTGGCGAGCGCGCTCGCCTGCCGGCTGAGCGCGGGAGACGGTGGCGTGCCGTCGAAAGCGGGCTTCAGCTCCGCGGACGCCACCACGCGCACGAGCGCGAGTGCGACACGTGACGCCGGGGCCGTCGTGTCCTGCGGAGCCTGGTAACCGGGGATCGGCGAGCCGTAGATCAACGCGTACTCGTGCGGATGTGCCTTCGCCCAGGCGCGGGTGGCGTCCCAGATGGCGCACCAGCGCTCGATCGGCGGCAGGGTCTCGTCCTCGGCGGCTTCCGCGGCTTCGCCGATCGCGTTGTACGCGTCGATGATCAACGCGGTGAGCAGGTGGTCACGGCTCGGGAAGTACCGGTAGAGCGCGGACGAGACCATGCCCAGCTCACGGGCCACCGCACGCAGGGACAGCGCGTCGGCGCCGACTTCCCCGCATTGGCGCCTGGCCGCGTTCTTGATCTCCATGGTCAGTTCGGCCCGGGCGCGGTCCCGGGCGGTCCGGCTGGCGTTCATGCGACCAGTGTGCCAGTTGGGAGAGCGACGAACAAATTCGAGAGCACCGCTCTTGACAGTGGACCTGGGGCGGTGTTCACTGATCTCAACAGAGAGCACCGCTCTCGCAAGCCGAAGGAGAGATCCGATGACCGAGACCGCGAAGATCGACCGGGGCAAGGCCGAGCAGTACCTGCACAACACCGTGCGCTGGCTGACCGCGCACGGGGTGAGCCTGCTGGGCAGCCGGGTGCTCTACGTCCGCGGCCGCAAAAGCGGGGAACTGCGGTCGGTCCCGGTCAACCTGCTGACCTTCGAAGGCGAGCGCTACCTCATCGCCCCGCGCGGCGAGACGCAGTGGGTGAAGAACCTGCGTGCCGCCGGCGGGGGAGAGCTGCGGGTGGGCCGCCGGCGCGAGACCTTCCACGCGATGGAGTTGTCCGACGACGACAAGCCCGCGCTGCTGCGCGCCTACCTCAGGCGCTGGAAGTTCGAGGTCGGCATGTTCTTCAACGGGGTGGACGCGAAGGCGCCCGAGGAAAAGCTCCGCGAGATCGCCCCGCGCCACCCCGCGTTCCGGATCACCGACTGAGGAACTGCCGCAGGTGGCCGAGCACCGGCCCAGGCTGCTCCTCCGGCAGGAAATGCCCGCATTCGGCGATTTCGTGGCCCTCGACGTTTTCCGCGTAGTCGCGCCAGATGTCGAGCGTGGGCAGCTTCCCGAGCAGTCCCGCCTGACCCCACAAGGCGAGTACCGGCATCGCCAGCTTCCGCCCCGCGTCGGCGTCGTCCTGTTCGGCGTCGGCGGGGAAGGACGCGCGGTAGTCGTCGAAACCGGCGCGGAGCGCGCCTGGCGCGGAGAACGCGCGGATGTACTCGTCCGCGTTGTCCAGCCCGTGGCGCTGGTAGGTCCAGCGCTCGAAGAAGTAGTTGAGGTAGGCGGCGACGTTCTGGCCGGCCAGCAGTTCCGGCAGATCCGGCTGGAGGTGGAAGAGCCAGTGCCAGTAGCCGCGCCCGACCTCGGCGTCCATCCGTTTCCACATCTCCCTGGTGGGGATGATGTCCAGCACCGCGAGCCGCCGCACCTCCTCGGGCCGGTCGAGCGCCCAGCGGTGCGCCACCCTGGCCCCGCGGTCGTGGCCGATCACGGTGACCTGCTCGAAACCCAGTCCCCGCACCAGTTCCGAGATGTCCGCGGCCATCGTCCGCTTGTCGTAGCCGCCGACCGGTTTGTCCGTGCGCCCGTACCCGCGCAGATCCGGGGCCAGCACGGTGTGTTCGGTCGCGAGCTCGTCGGCGATCTTGTGCCAGCACGCCGAGGTCTGCGGCCAGCCGTGCAGGAGCACTACCGGCGAGCCCTCCCCGGCCCGCCGGTAGTGCATGCGGATCCCGTTGGCCGTCGCCATGAATGAGTCCATGCCGACTTCATACCCCCGAGATCAGTGTTCGTGGTGTCCGTTGCCCGGATGCAGGTGGAATTTCGCGACCTCGGGCGGGTGCACGACGAACGGCCGCATCATGTCCTCGTCCTCGTACTTCTCGATCGGCCGCCCGTCCGGTGGCGCGGGCAGCGGGGCCGTGGTGCCGCCGACGGTCACGTCGAAACCCTGGACGTTGCCCTGCGCGTCCTGCGGGAACCGCCGAGATGGACCAGGTTCCACACCGCCCACCGGCCGTGGTCGATGAAGAACGTGGTGGTGTCGTCGAACAGCTGGGCCACCTTTTGGAACGTGCGCACCGCGCCGCTCGACGGGTCGGTGAGCTGGATGATCCCGGCCGCGGGCAGCGTGGCGGGCGGCTCGTCCAGCTCCTGCAGCTCCCACATCTGCGGATGCGCTTCGCCCGCGGTGCCCGGCGGCACGAGGCCGACGAACACATGGTCGTGGTCCTCCGGCACGGTCGTGCCGTGCACGAGCCGCACGTACGTGCTGGACAGTTTTTCGGGCAGGACAAAGGAATCGTGCCGATGACCGTCCTCGACCCGGAACTGCATCAGGTCCGGTTCGGTCGGGCCGGTGACGCTCGTGTCGGTCAGTTTCAGGGACTGGCCGGGGAACTTGCTGAAATCGACCAGCAGGTCGGCCCGCTCCGCCGGGGCCAGTGTCAGCCCGGCCGCGGGCAGTTCCGCCGGCGCGGGCAGCAGGCCGCCGTCGGTGCCGATGATCCGCACCGCGTCGTTGTGCGCCACACCCGCGTCGTCGACAAGGTTCAGCCGGTAGAACCGGGAGTTGCACGCGTTGAGCACACGGAAGCGATACCACCGCGGTTCCACGTCGAGATACGGCCAGATCGTGCCGTTGACGAGGTTGAACGGGCCGGTGAACGGGATCGGCGCCCCGCTCGGCGCGACCGGGATCTTGAACAGCAGCTGACCGGTGAGCGCGCCGGTGGCGTCGGTGTCGAGGTTCCGGTCGGTCAGCATCAGCGGGATTTCGCGGTTGCCGTGCGGCAGGTACATTCCGGCCAGTCCGGTGTGTACCAGAGGGTGGTGGCCTCCTGGCCGTTCGGATACTCGGTGAGCTGCGAAAGCCCCTCCAGTACGGGCAGCTCGGCGACGCCGTCGATGATTTCGAAGCCGGGCAACAGGTTTCCGTCCGCGTCGCGGTAGCCGCCGGGCACGTTGCCCGGCGCCTGCGCGATCGGGCCCTGGACGGCGACGAGCGGCATCCTGCCCTCGATCTCGTTGGCCCAGTTCACCCGGAGCCGCTTGCCGCCGCGCACTTCGATCGTCGGACCGGGGAACTGCCCGTCGTAGGCCCACACCTCGGTTTCCGGCAGCTGCGAATGCAGCCGGACCCTGGTGCGGCGCATGGTGACGGTCAGATCTTCCTGCTTCCACCACAGGTGCGGCCGCAGCACCGGCGGCACCCGCAGCGGGTCGAGGAACTTGGTGAGCCCGAAGTTCGGTGCGGTGATCCCGGTCTGTGGTGCGGTGATGACCTCGGTCATCGGGTCCTCCCTCGTTTTCCGCGCAGGGGAGGGCCCGGCGCGATTCAGCGCAAGACGATTCCCCCGCCCCCAGCAGGCCGGTCCGCGTGGATTCCGGCCTTGTCGACTAAAGAGGCGGTGGCACGTTGCTGGATACACGCCTGCGCGACCAGCACGAGAATTCCGCACAGCAGCACGAGATCCGCGACGAGCGCGGTCCGCTGGACGAGGCCGACCGGGATCAGCCAGGGCAGCGCGTAGCCGACGCCGAAGAGTCCCAGCGCCGCCGCCGAGAGCCCGGTCAGCCTGCCGAGCCAGGTTCGCGCGACGCCGGAAAACCGGTCCAGCAAAGTGAAACCGACCGCGGGCAGGCTCAGGAATGCCGCCAGACAGGAGTACAGGTGGATCTCACCGCTGAGCGGATGCGGGTGATCCGGATAGCTGGCCGGGAAAAGCGCCGCGGTGGCCAACCCCGCCGACCACGTGCCCAGCAGCAGCCGCGTCAGCCCGCGGACTGCGCCCGTCACGCACAACGCGCCCAGCAACGCCAGCGATCCGACCGCGAGCGCGAGCATGCTGGCGCCGAGCATCCCGCCGTTGTCCCCGTAGGCGTAACTGGAAAGCGTGTCGGTGACCGGATTCCGCCCGCTCACGAGATGCAGGATCAAACAGGTGAAGCAGGCCCAGGCGAGTGCCGCCGCCGCGGTGATCAGCCAAGGCCTGGCTCTTTCCCCCGGTTCGGTTGTGGTCCCCATGCCGAACAGCCTGTCGTGTCCGGCGCGCCCGGTGATCCGGAGAAGTCCCGGATCTTTCCCTGAGACGGCACTAGGGGAACTCGATCAACACCAGGGCTTGGTCGTCGTGGCGTTTGGCGCGCCGCCACTTCGCGCCGTCGGGGTCGGCCCGTTCGGCGGCTCGCACCGCTTCGAGGACCGCCTCTGCTCCTTGCGTGCGAACGAGTTCCAGCACGCGCTGCCAGTCGAAGAGGCCGTAGTCGTCAACGCCGGCGGAGACGCCGTCGGTGGCGAGCAGTACCGCGTCCACGTCGGTCCACGTGCGACAGTACGACTGGTACGCGGCAAGAGGATCCGCCTCGGCCACCCAGAAACCGACGTTCCGCTGCGCCCGCACATCCGCGCCGGTTACGAGCTTTCCCTGACGGCGCAAGGAAACCAGCCGGTCGTCGGCGAGTAGATCGCACCCGTTCCGTCCAAACGCGACGATCGGGCTGTCGGCGAGTACCAGGCCGTCGACCCGGTTTCCCAGCCAGCGCACCATCGCCACGGTGCTCGACGGCGACGCGCCCGGCTGAAGCCCGTGCGTCTCGGCGACGGCGGAGATCGCGTCGGCGAGGATGCGGGGCAGTTCGCCTTCGGGGCGGGCGCGCAGTTCGTCGGTCAGCTGCTTCGTGAGCACGCCCGCGTACCACCCGCCGGACAACGTGTCCGACCGCAGCGCGGTGGCGCCGTCCAGTACGACGACGGCGTTTTCCAGCACCACCACGTGATCCTCACTCGGGCGCGGTCTGCCGTCGGTGCCGACGCCCGCCTGTTCGGCGACCTTGATCGTGGGCATTCTCCGACCCTACGTGTCAACCGATGTTGACAGCACGGGGATGTCAACGTAGGTTGACGTCATGACTGAGGCAACCGATCTGGCCGCCCGCGCCGGCGACCGTGATCCCCGGGTGGGGCTGCGGGCCGTCGCCGCGCTGCGCCGGCTGCTGGAACAGCTGGAATCCGTGCAGGTCCGCAGCGCGCGCATGCACGGCTGGTCGTGGCAGGACATCGCGGCCGAGCTCGGGGTGAGCAGGCAAGCGGTGCACAAGAAGTACGGGAGGAACTGATGTTCGAGAGGTTCACGAAGGACGCCCGCGCCGTCGTCACCGAGGCGCACCACAGCGCCGTGCGACAGCACGCGGCCAAGGTCGACACGCTGCACGTACTCGCCGCGCTCGTGGCCACGCCGGAAAGCCGCGCGGTGCGCCTTCTCGGCACGCTGAACGTGCCCACCGCCGAAGTCGGCGACGAGATCGAGCGCGTCCGCAGACGCGGCGGGATCACCGAGGCCGACGCGCAGGCCCTCGGTGAGCTGGGCATCGACGTCGACCGGATCATCGAGAGCGTCGAGCAGACGCACGGCCGCGGCGCGCTCGCCGGTCGCTGGTCCGGGCCGAAGGGCCACCTGCCGTTCGCGGAGGACTCGAAGAAAACCCTCGAGCTGTGCCTGAAAGAGGTGATCAGGACGGGCGGCAAGGAACTCGGCTCCGAACACATCCTGATCGCGCTCACCTTGCAGCGCGGCCCCGCCGCCGACGTGCTCGCGCATTTCGACGTCGACGCCGACAAGCTCCGGGAAGCGCTTTCCTAACTCCGGGCGCGGTAAACGAGCAGCGGCAGGAAAGCCTGCGCGAGTGGCCCGATGGACAACGCGTACAACACGGTTCCCACGCCGACGGTCCCGCCGAGCAGCCAGCCCACCGCGAGTACGACGAGTTCGATGCCGGTGCGCACGAGCCGGACCGAACCCCCGGTTCGCGCCGCAAGCCCGGTCATCAGGCCATCCCGTGGGCCGGGGCCGAGCCGGGTGCCGACGTAGGCCGCGGTGGCCAGCCCGTTGAACACGATCCCACCCACCAGCAGCAGGATCTGCCAGATCAGCTCGTGTTGAGGCGGGAGCACGGCACGGCCGAGGTCGACGGTCACGGACACCACGATGACGTTGAGCACCGTGCCGATCCCCGGCTTCTGCCGCAGCGGAATCCACAGCAGCAGCACGCCGACGGAAGCGATCGCGACCACCGTGCCGAAGGTCAGCGAAGTGCGCTTCATGATCCCTTCGTGCAGCACGTCCCACGGGTCGAGGCCGAGCCCGGCCCTGGTCATCATCGCCATGCTGAACCCGTAGAGGGCGAGCCCGAGCAGGAGCTGGGGCAGCCGCCGGGCCGGGCTGACCGCCACGCTCACCGGGCGGAGATCAAGTGAAGCCACATGGGGAGCCTGCCCGGGATTGGCCTGATTTGACAGAGCCAATATGCAAGAATTGGTCTTATGAACCCCGTCGGTGGTCGCATCTCCGGAGCCCGCCTGGCCGCACTGCTCGGCACCTGGCGGCGGTCCCGCCAAGGCGCGGCCGACCTGGCAGCGGCCGTCGAACTCCAGGTGCTCGACGGGCATCTCGCGGTCGGCACTCAGCTGCCCGCGGAGCGTGAACTCGCCGACGCGCTGGGCGCCAGCCGCACGCTGATCGGGTCCGCATTGGACCGGTTGCGGGAAAGTGGCCTGGTGCAGAGTCGCCGTGGTTCCGGCTCTTGGATCACTTCACCGGCGGCCCGCGGCTTCAACCCCACGCCGTCGACCGGCGCCGACGTGATCGACTTCGTCTGCGCTTCGCCGTCCGCCGCGGTGGGGATGCACCGCGCCTTCGACGCCGCGCGGCTGCTTCTCGCCGACGAACTGGGCAGCCCCGGGTACGGCGATCGCGGCCTCCCGATCCTGCGCGAGCGCATCGCCGCCCGCTACACCGAGCGCGGCCTGCCGACGTCGCCCGCCCAGATCATGATCACCAACGGCGCGCACCACGCGTTCGTGCTCGCGCTGCGGATGCTCGCCGGGCCCGGCGACCGGGTGCTGGTCGAACAGCCGACCTACGCCAACGCGCTGGAGGCGATCCGCGCCGCGCACGCGTTGCCGGTCCCCGTCGCCCTCGGCCGGGACGGCTGGGATCTCGACGGCATCGAGGCCGCGCTCCGGCAGGCCGGGCCGCGGCTGGCGTACCTGATCGTCGACTTCCACAACCCGACCGGACTGCGGCTGGACGACGAAGGCCGCGAACGTCTCGCCGCGCTGCTGACCAAGTCCCGCACGCCGGCTGTGATCGACGAAACCTTGGTGGAGCTGGACATCGACGGCGGCCCGGCGCCACGCCCGTTCTCCGCGGGCGACTGGTCGATCCTCGTCGGGACCTCGTCGAAGGCGTATTGGGGCGGGTTGCGGATCGGCTGGATCCGGGCCTCGGAGGAACTGCTCGCCCGCCTCTCGTCCGCGCGGTTCGGGCTCGACCTCGGGTCCCCGGTGTTCGAACAGCTCGTGCTGGCCGAACTCCTCGCCGATCCCGAGCCGCTCGCCCGTCGCCGTGAAGAGGTTCGGGTGCAACGCGACGTGCTCGCCGAGGCCGTGCGCGAGCACTGTCCTGAATGGACGTTCCGGCTGCCGTCCGGCGGGTTCTGGCTGTGGTGCTCGTTGCCGGAGCGGATGAGCACGCGGCTCGCGGTGGCGGCGGCCGCGCACGGGGTGCAGGTCGCGCCGGGCTCGCGGTTCGGGGCGCAAGGGGGATTGGAGCGGTGGATCAGGCTGCCGTTCTCCCAGCCGCCGGACCGCCTGCAAGAGGCGATGCGCCGATTGGCCCTGGCCGAATCCGCCGTCCGGGGGCAACCTCTCGGGGAGATTCCCGTTCGCTGATGAATGTCCCGGTCGCCGGATGGCTGCGTCAGAATCCAGATCGTCGAAAAATGTCCCAGTCGCCGGATGGCTGCATCACATCCCTGCGCCCTGAAAAATGTCTCAGTCGCCGGGTGGCTGCATCAGAATCCAGATCCCGAAAAATTATTCCGCCGAATGGCTCACGCGGAGCTGCTGTTCGGGCTAATCTGGCCGCCGAAACGGGAACAGCCGGTGCGCCGAACGAGGACCGCCAGTCCCAGGGAAGAGCTGAAGCGGTTCTGACTCGCTCGGCGCACCGGCTGCGGCGCCCCGCCCGGACAACCGGGCGGGGGTGCCACGGGCTTGCGGCCGGCACCGCCCCTCGACGTGCCGGCCGCGCGCCCGCGGCTAGGCGCGCGCCGGGAGGTTGTTCCTGCTCGGCGCGGTGAGCAGGAACGCCCGGCGTGCACCCGGAGTCGGTCCCGGTGCCACCGGGGCACCGCGGAACCGGGACCGGAGCCCGAACCGGCCAGGCGCGAGAGGCCGGTCGGGAAGTGTGGTTGCGTGCATCGAAAACCCCTGCGAATACGGAGAAACGCCGCGAAGTTGATCTTGTTTTGGACGCGGTTCGCCTGTCGGACCGGGGTTGGGGTCAGTCGGGAGAGGTGGTGGGGAGCGCCGCGTCGCGGCTGTTCTCCTCACAGGCGTCCCGGCGCGGAGCGCCGATGGCCGCCGGCGGTGCGGCGCCGGTGAAGGCGCCGAGGATCGCGAACGGATGCTTGCTGTGGTTGCCGCCGTCGTGGGCGGCGCTGATGCCGCAGACCTGACCGGCAGGTGCCGTCGGCGCCGGCGCGGGTGAGTTGTCGCGCGGCTGGACGCTCGCCGTCGGCTTGGGCGCGTCGGCCGTTGCCTGCTGGTGCGCCGCGGGTTGCCGCTGCTTCACGGTCTGCGGGAGCGCCGGCGTCGTCGCGGCCGGAGCCTCGGCGGCCGCCGAGGCCACGGCCGGCGCCGGAGCCGAGGCCGCGACAGCCTTTTCGGCGGTCGTGTCGGCCTTGGTCTGGACCTTCGTGGTGGAGTCGGCCGCCGAACCGGAGGCCGTGGTGGACGTACTGGCCGGCGTGCTCAGCGCCGTGGTCACCGGGGTGACGACGGCGCTGGTCGTGGTGGTGACCGCCGAGGTGACTCCCGTCGTCACCGTGTTCACGGTGCCGACCACCGAGGTCACCGTGGTGTCCAGAGTGGTCACGGTGGTGTCGACCGTGGTCTGCACCGTGTTCGTGACCGTGGAGACCGTGGTGTTCAGCAGGCCGAGCAGGCCCTGTTGCTGCGCGGCAGGTTGCGTTGTGCCGTCATTGTTCGTGGTGGCCTCGGCCGCCGATGCGGAGTAGCCGCCCAGTATCGAGCCGAGCAGCCAGCCGGTGATCGCGAATCCCAGTGCCACCAGCATTTTCGCCCACAGCGGCAAGGCGCGGTGCGCGTCGTCCGCGTCCGTCACCGCCATCACCACCGTCCGGGCCACGGTTCGAGCGCCCCTCGAACCGATACTGCTGAAGTTTCTTCAGACCAGGTTGTTGATCTCGGGAAACCGGCCTCTTTCTAGCATCGCTGGCGAGTGTTTCACCTCGAAAGGTTTCGATCCACCCCAGACGGCCGAAAAGACATACCGGCTTGCGTACATCTAACCAGAACTTGATCACTCTGGGTATCGTCTTTTCCCGTCGTGGCTCGTCCCGTGCACTGAGTAGGACTACTCAACCTGGGGCTGACCTCGTCTTTCCGGGAGCCGTCGCGCGGACCGTCGCGTCCGAACTTCGCACAGTGACCGGCTGCGAGACAGGAGACGAGGACGTGTCCGATGGCGATCCCGGTGAGTTGCTCACCCGCGCGCTCGGGGGTGACGAAGTGGCCTGGCGGTTACTCGTACGTGGGTTGTCCGCGCTCGTACTCGCGGTCGCGAAGTCCTACCGCCTCGGCGAAGCGGACGCTTTCGACGTCTGCCAGCACACGTGGCTGTCGCTGACGCAGCTGCCCGCCGGACTGCGCGACCCGGCGAAGCTGCCCGGCTGGCTCGCCACCACCGCCCGGCGGCAGGCGCTGCGCGTACTGAGTGCACGCAACCGCGAAATCCCTTGTATGGACAGAGAAGATCCCGCGGCCGTCCTTACCCCCGAATCGTCTTTGCTCCGCGCGGAACGCGACCGCGTGCTCTGGGAGGCCGTCGCGCGATTACCCGAACGGGAGCGTGAACTGGTGCGGCTGCTGTCCCGCATTCCACCCGCCAGCCACGCGGAGATCGCCGCGCACCTCGGGATTCCGCCCGGCAGCGTCGGCCCCCTTCGGCGTCGTGTGCTGAACCGGCTCCGGCGGCTGCTCGAAATCGAGGGCTACGACCACGCTTAGCGGAGCTTGTGCAGCCTGGAGACGGCTTCGTCGAGCACCTCGTCCTTCTTACAGAAAGCGAAGCGCAGCAAGTGTTTCCAGTCTTCCGGGTGGTCGGTGAACACGTTCACCGGAACGGTAGCCACGCCGATCCGCTCCGGCAGCTGCCAGGCGAGCTCGGCGGCGTCCTCGAAACCGAGCGGCCGTACGTCCGCGCACACGAAGTACGTGCCGAAGCTCGGATGCACGTCGAACCCGGCCTCGACGAGCCCCGCCGAAAGCCTGTTCCGCTTGGCCGCCAGCGAAGCGCGCAGCTCCTCGACCCACGGCAGTTCGTGATCCAGCGCGTAGGCGACCGCGGGCTGCAGCGGCCCGCCGGACACGAACGTCATGAACTGCTTCGCCGCCTTCACCGCGCCGACGAGCTCCGGCGTCGCGCAGACCCAGCCGATCTTCCAGCCGGTGCAGTTGAACGTCTTGCCCGCGCTGGAGATCGAGACCGTCCGGGCGCGCATCCCAGGGAACGTGGCCAGCGGCCGGTGCACGGCGTCGTCGAAGACGAGGTGCTCGTAGACCTCGTCGGTGATCGCGACGAGGTCGTTGCGCACGCAGAGGTCCGCGATCGCGCCCAGCTCCGCTTCGGTGAACACGGTGCCGGTCGGGTTGTGCGGCGAGTTCACCAGTATCGCCCGCGTCCGCGGGGTGACGGCCGCGCGCAGCGCGTTCACGTCGAGCACGAACGGCCCCTCGGCGCTCTCCTTGAGCGAAACGACCTTCCGCGTCGCGCCTGACATCGCGACCGCGGCCGAGTACGAGTCGTAGTAGGGCTCGATGACGATCACCTCGTCACCGGCCTCGGTGAGCGCGAGCAGGGCCGCGGTGATGGCTTCGGTAGCCCCCGCGGTGACGAGGATCTCCGTCTCCGGGTCGTACTCCAGCCCGTAACGCTGCCGGTGGGTGGCGATCGCGGCGCGCAGCTCGGGGCGGCCGGGGCCCGGCGGGTACTGGTTCGCGCCGCCGAACAGGGCGTCCTTGGCCGCGCCGAGCATGCCGGCCGGGCCGTCGGTGTCCGGGAAGCCCTGTCCCAGGTTGATCGCTCCGGTGCGGACGGCGAGTGCCGTCATCTCGGCGAAGATGGTCGAGGTGAACGGCCGTAGCCGGGGGACGAGAGCTGGTGCACGCATAATCCCCGATCCTCACGGACAATGGCGGTGTGGAGCAACTGACCCCTGCCGATCCGCCGGGTGGCCTCGCCAACGAGGAGGTCAAGCGGCGCGGTCTGCGCAAGATGAAGCTGGTCGCGCTGGCCTTCCTGCTGGGCGCGACGGTCGTGTTCGTCCTCACCAGCTGGGCGCAGGCCGCCGGCTGGTCCGGCTGGGTGGGCTACGTGCGCGCCGCGGCCGAGGCCGGCATGGTCGGCGCGCTGGCCGACTGGTTCGCGGTGACCGCCCTGTTCCGGCATCCGATGCGGATACCGATCCCGCACACGGCGATCATCCCGAACAAGAAGGACGCGCTGGGCAACAGCCTCGGCGACTTCGTCGGCGCGAACTTCCTGTCCGAGCAGGTGGTGCGGGACAAGCTGAGCCGGGCGGGGATCGCCAGGCGGCTCGGGGAGTGGCTCGCTTCGCCGGACAACGCGGAGCGCGTGACGTCCGAGCTGGCCACCGTGGTCCGTGGCGCGGTGAAGGTGCTGCGCGACGAAGACGTGCAGGCGGTGCTGGAGCAGGCCGTGGTGCGCCGGGTGGTCGAGAAGCCGTGGGGGCCGCCGCTGGGGAAGCTGTTGGAGCAGGTGTTCACCGACGGGGCGCACTACAAGCTGGTGGACCTGATGTGCGACAGGTCGTACGAATGGGTGCGCGACAACCACGACACGGTGCTGCGCGTGGTGTCCGACCGCGCGCCGAGCTGGTCGCCGAAGTTCGTGGACGCGATGCTGGCGGACAAGGTGTACGGCGAGGTGCTCTCGTTCGCCTGGTCGGTGAAGACCGACGTCAACCACCCGATGCGGCTGGCGCTGGACAAGTTCCTCAACGAGTTCGCGCAGGACCTGCAGAAGGACCCGGACACGATGGCCCGGGCGGAACAGGTCAAGCAGCAGATCCTCGACCACCCCGACGTGCAGAAGCTGATCGGCTCGGCGTGGACCACGGCCAAGGGGATGCTGCTGACCGCGGCCGAGGACCCGTCCAGCGAACTGCGCCTGCGGGTGCGCCAGGGCCTCACGCGCCTCGGCGAGCGGCTGGTCACCGAGGAGGAGCTGCGGTCCAAAGTGGATGGCTGGATCGAGGGCGCCGCGGCCTACCTGGTCACGCACTACTCGCGCGAGATCACCACGATCATCACCGACACCGTCGAACGCTGGGACGCCGAGGAGACCTCGCGGAAGATCGAGCTCCAGGTCGGCCGGGACCTGCAGTTCATCCGCATCAACGGCACCGTCGTCGGCGCGCTCGCCGGGCTGGTGATCTACACGATCGCGGAGCTGCTTTTCTAGAGAAGCACCCAGCCGCCGTCCACGCACAGCGTCTGCCCGGTCATGAACGCGCTGTCCGGCCCGACGAGGAAGCCGATCGTGCCCGCCACGTCCACGGCGAGGCCGCGGCGCTGCAGGAACTGCTGGGAAAGCGCTTCCCGCCGGACGGCTTCCTGATCGGGGAAGTTCTCCAGTTCCTCCTCGGTCTGGATGGCGCCCGGCAGCACGGCGTTCACCCTGACCCCGCGCGGGCCGAGCTCCTTGGCGAGTGACCGCGTGAACCCGAGCAGCCCGGCTTTCGTTGTGGCGTAATGCAATGACTGGGGCGCGCCGAGCTTCGCCAGCACACTGCTGATGACGACCACGGTGCCGTCGTCCGGCCCTCGGCCCTCGCCGAAAGCCCGGCGCGAACAGACGAACGCGCCCCGCAGGTTCACCGCGGAAACGTTGTCCCAGGCCGATTCCGTGATCGTGTCCCACGCCTGCCGCCCGGTGATCGCCGCGTTGAGCACGAGCGCGCTGACCGGGCCGAGCTGTTCCTCGCAGGTTGTGAACATCTTGTGCACAGCCTGCGAATCCGTGATGTCGGCCGGTACGACGATGGCTTCGCCGCCGGCGTTCTGGATGTCGTCGGCGAGCTGTTTCGCTTGGGTGATCAGGGTTTCGTCGGGATAGCTGTTGATGGCGACGGCGAACCCGTCGTCGGCGAGGCGTCGTGCGGCGGCCGCGCCGATCCCGCGCGAAGCACCGGTTACCAATGCGACCTTCATCAGGCACCTCCGGAGAAACAAGGGGAAAGCCGGCCGCGCGCGGGAACTTCCGCGGCGTAGAGCAACCCGCCGCCCGGCGGGGATTCGTGATCGGCGGTGGTGATGTAGAGCGTGGTCAGCTCGCTGCCGCCGAACGCGCAGCTGGTCGTGCAAGGTGTGGGCACATCGACGACCGCCGTCGTCTCACCGCTGACCGGGTCGAGCCGCCAGACCTGCCCGGCACCCCAGACGGCGAGCCAGATCCCGCCCTGTTCGTCCACCGTCAGCCCGTCCGGCAGACCGGCTTCCGCTGGCAGCCGGCGCAGTAGGCGGGCGTCGCCCAGCTCGCCGGTTTCCGGGCTGTACGCCCAGGCTTTGGCCGTGCCCTCGGCGCTGTCGACGTGGTAGAGCACGGAGCCGTCAGGGGACCAGTCGATCCCGTTCGACATCGAGACCTGCTCGATCTGGGCGGTGGCTCCCGAGTCGTCGAGCCGGTACAACGCCCCGCGGGCGCTGCCGTCGCGGACGGCGGAACCGGCCCAGCAACGGCCCTGTGGATCGATCGCGCCGTCGTTCATCGACACCGGCGCGCTGACGACGTGGGCGAATTCGTGTACTTCGCCGGAGACCGGGTCGAGCAACCCGAACCCGGTGGCGGTCACCGCGAGCAACCGGCCGCTTGGCCCGCGTTCCACGGCCGTCACCCTTGTGGACAGATCGACCGCACGGTGCTCGCCCGTGCGGTTCAGCGTGTGCAGTTTCCGCTGCGGGATGTCGAGCCAGCGCAATCCGGTGGCCGGGTCCCAGAGCGGGGATTCGCCCAGCTCGGCCACCACGTCGAGTACTGGTTCGGCCTTCACGACGATTTCGCCGACAGAGAGTCCGCCCATATCACCTGGATCCCCGCGTTACCGTGGTCGGTTTTCTCAGTGAAATCCTCGTTTCAGGCTAACAGAGCGGCGAGTAATCCACACCGGCGAAAATCAACCCCTCGGCTGTGAATTTCTCCGGTCGGTCCGACCTGCGAAAACCGGAGTTATCCACAGAAGAGGGGGTTATCCACAGCACCGTCTGTGGGTAACTCGTTCGAGCTTGATCACCTGTCGGTGTACTTCACGGCGGTCAACGTGATCACGGTGTCCGGCGGCACCCGGCTGCCCGCGGGCGGATCCTGGGCGACCTGCACCCAGTTGCGGTCCACCACCAGCGCGCGGCCGAGGCCCTTACCGTCCACTTCGCGCAGGTTGAACAGCCCGGCGGCCTGCATCGTGTCCTGTGCCTGTTGATGGTTCATGCCGGACACGTCGGGGACAGTGATCAGTTCGTCGGTTGTGGAAGAGGCGGCCGTCGCTGCTGCGGTCGGCGTTGTGGATGCCGCGGCCGTAGTGGCGGGTGCCGGATTGCCCGCGGTCCCGCATCCGGTGACGCTGAGCCCGAGGCCGCCGAACGCGACCACGCCGAGCAACATTCTGCTGAGAACGGCACGCACTTTTCCTCCCGATGTCTACTGGCCCGCCGATCGCTCCCGCCAGGCGCGGGCTTTTTCGCGGTTGCCGCAGACCCGCATCGAGCACCAGGTCCGTGAGCGGTTCCGTGACTGGTCGTAGAACGCCCACCGGCAGTCGTCGGCGGGGCAGATCTTCAGCCGGGGCCACTCGCCGAGCACGGTGAGCCGGGCGGCTGCCGCGAGCACCTCGGCGACGGCGCTCGTCGCGACCAGTTCGGCCCCGGCCGGCCCCAATTCGAGTCGCGCGGGTGACGTGAAGGGGGCGGTGTTCGCCGGGGGATCGCCGACAGCGACGCGAAGGGCCGCCCGCGCCGAGCGCGCCGCGGGTAAAGGGTCGGGGACCAAGGAGCGTGCCGCCGTCCATTGGTGCCAGCTCGCCTCGTTGTCGAGCGTGTCGGTTTCGTGCTCCACATCGAGGGTGTTGAGGAATTCGACCATCAACTTCGCGTCTGTGGACAGGTTCGACACGTAACCAGCATAGGTCTTACAGCGGTTGCAGCCAGTTCGCGTAACCCTCATACTCGGGTCGCTGGTTATCTCCCTGGAAGGAGTTCTCTCATGACCGCTGTCCCCACGTTCCGCTGTGTGGCGCTCGACTGCCCGGATCCGCGGCGTCTGGCCGAGTTCTATGCCGCCCTGCTCGACTGGCCCGAGCCGGAATCAGAAGAGGGCGGGGAATGGGTGACGGTCACCGGACCGAACGGCGTGCAGCTCGCCTTTCAGCGGGTCGCGAACTACCGGGCGCCGGAATGGCCTGGTCAGGACGTTCCGCAGCAGCTTCACCTCGATCTCGCGGTCGCTGACCTGGATGCCGGCGAGGAGCGCGCGGTCAAGCTCGGGGCCAAGCTGCTGGACAAAAAGCCGAGCACCTTCCGCGTCTTCGCCGATCCGATCGGGCACCCCTTCTGCCTCTGTGCCTGTTAGGGTTCGGTGTGATTTGTCCTAAATGCCAGAATGCCATGCGCACCGTGGACAAGAACGGCGTGCACATCGAGCAGTGCGAAGGCTGCCGCGGCATCTTCCTCGACCGTGGTGAGCTGGAGCAGATCGCGGGCGCGGAAAGCGCTTACTACGGCTCACCGCCGCCATACCGCGGCCCCGTGCCGCCGCCCCACGGCGGGCGCGCCGATTCGCCATCGCCCTATCACGGCGGATATGGCGATTCGCCGCGGCCACAGCGTCACGGCGGATATGGCGGCGGTTACGGCGATTCGCCGCGGCCGTACCGGGGTGGGTACGGGGATTCGCCCCGTCCGTACCGCGGCGGTTATGGGGATTCGCCGCGGCCGTATCGGGGCCACCGCAAGCGGAGTTTCCTCGAGAACCTCTTCGACTGACATGGCGGGCCGAATGCTCGACCCGCGTATTTGCCCCGCCTGCGGGGACCGCGCCGACGTGCCGCTCGTGGAAAGCGCGAGGAGGCTGTGCGCCCGCTGCGGTCACCGCTGGCCGTTCCGGCGACTGCCGCTGTTCGCGCTGACCGGTCCGAGCGGCGCGGGGAAATCCACAGTCGGCCCGGAGCTGGCCGAGCGGCTCGGCGGAGCGGCCGTCGTTCTTGAACAGGACGTGTTGTGGACAGCCGGGCTGCGCGACGACGTCGACGGGCATCCCGCTTTCCGGGCCGCCTGGCTGCGGCTCGCCGCGATGATCCACCAGAACGGGAAACCCGTGGTGCTGTGCGGAACCGTGGTCCCGCCGGAGTTCGAGCGGCTGCCCGAGCGCAGCCTGTTCACGAAGATCCACTACCTTGCGCTCGTCGCGTCGCCCGATGAGCTGGCGCGGCGGTTGCGGGCACGGCCGGCCTGGCGGGAGTGGGACGAACCGCGCATCGCCGAGACGCTGGAATTCAGCGAATGGTTGCGCGCCACCACTTTCGACCCGCCGGTTCGGCTGTTCGACACGACGAAGGCCGATCTCGCGGCGGCTGTGGACAACGCCGAAGCCTGGTTCCGGGAGAACTTTCCCGGAAACCCCGGCTACAACGGCCAGACGTATTTGGACGTCGGCTCGTCCAGCCAGAGCTCCTGACGGTCCTGCGTGACGGTGACCCCGAACCGGTCGCGCGTCGGCTCGCCGAGGTCCTGCCAGTCCGAGTAAGCGCTTTCCAGCAGGTCCCACAACCGCCGTGGCCCGCCCTGGCTCACCAGGTTCCGGTCGTGGTCCGTGAAGTGCCGCGCCCACGAACCGTCGGCGTGCACGAGGAAAGTGGCGTCCGGCGCCGCGGGATCGAACGCCGGAGCGACCTCGGGTAGGGCCAGGCCGGCGAAGAACTCGAACCTGCTCGCCGGGTTGAGCGTCGAGCGCACGGACAGTGGAGTCGGCCGCGGCGCGGCGCCGTTCGGCTGGATCTTCGAGAGCAGCCGGCCGGGTTCACTCCGCCTGTGCGCGCGCAACGGCATGAACCTTCCGTCCCGCGCCAGCACTTGTCCACATCCGGTGCCGTCCTCGCCGACGGTGAGGCGCACGAGCCCGGCGCCGATCGGCCGGTTCAACGTGGTCAGCACGAAACCACCGGGTTTCGTCTGGTTCAGCCATTCAGGCGGGATCGTCGACACCGAGCAGGTGCACAACACCCGGTCGAACGGGGCCTGTTCCGGAAAACCGCCGGCGCCGTCGCGGACTTCGCATCGGGGCCGGTATCCACAACTCCCCAGCCGGATCCGCGCCTGCTCCACCAGATCGCCGTCGATGTCTATTGTGGACACTTGCCCGGAGCCGAGCCGGTACGACAGCAGCGCCGCGTTGTAGCCGGTTCCGGTGCCCACCTCGAGGACCTGGTGCCCGGCGCGCACGAGCAGTTCCTCGAGCATGATCGCCATGATCGAAGGCATGCTGGACGAACAGGTCGGCACGCCGGCGACCGGGCCCGTCCGGCGAGCGGTACGCCACGCTCCCGGGTCTTCGTCGAGCTGGGTGACCAGCACCTGGTCGGAGTAGACGGCGCGCAGCCAGCCGGGATCCGAGCTGTCCACAGCGACCCACCCCGCCATCTCGGCGAGGAAGAACCGCGGCACGAAAGGATGTCGCGGAACCTGCTGGAATGCTTCGATCCAGGCGGGGTCGGTCAGTGCGCCGGCGCGGACGAGCGCGCCGGTGAGCCGTCGGCGAGCCCGCACGGCACTCTGCATCCGTCCACCTTAGTTCGTGACTCAAGTCACCACCTAAGGTTGCAAGCAGGGTGCTTGCAATAGCTAGCACTTGGGTATAACTTGGAGGTGTCGCGAGGAGATGAGCCAGATGCCGGACGAGGGTGACCTCGAAAACGCGCAGGCGGGACCGATCGAGAAGGTCGGCCACATCGCTTCCGACATCGGCGAGTACATCCGCCAGCAGCGCAACAACGCGAAGATTTCGTTGCGCCAGCTGTCGAAGCTCGCCGGAGTGTCCAACCCGTACCTGAGTCAGATCGAGCGCGGGGTTCGCAAACCCAGCGCGGAGATCCTGCAGCAGATCGCCCGGGGGCTGCGGATTTCCGCGGAGGCCCTGTACGTGCAAGCCGGAATCCTCGATCTGCCCGACGGCGGGCCGGTCACCGACGCGATCCGCGCCGACGCCGAGCTCACCGAGCGGCAGAAGCAGGTGCTGCTCGATGTGTACGAGTCGTTCCGGCGCGAGAACAACCACACACCTGACCTCCCTGATATGGAGAGTGAACATCATGACGAGCACGAGGACCGATGACGTCCGCAAGGCCGTGAACACCGCCGTGGAGCAGCTTCGCACCCCGCTGCTCGCCGCGATCGGCGCCGGCAACCTGGCAGGCCAGGCGCTCGCCGACGCTGTCGAGAAGGCGCGCACCCGCGTCAACGAGAGTGGCGAGGCCGCCCGCAAGAACATCGAAGAGCTGCCCGGCGAGGTCACCTCGCTGCGCGAGAAGCTCGACCCGGCCGAGCTCCGGAAGCTCGTCGACGAGTACACCGAGGCCGCGCTGAAGCTGTACGGCAAGCTCGCCGAGAGCGGCGAGGAGGCCTGGGGCAAGTTCGTCGCCGAGCCGCGCGTGAAGACCGTGCTGGAGCAGGTCGAGGACGCGCTGCAGCAGGTGCAGGACCGTGCGGGCGAGTTCGGCACCGAGGCCCGTGAGCGCGTCGAGGACGTGCTCGGCCTGGTCGCGAAGAAGACCCGCACCGGTGGCGAGAAGGTGGCCGAGGCCGCTGACGAGGCCGCCGAGAAGATCGTCGACGCCGAGGTGGTCGTGGAGGAGAAGACCACGCCGAAGTCCACCCCGGCCGCCAAGCCGGCGAGCACCCCGCGGCGCACCACCGCCACGGCGAAGAAGCCCGCGACCGGTGGCACCACCACCCCGAAGACCACGAAGTAACCGCATTCCCTCGTGGGCCCGTTCGGCACAGGCTGTGTGCCGGACGGGCCTTTCGTGGCATTCTGGTCACAGGTGTGCAGGTTCGTGGGGGTGAAGGGACGTAGGCTGGAGCAGTGCCGCTAATCGCGCAATGGATCATGCTGGTCATCAGTTGGGCCGGGACGCTCGTGGGGCTCGTCGCCTTCTTCCACGCGCTCCTGCAACGCTCCGACGCGTTCCAGGCCGCCGACCGCAAGACGAAGCCGATCTGGCTGGCGATCACCGGCGCGGGCACGGTCGCGATGGGGCTGTTCGGTTTCGGCGGCGCGGGCACCATCTTCTGGCTGGCGGGCATCGTCGCGGTGCTCGTGTACATGGTCGACGTCCGCCCGAAGCTGATCGAGGTCCAGCGCGGCGGCAAGAACTGGTAGTACGCCCGCCGCTAGCCTCGTGTCCATGAGGAACTGGAGCATCGCGGGAACACTGATCGTCCAGCCCGTTTCGCAGCGGAGCGACCTGCTCGCCGAGCCCGTGGCCAAGGCGATCACTTCGCTGGACGAGTCGGAGGTCGGCGTCGTCGAGATCGACCCGGAGCTGGCGGACACCGCGGCTTTCTGCGAGGCGTACTCGTCGCCGCTATCGGCTTCCGCGAACTGCGTCGTCGTGGCGGGCAAGCGGTCGGGCGAGGTGCGGTTCGCGGCGGCGCTCATCCTGGCCACGACGCGTGCCGACGTGAACGGCGTGATCAAGCGCAGGCTGGATGTGCGCAAGGCTTCCTTCGCGCCGATGGACGAAGCGGTCGAGCTGACGGGCATGGCCTACGGCGGGATCACCCCGGTCGGGCTGCCCGGTGAGTGGCCGATCCTGATCGACAAGGCCGTGGCGGACTCGCCGGAGTTGATCATCGGGAGCGGCATCCGCGGCGGGAAACTGCTGATCACCGGCGCTGCGCTCGCTTCGCTGCCCGGGGCCGAGGTCATCGAGGGCCTGGCGAAGCCGGTCGAGTGACCGTCCTCGTCCGCGGACCCGAGGACCTGGATCCGGCGGCCATCCGGCTCATCGCGCGAGGCGCGCGCGTAGTACTGGACGAACGCCTTCTCGTGCAGGTCGCAGCCCAGCGGCAGGCTGCACTCACCGTGCTCACAGATTGTATGCAACCTGTGTACGGCGTGAATACAGGCATGGGGCGGCTTTCGAGCACCGCGCTCACGGCCGACGAACAGGCCGAGCACCAGGCGCGGTTGCTCATCGGACGTGCTGTCGGCGGGCCTCCGTGGCTGTCTGCGGAAGAGGTCCGGGCGCTGTTCGCCGTGCGCCTGCGTGGGTTTCTCACCCCGGAGACAGGGGCGAGCGCGGACGCGGTGCGGTTCCTCGTGGACAGGTTGAACGACGGGTTCGTCCCGGCCGTCCCGGCCACCGGGCTCGGCTCGGCCGGGGAGATTCTCGCGCTGTCCCATGCGTTCCAGACCTTCCTCGGCATCGGCACGGTGCTCGAAGACGGGCGGCAAATCCCGGCGTCCCAGGCGTTGGCGGACAGGGGAGTCGAGCCGTATCGCCCGGGACCGAAGGAGGGCCTGAGCTTCATCCAAGGGGCGCCGATCACCGCCGCGCAGGCTGTTTTGCTTGCCGCGCAAGGGTTCGACGCCGTCGATCGACAGCTTCTGTGCGTTACGACGGCCGTTGATGTGCTGGGCGCGCCGCGCGGGATCTACCGGCCAGAGCTCGCCGGGAGCGACAGCGTCCTCGCGGATGTACTCGCGTGTGTCCGCGATGCGGCCGACGGCGGTGTGCTCCGGGACGGCGTCGTGCAGGCCCCGGTTTCCCTCCGCGTCGGGCCGCAAGCGATCGCCCACGCCCGGCGAACGCTCGTCGAACTCGAAGATGCGGCGCGACGCTTCCTAAGCGCCCCAACGGATTCGCCCGCTTTCGTGGACGGCGAGTTCGTGTCGACCGCCGGTTTTCACGCCGCCGAGCTCGGCCTCCGCATGGACGCCGCCAAGGCCGCGCTGGTGCACGTGGCCGAGGTCGGTGTGCAGCGCATGCACCGGATGCTCGACGAACGCTTCAGCGGGCTGACCCCGCAGCTGACTCCGCGGCCAGGGCCCAACGCCGGCCTGGCGCCGCTGCACAAACGTGCTGTAGGCGAGCTGCATGCAATGCGTATGCACGTTGCACCCGCGTCACTCGGGGCGCTCGACACGTCGGCCGGTCAGGAAGACGTGCAGGTGTTCGCCGCCGAGGCTGCATACCAGTTGTATACAGCCGTTGTGCACCTCGACGTGATCACCGCCTGCGAACTGATCACCGCGCACCAGGCCCACACACTGCGCGCGAAGGAACCGGCGCCCGCGCTCGCCGAGGTCTACCGGCAGCTCAGCGAAGTGGTGCCCGCCGTGGTGGAGGACCGGCCGCTGGGCCCGGAAGTCACCCGGCTCGTGGACGCGTTGCGTACCGGGAAACTCCGCGCTGTCACGACATTTGCGGCTGCCGCGTGGTCTCCACGCGCAGCCCGCGCGGCACGGCAAAGCGAGTGATCAGCGAGAAAATCCCTTCGCACAGCAGGGCCAGCACGATCACCGCCACGCCGCCCGCGAGGATCTCGCCGTAGCCGCCGACGCCCTGGGCGAACCCGTCGACGATGTAGCGGCCGAGGCCACCGCCGTTGTTGACGATCGCGCCGATCGCGACCGTCGCGACGAGCTGCAGGAAGGAAACCCGGGCCCCGGCGAGGATCACGGGCAGCGCGAGCGGCAGCTCGATCCCGAACATGATCTGGCGTTCGCGGTAGCCGGTTCCGCGCGCGGCGTCGACCGCGTCGGCGTCCACCGAGATCACGCCCGCGTACGTGTTCGTGAACAGCGGCGGCATGGCGAGCGCGACCAGCGCGATCAGCAGCGGCCAGAACGAGGTGTTCAGTTCCCACCGGCTGGCCAGGTACCAGAACAGGATGATCAGCCCGAAACTCGGGATCGCACGGCCGATGTTCACGACGCTGCTGGCCAGGAACGCCGCGCGCCGGTAGTGCGCGAGCCACAGCGCGGGCGGGATCGTCAGCGCCGCCGCGACCACGAGCGACAGCGCGGAGAACCCCAGGTGCTCGACCGTGCGGTACGGGATGCCGGCCGGATCCGACCAGCTCCACCGGTTCGGCTCGCCCAGCCAGTCCCACGCCTCGCCGAAGATGTTGCTCACGCGCGCCCCTTCCTCGCCCACGGAGCCAGCGCCCGTTCGGACAGCCACAGCAGGAAGTCCACCACCACCGCCAGCACGATCGACAACCCGATCCCGACGATGATCGCGGTCGGGTTGGGGGTCGCGGTCTGGATGCCCTGCCGGATGAAGTAGCCGAGCCCGCCCATGCCGAGCATCGAGGTGACCGTCACCAGCCCGATGGTCGTCACCGCGGCCACCCGCAGCCCGGCGATCACCACCGGCAGCGCCAGCGGAAGTTCCACCCGTACCAACAGCTTCGCGCGGGTGAAGCCCATCCCGACCGCGGCCTCGCGCACGTCACCGGGCACCTGCTGGATGCCGGTCACGATGTTGCGCAGGAGGATCAGCAGGGTGTACGTCGCCAGCGGGATCACGGCAGTGGTGAACGACAGCCCGAAGAACGGCACGAGCAACGCGAATGCGCCGAGGCTCGGGATGACGTACAGCGCGCCGGCCGTGGACAGTGCCACCGGGTAGAACCACCGCCAGCGCAAGGAAAGCACCGCCAGCGCGATCGAGACGACGAGGCCGACCGCCAGTGCCGTCGCGGTCAGCGCGAGGTGTTCGCCCAGGCGCTGGAAGATGTGGTCGGCATTGCGCTCCACCCAGCGCCACTCGAACAGCGGCCGCGACGATTCGGCCAGCACGTATTCGCCCACTGGGGAAGCATAGGGCGCGCTGGGGTGCTTTTCTCAGATTGTGGTTACCAATCCGACCGAAAGAAGGCGGATGCGGGCCGCAGCCGACCTGCATGTCGACACCCATTTCCGCCGTGGCTGCAGTCGGATTGGTAACAGAGGGCGCAGTTGTCGGTGATCGCCGCTAGGGTCTTCATGTCGTTCTAAGGGAGGAAGAACCCATGCGCTGGACCCGTAGCCTCAAGATCGCGGTGGTGGCTGCCGCGGCAGTGCTCGGCCTGGCCGCTTGTGGCGGCAGCAGCGACAATTCGGCGGCGCCCGGCAAGGGCGGGGACCCGATCGTCGTCGCGTCGTTCAACTTCACCGACAGCCAGATCCTCGCCGAGCTGTACTCGCAGGCGCTGGAGGCGAAGGGCTACCCGGTCAAGCGGCAGTTCAACATCGGCTCGCGCGAGCTGGTGTACCCGTCGCTGAAGTCGGGCGAGCTGCAGTTCATCCCCGAGTACCAGGGCGCGGCGATCAGCTCGGGCTTCAACCAGGAAGCCCCGAAGGATCCCGCGTCGGAGCACGCGAAGCTCGCCGAGCTGCTCGCGCCGTCGAACGTGGTGCTGTTCGACTACGCCCCGGCGGAGAACAAGAACACCTACATCGTGAAGTCGGACCTGGCCAAGTCCCAGGGGCTGACCAAGATCAGTGACCTGAAGAAGCTGGACAAGGTGGTGCTCGGCGGCCCGCCCGAGTGCGAGACGCGCGCGAACTGCTTCGTCGGCTTCCGCGACACCTACAAGCTGAACGTCACGTTCCAGAGCATCCAGGAGGCCGGCCCCCGCCGCACCCAGCTGGACTCCGGCGCGGTCACGGTCATCCCGGTCGACTCGGTCAGCCCGCTGGCCGACGACCCGTCGTACACCGTGCTGCAGGACGACCTGAGCATCGTGGCCACCGAGAACATCGTGCCCGCGGTGAACAAGAAGGTCGCCGACGAGCGCGGGCCGGACTTCCAGGCCGCGGTCAACGCGGTCAGCGCCAAGCTGACCACCGACGAACTGCGCGAGCTGAACAAGCAGGTCGATTCGGACGGGGACGCGGTCACCGACGTCGCGAAGGACTGGCTGAGCAAACAGGGTCTCGCCGGGTAACTAGAGTCGCGGTCGAGGACCACGACGAAATCGGGGAGCGAAAAATGGCAAAGGTCACGGCGGTCGCGGAGCGGACGATCGACGCGCCGGCGGAGAAGGTGCGCACGCTGGTCGCCGACTACGCCGACACCCGGCCCAAGATCCTGACCGAGCAGTACCGGGATTACGAGGTCACCGAGGGCGGCACCGGCGCGGGCACGAAGGCGCGCTGGAAGCTGCAGGCCACCTCGAAGCGGGTGCGTGACGTCGCCGCCACGGTGACCGAGCCGGAGCAGGGCACGCTGGTGGAGACCGACGCCAACTCGACGATGGTCACCACGTGGACGGTCCGTCCTTCGGGTGACCGCAGCGTGGTGCGGATCGAGACCAGCTGGCAGGGCGCCGGCGGCATCGGCGGCTTCTTCGAGAAGACGTTCGCGCCCGGTGGCCTCAAGCGCATCTACGACGGCGTCCTCGGCAAGCTCGCGGAACTCGCTTAAGGTCGATGGCGCAGGGGTACGCACTCCTGCGCCATCGACGTAGGGAGTTCCACGGTGAGCACCACCGCGACCGAGATCCGGCTCGCGTCCCGTCCGACCGGGCGGCCGACGCCGGACAACTTTTCCATTGTGGACACCGAAGTGCCGGACGCCGGCCCCGGCGAAGTGCTGGTGCGCAACCAGTTCATCAGTGTCGACCCGTACATGCGTGGCCGGATGAGCGCGGCCAAGTCCTATGTGGCGCCTTTCGAGGTGGGCAAGGTCATGCAGGGCGGCGCCGTCGGCGAGGTGCTCGAGTCCACCGTGGACAGTGTCCGCCCCGGTGACACCGTGGTGCACCAGTACGGCTGGCGTTCGCACGCCGTCCTCGCCGCGGACAAGGTCTCGAAGGTGGATCCCGGCGTCGTGCCGGTGAGCACGTATCTCGGCGTGCTCGGCATGACGGGCCTGACCGCGTACGCAGGGCTGCTCGACGTGGCGAAGTTCCAGGCCGGGGACGTGGTTTTCGTGTCCGGCGCGGCTGGTGCGGTCGGTTCGATGGTGGGCCAACTCGCCAAGCTGAAGGGCGCCTCGCGGGTCGTGGGCAGCGCCGGTTCGACCGAGAAGGTCAAGCACCTCACCGACGACCTCGGGTTCGACGCGGCGTTCAACTACAAGGACGGCCCGGTCGCCGAACAGCTCGAAGCCGCCGCGCCGGACGGTATCGACGTCTACTTCGACAACGTCGGCGGGGAGCACCTGGAAGCGGCGATCGCCCAGGCCAACCTGCACGCCCGGTTCGCGATCTGCGGGATGATCTCGATCTACAACGCCACCGAACCGCCTGCCGCGCCGCGGAACATGATGCAGATCGTCGGCAAGCGGCTGACGATCCGCGGGTTCCTCGTCGGTGACCACTACGACCTGCACGGGCAGTTCGTGTCCGAGGTCGCGCCGCTGGTCCGGGACGGCAAGCTGCGCTACGAGGAGACCGTCGTGGAAGGCCTGCGCAACGCGCCGCAAGCCTTCCTCGACCTCCTCGACGGCGCCAACACCGGCAAGATGCTCGTCAAGCTCTAGCCGCGCAGGACGGCGTCGACGTACTTGCTCGCCCGCGTTGTACGGAACCGGGCGTAGGCGGAAGAGTCGTTCCTCGACGGACGCCTTCCGGCTCCCGCGCGCGGACGATTTCCGCATGACTCTTCAGCGGGTGAAGCAGCAGGTGAGGCCGGTCGAGCGCACCGCGTATGCGGTCGCTGCCGTCCTCTTCCTCAGTGGTCTGGTCCATCTCGTCGTGCTCGTCGCGTCCGGCACGACGTGGGAAGGGCCGCTGTCCTACCGGAAGGCGATGACCTTCGGGTTGTCCTTCGGGCTCACGCTGGCGACCCTGGCATGGGCGACGTCGTTCCTGACCATGCGGCCGCGTACGCGCACAGTGTTACTCGGGCTGTTCACGGCGGTCAGCGTGCTCGAGGTGACGCTCGTGACCATGCAGGTCTGGCGCGGGGTGCCGTCGCACTTCAACTTCGAGACCGGGTTCGACTCGACCGTCTCGATGATGCTCGCGCTCGGCGGCGGAGTGATCATCGTGACCGTCCTCGGCTTCACGGTGGTCGCGCTCCGCGCGAGCAGTGGGCTCGCGCCCAGCATGCTGCTTGCCTTGCGGGCCGGCCTCGTCGTGCTGATCGCCGCGCTCGCGGTGGGCGCGATCATGATCGCCGACGGGGTCAGCCTTTCCCGCGGCGGCGAACCACAGCTCGCCTACACCACGGCCGGCGCGCTCAAACCCGTGCATTTCGTTGCCATGCACGGAATCCTGGTGCTTCCCGCGTTCGCCTGGCTGCTGCGCTACACGACCTGGCCCGAGCAACGGAAGACCAGGCTCGTCTGGGCCGCCGCACTCGGCTACGCCGTGCTGGTCGCCGGAACCTGGCTCGTGTTCGGCTAAAAGACGACCGTGCGGTTGCCGTGCACCAGCACGCGGCCCTCGAGGTGCCAGCGCAGTCCGCGGGCCAGGGTGACCTTCTCGATGTCCCGGCCCTTGCGGACCAGGTCCGGCACCGTGTCGCCGTGGTCGACGCGGATCACGTCCTGTTCGATGATCGGCCCGGCATCCAAATCCGCCGTGACGTAGTGGCAGGTGGCCCCGATCAGCTTCACCCCGCGCCGGTGCGCCTGGTGGTACGGGCGCGCGCCGACGAACGACGGCAGGAAGCTGTGATGGATGTTCAGCGCCCGGCCGGTCCACGCCGCGCACAGATCCGGCGGGAGGATCTGCATGAAGCGCGCCAGCACGATGGCATGCGGATCGTGTTCGTCGACGAGCTTGCGCACCTCGGCGAACGCCGCCGCCTTGTCCCCGGACGGGAACCGCACGTGGTGGAACGGGATGCCGTGCGCCCTGGTGATGCCCGCCAGCGAGTCGTGGTTGCCGATCACCGCGCTGATGTCCACGTCGAGTTCCCCGGACGCGACCCGGCCCAGCAGGTCGTACAGGCAGTGCCCTTCCTTCGACACCAGCAGCACGGCGCGACGACGCTCGCCGGTGTCGTCGACACGCCAGTTCGACTCGGCGGACAGCGCGCGGGCGACCTCCGCGAAGCGCGCGCGCAACTCGTCGGCGCTGTACGGCATCGAGTCCGCCCGGACCACCTGGCGCGTGAAGAACCAGCCCGTGTCCGGGTCGGTGTGGTAGGCGGCCTCGACGATCCAGCCGCCCGCGTCCGCGAGGAACGAGGACACGCGCGCGACGATGCCGGTGCGGTCGGGACAGCCGAAGGTGATCACATAACGTCGTTCGGACACCAGGACATCTTCCCTGGTAGCGCCCGTGCCGGTGCGGTCAGGGGGAGGCGATCGGCTCCAGCAGCTCCGTGTCGCCGACGACGGTGGCCTCGCTGGGCCGGGCCCAGACCCGGCGGTAGACCTGGTCGGCGGTGCCGGTGATCGTCAGGTCGCCGCTGCCCTCGCCCGGCCGGATCTCGGGTGGGACGCCGGGCGCGAGATCCACCCGCCAGCCACGCTGTACATCGGTTGCATACAACACGACCGAGCCCGTCGCGCTGGTCTTCGTCCAGTCGCGCCTGCCCGGGACCATGAAGGCGATCAGTTCGTCCACCCCGTCCGCCGCGAACTCCGCGCCGTAGCTCACCTCGGGCTCCGGCGCCAGCGCGTGCTCGGCGTCCAGACGGTGGATGGCCGCTTCGTGCGCCTGCCGCCGCGCCCACGAGGCCGCGACCTTCGGGTACCTCGGGAACGGCAGCCAGGCGGGCTTTTCCGGATCCGACAGCTCGGCGACCAGCCCGGTGCGCTGCTCGTCGAACCAGGCCAGCAGGGTTTCCCAGTCCTCAGGCGGACGGCCGGGATCGGTGTCGGCTCCGGTCGGGTCGGCGAGCGCTTTCCGCACCCACGACTGCACTCGCCCGAGGTGCCCGACGAGCCTGCTCACAGTCCAGCGTGGGCAGGTCGGCACCGGTGCGTCCGGGCCTGCCGAGACGGCCGCCGTCCTGAGCGCGCTCGACTGCTTTTCGATCTCCGCCACGAATTCCGCGTGCTGCATGCCGTGAGCGTAACCGCCGGGCGACCTCGAGCAGACCGACGAACAGCAGGCCGAGCCCGAAGGACAGCAACAGCCCCTTGGCAGGCTGGTCCGCGAAGCCCACGCCGCCCGCACAACCGATACACACGCTGTATACAGCCCAGATGCCGGCGCCCAGCGCGTCGAGTCCGGCGAACCGCAGCCACGGCACGCCCATGCTCCCGGTGGCAAGGCCGCTCGCGACGCGCCCGCCCGGCAGGTACCGGGCGACCAGGATCAGCAGCGTGCCGTGCCGGTCGACCTGGACACGTGCCCACTCGTAGCGGGCACGCCCCGACTCGCCGCGCTGCAGGCGCGCGAGCATCGGCGGCCCGGCACGGCGCCCGATCCAGTGCGAGAGGCAGTCGCCCGCCCACGCGCCGACCGCGGCGACCACCACGAGCACGGCGAGCTTCGGCCAGTCCGGCCCCAGCAACACGGCGACCGTGACCACCGTGGTTTCGCTCGGCATGAACGGCAGCAACGCGTCCAGCGCGGCCACGAGGAAGACGATCAGCCACAGCCAAGGCGAGTCGAGGGTGTCCTGCAGCAGGTCGGTGATCTTCCCCAGGAACTCAAACATGCGCGACCTGGTGGACTCCCGCCCGCGCTCTGGCGGCGAGCTCGCGGCGGTCGCCGTCCGGGGCGAACGCCGGGTGCGCGGTGACGCGGACTTCGAGCCCGTCCGCCCGCGCGACCCGCCGCATCGACGTGAACAACGTGTCCGCACCGACGAACGAAGCCACCGTGCTGGGCTCACCGCCCTGCCGGTACTCGAACGTCACCGGCCGGATCAGCGCGCTCGCGTCGATCGCCGCCTGGAACGCCGCGCGACGGAAGGCCCCGCCCGGAACCCCGTCCGCGGAACGGCAGCGGCCGCACCAGGTGGTGCCTTCGGGAAACACGAGCACCGACCGCCCGGACAACAGCAGCGAAGTCAGATCGGACACCACGAAGGGAAGCCCGCGCAGTTCGTCCCGCGCGATGAACGTGGTGCCCGCTCGCACGGCAACACCGCCGAGCACCGGCCATTGCCGCATCTCGCGCTTCGCGAGGAATCCGACCGGCTCGACCGCCAGCGCGGCGACGATGTCCAGCCAGGACACGTGGTTCGCGACCAGCAGCGTGCCCCGCTCACCCGGCACGCTCAGCCGGTCCGTGTCGGTCGTCAGGTCGATGTCCAGTTCGGAGAGCAGCCGCCGCGCGGGGGTGCGGAGATCACCCCGGCGGACGGCGGCGGAAGCCCCGGCCAGCACCGAGGTCACCGCCTGCCATCTGCGCACGGTCCGAATTGTCGTGACCGAAGGTCGCGTCCGGGTGACGCAGCGCGGTGTACACGGTGAATAGATGGCCCACGTGTTCATTCGCCGTCTCCGAAGAAGTAACGCCGGTAGCGCGGCCCGACCCGGTCGAAGGACAGCAGCGTGAAGAAGTCCACGCAGTCGAACTCGGGATCGTGCGACGGCGGCCCGCACACCCACGCCCCGAGCCTCAGGTAGCCGCGCAGCAGCGGCGGGACCTCGGCGTAGGTCGGCCGCTCGGCGGTCCGTTGCCTCGGGATCCACGGTTGTCGCGCAGCGACACGGAGTTCGGCGGGTGCGAAGTGCTTCTCCCGGGTCAATTGCCAGGTGCCGCCCGCGGCGGCGCCGCCGTCGGCGAGGGAGACCGACGCGCAACCAGCCAGGTGGCGGTATCCCGCGGCGTGCACGTACCGGCCCAAGGTCGACCACATCAGGTTGATCACCGCGCCCGAGCGGTGCTCGGGGTGCACGCAGGATCGCCCGATCTCGACGAGGTCCGGCCGCAGCGGGTTCAGCGCATCGAGGGCGAACTCCATGTCCGAATAGAGTCTCTCGCTTCTCCCCGGGAGCAATATTCGGTACGTGCCAACGACTTCGCCGTCGTGTAGCACTGCCAGATGCTCGCAGAGTTCATCGAATTCGTCGGCGTCGGAGGCCGCGCCGAATTCGGTGGAGAACACGCGCTGACGCAGTTCCCGGCAGGCGCCGACGATGCCAGGGTCCCGGGTGATCACTGCCTGGTACTTGGTTCCGACGAAGGTTGTCATGCCGTGATCGTGGCGCCGCGAGACACTCGCTCAACAGGCTTTTCCCGCTATATCCGGGAGAACTCCGGGATCACCCGTACCGGCGGCCCCTGCCCCGCAAGTAGGGAAAGCCCTATTTACTAATCCGACCGGAAGTAGGCGGACACCAACCGCAGCGGAGTTGCTGGGAGCAACCCATGTCCGCCGTGGCTGTAGTCGGATTAGTAACGAACGGCTCAGTACAGCGGCGCGATGCTGTGCCATGGCACGCTCACCTCGCCCAGCCGCCAGCGGCGCGGTCCGTCCAGCACGGGCCAGCGCGCCGTGAGCATACGCACTGTCTCCAGCCAGCGGAACCGGACGCCGAACGCGCCGTGCGGTGCGGCCGCCGCCCAGCAGGAATCCATTGTGGACAGAAAGCGATGCACGGGTTCGCCGGGGACGTTCCGGTGGATCAGCACTTTGGGCAGTCGTTCGGCCACTGTGGACGGTCGGTCCAGCGTGCTCAGCTTGTAGGACAACGTGAGCCGGCGCGGGCCGTCGGCCGAGACCGTGACCCAGGAGGACAGCCTGCCGATCTCGTCGCAGGTGCCCTCGACGAGCAGGCCGCCCGGCGCGAGCCCGTCGACGACCGTCTTCCACGCACCGGCCACCTCGTGTTCCGCGTACTGGCGCAGCACGTTGAAGGCGCGCACCAGGACCGGCTCGGTGCCCGCGAGTTCGAACCCGCCACGGCGGAACTCCAGCCACGGCGGCCGCGCCAAGGGCAGCGCCGCCGCCACCCGCTCCGGATCCAGTTCGAGCCCGAGCACCCGGACACGCGGATGCGCCCCGCGCAGCCGCTGCGCGAGTTCGAACGCCGTGATGCCGGACGCGCCGTACCCCAGATCCACCACGAGCGGGTCCGCCGCGCGTCGCAGCACTGTGGACACCTCGGGGGAGGAGGCCAGGAAGCGGTCGACGCGTCGCAGGCGGTTCGGGTTGGTGGTTCCTCGGGTCGGCGTGCCTAGTGGGACCCGGCGAGCCACTGGGCCGAGTACTCGGCTTCGCGAGCCAGCAGTTTCGTGATCTGGTCCGCGACGAAGTCCTCCAGCTTGCCCCCGACGATCGGGATGCTGATCTTCACCTCGCCGGTGATGCGCAACACCGTGCCGCCGTTGCCCGGGGTCAGCTCCGTGCGGGCGGTGATCTCGCCGGGCACCCCGCTCACCGTGGCCTTGGCCGTGCCGGTGGCGCGCTCGCCGTCGAGCCGCCACTGCTCGTGCCGGTCGACGAAGAGGTCGCCGCGGTGCAGCTTCCGCACCGCCGACGGCAGTTTTTCGGCGCCGACGCCTTGGCGCAGCTGGAAACGCACGCCTGCCGGGCCTTCGGTGTAATCGAGCAAGGACGCGTTGTCGCCGCCGATTTCCTGCAGCCGGGCACGCAGCGCCGGCTCACCTGTCTGTGCGGCGAACACCTCGGGCACGCCTTGACTGAACTCGGCGCGGTGCTCGATACGGGATGCCATATCACGACACAGTACCGTTTGGACCCGTGGCACCCGTGAAAACCCAGAACGTCCTCGCCGACCACACGACGCTCCGGCTCGGTGGGCCCGCGGCCGGTCTCGTCGTCGCCGAGACCACCGAAGAGCTGCTCGACGCCGTCCGCCGGGCCGGTGAGCCGATGCTGCTGCTCGGCGGTGGCTCCAACCTCGTGATCGGCGACGCCGGGTTCGACGGCACCGTCATCAAGATCGCGACCCGCGGCTGGCGGATCGACGGGGACTCGGTCGAGGTCGCCGCGGGGCAGAACTGGGACGAGTTCGTCGCGGCCGTGGTCGAGGCCGGGCTCGGTGGGCTCGAATGCCTTTCCGGGATCCCCGGTTCGGTCGGCGCGACGCCGATCCAGAACGTCGGCGCGTACGGCTGCGAGGTCGCGGACATGCTGACCTCGGTGGAGCTGTACGACCGCCGCACCGGCGAGGTGCGCACGATGAGCGCGGCCGACCTCGGCTTCGCGTACCGGACCAGTGTGCTGAAGGGCACCAACGCCGGGATCGTGCTGAGCGTGCGGTTCGCGCTGCGCACGGACGGCCTGTCCGCGCCGGTGCGCTACGCCGAACTCGCGCGGGCTCTCGGCGTGGAACTCGGCGACAGGGTGCCTGCGGCCGACGCCCGCAAGACGGTGCTGGAGCTGCGCCGCGGCAAGGGCATGGTGCTCGACGCGGCCGACCACGACACGTGGAGCGCCGGCTCGTTCTTCACCAACCCGATCATCCCCGACGCCGAAGCCGAGGGCGTCCTCGCGCGGATCGGCGCGGAGGCGCCGCGCTACCCGGCCGATGGCGGCGTGAAGCTCTCGGCCGCCTGGCTGATCCAGCACGCCGGGTTCGACAAGGGACACCAGGGCCCTGGCGGCCGGGTTTCCTTGTCCACCAAGCACACTCTCGCGCTGACCAACCGCGGCCACGCCACGACGGAGGATCTGCTCGCGCTGGCCAGGGAGGTGCGTGACGGCGTCCGAGAACGCTTCGGTGTCACGCTCCACCCCGAGCCGCTGCTGATCAACTGCGCGATTTAGGGAAGTTTCCAATGTGGCTTGCGTGGCGGTGCGGGTAGGGGCCCCACCCGTCTCCCACCGCCACCCTCAACGGACACGCTGCGCGCGGCTAGCCACATTCAAGGCGGCCGCTGACTCCGGGATCGCCTCATCATGAATTCCCACCCGCCAGCCCGACCACCACCCCTGATGGACGCGCTCCGCGCGGCAGTGTTCCCACCACTTCGGCGCTGTCCTCGCCAGGAACCGCCCACCCGTCGCCGACCACCACCCGCAACGGACGCGCTGCGCGCGGCTCCGCCGATTCAACCCCCGGCGGTGCCAGCGCGCAGCCCACCGCAAGCGGCTCCGCCACTTACAAACAGAACTTAGCTCTCGCGGTATGTCCGCGTGCCGTTGAGCTGGGCGCGCGGCTTGAGCACGATCGAATCCAGGTTCACGTGCGAAGGCCGCGTGGCCGCGAAGGCGATCACTTCGGCCACGTCCTCGGCCGTCAGCGGGGTCACGCCCTGGTACACCTTCGCCGCGCGCTCGGTGTCGCCGTCGAAGCGGTTGGCCGAGAAGTCCGTCTCGACCATGCCCGGGATGATCTCGGTGATCCGCACCGGCTCGCCGAGGTGCTCCGAGCGCAGCGTGCGGTGCAGCGCCGACTGGGCGTGCTTGGCCGAGGTGTAGCCGGAGCCGCCGTCGTAGACCTCGTGCCCGGCGATCGAGGTGACGCTGATGACGTGCCCGTCACCGGAGGCGATCAGCTTCGGCAGCAGGGCTTTCGTCATCCGGAGCGTGCCGAGGACGTTGACCTCCCACATCCAGCGCCAGTGGTCCTCGTCGGCGTCGACGACCCGTTCGAGGCCGCGTGCGCCGCCCGCGTTGTTGACCAGGACGTGGCATTCTGGGATCTGCTGGACAAAAGCGGCAACCGACGCGGGGTCGCTCACGTCCAGTACCTGTGCGGTACCGGACAATTCGGCTGCCAACTTCTCGAGGCGGTCCAGTCGGCGCGCACCGAGCACGACGTGGAAACCGGCTCCGGCCAGTGCACGGGCGGTGGCTTCGCCGATCCCGGCGCTGGCGCCGGTGATCACAGCAGTTCGGTTGCTCATGCCGCCAATACTCCCAGCGGGGGAGCGTCGGTAACGCGGGGAGGCCCGGCGCCGGTGGAGCTGTCGGGGATCGACGGAGTGGGGAGGTTTCGTGTTCGAGAGGCGGACGCTGGTCAAAGGTGCGGTGGTCGCGGGCGCGGGAGCGCTGGCGGCCGCGTGTTCGGGCGGCGGCGGGGGCACGCAAGGGGGAACCGGCGGCGAGCAGACGACTCCCGCCCAGCCGGTGGCCAAGCTCACGGCGGAGCCCGCCGTCGACGCGAAGGACGTCCCGGTGCTGCAGCCGGTGACGGTCAAGGTCACCGACGGCACGCTGACCGACGTCAAGCTCACCAACGCCGAAGGCAAGGCCGTCGAGGGCTCCCTCAACGCCGAGCGCACGGTGTGGACGAGCAGCGAGACCCTCGGCTACGGCAAGACGTACACGTATGCCGCGAGCGCGACGGGCAGCGACAACAAACCCGTGCAGCTCACCGGCAGCTTCACCACGCTCTCGCCGGCCAACCAGGTCCGCGTCACGGTGAACCCTGGCGACGACGCCGAGGTGGGCGTCGGGATGCCGGTCAGCGTGAAGTTCACCACTGACGTCACGAACAAGGCGGCCGTCGAGAAGGCGCTGACGCTGGAGACGGACAAGAACGTCGAGGGCTCCTGGGGCTGGCTGTCCGACCGGCAGGTGGACTGGCGGCCGAAGGAGTACTGGCCCGCGGGCACCAAGGTCACCGTCGGCGCGAAGCTGTACGGGGTGGACCTCGGCGGCGGCGCGTACCCGCGCGCGGACGTGACCAGCGAGTTCAAGATCGGCCGCAACCAGGTGGTCAAGATCCACACCCCGGACCACGTGATGAACGTCTACCGGAACGGCTCGCTGGCCAAGAGCTACCCGTGCAGCAACGGGCTCGACTCCGACGTGAACCGCAACACGCCCAACGGCACGTTCATCGTGATGACGAAGGAGCCGCACGCGATCTTCGACAACGCGCGCTACGGCTACACCAACGTCAACAAGAAGTGGGCCTGCCGGATCTCCAACCACGGCGAGTTCATCCACGAGAACCAGGACAACGCGGCCGCCATCGGCAAGACCAACAACTCGCACGGCTGCGTCAACCTGCTCGAGGCCGACGCCAAGAACTACTTCGACTCGGCGCTGATCGGCGATCCGGTCGAGATCACCGGCTCCCGGCTGGGCAGTCCGGTCAATTCGGATGTCGCGGACTGGTTCGTCAGCTGGTCGGCGTGGCAGGGGAAGTCGGCGCTGTAGTCGCTTCACTCCATTGGGAAGATGTCGGGGGCCCGGCGCTGTTGTCGTTAGAGGCGGGCCCTCCGCCTTGCGCGGACGACACAACGGGAGTGAACAGGGTGACGATCTCGCTGCGCGGACCCCGGCGGACCTCGACGATTCGACCGCGCAGAGTCGCGGTCCTGTCGGTGCACACGTCGCCGCTGGAGCAACCGGGCACCGGGGACGCCGGCGGGATGAACGTGTACATCACGCATACCGCGGTCGAAATGGCGCGGCGCGGGATCAGCGTCGAGGTCTTCACCAGGGCCACATCCTCGGAACAGCCGCCGGTCGCCGAGCTGGCGCCGGGCGTGCTGGTGCGCCACATCCCGGCCGGCCCGTTCGAGCCGCTGGGCAAGGACGAGCTGCCGGCGCAGCTGTGCGCGTTCACCTCGGGCGTGCTGCGCGCCGAGGCTTTCCACGAGCCCGGCTACTACGACCTCGTGCACTCGCACTACTGGCTGTCCGGCCAGGTCGGCTGGCTGGCGCGGGACCGCTGGGGCGTGCCGCTCGTGCACACCGCGCACACGCTGGCCAAGGTCAAGAACGCCGCCCTCGCCGAGGGGGACTGCCCGGAGCCGCGCACCCGCGTGATCGGCGAGGAGCAGGTCGTCGCCGAGGCCGACTGCCTGGTCGCGAACACGCCAGTGGAGGCGCGCCAGCTCGTGAGCCTGTACGACGCCGACCCCCAGTCCGTGCACACCGTCGAACCGGGCGTCGACCTGCGGCGGTTCACGCCGGGCTCGCGGTCGGGCGCGCGGCAGCGGCTCGGCCTCCCGGATGACGCCGTTGTGCTCGCCTTCGCGGGCCGCATCCAGCCGCTCAAGGCGCCGGACGTGTTGCTGCACGCCGCCGCCGAGCTGCTGCGGAAGCAGCCCGAGCTGCGGCAGAGGCTGGTGGTGCTGGTCGTCGGCGGCCCGTCCGGTTCGGGGCTCGAACAGCCGCAGGCGCTGAAGGAGCTGGCCGTGCACCTCGGCATCGAGGGCCAGACCAGGTTCCTGCCGCCGCAGCACGCGGAAATGCTCGCCGAGGTCTACCGGGCCGCGGACGTGGTCGCGGTGCCCAGCTACAACGAGTCGTTCGGGCTGGTGGCGCTGGAGGCGCAGGCCTGTGGCACCCCTGTCGTCGCGGCCGAGGTCGGCGGGTTGCCGGTGGCCGTGGCGCACGGCGTGTCGGGGCTGCTGGTGCCGACGCATTCCGCGGCCGACTGGGCCGGGGCGCTCGGCAGCGTGGCGTTGCGGCCGGATCGGCGCGCCGAGCTGGCGGACAACGCGGTGCAGCACGCCCAGCGCTTTTCGTGGGCGCGCACGACGGACGCGCTGCTGGCAACGTATGGGGAGGCGGCGGATTCCTTCCGCGCCGCGATTCTCCCGGAGGTGGCGGTGTGAGCGTGGACAAGATCGTTCAGTCCACTCTGGACGGTGCGGGCCTGGCGTACGACAAGAAGGCCGATGGCCGCTACTTCGTCACCCTGCCCGGCACCAAGAAGCTGCAGACCAACGTCTGGCTCATCGCGCAGGCGCACGCCTTCGCGGTGGAGGCCTTCGTCTGCCGCCGCCCCGACGAGGCGCACGAAGAGGTGTACCGATTCCTGTTGCGCCGCAACGCGAAGCTCTACGGCGTGCACTACACGGTGGACGCGCTCGGCGACATCTACCTGGTCGGCAGGATCGGCCTGGACAGTGTCACCGAGGAGGAGCTGGACAAGATCCTCGGCCAGGTGCTCGAAGCCGCGGACGGTGACTTCAACACGATCCTGGAGATCGGCTTCGCCACGTCGATCAAGCGCGAGTGGGACTGGCGTGTGTCGCGCGGCGAGTCGCTGGCGAACCTGCAGGCGTTCAAGCACCTCGTCGAGCCGGAGCGCCCGCACGAGCCGGGCTCGCTGACCGATTCGTGACCGGACGCGTGCAACCGAGTTGATCGTTCGCCCCGTCTTCCCGCCGCTACTGGAGGGAGAACGGGATGAGATCGAGATTCGCGTTGGCCGGGGCGCTCGCCCTGCTGGCGTTGACGGCGGGATGTACCGGCAACCACTCGTCGAGCAGTGAAGCGATCGCTCCGCAGAAGGCACCGGCGGCCGCGGCACCGGACAGCAGCGGCGGGGCGAAGGCGGCCGTGCCGGGGCAGCAGAGTCAGGCGAGCGTGCCGGTCACCGGTCAGGACAGGCAGTTGGTGCGCACGGCGGAGCTGTCGATCGTGGCGCCGGACGTGCGGGGTTTCGCCGCCCGCGCCAGGCAGGTCGCGGCCGCGGCGGGCGGGTACTCGGGTTCGGAGACGACGGACGTGAACTCGTCCACGCTGAACCTCGTCGTGCCCAGTGACCGGTTGGACGCGGCGGTCGACCAGCTGGGCAGGCTCGGTGAAGTGACCAGCGTCCGGCAGAACGTGCAGGACGTGACCGACCAGAGTGTGGACGTGGCCTCGCGGATCGACTCCGCGCGGCGCAGCCTCGACCGGGTGCGCGCGCTGTTCGACCAGGCGAGGTCGATCAGTGACCTGACCTCGCTGGAGTCGGAGCTGAGTTCGCGCGAGGCTGATCTGGAGTCCTTGCAGTCCCGGCAGAACGCGCTCGCCAGCAGCGTTGCCATGTCGACGGTGATGATCACCGCGACGGTCGCCCCGGTGGTCCCGCCACCGGCGCCCGAGCCCGCTTCGGGCTTCCTCGCCGGACTCGCGGCGGGCTGGCACGGGTTCCTGGGCTTCGGCGGCGGGGTGCTGCGCGTGGTCGGCGCCGTGCTGCCGTTCCTCGTCGTGCCGGGGATCCCGCTCGGCGCGCTGACGTGGTTCGCCCTCCGGCGACGCTGGTTCCGGGCGAAGGTCGCCCCATAGGCCGCTTTTCGAAGTGGCGGAGCCGCTTGCGGTTGGCTGCGCGCTGGCACCGCCGGGGGTTGAATCGGCGGAGCCGCGCGCAGCGCGTCCGTTGAGGGTGGTGGTGGGCGACGGGTGGGCGGTTCCTGGCGAGGACAGCGCCGAAGTGGTGGGAACACTGCCGCGCGGAGCGCGTCCATCAGGGGTGGTGGTCGGGCTGGCGGGTGGGAATTCATGATGAGGCGATCCCGGAGTCAGGGGCCGCCTCAGGTTCCCCTACCCGCACCGCCACGCAGGCCGGGTCGAGAGTGATTCCGGGTGGAGCAGGCGGGACGGCTCGAGGGAGGGGGAGTCGCGAACTCGAGCCGCCCCGCTGACGCTCCCGCCGCTGTGGGCCCGGTGGCGAGGGGGAGTGCCAACGGGACCGGCGGGGCCGCAGCTCGGCAGGGGGGAGACGAGCTGCGGTCGTACCCCGCGGGCCGCTGGGGAGTGCGTGGAATCCAGCGGTGCGGGACGTAGTCAACTTGTCAGATGTCCACCAGTAATCACAAGACTACTGGTTACTCCATTCGAGTGAAATTCCTAACGACTGTTAACTCAACGCAGCAAGTGTCACTTAGCGGAGTCATGATCCACGACCCGTTCCGTCGCCGGAAAGCTGCTGTTACCCGGTGGTAACGCACTGTGCGTAGAAGTCGTCACCCGCGCCGGAGGCGCTCGGCGGGGCGGTTTAAATTCGTGGCATGGCCGAACTTGGGACGCTGGTACTGCTCCGGCATGGGCAGAGCACGTGGAACGCGGAGAACCTGTTCACCGGCTGGGTCGACGTGCCCCTGTCCGAACAGGGCCGGGCCGAGGCGCGCAAGGGTGGCGAGCTGCTCGCGGAGCAGCGCGTGCTGCCCGACGTGGTGCACACGTCCCTGCTGCGCCGCGCGATCTCGACCGCGAACATCGCGCTCGACGTCGCCGACCGGCACTGGATCGACGTGCGGCGCGACTGGCGGCTCAACGAGCGCCACTACGGCGCCCTGCAGGGCAAGAACAAGAAGGAGATCCGCGACGAGTTCGGCGAGGAGCAGTTCATGCTCTGGCGCCGCTCCTACGACGTGCCGCCGCCGCCGATCGAGCGCGGCACCGAGTACAGCCAGGACACCGACCCCCGCTACGCCGCCGACGCGCCGCTGACCGAATGCCTCAAGGACGTGGTCGCGCGGCTGCTGCCGTACTGGGAGTCCGCGATCGTGCCGGACCTTCGCGCCGGCAAGACGGTGCTGGTCGCCGCGCACGGCAACTCGCTGCGGGCGCTGGTGAAGCATCTCGACGGGATCACCGACGAGGCGATCGCCGGGCTCAACATTCCCACCGGCATCCCGCTGCGCTACGACCTGACCGAGGACCTGAAGCCGGTCACCGCCGGCGGCACGTACCTCGACCCGGCCGCCGCCGCGGAGGCCGCCGCCGCGGTCGCCAACCAGGGCCGCTGACGCCAGACCTCGAAAAAGCCCGGCTCCACCCCCAAGGGGGCCGGGCTTTTTCCTGTTCAGCGGCCGAGCCTGCGCCACAGAAACAGCGCGCCGAGCGCGAAGACGAGGACCGCGGCGAGCAGGATCGCGCCCTTGAGCACCAGGTCGTTCAGCAGATGGTGGGCCAGTTCCTCGCCGTCGCTCATCGCCGCCGCCTGCGGTTGTCGAGCACCTGCCTTGTCGCGAACTCCGCCAGCTGCCGCGCCTGATCGCCCCGGCCGTGCTTGCGCATCCAGAGCACGACGGCGAACAGCGCCAGGCCGAGCAGTACGACCACGGCGGCGATGATGCCGAACCTGACCAGCAGCACCGTGAGCACGGTTTCCATCGCTTCCCCCTTTGTATCTCGGCTGTGACAAAACCCAAGATAGCACAGCTGTGATAAAAAGACAGAGTGCCGAAGATCGTGGATCCGGAGAGCAGGCGGGCCGACGTGGCCGACGCGCTCTTCCGGCTTGCTGCAAGGGAAGGGCTGCACAGGGTGTCGTTGCGCACCGTGGCGGCGGAGGCCGGGCTGAACGTGGGATCGGTGCGGCACTACTTCGAAAGCCAGGCGGAGCTGATGCGCTTCGCGATGCGTTCGATGATCGACAGGGTGTCCGCGCGGGTGCGACAGCGCGTCGAAGCGCTCGGCGATCCGGCGGAACTGACCGCTCGTGAGCGCAAGAAAGCCGCGGCGGAACTGCTCTGCGAACTACTGCCGCTGGACGAGCAACGGCGCGCGGAAGTGACGGTGTTCCTGGAATTCGCCATCGCCGCGCGGACGGATCCGACGCTCGCCGATCTCGCCCGTGAGGCCGACGAGGGCACCAGGGCGCTCGTCCGCCGCGTACTCGCCGCGTCCGAAGTGGACGATCGGGAGCTGGAAGTGCGGCGGCTGACGGCTTTGCTCGACGGGCTGAGCTTCGACGGCGTCCTGCATCCGGATTCACTGACCCCGCGCCAAGCGGCGGCGGTCGTCCGGTCGCATTTGGACAGTCTCTAGATCAGGCCCAGCTCCCGCGCGCGCATGCCGGCCTGGAAGCGGGAAGTGGCGCCGAGCGCGGACATCAGCTCGGCGACCCGGCGGCGGTACGTGCGCACGCTCAGGCCGACCGTGCGGGCGGCGGTCTCATCCTTGCAACCCGAAGCCAGGACATCGAGTATCTGCGGCGCCAGCGCCCGGACCTCTGCGAAGTCCGCGTCGAAGACCTCGATCTCGGTGGCCGCGCGCCAGGCGGCGTTGAACAGCGAGGTCACGCTCTGCACGACCTCCGGCTGCGTGATCACGCCGTAGCTGCGCTCGCCGTGCGAAAGATCACCGGCCATGATCGCGACCCGCTGGTCGAGGATGATCGTCTCGTTGAGCTGATCGGTGCTGATCCGCACCTGCGCGCCACGCCTGCGCAGCTGCTCCACGTGCGCGATCTGGGAAGCGTCGAGCAGCACGCCGGGCCGGTACAGCTTCCGCACGTGCCCCTCGCTCCTGTCCGGGTGGGGCGCGTGCTGGTGGGCCAGCGCCCACGTGTGCAGGTCGTTGGCCGCGCAGGCGACGTCGTCCGCCAGCTCGAACAGATGCGCCGTGCGGGCGAACAGCTCGGCTTCGCCGCGCACGACGGTCGCTTCACGCGTGGTCTCCATGAATCCAGTTTGGCAGCAAGTTGCCAATCGGGGGCGGCCGTTGTATCTCCGCTGGACGCTGGAGTCATGACAGAAACGATCACCGCCACCGCGGCGGGCACCTGGCAGCTCGGCGACCGCACCGTCAACCGGCTCGGCTACGGCGCCATGCGCTTGATGCCGATGAAGCCCGGCAACGGCCCCGCCGAACGCGAGCGTGCCATCGCCGTGCTGCGCCGCGCCGTCGAGCTCGGCGTCAACCACATCGACACCGCCGCTTTCTACGCCGTCGGCCCCTACGCGTCCAACGAGCTGATCAACAGCGCGCTCGGCAACCCGTACCCCGAGGACCTCGTCATCACCACGAAGGTCGGCCCCGGCCTCGACCCGGTCAGCGGCAAGATCACCGAGTACGGCCCGGAATACCTGCGCTCCCAGGTCGAGCAGAACCTGCGCGAGCTCGGCCGCGATCACCTCGACGTCGTGAACCTCCGCATCGGCGACGGGCTCGACCGCGGTGCCGGCTCGCTGGCCGACCGGTTCGGTGTGCTCGCGGAACTCCGCGAGCAGGGCATGATCCGTCACCTCGGCATCTCGAACGTCGGCCCGGACCACCTCCGCGAGGCGCAGGCGATCGCGCCGGTGGTCTGCGTGCAGAACCAGTACGGCCTCACCGCGCGGCGCGAGGACGATGATTTCGTCAAGCTCTGCGCCGCGGAGGACATCGCGTTCGTGCCGTTCTTCGCCATCGCCAGCGGCGGCGAGCACCCCGCCGTCACCGAGATCGCGGCCGCGCACGGCGTGAGCGCGGCACAGGTCCGATTGGCCTGGACCTTGCATCAGGGGCCGAACGTGCTGGCCATCCCCGGCACCGGAAACCCGGATCACGTCGAGGAGAACATCGCGGCCGCCGGGTTGCGACTGTCCGAAGAGGAGGTTGCCAGGCTCGACTCGATCCGGTGAAGCCCGATCGGGCGCGGAGTCACGGGGGAGCAGCACCTCGGTGAACTCCGGCTGAATGCGGGGCCAACAAAGCCGCTGAAGGTGTCACAGGCGTCACGAGAAGGCCGCCAAGACTAGGTCAAATGGACATCTTCATGCTTACGATTCAGCCGTGAGCGTGAGTGCCGCACTCGCCATGGCCGCCGGCTCCTTGCTGGTCGGCGTGGTAGCCGGTTTCCTGATCTCCCGGTCTAGGCGGCGCCGGGAGGCGAGACGGCCGACCGGCCCGACCATCGCCGAGTTGCTGCTACGGCTCGTCCGGTCCTCCAACAACGGTCTGCTGGTGCTGAACCGCTTCGGCGACATGGTCCTGCACAACAAGCGGGCCGAGACCCTCGGCCTCGTGAAGGACAACCGCGCCGACACCCGGGCCCGCAAGGCCGCCGAGCAGGTCGTGGAGACGGACGAAGAACTGGAGATCGATCTTTCCCCGCTGGAGGCGCGCGGCAGGCAGCCGGCCGCGGTGCTCGGTGAGGTGCGCCCGCTCGGTGACGGGTTCACCGTCATCGAGGCCGTCGACCACTCCGAGGCCGCGCGCCTCGAAGCCGTCCGCCGCGACTTCGTGGCGAACGTCAGCCACGAGCTCAAGACCCCGGTCGGCGCGATCGCGCTGCTGACCGAGGCCGTGCTCGACGCCGCCGACGACGTGGACGAGGTGCGCCGCTTCGGCGGCAAGATCCTGCACGAGTCCACCCGGCTGGGCACCTTGGTCACCGAGCTGATCGCGCTCTCCCGGCTGCAGGGCGCGGAGCGGCTGCCCGACCTCAACGTCGTCGAGGTGGACGCCGTCATCCGCGAAGCACTCGGCCGGACCAAGCTTTCCGCCGAGTCGGCCGACATCAACGTCACCGCGGACGCGCCGAGCGGCCTGCTCATCGAGGGCGACCGCACGTTGCTGGTCACCGCGCTGTCCAACCTGCTGGAGAACGCCGTCGCGTACTCGTCGGCAGGCAGCCCGGTGTCGGTCAGCCGCAAGCTGACCGACGGCATGGTGGAAATCGCGGTGACCGACCGCGGGATCGGCATCGCCGAAGAAGACCAGAAGCGCGTGTTCGAGCGCTTCTACCGGGCCGACAAGGCCAGGTCGCGGGCCACCGGGGGGACCGGGCTCGGCCTCGCGATCGTCAAACACGTCGCCGCCAACCACGGTGGTGAGGTGAAGCTGTGGAGCATGCAGGGCACCGGATCGACCTTCACCCTGCGGCTCCCGGTCTACCAGCGCTCCGGCGAGAACGGGAACGCGCCCGAGCAGGACGGCGAGCGGATGTCCCCGCTCGTCGTGAGCAGTCGAGAACAGGGAGGAAAACAGTGACGAGGGTACTCATCGTCGAGGACGAGGAGTCGTTCGCCGACCCGTTGGCCTTCCTGCTGCGCAAGGAGGGCTTCACCGCGGCCGTGGCCACGAACGGCCAGCAGGCGCTGGAGGAGTTCGACCGCAACGGGGCCGACATCGTGCTGCTCGACCTGATGCTGCCCGGGATGAGCGGCACCGACGTGTGCAAGCAGCTGCGGCAGCGCTCGACCGTGCCGGTGATCATGGTGACGGCACGCGACAGCGAGATCGACAAGGTGGTCGGGCTGGAGCTCGGCGCCGACGACTACGTGACCAAGCCCTACTCGGCGCGCGAGCTGATCGCGCGCGTCCGCGCGGTGCTCCGCCGCGGCGGCGAGGGCGGACCCGAGGGTGAGCTGGCGCCGCTGGTGCTCGCCGCGGGCCCGGTGCGGATGGACGTGGAACGGCACGTGGTGACCGTCGAGGGCGGCGAGGTGTCGCTGCCGCTCAAGGAGTTCGACCTGCTGGAGTACCTGCTGCGCAACGTCGGCCGGGTGCTCACGCGCGGCCAGTTGATCGACAGGGTGTGGGGTGCCGACTACGTCGGGGACACCAAGACGCTGGACGTGCACGTCAAACGACTGCGGTCGAAGATCGAGCCGGATCCCGGCTCGCCGCGGCACCTCGTGACGGTGCGCGGTCTTGGTTACAAGTTCGAGACGTAACCACCTGGCCGGGTACCGTAGGGCTTTGTGCGCCTAGGGGTTCTCGATGTCGGGTCCAACACCGTCCACCTGCTGGTGGTGGACGCCCATCGTGGTGCGCACCCGACGCCGATGCACTCGGAGAAGACGGTGCTGCGGCTCGCGGAGCAGATCACCGACGCCGGCGAGCTGACCAAGCGCGGAGCCGACGCGCTCGTGTCGGCCGTGGAGTCGGCGAAGAGCGCGGCGGCCAGGCTCGGCTGTGAAGAGGTCATGGCCTTCGCCACTTCGGCGGTACGCGAAGCCACCAACTCCGGGAAGGTACTCCGGAAGGTCAGGGACGAAACCGGCGTCGAGCTGAGAGCGCTTTCCGGAGCCGACGAGGCCCGGCTGACGTTCCTCGCGGTCCGCCGCTGGTTCGGATGGTCGGCGGGACGGCTGCTGGTGCTCGACATCGGCGGCGGTTCGCTGGAGGTGGCGATGGGCATCGACGAGGAACCGGAGCTCGCCGAATCCCTGCCGCTCGGGGCAGGCCGGATCACCCGCACCCGGTTCTCGCACGACCCGCCGACGCGATCCGAGCTGGTCGCCACCTCGGCGTGGCTGGAGGACCAGCTGGCGCCGCTGGCGAAGAAGGTGAGCAAGCTGGGCCAGCCCGAGCGGGTGGTGGCCACCTCGAAGACCTTCCGTTCGCTGGCCAGGCTGACCGGCGCGGCGCCCTCCGTCGCGGGCCCGCGGGTACGTCGTACCCTGTCCGACACCGCACTGCGGCAGCTCATCGCCTTCGTCTCCCGGATGACGGCGGGTGACCTCGCCGAGCTGGAAGGGGTCAGCTCGAGCCGGGCACACCAGCTGGTCGGCGGGGCGCTGGTGGCGCAGGCGGCCATGCGCGCGCTGTCGCTGGAAGAACTGGAGATCTGCCCGTGGGCGCTGCGAGAGGGTCTGATCCTGCGGCGACTGGACCATTCGAACGGCAGCGACGACACTGCACCGGGAGAATGGCGCAGTTCATCGCCGAATAGGACCGGTAACAGCAGCCCGGTGGACGGGAGCGAAGCCCTCGGGGCACGGTGGAAAGGTGGCAGGGATGCGTGACGCAAGGTGCCGCTGTGGCCGTGTTGAGGGCAGGCTACGCGGTCACGGACGCGCAGTGGGGATGAAACGCTGATGAGTCGAGAGAGCGGACAGGATCGCTCGCAGAAGACGGTGGCCGAGCTGCTCGCGCTGCACGGCGGGCAGGTCGAGGGCAAGCGCCGTCACCGTCGCGCTGCGGACGAAGCCGAGGAGGCGCCGCCAGCGGGCGGCGACCAACAGCCGCCGCGGCGCGGCCGCGGCGTCTCCGACACCGGGCCGCAGGCGATCATCGACAGGGTCCGCGGCGGCGAAGGGCAGCAGACCCCGCCGCCTTCGGGACGACGGCGCAAGCCGGACGGCGAGGCCCCGCCCGCTCCACCCCAGCAGCCGCCGGCCCGCCCGAACGGCAACCAGCAACCTTCGGGCACTTTCCAGCGCCCGGCCAACGGCGCGGTCCCGCCGGAGCCCGGCGCGTTCGGCAGACCGGGCGCCGCGCCGCCCCCGCAGCAGGATTCGGGCGGCTATCCGCGCCCGCAGCAGGAATCGGGCGCGTTCCAGCGTCCGCCGGAGGCCGGTGGCACCGGGTACCAGCGCCCGCCGCAGGCGCCCCCGCGCAACGGCGGCGGGCCCGATTCCGGTGGTTTTCCGCGCCCGCAACAGGAATCCGGCGCGTTCCCGCGCAACGGCTCGCCCGAGCCGACCGGGTTCCAGCGTCCGCCGGAGTCCGGTGCTTTCCCCCGTCCCGTCAACGGCAACGGTCCGGATTCGGGCGGTTTCCCGCGGCCGGTGAACGGGGGCCAGGAGTCCGGCGCGTTCCAGCGTCCGCCGGCGCCCGAGTCGGGTGCGTTCCCGCTGCCGCCGCGGCGCCAGCGTCCGCCCGCCCGTCCGCCGGAGCCGGAGAAGCAGGCCGAGGAGACGCGCCAGGTGCCGCCGTTGCGCCCGGCGCCGCAGCAGAATTCGTTGTCCGCCCGGCTCGACGGGCTCGAGGCCGGTGCCCCGGAGGACGCGGCCGATCCCGGGCCGCCGCCCGGCGGCATGGCCAGCGGTGCCTTCCAGGCGCCGCCGCGCCGCCCGCGTCGTCCCGGTCGCCAGCGGCCGGAGCCCGAGCCGCACACCGAGCAGTTCGAGGCGGTCGGGGATCAGCAGCCACCGGAGGCCGCGGTGCCGCCGGACGCGCCGCCCGCCGGCCTGTCGCGGTGGCGGCGCCAGCGTGACCAGGTCAGCTCGGAGGACACCGAGGTCGGCGTGATGCCGGTGCTGCCGGAAGGGCATCCGTCGGCGTTCAACCCGCCGCCGGTCCTGCCAGAGGGACACCCCTCGGCGTTCACGCCCGCGCCGCAGCTCGAAGACGAGGCCATGGAGGCCACCGGCTTCCACGACCCCTTCGCCGATGACGACGAGGAAGTCGACGAGTTCGGCGACTTCGGCGAGGCGGAGCCGGAGCGGCTCGGCGGTCACGAGTACGAGGCCGAGGCGGAGCCGGAGGCCGAGGAGGAGGCCGAAGAAAGCGACTCGTCGCCGGCGAAGCAGTGGCTGTCGATGGCGGCCCAGCTCGCGCTGGGCGTGCTCGGCGGTGCCGCGGTCTGGCTCGGCTTCAACTGGCTGTGGGGGCAGATCCCCGCGGCCGCGCTGGTCGCCGCGCTGGTCGTGGTCGTCGGCCTGGTGTGGATCGTGCGGAAGATCCGCCGCGCGGACGACATCCAGACGATGGTGCTGGCGGTGCTGGTCGGCCTGGTGGTCACCGTGTCGCCTGCCGCGTTGCTGCTGCTGTCGCGTTGACGCCGGTCGGGCTCTCCACCGCGTCGGTGTGGCCGTTGCGCGCCGGCACCGGATTCGAGCTGGCCGCCGACCTCGGCTACGACGGGGTCGAGGTGATGGTCTGGGTCGACCCGGTCAGCCAGAACGTGCCCGAGCTGCGCCGCTGGTCGCGGCGCACCGGGATGCCGGTGCTGTCGGTGCATTCGCCGTCCCTGTTGATCACGCAGCGGGTCTGGTCGCCCGATCCGGTGGTCCGGCTGCGGCGCAGCGTGGAAGCGGCGCAGGACCTGGAAGCGCGCACGGTCGTGGTGCATCCGCCGTTCCGCTGGCAGCGCCGCTACGGCGACGCGTTCGCCGACCTCGTCGCCGAGCTGGAGGCCGACAGCGGGATCGAGATCGCGGTCGAGAACATGTTCAAGGTGCGGCCGCCCGGCGGGAAGCGCGACGCCCGGATGTCGGCGTTCCGCCCGTCGATCGACCCCACCGACGTCGGCTACGCGCACTACACGCTGGACCTTTCCCATTCGGCCGCCGCGCGGATGGACGCGCTGGCGCTCGTGGACCGGATGGGCGCGGGCCTGACGCACCTGCACCTGGCCGACGGCACCGGCGTCCCGAAGGACGAACATCTCGTGCCGGGGCGGGGCAGCCAGCCCTGCGCGGAGGTGCTGGAGAAGCTGACCGTGGGCGGGTTCGACGGGCAGGTCGTGCTGGAGGTCAACACGCGCCGCGCGCCGAGTCCCGCGCACCGGATGCGGGACCTCGCGGAGGCGCTGTTGTTCGCCCGCTTCCACCTCGGGCACTGAGTCCGAAAACAAGATCAACTTCACGTTCACCCTTGCGTCCGACAGCATGGGCTTCCGATATACGAACACGTAAAGTTTCGTGCGTGAACCCGTTCCGCTCGTTGCTCCTAGCCGCCGCAGGCAACGACTCATTACGCCGTGCCGTGGCCACCGCCCCAGCGACCCGCGGGCTCGCCGAACGCTTCGTCGCCGGCGAGACCGTGGCCGACGCCGTCACCGCGGTGGGCGAGCTGGTCGACGACGGCCGGTACGCCACCCTCGAGCACCTCGGCGAGGACGTGCGCGAACCCGGGCAGGCCGAGCGCACAGTGCAGACCTACCTCGCGCTGCTCGACCGGCTCTACGACGAGGGGCTCGCCGCCCGCGCGGAGGTCAGCGTCAAGCTGTCGGCGCTGGGCCTTGGCCTGGACGAGAAGCTGGCGATGGACAACGCGTGGCGCATCTGCGCCGCCGCGGAACAGTGCGCCACCACGGTCACCATCGACATGGAGGACCACCGCACCACCGACGCCACGCTGCGCGCGGTCGAGGAGCTGCGGCACACCTGGCCGTGGGTCGGCGTGGCACTGCAATCTTCGCTCAACCGCACGGAAAAGGACGCCGCCGCGCTCGCCGTGGCCGACTCGCGGGTCCGGCTGTGCAAGGGCGGGTACACGGAGCCGCGCGAGGTCGCGTGGCGCACCCGGCACGAGGCCGACCTGAGCTACGTCCGCGCCGCGAACACCCTGCTGGCCGGTGCCGGATACCCGATGTTCGCCACCCACGACCCGCGCCTGATCGACATCCTCGGCGAGCGGATCCGTTGGCACGGAAGGAAACCCGGCTCGTACGAGTTCCAGATGTGCTACGGCGTCCGGCCCGCGGCACAGGCCGCGCTGGCGGCCGCTGGCGAGACGGTGCGCGTGTCCGTGCCGTTCGGCGAGCACTCGTACGGCGGGCTGGTGCGACGGCTGGCCGAACGCCCGGCGAACCTGGTCTCCTCCCTGCGCGCGCTGGTAGATCGTTCGTGAGCACGCTGGAAGCCCAGGACCCGACGGCCTTCGAGGCGGCCTGCGCGGTTCGTTCACTGGGAGACGGCACACTCACCTCGGACCTGCGTCCCGAATGGGCGATCGGCAGTCACCCGCACGGCGGATTCCTGCTCGCGTTGATCGCCAAGGCCGCCACCACGGTGCTCGCCGAGCGAGGCGACCCGTCGGCCGAACCGCTCGTGGTGAGCGCGGAGTTCCTCCGCCCGCCGGCGATCGGGCCGGTGCTGCTGCGCACCGACCTGCGCAAGATCGGCCGCCGGGCCACCGTCGTGGCGGTGCGGCTGGAGCAGCGCGGCCGCAGCTGCGTCGAGGCGACGGTCACCACGGGGCGGCTGCCGGTGCGGCGGCCGGAGTGGGCCGATCTGCCGCCGATGCCCGCCGAGCCGCCACCGCGGGCGATCGCGCTGGGCGGCAACAGCGCGGAGGGCACGTTCAACCTGGCCAAGGGCTGCGACGTGCGGCTCGACCCGAGCACCGTCGGCTACCTGTCCGGCCGCGCCGGTGACCCGCCGAGGATCCGGCTGTGGGTGCGGCCGCGGCACAGCCTGCCGGACCCTTACTTCGCGCTGCTCGCGGGCGACGTGAACCCGCCGGTGGTGTTCAACCTCGGCAGGCTCGGCTGGGCGCCGACGGCGCAGCTGACGGCGTTGCTGCGCACCCGCCCGGCCCCGGGCTGGCTGCGTGTCCAGGTCGACTGCCGTTCGGTGCAGGAGTCGTGGTTCGACTCCGACGCGACGGTCATCGACTCGGCGGGACGGCTGATCTGCCAGGCCCGGCAACTCGCGCTGGCTCCCGCGCCTTAGTCTCGGGTTCATGACAACGATTGCCGTCCTGGGTGCCGGGAAGATCGGGGAAGCGCTGCTGTCGGGCCTGCTGCACAGCGGCTGGAAGCCGGAGGAGCTGCTGTTCACCGAGCGGCATCCGGAGCGCGCGGCCGAGCTGACCGATCAGTACGGCGTCGCCGGTGTCGAAATCGCCGACGCGGCCAAGCGGGCCGACGTGCTGGTCGTCGCCGTGAAGCCGCAGGACATCCACCCGGTGCTGGACGAGCTGGCCCCGCTGGTCGGGACCGAGTCGCTGATCGTCTCGCTGTGCGCGGGCCTGCCGACCTCGCTGTACGAGCGCAAGCTGCCCGCGGGTGTGCCCGTCGTCCGGGTGATGCCGAACACCCCGATGGTGGTCAACGAGGCGATGAGCGCCGTCTCGCCCGGCACGCACGCGACCGCGGAGCACGTCGCGCTGGTCAAGGAGATGCTGTCCTCGGTCGGCCAGGTGATCGAGGTGCCCGAGAAGCAGCAGGACGCCGTCACCGCGCTGTCCGGCTCCGGGCCCGCGTACTTCTTCTTCCTGGTCGAGGCCATGATCGACGCCGGGATCCTGCTCGGCCTGCCGCGCGCGGTGGCGGAGAAGCTGATCATCCAGTCGGCCGTCGGCGCGGCCAAGATGCTCGCCGAAACCGGCGAGCACCCGGTGATCCTGCGCGAGGCGGTCACCTCGCCCGCCGGCACCACCATCAACGCCATCCGCGAGCTGGAGAAGCACGGCGTGCGGGCCGCGCTGCTGGCCGCCATCGAGGCCGCACGGGACCGCTCGGTCGAACTCGGTAAGTAGTCACCGGCGTCCGGCCGGGGTGAGAAACGGACCTTTCACCCCTGGCCGGGCGCCCGGTTGGACCAATCTTCGCGCCAGGCGTCGCACTGGTCCCAGCAGTCCCGCTACCCTCAGGGATAAAGCACGTGCGTGTCGGTACCGCCGGTGGGGAAGCCGAGCGGCACGACGCGTGTCGAAGGGCACGGTGACTATGCCGTCGAACAAGAAGGACGTGCCCGCTGTCGGGCAGGTCCAGTTCCTGACGGTCGCCGAGGTGGCCACGCTGATGCGGGTCTCCAAGATGACCGTCTACCGCCTCGTGCATTCGGGCGAACTACCGGCCGTTCGGGTCGGTAAGTCGTTCCGGGTGCCCGAGAAAGCCGTCCACGAGTACTTGGAAGGCGCCTATTTCGATGTCGGTTAGGTAGGGGGCGTGCGCTTGCGCCCATCGTGCGCGGGTAATCTGGGAGACCGCTCGCGCCTGATGCGCTCCATCCGCTGGACGCTGCGCCGGGCAGCGTCCAAGTAAGACCAACAGCGAAGGAGCACCCTGTGGGCTCGGTGATCAAGAAGCGCCGCAAGCGCATGTCCAAGAAGAAGCACCGCAAGCTGCTGCGCCGCACCCGGATGCAGCGCCGCAAGCAGGGCAAGTGACGCGTAAGCGCACTGAAGCTGACAGCGACCCGTCCGGTTACCCGGGCGGGTCGCGTCCATTTGGGTGAGGCTCGTACACAGGCCGTGACCTGGGTTAATAGCGTGTTAGCGGTCCTCACCGGGCTCCCGTTTCGGGGGTAACATCTGCGTCGCCGCCGAAAACCAGCCCTTTTGCCAGGGGGTTCCATGCCGTCCAATGTCGTGCTTGTCACCGGGGTCGGGGGCGAGCTCGGTGGCAGGCTCCTAGTCCGCCTCGGCAACACCCCTGAGTTCGAACGCGTCATCGGGGTGGACACGAGACCGCCGGGCAAACAGATCCTGCGCCGCCTCGGGCGCGCCGAATTCGTGCGCGCCGACATCCGCAACCCGCTGATCGCGCGCGTGCTCGCCGACGCGAGGGTCGACACCGTCGTGCACGCCGCCACCACGTGCCACCCCGCCGGGCCCGCCCGCCGGGGCACGCTCAAAGAGGTCAACGTCATCGGCACCATGCGGCTGCTCGCCGCGTGCCAGCGTTCGGCCTGGGTGCGCAAGCTGGTGGTCAAGTCGACTGCCGCGGTGTACGGCGCCGGCCCGCGTTCGCCCGCGGTGTTCACCGAGGACTCCGAGCTGATCCCGGCCTCGACGAGCGGCTACGCCAAGGACGCGGTCGAGATGGAGGGGTACGTGCGCGGCCTGGCCCGCCGCCGACCCGACATCACGGTCACCACGCTGCGCTCGGCCAACCTGATCGGCCCTGACGTCGACACCGTGCTTTCGCGATATTTCGCTTTGCCGGTCGTACCAACGGTTTTCGGGTACGACGCGCGGATCCAGCTGCTCCATTCGGCCGATGCGCTGGCGGTGCTGGAAAAAGCGACCCTCGAAGACCACCCCGGCGTGTTCAACGTCGGCTCGGACGGGGTACTGACCCTGTCACAGGCGATCCGGCGAGCCGGGCGGGTTGAACTCCCAGTCCCGCGGTCGGTGATCCCGTCGGTCGCCAAGATGCTGCGCGGCGCGCGCGTGGTCGACTTCTCTCCCGACCAGGTGCGCCTGCTGAACTACGGCCGCGTGGTGGACACCAGCCGGCTCAAGCAGGAGTTCGGTTACCGGCCGCGGTGGACCACAGCCGCGGCGTTCGACGACTACGTGCGCGGCGCGGGACTGCGCCCGGTCGTCGACGGAGCACAGCTGGCCGCGGCGGCCGGCAAGGTGGTCACGGCAGCCGCGACCGGTCAGACGCGATGAACCCGGAAACGACAGGAAACGGGGCCGGATCAGTGACGACCAGCGTGCAAGCCCAGGTGATCCCCCTGCGGCGGGCGCAGGAACGGAAGCCGAGGACCAGACCGCAACCGACCGAGCAGACGACAGAGGCGCCCGTGGTGAGCCTGCCCAGGGCCGAGGCCGGGCCCGGGCAGCCCGAGCCGGACGCGATCACCAGGGCGCTCACCTTCCTCCGCAACAGGCTGACCGGCGACTACACGGTGGACGAGTTCGGTTTCGACGCCGAGCTGACCGACAACCTGCTCCTGCCGCCATTGCGGGTGCTGTACGAGAAGTGGTTCCGGGTCAGCACGATCGGCGTGGACAACCTGCCCAAGGAGGGCGGCGCGCTCGTCGTGTGCAACCACTCCGGGACGGTGCCGCTGGACGCGGTGATGACGGCGATCGCGGTGCACGACGAGCATCCGGCGCACCGGCACCTGCGGATGCTGGGCGCGGACCTGGTGTTCCGCACGCCGCTGCTCGGCGCGCTGGCCCGCAAGTCGGGGCAGACGCTGGCGTGCAACCCGGACGCCGAGCGGCTGCTCACCGCGGGCGAGCTGGTCGGGGTGTGGCCGGAGGGCTACAAGGGCATCGGCAAGCCGTTCTCGTCGCGGTACCGGCTGCAGCGGTTCGGGCGCGGTGGGTTCGTCTCGGCGGCCCTGCGCACCGGGGTGCCGATCATTCCTTGCTCGATCGTGGGCGCGGAGGAGATCTACCCGAAGATCGGCGACCTCAAGCCGCTCGCACGGTTGCTGGGGCTGCCGTACTTCCCGGTCACCCCGCTGTTCCCGCTGCTCGGCCCGCTGGGCGCGATTCCGTTGCCCACCAAGTGGACCATCGAGTTCGGCGAACCGATCCGCACCGACGGCTACGAGCCGGACGACGTGGACGACCCGATGCTCGTGTTCGGCCTGACCGATCAGGTTCGCGAGTCGATCCAGCAGTCGCTGTACCGCCGTCTTTCCCAGCGCGCCGGGATTTTCAAGGGCTAGCGGGCCGGAGGCCGTCCGCCAGGAGGTTCAGCAGGCGATCGGCCCTGGCTTCGTGCTCGGGCCGCGGGGCCACGGTGAAGATGCCGATCAGGGCGGCGGCGATGTCCTCGGCGGTGACGTCGGAGCGGAGGTCGCCCGCCGCCCGGCCGGCGTCGAGCATCGTGGTGATCGCCGCCAGCAGCTCGGCCCTGGTCTGCGCGTGGGCGATCTCGCCGGACTCGATCATCGCGAGCAGCGTGTCGAGCATGCCGTTCTTGGTCGCGATCCAGTCCCCGAAGAGGTCCATCCAGCGTCGCAGCGCCGTGGCCGGTGGCAGTCGGCCGAGCAGCTTGCGGGCGCCGGTCGTCAGCCGCACGACCTGGTCCCGGTAGACCGCGTCGACCAGCGACTCGCGGGTCGGGAAGTGCCGGTAGAGCGTGGCGATGCCGACCCCGGCCTCGCGGGCGATCGCCCGCATCGACGGCTCGGCGCCTGCCGCCCCGAACACGCGGGTCGCCACCGCGAGCAGCTGGTCGCGGTTACGGGTCGCGTCCGCGCGCCTCTCCGCCTCAGCCAAAACGGATCACGCTCCGGTTGTGCTACGGTCGTTCATGTAAACGGAGCATAGTCCGTTTCGATGCCGCACCGGCTCGAGGAGACAGGCGTACATGAGCGATCAATCAACGGGCAGGGCGGTCCGGCTCGATTCGTTCGGCGGGCCCGAAGTCCTGGACGTCCGTGAGGTTCCCGCCCCGCAGGCGGGCCAGGGGCAGGTCCGGGTGCGGGTGACCGCGGCCGGGCTGAACCCGATGGACTGGATCATGACCGCCGACGCGGACACCGCCGCCCGGTTCGGCCTGAGCCTCCCGGCCGGGTTCGGGACCGACTACGCGGGAGTGGTGGATCAGGTAGGGGCCGGGGTGACCGGCTTCGCGCCCGGCGACCGGGTGTTCGGGGGCGCCCTGTCCCGCGCGGTGGCCGACTTCGTGGTGATCGACCCGGCCGAAGGGGCCGCGGCGAACGAGGCCCAGCACACCCCTGACGGCGTCGACGACCGCACCGCCGCGACCCTCGCGATCGCCGGCCGTACGGCATCGGCCGCCCTCGCCGTGGTCGAACCAGGCCCGGGCGACACAGTGCTGATCGGCGGCGCGGCGGGCGGGGTCGGGGTGTTCGCCGTCCAGCTGGCCCGGATCGCGGGAGCGCGCGTGATCGGGACGGGATCGCCGACGTCGGCCGATTTCCTGCGTGACCTCGGAGCCGAGCCGGCCGTCTACGGCGACGGCCTTGCCGACCGGGTCCGGGCACTCGCGCCCGGCGGGGTCACCGCCGCCATCGACCTGCACGGGACGGAAACTGTGTTGACCGCAAGGGAACTCGGCGTCCCGGACGCCCGGATCTGCACCATCGCCGCGCAGGTCGACGGTGTGTCGGCCGCCAACGGCGCGAACGCCGAACCCGGCGCGCTGGAGGAGATCGCCCGCCTGGTCGCGGCCGGCCGCCTCCGGGTGCCCATCGCGGCGACCTTCCCGATCGAGGAGATCCGCCGCGCGACCGAAATCCAGGCCGGGCGGCACGTACACGGCAAGGTCGTCATCGACCTCTAGCGCCGCCGGTAAGCCATTCCCGCGGCGACGGCGCCGGCCACCGCGCCTGCGCCGAGCACCGACGGCACGCCGATCTTGGCGGCCTTGCGCCCGGTGCGGAAGTCGCGGATCTCCCAGCCGCGGGCGCGCGCGATTTCACGCAACCCCGCGTCCGGGTTGACGGCCACCGCCGTCCCCGCGACCGACAGCATCGGCACGTCGTTGGAGGAGTCCGAGTACGCCGTGCAGCGGCGCAGGTTCAGCCCCTCGCGTGCGGCCAGCGCGCGCACCGCGTGGGCTTTTGCCCTGCCGTGCAACAGATCCCCGACCAGTCGCCCGGTGTAGACGCCGTCCACGTGCTCGGCGACCGTGCCCAGCGCGCCGGTCAGCCCGAGCCGCCGGGAGATGATCGCGGCCAGCTCCACCGGGGTGGCGGTGACCAGCCAGACGCGCTGCCCGGCGTCGAGGTGCATCTGCGCGAGCGCGCGGGTGCCGGACCAGATCTTGTCCGCCATCAGCTCGTCGTAGATCTCCTCGCCGACCTCGGTCAGCTCGCGCACCGTCTTACCGGCCACAAAGGACAGTGCCTGTTCGCGGCTGGACTTGACGCTGTCCTTGGTCTCCCTGCCGCCGATCCGGAACTTGACCTGCTGCCAGGCGAACCCGGCCAGATCCGAGGTGGTGAAGTACTTGCGCGCGGCCAGCCCGCGCGCGAAGTGGAAGATCGACGCGCCCATCATCATCGTGTTGTCCACGTCGAAGAACGCAGCGGCCGTCAGGTCCGGTGGGGCGGGCGGCGTCGGTGGCTCGACCCCCTCGAGCCGGACCGATTCCATGGCGACTGCTGCGTCCGCCGAGGCCTCCCCGGCGAGCGTGGCGAGTCTTTCCAGTTCCGGGCCCTTGCCCCTGCCGCGCCACACGCAGACCGCCTCCTGAATCGGTTGTCTCCGTGAAAAGGGTAGCGATTGACCTCAGCCGATCCCCACCCCGGGAAGACCGGGGAGCAGCGGCGGAATGGACAGTACAGGCGGGGTCCACGGCACGGTCGTCGGCAGTGGCTCGCTGGTCGGCGCCTTGATGGGCGGACCGACCGCGGTGGGCGTCGGGCTGCTGCTGGCGGGCGGCAGTTCTTCGGTCGGTTTCGCCTTCGAAGGGACTGTGGCCTGCGTACTCGTGATGACCGGCGCGGCGGGAGCCGACGACGGGGCGGCCGGAGCAGGTACCGGCACCGAAGGCTGACCACCGGTGAACGCGTCGGACGAGGGCTGGCACGGGCTCGTCGAGGGGACGGCGCCGAGGCCGTCCGGCACGCCGGTGGTGATCTCGAAACAGTTGAGCCGGTCCAGCAGGCCCTGCGCGCGATCGCTGATGGAGGTGACCAGTTCAGCCGAAGAGGTGTACTCGCCAGTGGCCGCGGCGGGCACGGAAGGCCGCAACGAGGCGAGTTTCACGCTCTGCTGCGCGGCCCAGCTGCTCAGCTGCTCCAGCGACGGGCCGCCCGCCTGCATGGCCAGCACGGTGAACATCGACGTGCCGACCGTGGCTTCGTGTCGGAAATCGGCCAGCGTGGCGGCGTAGCCCTCGGCGTCGCCCTGGCTCAGCGATTTCGCTTCGTCCAGCCGGTTGGCCGCGAACTCCAGGTGCTTCTGCGCTTTGGCGGAGTCGCCGAACGCGAGCCCCAGCTCCGCTGTCTCCCCGGCTCGCTTGACGCCGTACAACGCGTCGCCGGGCAGCGCGTTCCTCGACAGCAGCAGGCCGATTCCGCCGAGCGCGATCACCAGAGCGACGGCGGCGGCCAGCACTTCGGCCAGCACGCGCCGTCGCCTGCTCGGTCCGCGCTGCCCTTCGTCGAGCCGGTTCAGGATCCCGCTCCGGATCCGATCCCGTGCCGCGGCGTCCGGGGTCGCGTCACCGAGTGAGCGCAAACCTGAAATCACTTCAAGTTCGCGCGCCGACCACCCGGGCACGTTCACGTCGTCTGAAACGAGCCAGGGGCCCGGTTTGTTACGGAGTTCAGCGCCAGGTGGGGGGTAACAATTGGGCGAGCTTGCGCACCGCGCGGTGCTGGAGCGCCTTGATGGCCCCTTCGTTGCGCTTCATGATCCGCGCCGTCTCGGTCAGCGACAGGCCCTGGATGAACCGCAGCACGATGCACTCGCGCTGGTCTTCGCCGAGCTCGGCGACGCACTTGAGCAGCGCATCCCTGGTCGCGCTCGACACCGCCTGCTGCTCCGGGCCGCCGTCGGGGACGGTCTGCCCGGCGAACGGCGCGGAGCCGGACTCGGACACCTCGTCGGTGACGATCTCCAGCTTGTAACGGCTGGACTTCACGTGGTCGAGCACGATGTTGCGGGCGATGGTGATGAACCACGCACCGACGTCTCGGCCCTGGTAGCTGACCGACGTGATCCGCCGCAGCGCCCGCAGGAAGGTTTCGCTCGTGATGTCCTCGGCCAGCTCGCGGTCGCCGAGCCGGAAGTAGACGTAGCGGTACACGACGTCGACGTAACGGTCGTACAGCGCGCCGAAGGCCGCGGTGTCCCCTTCCTGCGCGGCGTGCACCAGATCCCAGGCCGCGGGCTGCTCCTCCGCCCGCTCGACCGGGCGCGCGAGCGTGCCGACGTGCAGCCCGACCGGGCGTGCTACCAGCCAGTTCGTCACGGCGACTCCTCTGTCCCGACCTGAGTGATCACCACCACTCCGGCGCGAAGAGCAGCATACGTGTTGTTACCCGGAAGTAGGTAGTGGTGTCGGTTGCGGAAATGCGACGATCCGTCGGCTTCCCCATGACGGGGGAGGAAGGGAGACACTTGGGGACATGGGCAACATCGCCGATCTGCTCGCCAGTGCCGCCGTCGACCGGCCCGGCTCCGTGGCTCTCGTCGACACCACCGCGGGGACGGGTTTCAGCTGGTCGCAGCTCAATTCGGTGGTCAACGGCCAGGCCCGTGAACTCGCCGCGCGCGGGGTCGGTCCCGGGGACCGCGTGGTGCTGCGGCTGCCGACTTCGGCCGATTTCGCGATCGCTCTGTTCGCGGTGACGCGGCTCGGCGCGATCGCGGTGCCGATTTCCCCCTTGGCTCCCCGGCCGGAGCTCGACACCGTGCTGGAGCACAGCGGCGCGCGGCTCGTGCTCAGCCGTGACCCCGAAGAAGGCGAGCTGCCCGAGGGCGACAACGAAGAGCCGCTGGAGTCCGTGGGCGGCGGCGAGGACATCGCCGTGTTGTCGTACACCTCGGGCACGACGGGGCCACCGCGTGGCGTGATGCTGTCGCACCGCGCGTTGCTGGCCAACCTCGAGCAGGTCAAGCAGGTGCCGCACACGCTCGGGCAGCAGGACAGGGTGTTCATCGCCATCCCGCTCTTCCACGTTTACGGCCTCGGGCCAGGGCTCCTGCACGCCACGGCCGTCGGCGCGACGGTCGTGCTGGCCGAGCGCTTCGACGTGACCAAGGCGCTGGAGGTGTGCGCGGCGCAGCGCGTGACGGTGATCGGCGGCGTGCCCGCGATGTACCACGAGTTCTCCGAGCAGCCAGCCGAAGCGTTGCGGAAGGGGCTGGCCACGGTCCGGCTGCTCAACTCCGGTGCCGCGCCGCTGCACCCCAAGGTGCTGGCGGCGATCCGGGAGAAGGCCGGGCTGGCGGTGTTCGAGGGCTACGGCCTGACGGAGACCGCCCCCGTGGTCACGTCCACGCTGGTCACGGGCTACGCGAAGCCCGGATCGGTGGGCAGACCGGTGCCCGGCGTCGAGCTGCGGCTGGTCGGCTCGGACGGGCTCGCCGAGGAAGTGCCGCTGGATCCCGATGACCTCGACGACGCGTTCGTCGAGGACGACGCGGGTACCGGGATGGTCTCGATCCGCGGCGCAAACCTGTTCTCCGGCTACTGGCCGGACGGGGCCCACGGGCCGGACGCCGACGGCTGGTTCCGCACCGGCGACGTCGGCTATCTCGACGTGGACGGCGATCTGCACCTGGTGGACCGGGCCAACGACCTGATCATCGTGAACGGGTTCAACGTGTTCCCGAAGGAGGTCGAGGAGATCATCGCCCAGTTGCCGGAGGTCGCCGAGGTCGCGGTGGTCGGCGTGATCGACGAGCGCAGCGGCGAGTCGGTGAAGGCGGTGGTGGTGCCCTCGGCCGGCGCTTCGTTGTCGGAGCAGCAGGTGGTGGAGCACTGCGCGGCCCGGCTCGCGGGCTACAAAGTGCCGCGCAGCATCGAATTCGCCGAGTCACTCCCGCATTCGGCGACCGGGAAGCTGCGGCGCGTACGTTTGCGGTCATGAGTCAAGTGACCGTGATGAGCCGGGCGGGCTGCCACGCCTGCGAGGTGGCGGAGGCCGACATCGCGCGGATCTGCGGCGAACTCGGTGTCGCGTGGGAAAAGGCGGACGTGGACTCCGATCCGGAGTGGCGCGCGGAGTACGGCGACCGGGTGCCGGTGTTCCTCATCGACGGAGTCGAGCACGGGTACTGGAAGGTCGAAGAGGACCGGCTTCGTAAGGCACTCGTAAGCGGTTCCTGACGGGGATTTCGCCACGGGCGGGCGAAGAATGGACAGGTGAGTACGGACCTGGACGACGCGCCCGCCCCGGCGCCACCGAAGCTGCCCGCGCCGGTCGCCGGGCTGATCGGCGTGGTTTCGCTGGTGGCCGCGCTCGCGGCGGGGCATCTGGTGGCGGCGTTCGTCGGGTTCAACGCCTCGCCGTACCTGGCCGTCGGCAACGCGGCGATCGACCTGGTTCCGGCCTGGCTCAAGGAATTCGCGACGAGCACGTTCGGCACCGCGGACAAGACCGTGCTGCTGCTCGGGATGGCCGTGGTGATGCTCGCGCTGGCTGTCGTGGCCGGGCTGATCTCCCGCGAACGCCCGTTGCCGGGCCAATTGTTCATCGGTGCTTTCGGCGTGCTCGGCATCGCGGCCGTGTGGTTCCGGCCCGATCTCGGCCAGGCGGCGCTCTTCGCGCCCGCGGTCAGCCTGCTCACCGGGGTCACGGTGTTCCGGATCCTGCATCGCGGCGCGACCGAGCGCGGCCTGTCGGGCAGCCGCCGGAGTTTCCTGATCACCGTTGTCGGCGCCGGGGTGCTCGGCGCGATCGGCCAGGGGCTCGGCACGCGCAAGGACGCGAGCGGTTCGCGCGCCGCGGTCGGCCCGCTGGTGCCGGCCCAGCCCGCGCCCGAAGTCCCGGTGGACGCGGACTTCGCCAGGTTCGGCACGCCGTCCTTCATCACCGCGAACAACGACTTCTACCGGATCGACACGGCGCTGGTCGTGCCGCAGGTGCGCACCGAGGATTGGAGCCTGCGCATCCACGGGATGGTCGACAAGGAGATCACCTTCTCCTACGAGGACATCCGTTCCCGGCCGCTGGTCGAGCGGATCATCACGCTGTGCTGCGTGTCGAACCCCGTCGGCGGGGAGTACATCTCGACCGCGCGGTTCATCGGCGTCGACCTGGCGGAGCTGCTCGACGAGGCCGGGGTGCGGCAGGGGGCGGAGCAGCTGTTCTCCACCAGCTCGGACGGGTTCAGCGCGGGCACGCCCGTGTCGACGGTGATGGAGAAGGGGCGCGGCGCGATGCTGGCGATCGGCATGAACGGCGAACCGCTGCCGATCGAGCACGGCTTCCCGGCGCGGCTCGTGGTGCCCGGGCTCTACGGCTACGTGTCGGCGACGAAGTGGGTGACCGACCTCGAGCTGACGACGTGGGACGCGAAACAGGCGTACTGGCTGCAACGCGGGTGGTCGGCGCAGGGGCCGATCAAGACCGAATCCCGGATCGACTCCGCGAACGGGACCGTGGTGCCGGGGAAGGTCCGGGTCGCGGGGATCGCGTGGGCGCAGCACACCGGCATCGAGAAGGTCGAAGTGCGGGTGGACCAGGGGCCCTGGCAGGAGACGCTGCTCTCGGCCGAGGTCAACACGGACAGCTGGCGCATGTGGTGGGCCCAGCTCGACGCCGCCAAGGGCTCGCACACCGTCACCGTGCGGGCCACGGACAAGTCCGGCTACACCCAGACCGAGGAGATCGCCGACGTCGTACCCGACGGAGCCACCGGCTGGCAGACGATCACTTTCAGCGCCGCTTAGCCCCGAGTGTGGTTCTGGTCATGCCCGCGACCAGCGACTTTGTGCCTGCGTTCACAAGTGGCTACCGTATTGCAGGTCCCCCACGCGGCCCCGGCATCAAACCGGACTTCGCTTGCCGGGTCAAGGGGAAGTTTTACGAGTGGCGTTTGACGTGTCGGATGAGGAGGCCAGCGTGGTGGCACGGCGTGGCCGGCGAAATGGCTCCGCTGTCACGCCCGCGCTCGACGCCGACAACGCGCCCACCGCGGAGATGCCCGCCGTCGGCGTGAACGGCTCCGATCCGGTCCGCGCCAAGTCCATCCCGGAAGCCGCCGTCGCGCGGCTGGCCGTGTACCTGCGGGTGCTGTCCGCGATGGCCGAGCAGGGCGCCACGACGGTCGCCAGCGAAGAGCTTTCGGCCGCGGCGGGCGTGAACTCCGCCAAGCTCCGCAAGGACCTTTCGTACCTCGGCTCGTACGGCACCCGTGGCGTCGGCTACGAGGTGCGGGTGCTCGTCGGCCAGATCGAGCGGACGCTCGGGCTCACCCGCCAGCACAAGGTGGCCGTGGTGGGAATCGGTAACCTCGGCCACGCGTTGGCAAACTATGGCGGGTTCCCCGGCAGGGGTTTTCCCGTCGAGGCGTTGTTCGACGTGGACGCGGACCTGGTCGGCGTCCCGGTCGGCGGGATACCGGTTTCGCATCTGGACGACATCCCTGCGGTCTGCTCGGAGCGCGGGATCTCCATCGGCGTGATCGCCACCCCGCCCACGGCGGCGCAGTCGGTCTGCGACCGGCTGGTCTCCGGTGGCGTGCAGTGCATCCTCAACTTCGCGCCCGTGGTGCTCCAGGTACCCGAGCACATCGAGGTCCGCAAGGTGGATCTCGCCGTGGAGCTGCAGATCCTGTCCTTCCACGTCGCCCGGCGCGCCGACGACGCGAACGGCTCCCACAAGGTGGGCAACGGAATGGTGGTGCGGTAACAAGTGTCTGTCCTGGCCGTCGGGCTTTCCTATCGCACCGCGGACCTGCGCACGCTCGAACGTGCCGCGGTCGGCGCGGACGAGCTGGACAAGGTGCTGCACCAGCTCCAGCAGGGCACCCACGTGAACGAGGCGATGCTCGTCTCGACGTGCAACCGGATCGAGGTCTACGCCGTCGTGGAGACCTTCCACGGCGGGCTGGCCGATGTGTCGGAGGTGCTCGCGCGGCACGCCGGCTGCGCGGCCGCGGACCTCTACGACAACTTGTACGTGCACTACGCGGGCGCGGCCGTCGAGCACATCTTCTCGGTGGCGTCCGGCCTCGACTCGATGGTCGTCGGCGAGACGCAGATCCTCGGCCAGGTGCGGAACTCCTACGCCACCGCGCGCGAGTCCGGCACGGTCGGGCGCACCCTGCACGAGCTGATCCAGACCACGCTGCGCGTCGGCAAGCGGGTCCACACCGAGACGGGCCTGGACACCCTCGGCGCTTCGGTGGTTTCCGAGGCGCTGGGCGAGACCTCCGACGTCGAGGGCAAGCACGCGGTGATCGTCGGCGCCGGTTCGATGGGCGCGTTGTCCGCGAGCCAGCTGCGCAAGGCGGGCATCGGCCGGATCACGGTGGTGAACCGCACGCTGGGCAACGCCACGCGGCTGGCAGGCAACATCACCGAGCTGGGCGTGCCCGCGACGGCGGCGGGCATGGACGAGCTGGCGGAGCGGCTCGCCGAGGCCGACCTCGCGGTCAGCTGTACCGGCGCGCAGGACGTCGTGCTGCGCCCCGATCACATTCTCCCGCGCGAAGGCCGGTCGCTGGTGATCTGCGACCTCGGCCTGCCGCGCGACGTGCACCCTGGCGTCGCCGACGTGCCGGACGTGCGGGTGGTGGACCTGGAGACGGTCCGGCGCCGGATGGACGATCTCGGCGGGACATCCTCCGCCAAGCAGATCGCCAGGGCCACCGGCATCGTGCTCGACGAGGTGCGCGAATACCTGGCAGGCCAGCGCAGCGCCGCGGTCACCCCGACCGTGACCGCGCTGCGCAAGCGGGCCGCCGAAGTGGTCGACGCCGAGTTGCTCCGGCTCGACCACCGGCTGCCCGAGCTCGAGCCCGGGGTGCGTGACGAGTTCGCGCGCACCGTGCGCCGGGTCGTGGACAAGCTGCTGCACGCGCCGACCGTGCGGGTCAAGCAGCTGGCCGCCGACGCGCAGGGCACCGATTACGCCAACGCACTGCGGGAGCTGTTCGAGCTGGACCCGGCTTCGCCCGCCGTGGTCGCCAGCCCCAGTCCCCAGCCCAAGACAGACGGTGAAACCCAGTGACACGAACCATCAGGATCGGGACCAGAGGCAGCAAGCTCGCCGTGGTCCAGGCCGAGACGATCGCGGACGCCCTGCGCGCGGCGGGGGAGAGCGTCGAGATCGTCAAGATCTCCACCGCGGGCGACCGTGACAAGCAGACGCCGGTCACCGAGCTCGGCGTCGGCGTGTACACCTCGGCGCTGCGCGAAGCGTTGCTGCACAAGCAGGTCGACGTCGCCGTGCACTCCTACAAGGACCTGCCGACGGCGCCCGAGCCCGGCATCGTGCTCGCCGCCGTCCCACAGCGGGAAGACCCGCGTGACGCGCTGATCGCCCGCGACGGCCTGACCCTGGGCGAGCTGCCGCCCGGTTCGAAGGTGGGCACCGGCGCCGCGCGCCGGTCCGCGCAGTTGCGCGCGCTCGGTCTCGGCCTGGAGGTCGTGCCGATCCGCGGCAACATCGAGACCAGGATGAACAAGGTCTTCACCGGCGAGCTGGACGCGGTGGTGCTGGCTCGTGCCGGCATCGTGCGCCTCGGCCTCGCCGACAAGATCACCGAGACCCTGGACCCGATCCAGCTGCTGCCGTCGCCGGCGCAGGGCGCGCTGGCGGTGGAGTGCCGCGTCGACGACGTGGACATCGAACACCTGCTTCAGTCCACTGTGGACGATGAAGCGACACGGGCCGCCGTGACGGCCGAGCGCGCCATGCTGGCCGCGCTCGAGGCCGGCTGCAGCGCGCCCGTCGGAGCGCTGGCCGAAGTGGTGGAGGACCTCGACGCGGACGGCTCGGTCGTCGAGCGCATCTCGCTGCGGGGTACCGCCGCCGCCGGACTCGATGGGGAGTCCGTCGAAATGATCAAGGCCTCGGCGCTCGCCGAAAAGAGCGAAGCGGAGCGACTCGGCCGTGACGTGGCCGCGGAGCTGCTCGACCTGGGAGCCGGCGCGCTGTCCGGCCCCGGCCGCAACTCACGTTGACAAAGATCGCACTGGAGAAAGAAACACGATGACCCCCGCGCGGAATACCGCTGGGCGCGTCGCGTTCGTGGGCTCGGGCCCCGGCGACGCCGGACTGTTGACCGTTCGTGCCCAAGAACTGCTCGCCAAGGCCGAGGTCGTGGTGACCGACCCCGACGTGCCTGCCGGCGTGCTCGCCGAAGCCAGTGCGGACGCCGAGGTCCGGCCCGCGGTCGGTGAGCCCGGCGAGGTCGCCAAGGACCTGGCGAACGAGGCCAAGGCAGGCCGCCTCGTGCTCCGGCTCGTCGGCGGCGACCCGCTGACCCTGCCCGCCGTGGTGGGTGAGGTGCAGGCCGTCGCCAAGACCAGCGCGGTGTTCGAGATCGTGCCCGGGGTCGGACCTGGCATCGCGGTGCCCGCGTACGCCGGGATCGCGCTCGGCGGCTCGCACGCCGAGGTGGACGTCCGCGGTGACGTGAACTGGGCCGGGCTGGCCGGGACGCCGGGGCCGATCGTGCTGCACGCGACTTCGAGCCACCTGGCCGAGGCCGCGGGCGCGCTGGTCGAGCACGGGCTCGCCCCGACCACGCCGGTCGCGGTGACGTCCAACGGCACCATCAACACGCAGCGCACCCTCGACAGCACGCTGGCCACGCTCTCGCAGGACGCGGGCGAGCTGGTCGGTCCGCTCGTGGTCACCATCGGGGAGGCCGCCGGGCACCGCTCGAAGCTGTCCTGGTGGGAGTCGCGCGCGCTGTACGGCTGGAAGGTCCTGGTGCCGCGCACCAAGGAGCAGGCGGGCGAGATGGCGGACAGGCTGCGCAGCCACGGCGCCACTTCGCACGAGGTGCCGACGATCTCCGTCGAGCCGCCCCGTAGCCCTGCGCAGATGGAGCGCTCGGTCAAGGGCCTGGTCGACGGCCGCTACCAGTGGATCGTGTTCACCTCCGCCAACGCGGTGCGCGCGGTGTGGGAGAAGTTCGAGGAGTTCGGGCTCGACGCGCGTGCCTTCTCGGGCGTGAAGATCGCCTGCGTCGGCGAAGCGACCGCGGAGCGCGTGCGCGCGTTCGGCATCAACCCGGAGCTGGTCCCGAAGAGCGAGCAGTCCAGTGAAGGTCTGCTGGCGGAGTTCCCGCCGTACGACGACATCCTCGACCCGGTGAACCGTGTGCTGCTGCCGCGCGCCGACATCGCCACCGAGACCCTGTCGGCGGGCTTGGTCGACCGCGGCTGGGAGGTCGACGACGTGACGGCCTACCGCACCGTGCGCGCGGCCCCGCCGCCGGCCGAGACCCGCGAGATGATCAAGACCGGCGGGTTCGACGCGGTGTGCTTCACCTCGTCGTCCACCGTGCGGAACCTGGTCGGCATCGCGGGCAAGCCGCACACGCGGACGCTCGTCGCATGCATCGGCCCGAAGACGGCGGAGACCGCGGTGGAGTTCGGCCTGCGGGTGGATGTCCAGCCGGAGAAGGCGGACATCCCGAACCTGGTCGACGCGCTGGCCGCGCATGCCGCGAAGCTGCGCGCGGAAGGCGCGCTCCCGCCCCCACGCAAGGCGAAGCGGACGCGGCGTTCGTAGCAGTTCGTAGCGGTGAAAAGGCCCTCGTTCCCCTGGGAACGGGGGCCTTTCGCGCGGGAGTACCGTCGTTCGCGTGTTTCCTGAGCATCGTCCCCGCCGGTTGCGCACCACTCCCGCCATGCGGCGGCTCGTGAGTGAGACCACCTTGCGGCCGCGCCAGCTGATTCTGCCCATGTTCGTCGCCGAGGGGGCCGACCAGCCGCGGCCGATCGCGAGCATGCCGGGGGTCGTGCAGCACACGCGGGAGACCTTGCGCAAAGCCGCCGTCGACGCGGTGCGCGCGGGTGTCGGCGGGCTGATGTTGTTCGGTATCCCGGCAAAACGCGACGCGGTGGGCTCCGCCGGCTGCGACGAGAACGGGATCCTCAACGTCGCGCTGCGCGACCTTCGCGCGGAGCTCGGCGACGACACCGTGCTGATGGCCGACACCTGTCTCGACGAGTTCACCGACCACGGCCACTGCGGCGTGCTGGACGAGCACGGCGGAGTGGACAACGACGCGACGCTCAAGGTGTACGCGGAGATGGCCGTGGCGCAGGCCGAAGCGGGCGCGCACATGCTCGGCCCGAGCGGGATGATGGACGGCCAGGTCGGCGCCATCCGCTCCGCGCTGGACACGGCCGGGCACGTGGACACGTCGATCCTCGCCTACTCCGCGAAGTACGCGAGCGCCTTCTACGGCCCCTTCCGCGAGGCCGTGGACTCCCAGCTGAAGGGCGACCGCAAGACGTACCAGCAGGAGCCGGGCAACGCGCGTGAAGCGTTGCGGGAGATCGAGTTGGACGTCTCCGAGGGCGCGGACGCCATCATGGTCAAACCGGCCCTGTCCTACCTGGACGTGCTGCGCGCGGCGGCCGAGGTTTCGCCGGTTCCCGTTGCGGCGTACAACATCTCGGGCGAGTACTCGATGGTCGAGGCGGCCGCCGCGAACGGCTGGCTCGACCGCGAGCGCACCATCCTCGAGGTGCTCAGGTCGATCCGCCGCGCCGGCGCCGACATGATCCTCACGTACTGGGCCACCGAAGCTTCGGCCTGGCTGGACTAACCCCACCCGTCGGCCCGCCACCGCCCTCAACCGATCCGCTTCGCGAAACAGTATCCTTCCAGCGTGAGCACACCTGAAGAGCCGGAATCGGACGACCAGCGCCGCGCCAAGGGGCTGCCGCCGGCCCCCGCGCTGCCCGGCGACGAGGTCCCGGTGATCGACCCACCGAAGCCGGTCCAGGTGTCCTTCTGGCTCTGGGTCGCGTCCGGCGTCGTGTTCATCATCGGCTACGTGCTGATGTTCGTCGCCCGTAACCAGCTGATCGACCAGCTGATCAAGAACAACACCGACACCTCGGTCAGCGCGGACCAGATCCGGTCCGGGATGACCGTGATGTTCGCGGTGGTGCTCGTCGGCGCGGTCTCGTTCGCGGCGTTGTACGTGCTGTTCGCCTGGAAAGCCCGCCAGGGCACCAGGTCCGCGCGCACCGTGCTGACCGTGCTGATGGCGATCACGCTCGTGTTCCAGCTGGCGGTGCAGTTCGCCAGCATCGTCACGCTGCTGGCCACGGTGATCGGCCTCGTCGGCCTGCTGCTGATGTACCTGCCCAACGTCAACCCGTACTTCCCGAAAGTCACCCGCAGGCCGCGGTGAGCGAGACGAGGTTCGTCGAGTACGGGGCGAAGTGGACGGCGTTGCTCTACGGCCCGCTGTTCGCCGTCGCCGGGTACCTCGTGGAACTCGCCACGGGCGCGACGCACACCGTCGCCTGGGTGCTCGTCGGCCTCGGACTGGCCGCCATCACCGCACCGTGGATCCAGGCGCGGCGCCGCTTCCTCACCGTCCGCGTCACCACGACGGAGCTCGTCCAGGGGCGGGAATCCTTGCCGCTGAAGGAAATCGCCGAGGTGGACGACGTCGGCGCGCCCACCGGGGCGCGGGTGCTCGGCGGCGGCTGGAGCGCCCCGCGCAAGTACGACGAACTGCCGATCCGGCTCGACGACGACTCCGTGGTGCTCGCCTGGGCGCGGGACGTGACAGCACTGCGTGCCGCGCTGAAGCAGTCGTGAGAGTCTGGTCACCGTGAACGACGACGTCGAGTGGCCCCCGGAGCCGCCGCCCGCGAAACTGCACCGGCCGTGGCGCGCGCTGATCGCTCTCGCCGAGGTGGTCGTGGCCGCGGTCGCCGTGTGGTTCGCCTTCCGGTGCTGGGACGCGGGCGTGAAAACGCTCACGGTCAACCTGTCCGACGGCACCACGCTCACCTCCACCCGCTACCTCGGCAACTGGATGGCCGGCGCCATCGGGCTGGGCACGCTGGCCGCGATCCTGCTGGTCGAGGCCGTGCGGGAGGTGCTGCTGGCGGTCCGCGCCAGGCACCGCAAGAAGCGGAAGAAGCAGGACGGCGACGAGACGATCGAGGATTACGTAGCCCACCTCAACGAGGCCTGACCCGGTCTTTGGGAGACTGGCAGTCGTGACGCACGGAGTCGATCAGTCCAAGGCATGGTTCGAGCGCGCGAGCGCCGTGACGCCCGGCGGAGTGAACTCCCCGGTGCGCGCGTTCAACTCGGTGGGTGGCACCCCGCGGTTCATGGTCCGCGGCGAGGGCCCCTATCTCTGGGACATCGACGGGAATCGCTACGTCGACCTGGTCTCCTCGTGGGGCCCGATGATCCTCGGGCACGCGCATCCGCAGGTGGTCTCCGCGGCGCGCGAGGCGGCGGCCTCCGGGCTGTCGTTCGGCACGCCGACCACCGGTGAGGTCGAACTCGCCGAGGAGATCATCACCAGGGTCGACCCGGTGCACCAGGTCCGGCTGGTCAACTCGGGCACCGAGGCGACGATGAGCGCGATCCGGCTGGCACGCGGGTTCACCGGCCGGAGCAAGATCATCAAGTTCGCCGGCTGCTACCACGGGCACGTCGACGCGCTGCTCGCGCAGGCGGGCTCCGGGGTCGCCACGCTCGGCCTGCCCACCTCGCCCGGGGTCACCGGCGCGCAGGCGGCGGACACGATCGTGCTGCCCTACAACGACCTCGAGGCCGTCCGGCAGTCCTTTGTGGACAACCCGGACTCGATCGCGGCGATCATCACCGAGGCCGCGGCGGGCAACATGGGCGCGGTCGCCCCGCTCGAGGACTTCAACGCCGGGCTGCTGGAACTGGCGCACGAGCACGGCGCGCTGCTGATCATGGACGAGGTGATGACCGGCTTCCGGGTCTCGCGCTCGGGCTGGTTCGGCCTCGAAGGCGTGCCGGGCGACCTGTACACGTTCGGCAAGGTCATGTCCGGCGGGCTGCCCGCCGCGGCCTTCGGCGGCCGCACCGACGTGATGGCCAGGCTCGCGCCCGGCGGCCCGGTCTACCAGGCGGGCACGCTGTCCGGGAACCCCGTGGCGGTCGCTTCCGGCCTCGCGGCGCTGCGCGCGGCGGACGACGGCGTTTACCGGGCCCTGGACCAGAACTCGCAACGCCTCGGCGCGCTGTTCACCGAGGCGCTCTCCACGGCGGGCGTGGCGCACCACGTCGCGTACGCCGGGAACCTGATCACGGTGTTCTTCACCGAGGAGCCGGTGCGGAACTACCACGACGCGACGAACTCCCATACGTGGCGATTCCCCGCGTTCTTCCACGCGTTGCTGGACGCGGGTGTCTACGGCCCGCCGAGCCCGTTCGAAGCGTGGTTCGTGAACGCCGCGATGGACGACGCCGCGTTCGAGATCATCGAAGCCGCGCTGCCCGCGGCCGCCAGGGCCGCCGCGGAGGCCACCCAGTGACCACGATCGTGCACATGCTCCGGCACGGCGAGGTCCACAACCCGGAACGGATCCTCTACGGCCGCCTGCCCGGTTTCCGGCTCTCCGAGCGTGGCCAGCGCCAGGCGCTCACGGTGGCGGAAGCCGTTGCGGGACATGACATCGTGCACGTCGTCGCGTCCCCGTTGCAGCGCGCGCAGGAGACGGCGTCGCCGATCGCCGGCGCGCACCGGCTCGACGTGCGGACCGACGAGCGGCTGATCGAGGCGGCGAACGATTTCGAGGGCCAGCGGGTCTCCGTCGGCGACGGCGCGCTGCGCCAGCCGCAGCACTGGTCCAAGCTGCGCAACCCTTTTCGCCCTTCCTGGGGCGAGCCGTACCTCGAGATCGCGCACCGCATGTTGGGTGCGGTGTACCGGGCGCGCGCCGTGGCCGAGGGCCACGAGGCGTTGTGCGTTTCACACCAGCTGCCCATCTGGACGCTGCGCCGGTTCCTCGAAGGCAAAGCGCTCTGGCACGACCCTCGGCGCCGCCAGTGCTCGCTGGCTTCGCTCACCAGCCTCGTCTTCAACGGCGAGGAGCTCGTGGACATCGTCTACAGCGAGCCGGCGGGCAGCACGGACCCGAAGGTGACCGGCGCATGAAACGCAAGCTCGTCGTCGCGCTCGCCGCGGTGCTCGCGCTGGCGGGCTGCAGCACCGGCAAGGACGCGGTCAGCCAGGGCAGCACCTTCGAGTTCACCTCGCCCGGCGGCAAGACGGACATCACCTACAACGTCATGGACCGGAAGACGATCCCGAACCTCTCCGGCGAGGACCTGATGAACGAGGGCAAGACGATCTCGCTCTCGGACTACAAGGGGAAGGTCGTCGTGCTGAACATCTGGGGCCAATGGTGCGCGCCGTGCCGCACCGAGTCGCCCGAGATGGAGAAGCTTTACCAGGCAACGCAGGCGTCCGGGGTGCAGGTGCTGGGCCTCGACGTGCGAGACGACGACAGGTCCGCCCCGCAGGACTTCATCCGCGACCGCGGCCTCACGTACCCGTCGATCTACGACCCGCCGGGCCGCTCCCTGCTGCAGCTGCACGGGTACCCGGTGAACGTCGTGCCGTCGACGATCGTCATCGACAAGGACCAGCGTGTGGCGGCCGTCTACCTGCGCAGTCTGCTGGCGAGCGACATCCAGCCGCTGGTGCAGCAACTGGCCGCGGGATGATCGCGTTCGCCCTGCTGAGCGGGGACCCGAAGAGCTCACGTGAAACTCACTGCTTACCCTCAGCAGGGTGAACTCCTCTGTGACTGAGCTGGCGACCTCCGGGCCGCTACTGCTCGCCGCGGGAGTCGCTCTCGTCGCCGGCGCGCTCTCCTTCGCCTCGCCGTGCGTGGTCCCGCTCGTCCCCGGCTACCTGGCCTATCTGGCCGCGCTGGTCGGTGCCGAAGCGCCTGCGGTGAGCGCGGACGAGGAGCGCAAGAAGGGCCGCTACGCCGTTGTGGGCGCGGCCGGGCTGTTCGTCCTCGGCTTCACCGTGGTCTTCGTCGCCGGGCTCGGCACGCTCGTGTGGCTGGCCGACGCGATGCTCGGCAACGAGGACCTGTTGCAGCGCATCGGCGGCGTGGTCACCATCGCGATGGCGCTGGTGTTCCTCGGCCTGATTCCCGCGCTGCAGAAGGACGTCCGCTTCCACCGCGTGCCGCGCGGCGGCCTGCTCGGCGCCCCGCTCCTCGGCGCGGTCTTCGGTCTCGGCTGGACGCCGTGCATCGGCCCGACGCTGTCCGGCGTGCTGGCGATGGCCACGGCCAGCGGGAGCGCGGGCGCACGCGGATTCCTGCTCGTGCTCGTCTATTGCCTCGGGCTCGGGCTGCCGTTCCTGCTCATCGCGCTCGGCGCGCGCTGGGCCGTGCGGGCCACGGAGTGGTTGCGCCGCAACGGCCGCCGCGTGCAGCTGTTCGGCGGTGGGCTGTTGCTGCTGGTCGGTGTGCTGCTCGTCACCGGCCTGTGGGGAGATCTGATGGGCTGGATGCGCAACGCCTTCGTGACGGACACGGTGCTCCCGCTATGACCGCCACCGAAGCCCCGCCGGAGCCGAAGAAGCCGTACCGGGCCACGCCGTTGCGGCGCGTACTCGCGTTCCTGCGCAACATCTGGCGCGGGCTCACGTCGATGCGCACCGCGCTGATCCTGTTGTTCCTGCTGGCTTTGGCCGCCCTGCCCGGCGCGCTCCTGCCGCAGCGCGCGCTGAACCCGGACAAGACCGCGCAGTACATCACCGACCACGGTTGGTGGGGCACCCTGCTGGACCGGCTGCAGTTCTTCACCGTCTACTCCAGCGTCTGGTTCTCCGCGATCTACCTGCTGCTGATGGTCTCGCTCGTGGGCTGCCTGCTGCCGCGCAGCTTCGACTACTTCCGTTCCATGCGGGCGAAGCCGGTGCTCACCCCGCGGAACCTTTCGCGCATGCCGCATTTCCGCGAGGCCACCGTCGAGCGCAGTCCGGACGAGGTGCTCGAGAGCGCGCGCCGGCGGCTCAAGGGCTGGCGCACCGTCGAGCGCGAAGAGGACGGCGGCGTCCGCACGATCAGCGCCGAACGCGGCTACCTGCGCGAGACCGGCAACCTGATCTTCCACTTCGCGATGCTCGGCCTGATCATCGCCTTCGCGCTCGGCAAGCTGTACAGCTACGACGGCCAGGTCATCGTGCAGGCCGACGGCTCGCAGTTCTGCAACTCCGGCGTCTACGCCTACGACTCGTTCAATCCCGGCCTGCGCGTGGACGGCACGCAGCTCGACCAGTTCTGCGTCAAGGTCAACGACTTCTCCGCCGAGTACACCGCGGCGGGCGAGCCGGTGGCCTACAAGTCGAACATCGAGTACCAGTCCGGCGAAGACCTCGCGAACAACACCTGGAAGCCCTACCTGCTCGAGGTGAACTCGCCGCTGCGCACCGCGGGGGACCGCGTCTACCTGCTGGGCAACGGGTACACGCCGATCTTCACGGTGACCTACCCCAACGGCGAGACCCGCACCCAGAAGACCCAGTGGCGTCCGGCGGACACGACGACGCAGCTGTCCGAGGGCGCCACGAAGTTCGACCCGCCCGGCGTCACCGACGCCGCCGAACGCCGCACGAAACAGCTCGCGATCACCGGGCTGTTCGCGCCGACCGCGTTGGTGCACGGCGGGGTGCTCACGTCGACCTCGGCTTCGATGACCAACCCGATGGTCGCGGTGGACGTGCTGCAGGGCGATCTCGGCCTCGACTCCGGCAAGGGACAGTCGATCTTCGAGGTCGACCAGTCGATGGTCGACGACGGCAGGCTCAAGCAGGTCGCCCGCCAGAACCTGGCGGTGGGCCAGTCGCTGACGCTGGCCGACGGCACCAAGATCACCTTCGACGGCGCCCAGCGCTGGGTGTCGCTGCAGGTTTCACACGACCCGACGCAGGACTACGTCCTGGTCTTCGCGGTCGCGATGCTGCTCGGGCTCGGTGCTTCATTGCTGGTCAAACGCCGTCGCGTGTGGCTGCGGGTCAGCCCTGCGAACGAGGGCGGAGCCGGTACCGTGGTGGCTGTGGGTGGACTGGCCCGCACCGACCAGGCGGGATACGGCGAGGAGTTCGTCCGGATCGCGGACGAACTGGTCACGGGGAAGAGAAGGACGAAGAATGCCGGTCAATGAAACGTTGTCGCAGTACAGCGACTGGTCCTACACCACCGCGACCGCGATCTACGTGCTGGCACTCGTGTTCTTCCTGATCGAGCAGTCGTTCGGGGCGAAGGGCAGGCAGGCGGCGGAACGCACCCGCGTGCGTGAGCTGGCCGGTGCCGGCGGCCCCTCCACCACCGAGGTCACCACGGAGCCCGTCACCCCGGCCCGGTCTTCCGGCCGCCGCGACAGGGCGGAGCGGATCGGCCGGATGGGCGCCGCGCTGCTCGTGCTCGGCGTGCTGCTGCACTTCTCCGCGCTGCTGCTTCGCGGGCTCGCGACCCACCGCGTGCCGTGGGGCAACATGTACGAATACATCATGGCGGTGACGTTCATCGCCGTGGTGACCTGGCTGCTGGTGATCCGCAAGTTCGCGGTGCGGCACCTGTCCGGGTTCATGCTGCTGCCGATCGTGATCCTGATGTTCATCGGCGGCACCCTGCTCTACACGGTCGCCGCGCCGGTGGTGCCCGCGCTGCAGTCCTACTGGCTCGTGATCCACGTGTCCGCGGCGGCCACCTCGTCGGGCATCTTCCTGGTGCCGGGCATCGCGAGCATCTTCTACCTGTTCCGGTCGGCCTACGAGCGCAACGGCAAGTTCGCCCGCTTCGCTTCCAAGCTGCCTGCCGCGGACGTGCTGGACAGGGTGGCCTACCGCACCACGATCCTGGCCTTCCCGCTGTTCACCTTCGGCGTGCTCTGCGGTGCCATCTGGGCCGAGTCGGCCTGGGGCCGGTTCTGGGGCTGGGACCCGAAGGAGACCACCGCGTTCGTCGCGTGGGTGGTCTACGCGGCGTACCTGCACTCGCGGGCGACGGCAGGCTGGCGCGGCACGCGCGCGGCGGTGATCAACACGCTCGGCTTCGCGGTCACCGTGTTCAACCTCTTCTTCGTCAACCTGGTCACGACGGGCTTGCATTCGTACGCCGGGGTTGGCTGATGAACCAACCGCGCGACCCCTGGTTTTCGGACGAGCGCACGGATTCCACCCCGCACCCGGCCCAGCCGCCGCGACGGCAGCCGCAGTACCCGCAGCAGCAGGGGTACGACCCGAACCTGCCGCCGCTGCAGCCGCCGCAGTCGGCGTACCCGCCGCTACCGCAGCCTTCGCGCGGCCGCGCGCCGGAGCTGCCGAGCGTGCAGGCGCCAAAGCGCACGCCGAAATCGGGGTGGCGCAAGGCTTTGTACCTCGGCACCGGGAAACTGGTGAACCCCGGTGAGAGTCCCGGCGAGCGTCGTCAGCGCGAGCTGATCGCGCGGATCAACCAGCCGCTGCGCGGGTCGTTCAAGATCGCCATGCTCAGCCTCAAGGGCGGCGTCGGCAAGACCACGATCACCACCACGCTGGGCGCCACGTTCGCTTCGCTGCGCGGGGACAGGGTGATCGCGGTCGACGCGAACCCGGACCGCGGCACGCTGTCGCAGAAGATCCCGATCGAGACCACGGCCACGGTCCGGCATCTGCTGCGCGACGCGGACAAGATGACCCGCTACAGCGATGTGCGGGCGTACACGTCACAGGGCGCGAGCAGGCTGGAAATCCTTGCCAGTGAACAGGATCCGGCCGTTTCGGAGGCGTTCTCCGAGGTCGACTACCTGCGCACGGTGAGCCTGCTGGAGCACTACTACAACATCGTGCTCACCGACTGCGGCACGGGCCTGATGCATTCGGCGATGAAGGGCGTGCTGGATTCCGCGGACGCGCTGGTCGTGGTTTCCTCGGGCTCGGTGGACGGCGCCACCAGCGCCTCGGCCACGATCGACTGGCTGGAGGCGCACGGCTACGGCGACCTGGTGAAACGCTCGATCGTCACGATCAACTCGGTGCGCCCGAAGGCGGGCTCGGTGGATCTGGACAAGCTGGCCGCGCATTTCGAAGCGCGGTCGCGGGCGGTCTGCCGGATCCCGTTCGACCCGCATCTGGAAGAGGGCGCGGAGATCGAACTGGACCGGCTGGAGCCGGACACGCGGATGGCGTTGCTGGAACTCGCGGCCGCGATGGCCGACGCTTTCCCAGGGAAGTAACCGGATCACCGAAAGCGAAGGTAAAGGGCGACTCAGCCGTCTTCGTCTTCGCGGCGCTGCTGTTCACCGAGCTTGCGCAGGAAATCAGGGTCGTCGTCGGGGGCGATCGGGGCCTGCCGGGAGGCCACGCCGACTCGCTCCGGCGCGAACGCGCGCCACAACAGGACGGCGATGGTGAGCGCTCCGACCGCTGCGAGCAGGTAGATCATGCTCGCCCCCTTCCGAGTGCTGGCGACGCGAGGACTGCTCTTGGTGAGGGTAGTCCTTTTGTCGGGTTCCCGGGCGGTGGGCGCGGGCACCGCGCTGGGCCCGCGGCTTCCGGCTGTGTCCGGAAGGGACACCCGCATCCGGCCTGCCCGCACCGGGCGGCGGAAGCCGCTCGTGCGGGCGTGGGATGCGACCGGGCCGCGGGTCTTGCTCTTTACCGAACCTCAGCCGCGGGTCGGCTCACTGGCGTCCGTGGTCAGCTCGGCGAGCAGTTCGTTGACCTCGGACTCCCGGAACCGGCGGTGCCCGCCGGGGGTGCGGATGGAGCCGATACGTCCCGCCGTCGCCCAGCGCGTCACGGTTTTCGGGTCCACCCGGAACAATGCTGCGACCTCGCCGGGCGTCAGCAGGCGCCCTCCAACGGTTGCGGTCATTTTCCGCCTCCTTAACGACCTCAGTGCTATACCGGAGGCAGTTCGCCCCGGAATACCAACACGGCAATCGTTGCATCTCACCCGTCAGGTACTCGAACGGTTGTCGAAGAGTAAAGAGGTAGTAAGGGACAAATCGCCCAGCCTGGACAGGGCTAAGGTGACCACTGTGGACGCATTGGATCGCAAGATCATCGCGGCGCTGCGCCTCAACGGCAGGGCGACCTACGCCGAGCTCGGCAGAACGGTAGGGCTGTCCGCGTCCTCGGTCCACGAGCGGGTCGGCAAACTGGAGTCCGCCGGCGTGATCACCGGCTACCACGCCGTCGTGAATCCGAGCACAGTCGGGCTCGGGGTCACCGCGCTGGTCGGCATCCAGCCCACCGATGTCGCGGAGAACGACGACCTGGCCGAGGCGCTGAGCGAGCTCCCGGAGGTCGAAAGCTGCTACGCCGTCGCGGGAGACGAGGCGTTCGTGGTCAAGGTCAGGGTGGGCACGGTGGACGATCTCGAACGGACGCTGGGCAGGCTCCGCCGCATCGGCGGGGTGGCCCGCACCCGCACCACGGTCGTGCTGTCCACCAGGTTCGAGGGCAGGCCCAACAACAACGGTCTCGACGAACCGCCGGAAGGCGGCGCGTAGCCTTGGAGGCCGTGAGCGAACGACACCACCTGGCCCGTGACCTGACCCTTTACCTGCTGGCGCGGTTCGGCCTCATCGCGGTCGTCGCCGCCATCCTGGTGCTGCTGAAGGTCCCGCTGCTGGTCGCGCTCGCGGTCGGCATCGTGGTGGGGCTGCCGATCGGGCTGCTCGTCTTCCGCAAGCTCAACGTCCGTGTCACCGCCGGCCTCGCCGCGCGCAACGAGCGTCGTGCGCGCGAGCGCGCGAAGCTGCGCGCGCAGCTCCGGGGCGAGGAGGAGCCCGCTGCTGAAGAGACCGAACCGGTCTCGCAGTCGAGCGAGCAGGAGTGAACCGGGCCTGGGTCCGCGAAGCCGTCCGGCTGATCGAGGCGGACGCGAACCGCAGCGCCGACACGCATCTCCACGTCTTCCCGCTGCCGCCGGAATGGGGCATCGACCTTTACCTCAAGGACGAGTCGGTGCACCCCACCGGTTCGCTCAAGCACCGGCTGGCCCGCTCGCTGCTGCTGTACGCGCTGGTCAACGGGCAGATCGGGCCGGAGACCACGCTGATCGAGGCGTCCAGCGGCTCGACCGCGGTCTCCGAGGCGTACTTCGCGCGGATGCTCGGGCTGGACTTCGTCGCGGTGATGCCGCGTAAGACCAGTCAGGAGAAGGTGCAGCTCATCGAGTTCTACGGTGGCCGCTGCCATTTCGTCGACATCCCGGCCGAGATGTACACCGAGGCCGAGCGGCTCGGTGCGGAGCCCAACGGGTTCTACCTGGACCAGTTCACCTACGCCGAGCGCGCCACGGACTGGCGTGGCAACAACAACATCGCCGAGTCGGTGTTCGCGCAGATGAAGCTGGAGCGGCATCCGGTGCCGTCGTGGATCGTCGTCGGCGCCGGTACCGGCGGGACGAGCGCCACCTTCGGCCGGTACGTCCGCTATCGCAGGCACACCACGAAGATCTGCGTGGTCGACCCGGAGAACTCGTCGTTCTTCGGTGCCTGGGAGACCGGCGCGATGGACTACAGCACCGGAATGCCTTCGCGCATCGAAGGAATCGGCCGCCCGCGGGTGGAACCGTCGTTCGTGCCGCAGGTGATCGACGAGATGATCCAGGTGCCCGACGCCGCGTCCATGGCGGCGATCCGGCTGCTGCGGGAACGCACCGGGCACTGGG